>SLRQ01000088.1 GCA_007130885.1 Deltaproteobacteria bacterium
CAAACGATGTAGCAGATAATAGTGAATAAAAAGAAAGCAAGCAGAGCCTAGGGCGAAGATGCGTAGAATGCGACTAGACACTATGGTTCGGAATGATTCAGCCACGCCTATGGAAAAAACCATTAGCAGTGGAGCGGAGAATAGAACCGCCAAGGGGAAAGCGTCGCCTGTCCCGTCTCGGCCCCAACAGTTCCAAGCTACCGTGGCTGCTACGAATAAAATTACCGCGGCGCTCGCCCCAATCCCGATGAGGCTCTTTCGGAGGATAGTGCCAAGGATTCCTGCCAGCAAAAAGAAAGAAAAGAGTGGATATGTGATGCCGACTACGAGACCGTTGCTGTAGAGCAAGAGCACAGCGTGGCGAAGAGCAGGCACTTCTCTAAATGACGACGCAGTTCGTAGGGGTTCGAGTATCTCGGCTGCCCACCATAGGACGCAGGCTAGTAGAACCGTTCCAGTCAGAGCCCGAAGTAACAATGGCTTTTTACTGATGAAGTAAGACCGGGTCGTGGCCAGACGAGTGGCGGGAAGCAATATTGCGGAAGCAAGGGCGAAGTGGGGCCCGACCGTCAAGATGGAAAACGCTCCAATGGCCAGTATCGATTGAGGTAGGGCTGTCCAGCGATTCGCGGGCTTTTCGGTTAGACCCAAGATAGACAGCAATAGCAGCAAGGGGATCAAGGAGTACACAGGATCCAAGACAGCCAAGCTCAAGGCCGGTGGAGAGATGCCTGCCAGGATAATCGCTACGCCTGAGAGTCTATTTTCGGGGAAGATGCTTCGCAGCCAAGACCATATGAAGGCAAGAACCAACAGCACTGCTGATGAGGAGAGCAGTCTGGCCCATGTGGTCGATATATGGTGCGAGATGGGCTCTACTGTAAGGAAGGAGTGGCCCGGATGAACGTAGGTTGCGGACGGGTAAGATATTGATGTCAAGAGGAAGAGCAGGACGCAGGCGATCGGTATGGAAGCGAGGGTTCGAGGGTCTTGAATCTCGCTTTGGCGGCAGGTGCGAAACAGATGTAGTAGTATGGCTGCTAGAGAGAAGAGCAAAACCGCCGGTAGAAGCGGTGCCTTGGGGAGGAGAGGTTTTTCTTTGTGCTCGCCCGGAAGCTTTGAGGCTGGAGTTTCGGTGTCGCCATGGTCTTTGTCCGCCAGCCATTTCTCGCGAAGTTCCGAGGCCAGTATAGGCATGGCATCGCCCACGTGTGAGACGAACGCATCGGTCAACTGCTCCGCCAATTTCTCCGAAATACCCGTGCAGGCTGCCTGAAGAGGTAGCTCGCCGATTCGTGTCGATGAGGACTCCGCTTTTTCGCCGACGGTAAAGACGCAGTAACCTTCAGGCCCTTCAAAGCGATACCGAAGAGTTCTTTGATCTACCGATAGGTCGGAAAACGAAAAACCCTTCGGAAAACCCGGGACTGATTCATATCCCTCGAGCAGGCCCGCGAAACGCTGTGCGTCGTCGGAACGAATGGGAGGGAGGTCTGCTATTGAGGCACGCGCCGGCCAAGGAACGACCGATGCGGACAGCATGATGAGTAGAATTATTTGGGAGAAACCGGGCATGCACGGGAGAGCCTCCGCGGCGGTGGTGATTCGCTGTCGAGGTAAGCGGAACCATATCATAGAGACCCACTGAACACCGTGTTCCGCAAAGCTCGGCGGCGTCAGGGTGTTCGAGGTATTTTACACTGAATTACTTATTTTGAGAGTCTGATTCGAATAGAGGGTATCCTGTAGCTTGAGTGCGGGTTGGTTTGCGGGGGTTGGGTTGCTATACTGAAGGTGCTCGACAGGGGTTGTGAGCAGGGATTAGGTCTAGCACCGTCACACCAGACGGTAGGAGGACGGAGATGATGCGCCGACTCGTATTCGTTGACGGAGAGTTCCCGCGCATCGGTCGACAGACCGACGGCTCGAGGCTTTCTGGCGGCTCCGCGACGGCAGTCGGGGTCCCCGTCTTACGGCTCTTTTTTCCCGGGCGCGGATTTGTTCTTCTTACCATTATGCTCGCAGCGGGCGCCTTCGTTTCCGCCGCATGCTTGCCGAACGGCGGTGTTGGTAAAGAGTGCAACGTGGACGGAGACTGTCCCTTGGGGCAAGTCTGCCTTGACGGGATTTGCTTCGAATGGCAGTCGGGTCCGGGCTCCGATCCTTGCGCTACGGACGAGGACTGCCCGGAGGGTTACTGCGATGCCGCCGGCATCTGTCAAACGGGAGAAAGGCCGGAAAACGGTCCTTCCAATGGGCAAGACTGTGAGCAAGATGAGGATTGTCCCGACGGGGAGCGCTGCGATGACGGTGTGTGTAAAGCTTCGGCCGACCCGGATTGCGAGACGGCCTTCGATTGCGATTACGAAGAGATCTGCCAAGACGGCTCCTGCGAGCCGTTTACCGACGCACGGGCTTGCTCGGTCGACACGGACTGTCCGGCTGATCATGTCTGCAACATGGGGCATTGTGAAGGCTGCATAAATGACCAAGCTTGCGCTGAAAGCTTGAACGGTCCGAAGTGCGCTTTGACCGACGATGAGCCGGCCCCTCGGGGATACTGTTATGTCCAGTGCGGTCCCAAGGCCGAGGTCGAGGAGTGTCCGTCCGGGTACCTTTGTGACGAGGGAATGGGTGGCTACTGCATCCCTGCTTGCTATGACAATGAAGACTGCACTGGAGGATTCGTTTGCGATCTCGACACGAACACCTGCGGCCCTTGCACGCACGATGACCAATGCGAGGATCCACAGACCTGTAATACGCAGGGCGTTTGTGTCGATCCGCCGACAGGCTGCGTCCCCGAGGATTGCGACCATCTTGGCGATGCCTACTACTGCGACGAGTTCTCGGGAGCCTGCCGTCTTGGCTGCACCTTTCACTCCGAAGGCCAGTGCCATGGCGCCGACGAGCCGTGGGACTGCAATCCTTGTCCTGGTGGCTGGAGTTGCGATACGTCCACCGGTAACTGTGAAGGTTATGGAGACTGGCCCTGTGACTGCGCGCCGCTCGACTGCGGGTCGTTAGGCAAGTTCTGCAACATAGGCACCTGCGAGTGCCTCGCTCCGCCGATCGAAAAAGTGGGTCGCAATCACCCTTGCGTCAGCGATGAGGAATGCGAGGATGGGTTGGTATGCTTCGAGCCTTTCATGGGCGGTCAAACCACCTGCCAAATCCCTTGCTGCGGAGGCCTAGGCAACTCATGTCCTTCCGGCGAGTCTTGCCATGGCCCGACAGGCAAGATGGACTTTCTCACGTGCCTTGCAATTGAAGGTTACTGCGTGCCCGACTAAACCAGCAATTGTGATCCCTCGATTGCGAATCATGATTTCTGATTTAGACGGCCCTGGCGGCTCATGAGATGTAGGCGGGGCGACTTGCGCTTCAATCGAATATGGCGCCGGCTATAGCCTCGATCATCTCCGCCCCGCGTGATCCGGGAGCGTACTCCCAGATCGTCTGCCCGTGGCTTTGAGCTTCGTCGATCTTGACATTGAAGCCGAGAGTAGGGGCCAGACGGCCTTCGAAGTACTCCGAGAGCTTGGCCAGCACCTCGTTTGCCATCCTGGTGCGGCGATAGAGAGTCGGCACCACGTGACTGACAGTCAAGTCTTTGCGGCGGTGCTCTTTTCGCACCCGCTCCACGGTTTGTACGACCTCCGCGCATCCATCGAGCGCGAAGTAGGTAAGCGCTACCGGAACTATCACCTCTTTTGTGGCCACCATTATGCTCATGGTCACCACGCCGAGTGAGGGTGGGGCATCGAAGATGACGAAGTCGTAGTCGTGCTTTTCGGTGAGCGAGTCGACAGCCGATCGCAACCGAGTGTGTTTGTCGTGCGCGGTTGCCAGCCTCTCGGGAAGATCGAAAAGAGAGCGGTTGGACGGCAGGATGTCCAGCCCCTCCACCGCGGTTGGTAATACGGCCTTGGATGGCTCAACTGACCCGTCCAGCAGCACATCGGCGATGGTGATGGGGGCGCTGCGAACGTCTATGCCCAGGCTCTTTCCGGCGTGGCCCTGGGTATCGAGATCGATAAGGAGCACCCGCTTACCTTTTCGCTCCGCCAGCCAGGCGGCGCAGTTAACGGCTAGCGTGGTCTTGCAGGTGCCGCCCTTCTCGTTGATGAATGCAACTCTTTTCGCCGTCATTCCCTTGCCTAGCGCTTGCGGCGCGTGGTTGCCTTCTTCCGCTTGGGCCGGTTTCGCCCGATGCGCATGACCCGAGCGATATTGGCGCCCGCGTCGACCTTGGGCTCGATGTGGGGCGTCATGCTCGACATGAGAGTGGTGACCCCCGGCCCGTGACCGGCGAAAACGCAGTCGGAGTGCACCACGATCCCTATCGTGACAGCACCCTTTCGCCAGGAGCGACCGTACACGTTGTCGTGATCCGTGATGGCCACGAAGTCGCCGAACTTGAGAGAGTCGAGCCCGAGCCGGGCCATCTCCTTTCGATCCGTGGTCATGATGTCGTGGTCGCCGCTGCCCATGGAGAGCGAGCCTACTCCCGAGCCCATGAGGTGACCGGGCACGATAGCCGCTACAGGCACCTCGAGGCGACCCTTGGGCAGCTCGCGGATCCGAAGCTTCATCAAGAGGTCAGGGTCAAGGTTGTAGAGCTTCACCTCCGGGTAGTCGAGAAGCTGCAGACCTTGACCTCGTCCGATGACGAGAAACTTATCGTCCATGGTGAGCTTCTGGAGCACGTCATCGGCGAAGTCGATGATCACATGCTCGGCACCTCCATGGTGGCCGGTGACTACTCCCTTGGCTCCCTTGGCATCCCCGCTCACGACCCGTGCTTCATTGCCAACGCACGAATAGAAATGGAAAGAAGCGTTGGGGTGATCGAAGCGTTTCTCCCAGTCAGCTATGGCGGAGACGCCAGGCTCTATGTGATCTCCCGCCCAGCCGAATGCGGGATCGCCCACCTTGACGTTATAGGAGATGCCTCCGATGGACGGTAAGAGAGCCGGCATCCCGTTGGCATCCACACGGTGGCCGCGCGCCGCCGATGGGTAGCTGACCTTGCCTTGGACGGAAAACGAGATGACCTTGTCCACGTTCGTTCGAAGTTGTTTTTTTGGCATGCGGCGATAATAGAGCCCTGGGCTCGAGAATCAAGCTTACTGTCAGCCGCCTCCCACTCCCTCTCCGGCAAGATAGACAATAAGGTTTTCATGGAACGGCGGGCTCATGTGCAATCGGAGTGTCGCCCCTTGCGGAGGATACACCGGTAGGAGGAGCAATCATGCAACTGCCCCTGGATATTACCTGGCGCGGTGTTGAGCCCAATACGCGGGTCAATGCCTTCATCGAGCGGCGGGCAGCTCATTTGGAGCGCTTTGCTCGGATGAACAGGTGCAGTGTCGCAATTGAAAGAGAGCATGAGCATCCCCAGTTCGGCAGCGGCTGGCGAGTGCGGCTGAACATCACTCTGCCTCCTGGTCATGAGCTGGCTGTAGCGCGGGAGTCATGGCAAGGAAGCGTCCGGGATGATCTCTACTCCGTGGTGAAGGATGCGTTTACGGCGGCCCGTCGCCGGCTTCAGCGGCATGCGGAGCAGCGTCGCGGTGAGGTCAAGCGACACCCCGAGCAAGACCTCGATGCCGTAATCAGCAGGTTGTTCCCCAAGGGCTACGGATTCGTAATTACGAGGACGGGACGCGAGGTCTACTTCCATCGCAACGCGGTATTGGACATGCCTTTCGAGAACCTGAAGGTCGGCATGGGTGTGGCGATTAGCGAGGAAGCTGGAGAAGAAGGGCCTCAGGCAAGTACGCTGCGCGTAGTGGACCGACGTGGCCGGCCGGCATTCGGCCCGCAAGCCGAGGGGCCTCCGCCCGGCTGAAGGGAAGCCGGCATCAGCTTGCCGCCTCCGCCTTGTGAATGCCAAGCCGTCTCATCTTGCGCCACAAGGTGGTGTGACTGATGGCCAGGCTTTTCGCGGCTTCATTCAGCCGGCCGTCGTGGCGTTCTATGGCCAGCTTTATGGCTCTCGCTTCAGCTCTTTCAACTACTTCGGCGAGCGTGGCCCCGTCGCTTTCCGCCAGCGAAGGCGAACTCTGTTCGATAACCGAGATCTCTTTCAGGCGTCCGGAAAGATCGAAATCGGTGGGCTCCAGCACGTCGCTATCCGATAGAGCAGCGGCCTGCTCGACCAGGTTCTCCAGCTCCCGAACGTTGCCTGGAAAGTGGTAGGTCATCAGCTTCTCGACTGCGCTGCGCGAAATCTGACAGCGGGTGTTGTTGCGTTTGTTGAAACGGTCGAGGAAGTGCTGTGTGAGCACCGGTATATCCGACAGTCGCTCTCGCAGAGGTGGAACTCTCAGCGATACGACGTTCAGGCGATAGTAGAGATCCTCCCGAAAAGTCTTCTCTTCGATTGCCTTGTGCAGATCTGTATTGGTAGCCGCCAGAACCCGGATGTCGACTCGAAGAGGCACGTTTTCGCCGACCCGGCGGATCTCGTGCTCTTGTATGGTGCGAAGAAGCTTGGCCTGGAACTGCACGCTCGTCTCGGAAATCTCATCGAAGAAGAAGGTCCCGCCGTCAGCTTCTTCGAGCATTCCGCGTCGCGCCGCCACGGCACCGGTGAAGGCCCCTCTTGCGTGACCGAAAAGCTCGGACTCCAATAGCTGCTCGTTTATCGCGGCGCAGTTGACGGTCACAAACGGCCTTTTGGAACGACGGCTGATGGTGTGTATTGCGCGAGCAATGATCTCTTTCCCGGTTCCGGACTCTCCGGTAATCAAGACGTTGGTGTCCGTTGAAGCTACCTTTACAACCCTGGCGAGCAGATCCTTTAGCGCCGAGGATCTTCCGACTACATTCTCGATGCCGTACCGCGCGCGAAGCTCGTCGGACAGCGCCTTCATCTCGGAAAGAAGCCATCTATGCTCGATGGCCCGATCGACCTTGAGAAGAAGCTCCTCCTCCGTGAATGGCTTCGGAAGATAGTCCACGGCACCCATCTTCATCGCTGTTACGGCGGTCTCCACCGAGCCATAGGCGGTCATTACCAGGACCTGAGTAGAGGGGGTCAGATCCTTTAACTTCTGAACCAGCTCGAGGCCGCCCATTGGAGACATGCGAAGATCGGTAAGCACTACGTCTATTGGGCGGGCCTCTACGATATCGAGTGCTTGAGGGCCCCCGGAAGCCAGATCGACGACGTGACCGGCTTGTTGAAGCATCAGCGCGGTAGTCGCCCGCATGTTGGCTTGATCATCTACCACCAAGACGCGAGCCATCAGCTTTTGACCTCTTCTGGGTTTGATTCGTCCGGACCTCTTTCCGGAAGCCATAGCGAGAATGACGCGCCGGAGTCGTCCGGATCGACGGTCACCTTCCCTCCAAGGTCTTCCACTATTCGCTTGGCGAGGGTCAACCCCAAACCCGTCCCGGTGGCACGGGTAGTGTAGAAGGGTTGAAACACCCTGGCGGCCTCGTCGGGCGAGATGGGATTCCCGTCGTTTCGCACCCGGAGGCGGACCGTTCCTTCGCAGGCGGATTCTCCAGTAATCCTTACTTGACCTCCATCCGATACGGCTTGGCAAGCGTTTTCTATGAGGTCCGTGAGCACACGTTCGAGGAGATGAGCATCTACCGCTATGTGGGGAAGCCCTTCGGTCAGCGAGACCGAGAGGGGGACGTGCCGAAACTCCTCTTTTGAACTAATAGCCTCGATTGTTGAATCCATGACCGTTCGTGGGTCCGTGGCTGCGATCTGCGGCACGACTGGCTTGGAGAAATCCACCAGATCCTTTACAACCCTTTTTAGACGACTCGCCTCTTCGTAGATTATGGACAGGAGCCCATGGGTGTCTTCGTCGCCGCTCTTGGCCTTGCGAAGGCCGGTCACCGCGTTGAAGATCACGGCCAAGGGGTTTCGTAGCTCGTGCGCCAATACGCCCGACATCTCTCCCACCGCTGCGAGCCTCTCACTTCGCACCAGCTCGCCCTGCAGTGCTTCAAGGCGTAAAGCGGCACCTATCATCTCTCCTAGAAGCTGCAAGGCGGCGAAGTCGTGCTCCGTCAGGCTGGGGCCTACTATGAGGAGCATGTGACTCGTGCGGCCCTCGGGGCGTATCGGCACCCATACAACTCGGGAAAAACCCTCCGTACGCATCGAGGAAGCGAGATCATGCCCATAGCCGGCTTTACGAGTTAGTTTTTCGATGTCGTCGTGAAAAGCGGGTTGGCCGGTGCGGTACGCCTCGTACGTGACTGGAATCATGTCCCAGGATATCATTCCCTTCTCTATTAGGCTTTTTGCGAAACCTATGAGATAGCTGTCCTCCCTGTTCGGCGCCAGCAGCTTTACGACTTGCGCGCCCTCCGGCGAGGTACGAAGGAAGGCGCCCCACCATCCCAAGGCATCGAACATTGGCGCCGCTGCTCGAACGATGCCCTCGGCGCCCGATAATCCTCCTGTCGTGCGCGCAAACAACGCCAGCCAGGCGATAAGATCCTCGGCTCGGACCGCGGGGGTGGCGTCACGCAGGACAAGCACGACGGTTTGGGCGCCGGTGTCGGCTTGCTCTGCTACGCACAGGGCACGGCAGTCGACGGACATCACTTCACCGACAGCGGGCCGTCTGAATCGAAGGCGGAGCTGAAAGTTCTTGGGCGCCTGGCCGGAGGCCTCGAGACGACCGTGGAGCTTTTGGAGGTCTTCTTTTGTAACGAGGTCCTCGATGGGCCTGTCCACGAGCAACGACTCCTCCGAACCAAAAAGGTGCTTGGCTGCCGAGTTCACGAACACCACCCGATCATCGGACACCAGCAGCAAGGCCTCTGGTACGAGGTTCAGAAAAGCTTTGGTGTCCATTAGTAGGTCGGTCATTCTCGTTAGTCGCCCTTTGTGCCCTGCTGTTTCCGTCGCCGGATTCTCTTGTTGCCGACGCGGAGCGTGACATGCCGGCGATCGAAGTACTCGGAAAGGGGGATGGTGTGGCGGCGCGTTACCCCGGTCATCTCCTTAAAGCTTTGTGTGTCTATCTCTTCGTGCTCATCGAGCCAAGACACCAAGCGACGCTCGAGATCCTCCATGGCACCGCAATCGAAGTAAAGGTCGTCTTTCACCTTTACCACCCGTCCATCGTCCTCGAGACGCATTGCCAGTGTTCTGGCTACGTTCGGCTCCATGGATTCACTCGCGGCAATCCGGCTCAAGGTAGGAGGGGCAAGACCGGCTTTCTCGATGTATTTTGCCACTGTTTCAGAGGCTTCCGCATCGGCTTTACTCATTGCCGCGTCCTGCCCCGCGATCCGGACCCGGTTCTCGTCCGTCTCCACCACTCCGCTCTTCGATAAGCCGGCAAGGATGGAATGAAAAAGTCTGGGTGGTGGCGGTCCGGCAAGAGACGAACGGAGGGCCTCCTTCAAGATGCCGCGCTCGAGCGGTCGTGATGCATGATGCGCCTCGATGCGGGCCACGGCCTCTTCCTCCAAGCGTCGCGCCGTGTCAGCGTGTACCAGCAGCCGTTGCTCCGGTTCGGCGAGTACGAGAATCCTACGGCTGGTCAGCTGTTCGACCGAGCGGCGAAGAGACCTGTTGGGCAGACCCGTAAGATACGGCAGCTCTCTTTCCGTCGCACCTTTCAGGCCTCTGCCGCGAACGATTTCCTCGACCAAAACATCGGTATCCTCTGACGAGAGGGCCTCCATCCCGAGTGTCGCGTCGCTTCGGGTGGGGCGTCGTCGCCGCGTCGCCAGCCCGAGGATGAGACCCCCGGCCACAGTGCGTCCTCGACCGGCAAGCACTCGGCTCCCCCTCATTATGAAGGGCTGCCCGGGAAGCACCGGAAGGGAACGGTCTAGATGAAGCTGTGCGAAGGCGGCTCCTCCCGGAGGTACCTCGGAGCATCCGAGAAGGGATACGAGGACCTCGGCACGGCCTGTACCAATGTGGACTTGCATTCGGGCACGCTGTTTTAGAGGGCGCTTCGCCGCGGCCAGAACCTCGACCCTAGCGTCAAGCAACTTGCCGGAAGCCGCGGCTAACGGAGCCACGATAGCAGACCCTCGATCAACGGCTTCTTTGGAAAGACCCGCTAGGTTCACAGCCACCCGTTGCCCGGCCACGGCCGTGTTCACCTCTCTACCATGCACCTGAAGGCCTCTTACGCGAGTCGCATCGTTCGAAGCAGAAGGGGCCAACGAGATTGCATCGCCGGTTTTCAAGTTGCCGGAGAGCATCGTTCCCGTGACCACCGTTCCAAAGCCGTGCATTGTAAAGACACGGTCCACCGGCATGAAAAGCGGCCCGGAAGGATCTCGGCCCCTGACGTTCTTGGATACGGCCGCGAGCGCATCCACCAAATCCTCGAGCCCGCGACCGTCATCCGCGGAGACGGTGATTACCGGTGCTTCCTCGAGGAAGGTTCCTTCCACGGCGTCGGCTATATCGGATCTGACTAGGGTTTCCCACTCAGGACCTAGTGTCGCTTCCATGTCGGCCTTGGTGATGGCGACGACGCCCCTTTTGACGCCCAACAGACGGCACACATCCAGGTGCTCACGGGTTTGGGGCATGACGCCTTCATCCAGCGCCACTACCAGAAGAACCAGGTCCATTCCCGCCGCGCCGGCGACCATGGTGCGAACGAATCTCTCGTGACCGGGGACATCGACTATTCCGGCGGAGCCGACCCCTGGGAGATCGAGGTGGGCGAAGCCGAGATCTATGGTGATCCCGCGTCGTTTCTCTTCGCTTAGTCTATCCGGGTTTGTTCCAGTCAGTGCCTCCACCAACCGGGACTTACCATGGTCCACGTGCCCGGCGGTCCCTATGACCAGACCGCGTTCAGTGCCGTCCACCCTCGCTTTACCGCAGGGATTCCCGGTAGCGTCTCCGAGTGCGTTGCCCGGGGCTTGCGTGGGTCGGCGTTTCGAGGGGGATTGGTTGTTCATTTCGTAGGAAGTAGTTCAGGCGGTCTTCCCGATTGGATGTAACGGGCGGAGGCGGAGTCAGATTGACAGAACGTAGCCGGCCGTTAGACCCATTCCCCCAAACATGCTCTTGACTAGTGTTGTGCCGTCTCGGCTGGTGATACTGCCGAAGCCACCTGATACCCGTCCGCTAATCGAAAAGGCACCCGACCCAACCGCTATGGTTGGCCCGAAGCCGAATGCTCCCGCCGGTAACCAGCTCTGTCCGGACCGTGTGCCATCACCGGCGGAGGCCAAGAGCGCGCCGGCGCCGGCGGTTGCTTGCCAACTCACCCGGCCGGTGGTGCCTGGGAGTATGTAGCTTGCTACGGCGATGACGGGTATGACTCGCACATCGAAGGCGGTCTCTTGTGTTCCGCCGTATGAGTCTTGATGCCGCACCAGCAGCCGGTGCCCGAAAACATCAGCCGATACTCCGAATAGCAGCCGGCCCTCAATGAGGCCATAGTCGATAAGGAGATCCAGCCCTCCTCCGACGGTGCCTCCTCCCATTCCCGAGCCGCCGGCCAGTCCACGTAGACCCAGCAGTAGCCCGGGTGATCCGGGGTCCAGCTCTCCTCGGAGGGGGCGTCCAAATGGCGGGCGAGGTATGGCGGGTGTTTCACCGGCCACCGGTTCCGTCTCCGGCACAATGTCTCCATACGGCACGAGCATTGCGAGCAGGCGCTCATGCTGCTCCGAAGGATCATCGTGAACGCGAGGCCTTTTATCGAGGGGCAAAAGCAGCAACGTGATTATCTCGTGCAGCTCTTCTTCTGAAGGCTCTTCTTCCTCGACCTTGTCGTCGGTTCTCGACGGGATTAGGTCGGCAAGTGGTAGCTCGTCGTCGAGAAGAAGGAAGTCTTCTTCCGCTGAACCCGTGGCTGGAATTAGAGCCGCCACCAAGATGGCTAACGGCGCCTTGGGATGAATGCGCATCGGAATCTCCGGATCCTTTGGAACACCACGCGACGAAGCCGCCTACATCATACAACACGAAGCTACGGAGCGGACCGGTTTCTGTCAAACTCGTTGTAATGGGCTCCTATTGGTCAACCGAGAGGACCGTATCTTGTAGGCTGTAAGCCGGTTCAAACCCAAGGTCTCTTTGGATCCGGCTGCCATCCGTCACACAAAGGTAGCGAAGATGATCGAGCTCGTGAGGCGGGAATGAAGTCATTCTCATTTCCCAGAGACGTTGGAGTATTTTGCCGGCAACAAAGTGGGGGATGGGTCTAGGCCGACGGCCTAGGATGTCTAGTATTCGCGAAAGAGGAGCTTCGCCGGGCCCGGTAACGTTGTAAATCCCCTTTGTTCCAACGGTGAGAGCGAGCATTATGGCTCTGGCTACATCCTCCTGGCGAATGAGCTGTATCAAAGGGTCGAAACCCGCCAGTACCCAGGGTCGTTCCATTCGAAGATACTTCGATACAGTGTTCCTTACGGTAGGACCGACTATATGGACCGGGCGCAGGATTACCGTTTCTATATTCGGGTACCGCCAGAAGAAGCTCTGCGCGTACATGTCGACCTCGACCAGGTCTCTGATCTCGCCGTGGCGAACAGACGCCGCGAGAGGAGCGTCCTCTGTGAGGAAGTTCGGGTTGTCGGGATCGGGACCGTAGACAGTTGCCGATGATACGCATACGACCTTTTTTACATCGTAACGCGCGCAGTACTCGAGAAGCTGCTGTGTTCCAACGACATTGAACGCGTGCCTCTCTGCTTCCGGAAGTCGCGGGTTATACACGATCCCCAAGTGCACCAAAGCCTTGACTGGATTTCGGCGGAAGATATCTCCGGCTTTTCTCCTCCTTACATCTATCTGATGAAGCTCCACATCCTTGGGTCGTTCGGGAAAGGGCCGGCGATCTATTCCTATTACGCGCTCATTACGGTGAAGAATCCGCGCAATGGTTTTTCCTAGGTTGCCGCTGATGCCGGTTACTACGACGGCCGGTTCTTCTTTGTTTGGCACTTCTCTTGCTCCTATCAGCCTTTACGGTTCACTAGAAGAACACGGACCTTCGCTCACCAAGGCCCTGCTCCAGCAGGGATTCTATTCTGCGCTTGACCACGGTCACCTTCTTTTGAATCTCCGCGTCCTCACCGTCGGGGTCTCCACGCGGCCGAATGGGAGCGCCGAAGTAGATTCGATACTTGGTGGGAAGAGGCGCCCATCCAAGGAGCGGGACCAGAAGCTGTGGAATTACCGGCAGGCCGGGCATGCCAATCAACTTGCCCGTCTTCTTCAAGTTGGCAATGGAGATGATCTGCTCTTCGGCCCCGATTACCGCTACCGGCACAATGGGGGTGTCGGTCTCCAGGGCCAATCTCATGAAGCCCAGGCCGAAATCCGCGAGCTGATATCGTTTGTGAAACGGTTTGGTCACACCCTTCACGCCTTCTGGGAAGACGAGCAGGCACTCCTCTCGCTCCAAGAGACGGCGGCAATTGGCGGGCGTGCCCACGACCTGACCTACCCGCTGCATGTAGACGGATACGAAGGGAAGTGTTGGCACCCATTTTTCGAACAACGCTCTCGTTATTCGGGGAGGATCAGCTTCCATGAAGGCGGCTAGACCGATCATTGCTCCATCGATGGGAATCTGGCCGGAGTGATTTGAAACCAGGAGCAGTCGACCTTCGGTCAAGTTCTCTATTCCGTGCACTTCGACCCGAAAGTAACGTTTGTAGAGCCATACGAGAGGAGCGATCGCTGCCTTGGTGAACTCCGGATCGAAGCCGAAGGGATCGATCCCCAACTCATTGAGTGACTCCTCGCCGATGTTTTCGATGCGGTTCCTTACCCTCGGCCCGCCCTGTTTGTACGTCCACTCGATCAGGCTTTCCTTGAGGCGATTACCAAAGCTCATTCTGGAAGAACCCTCGGTTCCTCTGGGACCTGCCCCACGTTTTTCCGCGCTGCCCATAATCTTGCTGTAGCAAAGCTTGGGCCGCCGGTCACGGTCATAGCGTGAGAAGCCATGGTGGCGTGCTGTGTTGCTCCGGTCATCACGGCGATGGTAGCTTTTGTGTCATAAGCCAAGTCCCCTAAAAACGAGGCCCGTCCAGATGAAGGTCGTATGCCCGTCTTGTTCGGCGAAGTACCAGATTGACGAGACCCGTGTTCCCGAGAAGGGAGTAAGGCTTCGGTGCAAGGGTTGTGAGGTCGTCTTCCGAGTCACTGTCCGGCGCCGTAAGGTAGAGAAAGATACGGCAGACAGCGCCGTGCCGCTGCCCGGTGGCGGCGAAGAGAGCCCGGACGCCGGAACTTTCGGGAGCGAGGGCGAGGTGCCGCTTCCCGGCGGCGAGGAGTCTTTTGACCAAGCTTTTTCGGGTGGAGAGAGTTTCGGCGATGAGTCGGTGCCGCTGCCCGGTGGCGGCGAAGAGAGCCCGGACGCCGGAACTTTCGGGAGCGAGGGCGAGGTGCCGCTTCCCGGCGGCGAGG
>SLRQ01000070.1 GCA_007130885.1 Deltaproteobacteria bacterium
AGTTGGTCGATGCGGACTGGTCCGATCTCCACATGCTGCGGCAGGGTGACGTCGAGACTCGAGCTGCCTTCAAAGTGGAAACCATGCAGGGAGGACCAGCCGAGGGTGAAGGAGAAGTCGATCGGGCCGCCGGCCGACGGAAGCAGCGCGCGGAGGAAGCCGTCCGGCGCCGGCAGGACGAACCGGCCGCCGTCCACGGCAAGGGCCAGCAGGAGCTCGGAGGAGGCGCCGCCTGACGTGAAGTCCAGTGCGGTGCGCAAACCGATGGTCCCCACCTCGAGCCGCGCGCCTTCCTCCACGCCCACCAAGACCATACGCTCCCCCGCCGGCTCGTCCCGCTCCAGCGAAGCCTGCACGAAGAGGCTGTTCGGCGGGTCGTCCTCGCCCAGGCTGCCCACGTCCAGCAGCCCGGGGCGGACGATGACGCCGTAGTCCACCGTGGCGTCCGCCGAGGCCTGGATGCGGACGCGCCAGAGCTCCGGCAAGTCGATCGTCTCCGATACCGAGCCGGCGCCGTAAGGGACGAAGGCAAGGCCGGCGTCCGCCTGGTTCTTCCGTGGGATGGGGAGCAGCGAGAGGCCGAGCGAGGCTCGGGCGGCCCCGCTCATGAGGTATAATAGGGGAACGCGCAGCTGCCAGTTGCCAGGTAACGGCTCCTCGCCGCCCGTCAACTGCGCGATCCGCGTGCGGTCGGGAGAGAGCAGAATTGCCGGTGCGCCCAGGCTCCACAGCAGCACCCGAAGCCGAGCGATGAGCAACGGCGCCGCGAAATCGTCCGTGTTCCAGCCATAGATGGCCGCGGCCCTCTCGGGCTCCCTGAGGACGGCCGCGACCCGTTCGGGATGGAACGCCGCCACCGGTGCGCCCTCGCCGATGGGATATTCGATCACTCCGACGAGGCAAAGCGTGTCCGCGAGGGCGGAATGGTACCGCTCGAGATGGGCCACCACCAAGTAGTCGAGGAGTCGTCTGCCCAGGCCGCTCGACTGCCCGGCGGCCTCCCACACGACTTCGTCTGTGTCGAGGTCCGCGATCCGGTCGAGAAGGGTGTTCGCTTGCTTCACGAGGTCCGGCAACGCCTCGACATCGGGAAGCTCACCGTCGCCGAGGAGGGGCCGCAGCCATTGCTCGTAGAGAGCGAAAACGTCGCTTGCGATACCTTCAAGGTCGTTGTGCGTTAGGTTCTGCGGCTCGATCCCAGCATGCCGCAGGAACGCCTCGAGCCCTTTCGATCGCGGGACGTGGGCAACGGCTTCCGCGAGGGGCTCGAGGAAGTGGGAAACCTCCGCAACCAACCATCCCAGTGTGCAGCGGGGCATCAGGGATCCTCGATTCGTTCAAGGGCGCCTCAGGTGCCGAATGGAGCGCTCGGGCAGGCGCCGGTCCCGCTTTCGACCTCTTGAGCACATCCGAGCCCCAGCCCTGCCTCGACCAGCTCGTCGATCGCGCTGGAAGCGGTGAGATCGTCACCCGCGCGTAGCACCCCAACCTCGTGCCGCATTGACTCATCATGGAGAACAGCGGCATCGAGCAGGACCGCCTCGACATGATCGATGTCAAGGTTCGGAATTCCGACTTCTGGCTGCCTCAAGTCTGGCCCATTGATCGCGACGGTCGCGAACCGCAGCTTCACGTCCCAGTTGAAGGTGCCGTCTTGGTTGACGCGCATTCTGTGTACGTAGAACCAGTCCTCCCAGCAACGCCGCAGTTCACTGTAGAGGGTATCGCTGGCTAGATTAGGTGGATGCAGCGGATGACCAGGTATGTTGAGCGGTGGGTAGTCGGGGCTGACGAACTCCCGGTTGGGTCCGCCATAGCTGTAGAGTGGCAGGGTAACGACGAAGGCGGGCGCAGGATTCGTATCATCCACCGCATCAGACTTCTTGGCATACCATCCGCGGAGATACGCCAGTTTCCGAGGGGGCAACACCCAGGCGCCGTCCGCTTCCGCCGGCCCGGTGAGTGTGAGTGGGAGCATAAGCACCTGGGCCACGGCCCCTTCTGCGAACACGCTTCTGCTACCCCGGCAGCTTCTGATCGCCGGCACACTCTCCTGCCATCCCCGTAACGCGAGCCCTGCCGGAACTGAGCGCAAGGCCCGAGCCTGGGCCGTGTAGTCCGGGTCCCCATTCGGCTTCAACCACCGGAAGCTCTGTCCTTCTAGTTTCAGGACGGGGTGTTCTCCCTGGTACGGATCCTTCCCGAAGGCGCTGCGCTCCAACGCCTTCTCAATGCTTGTCCGGTGGAACAGGCGCACGATCCACCAGCCGGTGATGACGAGAGCGAGGCTGATCCAGCCGACCCAGCCGGCCAAGAGGGCTAACTTCTTCGCCGTCAACAGGGCGGCGAGCATACCGCCGGCAGTGCCGAGAGCTTGAGCACCGTAGCCAGTGGCCTGCATGATCTTACCGCTACGCGCCGCCTCGGTGGCACGGAGCGTGTAGCCGATGGTGTCGTAGACGCCGATAATCAGATTCACTCTCCGGAGTAGCCACTTGTGACGCTGGTGCGCCGGGGCGCGCTTCTCCAGATCCTTGAGCGCGAGCTCCCATATACTCTTCGCGGTCTTGATGCTCTCCTCCATGAGCTTCACCGCGTCCTCGGCCTCTCGACCGTCGTGCAGACTCCATGCGGCAGTAAACAACTTGCTGAACTGGACGAGGACTCCCACGTCGGACAAGATCGCCGTCAACTCCCACGGGTCGTCCGGACTGATGCTCTCCAGTTGGGTTCTGGTGTGCTGCTCGGCCTGGTCGAGGAAGGCCTTGTATACTTTGACGGTTTGATCGGTGACGGCGGTGCCAGTCTTCAACATCGAGAGCACGCCGGCCGCTCCGCTCTCCGTTGGTGGGCTGGCGCCGGTCGAGTTCGTCTTGGCTGTAATGGTAGTCAACGATCCCAGTACGCGGCACGACAATTCCATCATCCGCTCCGGCTGTGCTCCGGCCTGCCTCATGAGCACCGGCCTCCATTCGGCATGAAGGTCAACGAGTGCATCCGCGACCTCCCGGTCTTCGTGGACGGTGAGATCGAGTTGCAGGAACTCGTCCTCGTCACCGTCGCCGCGAAGCAGTCGTGCCGGTGAGAGCGGGTGCTCCGGAGCTTCGAACAGGCGGGCCAGCGACTCCTGCCCCTCGGCGGAGAAGGAAAATGCTGCGACCATGGCCCTCGCCTGCATGATCCGCTCACGGCGGGGCTGGTTGAGCAGGTCTGATACGAGTTGCTGTACCTCGACCATGTCTAGATCGGCTTCCTCGAGGAGCCCCAAGGCCCCTCTGATCCCTCGTACCTTTTCCTCGATTCTTCGACGCAAACGATCGGCCTCGTATATGAGTGAGACCTCGCCAGGCGTATCAGGCCTTCGAGTGTCAGCGAACAGCGGACCAAGTGGAACAAAGCGCTCACTAATGTCAAGCCGCTCCCAACCATGTCTTACCAGATGAAACAGCCTGCCACTATGTCTGTTTCTCAGTGACACTGCGCTCGCGACTGGGGCTGAAGGAGGGAGCGTGATGTGGTCATCCTTGATGTCGATACCAAGATCTGCGAAACAATCAACAAGCCAGTTAGTCTTCACGGGTCCCACATGCGTCCCCCCCCGCCCAAAGACATGGCGCAGTGCTTGTGCATTGGGAGGTTCAACATTGGACATCCGAACAAACGTCGGGCCTTGCCGCGTCAAGTACTTGTGAAGAGCATTACGCAGTCCATCGGCGCTGACTCCCATATCAAGGTGTTGCCATTCGCCTCGCTCTCTAGTGTCGATCAACTCC
>SLRQ01000115.1 GCA_007130885.1 Deltaproteobacteria bacterium
GGACAGCTCACCATCGCTCCACTCGACGAATTGATACCCGTCGTTCGGTATGGCCGTGACCAAAGCGCCGTCTTCTCCGTGCTCTACGGTTTGCGTTGCCTCTCCGTCTATGGAGCCGCCCTCGCCCGCCGTGTACGTGAGCGTGTAGGTGTGCACGGCGAATCCGGCAACCAGAGTATAGCTGCCTTGGATGGTCACGCTGGTGTTCGCGGCATTTGGATCATCCACCATGCCTTCGTCGACCGCGCTGCCCGTCCAGCCTGTGAAGTCATGGTGAGAATCGGGCACCGCCACCAGCTCGACGACGTCACCGTAATCATAAGTGTGCGTGCCCTCGATGGGTACGCTTACGATTCCTCCCCCCGTCGAAGACAGCTCGAGAGTATGGGTGTCGGGAGCAAAGTTCGCGGTGACGCTCAAATCGGAAGTTACGTCGTTGTCGACGCGCGTGGCCGACACTCTTCCGTCGCTCCA
Organism: Deltaproteobacteria bacterium; assembly: GCA_007130885.1. Lineage (GTDB taxonomy): Bacteria > Myxococcota > Myxococcia > SLRQ01 > SLRQ01 > SLRQ01. Next base: position 475 of record SLRQ01000115.1, read on the forward strand.
TTCGACGAAATGATGCCCCTCATCGGGCTGGGCGGTTACTCCGCTTCCGCTACCGCCGTGCTCGACGGTCTGCACGTCCTCACCAAAGATGGAGCCGCCTTTGCCGGCCGTGTAGGTAAGCGTGTAGGTATTCAGAGCGAAGATCGCCGTCACGCTCAAATCCGAGGTGACATTCGTGTCGGTACGACCGGCGGACAGCTCACCGTCGCTCCATTCCACGAAGTGATATCCATCCTCGGGCATGGCCGTGACCTCTGAACCGTCTTCGCCATGCTGCACGGTCTGCTCGGCCTCACCGGCGATGGAGCCGCCCTCGCCGGCCGCATACGTCAACGTGTAAGTGTGACCATGCGACACGAAAGTGATGGCAATCGGGTCCAGATCGAATGCATCCTGTCCCTCGCCAACTGCCGCCGTTACCTCTCGCTCTCCCGCAACTTCCGTGGTCAGCGACGAGGTGAACACGCCATCCTCGCAGGTAACACCGTCCTCTGGAGTAAAGACGTTGCCCGTGCCGTCGGCCGAAGGTGTCACCGGTACGCCGGGCACCCGGTTTTGGTGCTCATCGTAAACGGTAACGGTCAAGACCGCTTCTTCCTCCCCGTCAGCCAGCAGGCTCTTCGGGCTTACGCTGAACAGGGTTTCGTCTTCCGAGGGCAGGTCGGCCACGACCTCCAGCTCCACGGTGTGGATTAGCTCCGCATCGTCCACGTCCAGGGCGGTAACGGTCTGCCGGCCCGCTGTGACCAGAACCAGAGCATTGGGAAACACGCGCATACCCGGATCCTGCTCCAAGAATGTGTAATCGTCGGGTAATGCGGCCTTTTCATCGCTCGAGCTGAAGGCGACCGAGCCCTGATAGTCGACGGCGATATTTGAGTGCTCGTCCAGAGCGGTCAGGACCACGTCCAGGGAAGTGCCGGCGGATACCTGCTCCGGCATCTCCTCCAGGCGGAGGGATGAAGCCGGCCCGGCCTCGACCTCGACCGTCATGGATGCCTCGATGTCCTTCTCATCGTCTCTTACGGAAACTTCCTGCTCGCCGGCTGCGACAAGGACTACCGCGTTACTGAAAAGGCGCTCTCCGGAGTCGGAAGCCTGGAAGGCGTAAGGCGCGGGCAGAGCCGCTTGCTCATCGGTAGCCGAGAAGGAAATGGTCCCCCGGTAACCCGACGCCACGTTGCCGAATCGATCCACTGCCGTGACGGCGGCATCAGAAGCGTCCCCGGCAGTCTTCTCGGACGGCAAACCGTCCAGTGACAGCGCGGCAGCCTCGGCTGGAATCACCTCTACCTCGGCCTTCCCTTCGAGGTCGCCGAGATCCTGGTCCCGAACCGATAGGTTCTGGATCCCCGCAGTGCGAAGCTCGACGGATAGCGTCGCTTCTCCCGCGTCATTCGACACGAAGGTGTACGGCTCGGGCAGTACGGCGGCTTCATCGGAGCTCTCGAGCAGGACGGTTCCGCGGTAGCCGGCCGCTTTGTTCCCATATTCGTCGCGGAGCCTCACGGCGACTCTCGCCGTCTCTCCCGCGGGTGTCTGTCCCGGCGGCGAGACGACCAGCGACACGGCCTCTCCGGCCAGCACCGTGATACTCACCGATGCGGTCAACCCGGGATGCTCCGAATCCGTCACCCGAACCGTATGGTTTCCTCTGGTGCGAAATGCAGCCTCCAGCACCACTTCTCCGGCGTCACTCTCCGAGAACGTATGAGGGGCCGGGAGACTCGCCTCATCATCGTTGCTCCAGAACTCGATAGTGCCCCGATACTCCGGCTCGGTGTCGCCTTTGAAGTTGATCGCCGAAACGGTCAGATCCACCGGCTCGCCGGCCACTACCTCTCTCGGTGTTGCAGCGATCTCCAATCGGGCCAGTAGCGACGGAAATATCTCGAAAGAAACGCTTTCCCTTGCTCCAACGCCATCGATCTCGGCTCGAAGCCTGTAGATGCCTTCGTTCTGTAGAAACAGATCATCGAAGACCGCGATTCCACCCTCCGCCTTTACCTCGACGGTGCCGCCCAGAGTGGCGCCTTCCGGGCCATCCGCGATAGACAGCATTACGGTGTTGATTGCGTTCTCGACCCGTTGATTCGAGGAGTCGCGAAGCTCCACCGTGACCGGCGGCGAGATTGCCTGCATGGCGACGGTGTCCTCGGGCTGTACCGTGAAGGCAAGTCGACTGACCCGCTGCGGAGGCTTCTCGGCGGCGTGACCGTCCCCACCGCACCCCATGACCGTCATTGCCGCTGAAAAGAGAACCGTAATACCCGCCGCGGCAAAGCGAATCTCATTCCTGCCAGCTTCTCGACCCCGGCGTCGAGGGAGCAGCTCGGAAACCAGGCACCCCATGTCAACCTCCCTATCGAACAGGTGGTTTTTGCAATACCACCCCCGAAAAAGAAGTCAAGCAGACCGCTTCCTTTGGAATCCCCTCTATTCGAGCCACTCTAGAAAACGGGCTTGAATGAGCTTCAACCCCTTCCCCGGGAAGTCCACCTTTGCCTTCCTTGCGGGCCCGCTTCCCACTTCCTTCAGCACCACTCCCTCGCCGAAGACCTTGTGCCTGACCCTGTTGCCGGGTGATCCCGCCGGAGGAGAGCGGACCAATGCGGGAGCGAACTCGGTTTCGTCAGGGGCGGGGACACTGGCCGCGGGTCTCTCCAGTTCTTCTCGCTCTCGCAGCAGAGCTTCCAGCCACTCGACTAGGGAAACCCGCTCGGTGCCCTCTTCCTCGAGGTCGAGCACAAAGAGCAATGTACCTTCGCCGGGTTGAGCCCCTTTCTTGAGGCAAAGCCAGCGGCGATCCGGCAGCTTGCCGACCCCGATGACGTCTCCGGGTGCCCCGAGCGCTCGTACTTTTCCGGTGTGCCCGATCACCTTCGCGAGCGACAAATCTCGCTGCTCCTCCAGGAAGCGGAGGCGAGCGGCAAAGACAGCCAAGAGATCATCCGGCAAGCGCCAGCCGAGCCCTCGATCAACGTCACGGACGGCCTCCACCTCCAGTCGTCCCGGCTCCGTCACGCCTTCGATCTCTCGCAGACGTCCCAGCACGGCTCGAAGGCGCTCATCAACAGCCAGCTTGCCGGTTTGCCTTGGTGCGATTTCCATCAAAACGAGGCCGTCTCTCGATATACCCCCAGCTCCTCTCGAAACACGTCGCTAATCTCGCCCAGCGTTACATACGACTTGACGGCTGCAAGTATTGGAGGAAAGAGGTTGTCCCCTTCTCGGCAGGCCGCGCGAACGGCCTCGAGGCAGCGCTCGACGTCCGCCTTGTTAC
>SLRQ01000066.1 GCA_007130885.1 Deltaproteobacteria bacterium
ATTGGCTCCGCAGGTAGGACTCGAACCTACGACCCGGTGGTTAACAGCCACCTGCTCTGCCGACTGAGCTACTGCGGAATGGTACTGCTCCAACGGCTTGATTCACTCTAACATGCCTGCTCGGGAAAGCACGAGAAGACGCACACGAAACTAGATAGAGCTTCGTGAACCACCCTGTCAATCCAAAAACTCTCATCAAAAGCTCTCGAGCGGTGCCGCCGCCACGGTGCTGGCGCTTTGTGAACGCAGGCCCCTCATCCTCCGAGGGAAGGCCGCCGCCCCTCATGAGAGACTGCGAGGTGCCAGCCTCGAATCATCGGCCTCGAGACATCGGCTCAATCGCGCACGTCGACAAAACGGGCTTGAATCGTCAGCTTCACCGACGGTGGGACTATGAGCTCTCCAACGCGCGTCAGAAAGAAGCGCTTTACCTGCTCCCAGTCCTTGTCGCCCTCACCCGGCAGCGGCGCCTCACGGTCGGCATCGTCGAAGTAGGTCGGGGCTCGAAGCAAGAGCGAGTCGCTCACCTCTTTCAGATAGACGGCGCGAATCGCTCGCAGGCATTCCGCGATTCCAAGAGATTGCCTAGCCCTCCTGTTCCGCTTCTCGGACAACCGAGAATGAACGCCGAGCTACAGGTACGCTGGAAATCGCAGGCAAAGAATCGAGCAGCGCGGGCGGTCCTACTTGCGCGTCGCCGTCAATAGCCGGCTTCCGGATCAACCCGATGAGGAATCTTTTCTCCGGCAGCAGCGGCGTTCAGCACATCGGCGACGTGGCGTGCACGCAGCGTCTCGGTCACGGCGGTGTGACCCGCACGGTGCGGACTCAACACCACGTTATCCAAATCTCCGAAGGGAAAGCGCGACGGAGCGGTTTCGCGTCTGCACTCGACGTCCTCCGGGTACCGCCACCAAACATCGAGGCCGGCCGCCCCCAAACGGCGGTCGCGAAGTGCGTAATACAACGACGCCTCATCGACGATGGAGCCTCGCGCCACGTTGATCAAAACCGCTCCGTGGGGCAGCCGTCCAATCCTCTCCTCGCCCAATAGTCCCTCCGTATCGGGAGTGTGAGGAAGACAAACGACGAGGACCTCGGCATTCTCCAGGAGCGAATCGAGGGATGTTACGGGATGTACACCGATCCCGCCCTCCTCCATCGGCTCGGCGATACGACGCCGAACCGCCTCCACGCTCATGCCCAACGCGGCGCACATGGCGGCTATCCGCCTTCCTATGGCTCCATATCCGAGCACTAGTGCTCGCCTTCCGGTCAGAAGCGGTGCCTCGTCCTCCTCGTAGCGGATCCGCCAATCGCCGCGCCGAAGAGCCCGATCCGCCGGCAGAATATTCTTGGCCGCGCACAACATCAGCGTAAGAGCCATCTCGGCGGTCGGAGCGGCGTTGTGATGTATGTTGTAGAGAGCTATGTGAGGACTTTGAAGTATGCGTGTCCGTGTCGACTCCGGCACTCCGGCGTAAGGGATCAAGACCGCCCTCAGCGACTCACTTCGAGTGCAGTCCTCTTCTCTGGGTCTCCCCGCTATCAGCCACTCGTAGTCCCCCGGCGATTTGTCGCCGAAAGACAACGTGACCGAGCGATGAAGGTTCTCCTCCAATGCTGCACGAAAGGAAGCGCGGGGCTCCCGAGGCATGTGAACTCTAAGCTCTCTCATGTCACGTTCTTCTCTCGGATCCGCCGAAAGTGTTGCCCTTCTCGATGTCCCTTCGTCTCATGGAAAGCAGGGGCATCATAAGCACAGACATGCCGGGGATTCGAGGCCGCATGTCACGATACGACAATTCCGACTTTGACAAGTTCTAGACCGCCGGGCTCATCAATGCCGTGCTGAACCCCTTGTCGTGGGAAGCGCGACGGCGCCTCGATGTCCTCGCGCCAACGCATATTCCGCTACCGGGACGGCGCAAGGCACCGGTACGTTACCTTGCGGGCGCCAAGCCGTACGTGGCATCGCGCATACAGGACTTCTTCGGGCTCGATGAAACGCCGAGCGTCGCGGGTGGACGACTCCCCGTTGTCCACCTGCTGGCGCCAAACGGACGTCCGGTTCAGGTGACAGGGGACCTGGCCGGCTTCTGGAGGCGGCATTACCCGGAGATACGGCGCGAACTCTCACGTCGTTATCCACGACACGACTGGCCCGAAAAACCTCGTCCGTCACACGTCCGCCATCGCGGACGCCGACGGAAGCGATGAGCTGGCACGTCGCGCGGCGGTTTGATAATGCTGTTTGCGCATGCTCTCTATCTTCTCGATCGTGACACGGGCACGTGGAACACGCCGCGGATCGGCATTCGCCTCATCTATGTTCTTATTGGCGACCGCTTGCCTGGGGTTGATGCTCAACGCCGGCTGCGGCCCGAACATACCGGAGCGCGATCGCAACAACGATGCCGAGGCGGAGAACGGCGACGCTGAACCCATCGAGCCCGTGTGGAGTCAGGTTTCAAGCATCCTCACCTCTAGCTGCGCACTTACAGGGTGCCATGGTCCTGGAGCCATGTTTCCGAGCCTAGCGGGCGAAGATGCACACGACTCCATAGTAAAGGTGTTCAGCGATCAAGTGCCCTCCCTGACGCTCGTCGAACCGGGAAATCCAGACTCCTCATATTTGTACCTCAAGGGTATCGGGCTCCACGCCGAGGCCTGCGAAGACGCGGGAATCCCTGAAGACCAATGCGGAACACAGATGCCTCCCCCGACGTACCCACAGCTTGGTCAGGAGGAGGTTAGCGCTCTTCGTGCTTGGATCTCCGAAGGCGCATCCCGCGACGGTTGAGCACGTTGCGGACGCGCCAAGTAAACCGTCCATGCGCTGCCGCCCCGCTCCACTCTCGTTCCGCTTTGCCGCGGACACCATGGCCCGTCACGAAATGAACCAACGGGCCGCTCAACGCTTCCAAGACACCACAAGCACAACGGCTCGTCACGAAGTAAAGCACCGGGCCTCTCAAACGTCTTCTCCGTAACAGCGAAAGCACAACGGCCCGCCGGGAGATAACTCCGACGGGCCGCTCAATCCCCGTTTCCGTAGCACCGCCGACACCAGGCTCCATCAGGGTCTCACCCCGATGAGCCGAGCCGCGGCCACCGCCTATCGACTAAAAGGGTGGTCGCCTTTCCCCCTTCCCCTGTTGAAGTTGGAGAAAGAGCCACGCACAAGGCCTATGCTCCGGATGCGCTCCTCGGCCAGGCGGTCGGCGGCCTGGTTGGTTGGAATCCCTTCCTTGCGCGCCATCCGAAGGATCTTGAGCGTGTTGTAGTAGATGTTTCGCGTGAGGCGCAGGGCCTGCTCACGGCTGTAGCCCTCGAGCTCGACCGAAACGTTGATGAGACCGCCGGCATTCACCACATAGTCCGGAGCGTAAAGCACGCCCTTGGAGGTGAGCTCCGCTCCCAGCTCATCACGGTCGAGCTGGTTGTTGGCCGCGCCGCAAACGACCTTGGCCCCAATTCGCTTGATGGTCTTGTCATTGATTGCCGAGCCCATCGCGCAAGGCGCGAAAACGTCCATGTCGACGTCGAAGATCTGCTCGCCATCGACTATCTCCAGCCCGGGAACCTCGGCCTTGGCGGCTTGCACCTTCTCCTTGTCGATGTCGCAAGCCACGATTCGAGCGCCTTCGTCGGCAAGCAGCTTCACGAGGTGGAAGCCCACATGGCCAAGGCCCTGAACGGCCACCGTGTGGCCCTTGAGGCCGTCTCCATTGAAGACCGCCTCGCAAGCAGCCCGCATGCCCTGAAGAACTCCGAGCGCCGTGAACGGAGAGGGATCGCCGGAGCCGCCATGGCTCGCATCCACGCCGGTCACGGATGCCGTCTCCATGAAGATGTACTCCATGTCGTTCACATCGGTGCCTACGTCCTCGGCCGTGATGTACCTTCCGCCCAGCGCTTCGACCGCTCGGCCGAAAGCCCGGAACAGCGCCTCGCTTTTGTCCTTCTTGGGGTCTCCGATAATGACCGCCTTACCACCACCAAGGTTGAGGCCCGCGGCCGCGGCCTTGTAGCTCATGCCCCGCGACAAACGAAGAGCATCGGTCAGAGCATCCTGGACACTGGAGTAAGGGTACATCCGGCAACCACCGAGCCCCGGCCCCAAAGTGGTATCGTGGATGCCGATAATGGCCTGAAGACCGGCCTCCTCGTTGTTGCAGAAAACTACCTGCTCATGTCCATACTCGCGAATCTCCGTCATAGGCATTGCTTTTTCTCCTTGCTGTTTTCGGGCAGGCTATCCAGTTCCGGCACTTCCCCCAGTTGAACTTCCGACCCCATAGCACCCCATACACTTACCGGCACGACGCAGCGCGTCAGATTCGGCAAGGGGGCCTGGTTGCGGTACCATGCCAGTCTAGATGATCGTGTGGGACCAAGAAAAGCCCGACGTTCTTTTCGGAACTAAAATCCAAAAAGAATCACTATGAGTCACCGTCTCAAGGTCAAAAACCTCGCCCGCAACCGCGGCTTCTCAAACCGCCACCCAAGCCGTCCGATAGGGGTGGCACCCCTTGCCTGGGGCTGCTGGCTGGTCCTGGCCGGCTGCGCCACTACCACCACTGCCGGGCCGGCACCCCAGCCCACCGAGCCCGAGATCGCCAAGGAAATCGACCTCGCGGAAGACTCCGACGAGACTTCAGCGGAGCCACCTCCTTTTAATGACGTGCTGGCGCCATGCCTCCCCGAAGGTGAGCCGAACCTTCTTGCGTTGGAGACGGCGCTCGACCGCGCGTACGACTCGAAGGACGCGCGCTGCTGGACCTCAGCCGAGATAGCGCTGGCCCATCTACTGCTTCAGAGATCGGCTGATCTTGCCGAAGACGCCCGAATCATGCAGCGCCGGCTGGCTGCTTACCGTTTCCGGCAAGCCGAGCTGCGAGCTTCGCGCTACGCCTTCGACGACCTCGCCGCGATCGCCCAGCACGGGCGAGCGAGGGTGGAAGCTCGAAAGATGCACCGGGAAGCCATGCTGGACCACCTCTCGGAGGCTTCACGTAGCGTGGCTCTCCACACGGCGGCAACCGGCAAGGCACCCCAAGCGCTTGACCGAATTCTCCTGGAGCGAATGATCGAGCTGCTCGCCGCCTGGGAACGCCAAGGTCAACACACCCACGTGGCGGACGCATTCGAGACATCCTCGCATCTGAAAGCGCGTGAAGCTTTGCGGTCCTTTACCCAAGCCGGTACGGAGCGCGTCACCCTGGCCGAAGCCGCGGTGGGCGATGCGGCCAGGGCTCTTGCCACGTTGGATGAGTTGTCGGCTCGGACCAGAGATTCCTTCGGCAAGGAGAACAGGATCGTATCCGAAGACCGGGTCGTCGCGGCCGAGGTCATCCTCGACAATGGCGCGGCCTGGTCCGCCGCGGCACCTCTGCTGCTGGGATGGCTGCCGGGCACCATGCCCGACATTCTGTTGGGCGTTCAAACCGTTCTGGGCCCTGGGGAGGTATTCCTAGATTACACGGTAGGCGAGGAGCACAGCATTATCATGGCTCTTTCGGAAACGAGCTTCAAGGCCTCACCTATCGCGGGCAGAGAAGAGCTGGAGACGGCTGTAGCCTCTTGTCTCGAGAAGTTTTGCGATCGTCTGGACCGCGAGCTGTTGAAACCGGTCGCGGATCTTCTCGATGGTGCCCGGCAGGTGCTTGTGGCGGCGCACGGGCCTTTGCACAAGGCTCCTTTAGAATCCCGCATCGACGCCCGAGTCGTGCGGGTGCCTTCGGCGCAGGGGCTGTCCAGCCTGCGCCTTCGCGCTTGGGGAAACGGCCCGCGAGAACGCCCTGTCGCGGCAAGGCTCGTCCCAGGTGCCCACGGCCCTCTGGACGATCCGGAGGCGGAGCACGCCGATCTTCGCTCCGTGGCCCCCGGTGACCCGGTTCCCGTCATCGCCGCCCCCGCGGCGGCCTCGGCTCTAGCGCCGCTTTGGGCAACTCTGGCCAGCGGCCATTACCTGGTGGACTGGAAGATGCCCGGCGAAGCGCTACGCTGGTACGGGGCGCCTCTGACGGTGCCTGCAGCCGCTGCAGGCAGCGAACCGGTGCCGATAGAAGATCCTTCGGCGCCCCTGCTCGATGGCGGCGGCGACCGGCCGGAAGCCGAAGAATCGCCGGAGGCGTCATCAGACATCGACGGTGGCCGGGAAGAACAGCGCCGGCCACGGCGTTGACACGGCGGTGGCGCGCTGCTATTGAGCAGCCTCCGCTTGTCATAGAGCCCATCGGACCGTGCGGGGTGTCCAAGAACAGGACAATGCCGGCGGCTGAAAAATCGAAGGAGAGACAGGCCGTTACGAAGGACTACAAGTCCACAGAGAAAACGTGGCCCTCTCGCAAGAAAGCCAGAACTGGCGAAGACAAAAACGGCAAAGCCGCGCCACCTAACCTGGGTACGAGCAAATGTACAGAGGCATATTCAAGGTCTTCGCGGGGAACTCGAACCGGCCGCTCGCCGATGCGGTCTGCAACTACCTCGACCGCCCTCTGGCCATGGCTGGAGTAGGAAGGTTCTCCGACGGTGAGATCACGGCCGAGCTGGGCGAGAACGTGCGCGGGGTAGACTGCTTCATCATTCAGAGCACCTCCAACCCGGCCAATGACAACCTGATGGAGCTGCTCATCATGATTGACGCCATGAAGCGGTCGTCCGCGGCATCCATCACCGCCGTCATTCCCTACTACGGTTATGCTCGACAGGATCGCAAGACCGCTCCACGCGTACCAATCACCTCAAAGCTGATAGCCGACCTCCTACAAAGCGCGGGCGCGACCAGAGTCGTGTCACTCGACCTTCACGCGGGACAGATCCAGGGCTTCTTCTCCGTCCCCTTCGACCACCTCTACGCCATGCCCGTACTCCTCGACCAGCTCAAGAAGCGCTTCGAGGATCCATCCAATGTCGTGATCGTGAGCCCTGACGCCGGCGGCGCGGAGAGAGCGCGCGCATACAGCAAACGCTTGGGTGCCAGCCTGGCCATAGTGGACAAGCGGCGCGTAAAGGCCAACGTTGCCGAGGTCGTAAATCTGATAGGAGACGTCAAGGGCAAGAACGCGGTGCTGCTCGATGACATGATCGATACCGCCGGAACCCTCACTCAAGCAGCAGCCGGACTTCGGGAGCATGGAGCCAAAAGCGTTGTAGCCGCCGCGGTACATGGGGTGCTTTCAGGTCCGGCCATCGAGCGCCTAAGAGAAAGCGAGATCGAAGAGGTCATAGTAACCGACACCATAGATCTGGCGGACAAGGTGGCGCAGTGCCCGAAGCTCAAAGTGCTGTCGGTGGCCTGGCTGCTCGGCGAGGCCTGCCGGCGGATCCACAACGCCGACTCGCTCTCCTCCCTATTTGTTTAGACTCAAAAATCAAAACCGGGGAACACAAAGAAAGAACCTGTCCCCACAACCAGCAAGGACAGTAAGATCATGGAGCAGGTAACCATCCAGGCGGAGGCTAGAAATAAAACGGGCAAGGGCTCTGCTCGCGCGGTACGGCGGACAGGAAAAATACCCGCGGTCGTATACAGTCACTTCGCCGAGCCGGTCTCCCTCGCCGTTGACCCGTTGGAGCTGCGCAAGGCGGTTACCGGCTCCGCGCTGGGCTTCAACACGGTCTTGACCATTGATTTGGACAGCGGCGCCAAAAAGACCGTCCTCCTCAAGGACTGGCAAGTAGACCCGATCGACCGCAAGCTCCTGCACGCTGACTTCCTCGAGATTCGCATGGACGAAAAGCTGCCGGCCGATGTGCCGATCAAACTGATAGGTCGGCCCCAAGGTATCGTCGAAGGGGGAGTTCTCAACCAAATCCGCCGCGAGCTGACCGTGCGCTGCCTGCCCGGAAAGATCCCCTCGGAGATAGAGATCGATATAGGCGAGCTGAAGATGAACGAAGCTCTACACATCTCCGACGTGACCGCGCCCGAGGGAGTCGAAATCCCTTACACCAACGACTTCACCATACTGGTCATCACGCCTCCGGAAGCGGAGGAAGAGGTCGAAGCCGAGGCCGAGGTGGAAGCCGCCGTCGAGTCGGCGGCGGAGACGGAAGCCGGCGCCCCCGCGACCGAGGAAAAGTCGGAACCGGAGAAGAGCTAAACCAGAGATCGTGGACGAATGGATCACGGAGCGAGACATGCGCGAATGCAAGGACAGAGGAGGACGCATAGTGTTACCTCTGCAACCAACGACTGACGAAGCAGTCGCGCGTGTCACGCCCGCGAGGCGTCGTTCCAGAATCATGATTCCTGGTTTAGGGCGCTCTTGCCGGCACACAACCTTCACAAGCTGAAGAGAGTGCTTCGTGTTTCTCGTAGCCGGCCTTGGTAATCCCGGGCCGAGATACGCCGCCACTCGCCACAACGTGGGCTTCATGGTGGTGGAGGAGCTGGCAAGACGCTCGGGCGTCGGTCTCTCGACCCGAAGGTTCGAGGGTCTCGCCGCCCGAGCCTCTATTGTCGGCACCGATGCACTTCTTTTGGAGCCGTTGACCTTCATGAATCGTTCCGGCGACTCCGTGGGACCGGCTGCTCGCTTCTACAAGATCGACCCGGCTACCGAGCTTCTGGTCATCCATGATGAGGTCGACCTCGAGTATGGCGCCCTACGCGTAAAGAAGGGCGGCGGCACCGCTGGACACAAAGGACTGCGCTCGATAGCCGGTGCCATTGGAACCACGGACTTCTTGCGGGTTCGCATCGGCGTAGGGAGACCCCAAACGGCTAGGCCCGTCTCGGCGCACGTGCTCTCCGAGTTCTCCGCGGAGGAAACGAAGGAGCTTCAGGCACTCATCGAGACAGCAGCCGACGCGGCTGAGACAGTTGTTTCGAAGGGACCGGATGTCGCAATGAACCGGTACAACGTTCGAAACATTACAGCCTTGACCTAGCTCAAAAGAGCAAAACCCGAGAACCCGGCGATCTTGACGTGGCCGAAACGGCGGGTAGAGAGAAAAGCAAGTCGGCCCGGTCCGGCGAGACAAATTCCTTGAAAGCTACTTCGTTTTCTGCTTTGTGAAGCGCCTTCAAAAGCGCCACCCCCGTTTATTGAGTACACCCCTGGGAGGTCATTCTAGTGGATCTTCAGATTCAACCGTTGTTCTACCTGGTCCCCGTGTCCGGAGTTCTTTCCCTGCTCACCGCCTTCATCTTCGCTCGGTGGGTCAACAAACAGGAGGCAGGCACGGATCGCATGCGCGAGATAGCCGGTCACATTCGCGACGGTGCAATGGCGTTCCTCACCCGCGAGTACAAGACTTTGGGCATCTTCGTGATAGCGGTAGCAATACTGCTGTCCATAGGCTACGCCGGCGATCCCACCAGCCACTCCCTGGTGGCTCTCTCATTCGTGGTGGGAGCGATCTGCTCCGGCCTCGCGGGCTTCTTCGGGATGCGCGTGGCCACCGCCGCCAACGTCCGAACGACTCACGCCGCCCGAACCGCGCTCAACCCGGCACTACGAATCGCCTTCCGAGGCGGGGCCGTCATGGGCCTGTCCGTCGTCGGCCTCGGCGTGCTGGGTCTTTCGCTGCTATTCATTCTTTACTTGAATCTCGGCGTTTTAGAAGGTGCCACCGTTCAGGAGACGGCTGTACGGGTGGTGACGGTGCTCACGGGCTTCGCGCTTGGAGCCTCCTCGATAGCGTTGTTCGCGCGTGTCGGCGGCGGCATCTACACCAAGGCAGCCGACGTCGGCGCCGATTTGGTCGGCAAGGTCGAAGCCGGAATCCCCGAGGATGATCCCCGCAACCCCGCCACGATCGCGGACAACGTCGGCGACAACGTCGGCGACGTAGCCGGGATGGGCGCCGATCTCTTTGAATCGTATGTGGGCTCCATCCTGGGCGCCATGATCTTGGGTGCCACGGCGACGGTAATAGCCACGGGCGAACCGGCCCTCGAGCTGGTCTTCCTGCCTCTTTCACTGGCGGCCGCCGGCATAATCGTATCCATCATCGCCGTCTTCTTCGTTAGGACCCGCGAAGGCGGCAACCCCATGACGGCACTGAACGTCGGAACTTTCGGCGCCGCGGGCATAATGCTGATCATCTCTTATGCCCTCATTTCACTGCTTCTGCCCGAATCATTCAATATCCGAGGCATAGACAGCAGTCCTATGGGTGTGTTCATCGCGACATTGGCGGGCCTCATCGCGGGCGTGGGCATAGGTCTGGCTACAGAGCACTCCTGCGCGAAGTACCGCGGCCCCGTAGGCAAGATCGTCGATGCATCATCGACCGGTCCGGCCACCAACATCATCGCGGGCGTGTCAGTAGGCATGATGTCCACGGCTATCCCCATAATCCTCATAGCCGCCGCCATATTGGTCGCCCACAGCCAAGCCGGTCTGTACGGCATCGCAATCGGCGCGCTCGGCATGCTCTCCACCTTGGGTATTCAGCTTGCGGTGGATGCCTACGGACCCATTGCCGACAACGGCGGCGGTATCGCCGAGATGGCCGAGCTTCCCCCCGAGGTTCGCGAACGCACTGACAACCTCGATGCCGTCGGCAACACCACGGCCGCCATCGGCAAGGGCTTTGCCATCGGCTCGGCGGCCCTTACCGCGCTTGCGCTGTTCGCCTCATATCAAACCGTCGTGGGGCTCGATGAGATCGACGTCACCGAGCCGAACATTTTGGCCGGTTTGCTCATAGGCGCTATGCTTCCGTTCTTGTTCAGCTCTCTGTCGATGCAAGCCGTCGGCCGAGCCGCCAACAAGATGATCGAAGAAGTCCGCCGGCAGTTCCGGACCATTCCCGGCCTAATGGAGGGTAAAGCCAAGGCCGAGTACGCCAAGTGCGTAGATATCTCCACGACCGCCGCCCTACGAGAGATGCTGCTCCCGGGCTTGCTCGCCGTGATTGTACCCGTCGTCGTGGGCTTCATGGACAACACGGGCGGCACCCTCGGCGGTCTGCTGGCGGGTGTTCTTGCTTCCGGCGTGCTGCTCGCTCTTTTCATGGCAAACTCCGGCGGCGCTTGGGACAACGCCAAGAAGCAAATAGAGGACGAGCCGGTGGGTGAAGGCACCGGTAAGGGCTCCGAGCGGCACAAGGCCGGTGTGATTGGCGATACCGTAGGTGATCCCTTCAAGGACACGTCAGGCCCGTCGCTCAACATCCTCATCAAGCTGATGAGCGTGGTGGCCCTTACCATCGCGCCGCTCATCGTCAGATTCGGCCTGGACATCTTCGGCTGAATGAAAGGTTGTTTTCAGCCTGCGAGGGCTGGACAGAACGGCCATGTTGGCGTAGACATCTCGGATTCACGCTGCCTAGCGGCGTGAATGCCGGAACATTCCGGCTGCCTCCTCGCTCCCAGTCTTCATTTCGGGGGCTCTCATTCAAACAACAGATCCAAGAGGAGAACAAAGTGGCACGCAAGCAAACACCGTCGCATTTGCGGCGTGAGTTCGAGTGCGTTTACCTCATCCGTCACGACGTCGAGGACCACGCGGTCGACAAGATCGTCGAGAAGTATCGCGAGATAGTCGAGAACAACGGCGGAAAGGTCGTGGGGCTGGAGAGCTGGGGCCGGCGAAAGCTGGCTTACCCAATAGCCAAGCATCGCACGGCCCACTACATCCACATGGAGTTCTTTGGAACCTCCGAGCTGGTCCACGAGGTCGAAAGAAACATGAGGATCACCGAGGATGTAGTTCGCTGGCTCACCGTTCTTCGAGACCCTCATGCCGACCAGGAATCGAAGGAACGGACCAGCGAGCTGAAGCGCAGGAAAGAGCCTGAAGCCGAAACGGAGAGAGGTTTCGAAGCCGCGCCGCGAGAGCCCGCCCCGACCACGCCGGAGGCCGAGAAGCCAAAGCACGAGGCTGAAGAAACAAAGCCGCCCGAAACCACTCAGGCCTAGACACAGTCAAGAGCCACAAAGAAGGAGATTTTTGACATGGCTGGATCATTCAAGACGGATCGGGGCGGGGGAGGCATGGGGCGCCGCAAGGTATGCCGCTTCTGTGTCGACCGGAACCTCGAGGTTGACTTCAAGGACGCCGCCACCCTCAAGTACTACGTTACCGAACGAGGGAAGATCATACCCCGCCGCATAAGCGGCGCGTGTGCCCGTCACCAGCGCGAGCTTAGCGTCGCCATCAAGCGCGCCCGCGTGCTGGCGCTAATACCCTTCACCGTTTCGGGTCAGTGAGGTCGAGATGAAGCTAATTCTCAAGGAGGATGTACCGCACCTCGGTGATGTGGGCGAGATCGTCGAGGTAAAGAAAGGTTACGCAAGAAACTACCTGGTTCCGCAGGGTCTTGCGGTCTACGCCGACGAGAAGAACGTACGGCGAATAGAGCACGAGCGCCGCAAGATCGCGCGGGCTCTCGAGAAGATGAGGGGGTCCGCGGAGGCCCAAGGCAAACGCATTCAGGACCATCCGGTGACAATCGCGCGAAAGGTGGGGGAGCAGGACAAGCTCTTCGGTTCGGTGACTCCACGCGACATACACGAGATCCTGTCAGCCGAGGGCTACGAGATCGAGCGAAAGCAAATTCGCTTGCAAGAGCCGATTCGGGCCTTGGGCGTGTACGAAGTACCGGTGAAGCTGCACCCGGACGTCATACCCACCATCAAGGTGTGGGTGGTCGCCGAGTGAACCCTCGCTAGGACGAAAGCTTTCGGGCCTCTTCGTCTTCCTTTTCCTCGTCCTTATCGCCGGCACCGAGCTTGTCGTCATCCTCCTCGTCCGTCTGCAGTCCTTCCTTGAAGGATCGGATTCCCCTACCAAGGCCCTTGCCGAGCTCGGGAATCTTGCGTGCTCCAAAAAGCAGGAGGATTACGAGCAACACGATTATGATCTGCCAGCCACCAATCACTGGGGCACTCCCTCGAATGGGTTCGATGTGATTGTAAGACGCTCAGTACTCATACGCCAGAATACCGTACCGCATTCCCAAGGCACAGAAAGCACTTTATCGCCCCTCCCGCAAGCCCCCATATTCAAAGGCCCTACCGCGGCCCTTCTCGAAGCGCTTGGTGAGAACGCCCCTGTAGTCTAGACTCGGGGTCCCCCTCATGACCCAGACGGCAAGGATAAACCCACCGACCCTCCCCCATTCCCTGGAGGCGGAGCGCAGCGTGCTAGGCGGCGTGCTGCTGGATAACGAGGTTCTTGCCGACGTAGGGGGTTCTCTTCAAGAGAGAGACTTCTACAGAAAGGCTCACAGCCGAATATGGAAGGCCATGCTGGATCTCTACTCCGAGAACAAGCCGGTGGATCTGGTAACGGTCACCGAGAAGCTAACGGAGAAGAATCAGCTCGAGGACGTGGGAGGTTTCGAGTATCTCGCGAGTCTCGATGCCAGCGTTCCAACCGCCGCTCATGCCGAGACATACGCGCGCATAGTTCGAGAACGGGCCATGGTAAGGCGGTTGGTCCAAGCCGCCGAGCGCATCTATACCCAAGGAACGACCAGCCCCGGAGACGTAGGCGAATTCATAGAGCAGGCCGAGAACAGCGTCTTCCAGATAGCCCAGGAGCAGGACAATCGTGAGCTGCGCCATGTCAAGGGCGTGACTCTTGACGTGTTCGGTATTCTGGAAGAGAGGAGCAAGCAAGAATCGGACTTAACGGGCATCCCAACCGGCTACGTCCAGCTCGACCGTATGACGGCCGGTCTCCAGCGGAGGGATCTGATAATCGTTGCGGCACGCCCGTCCATGGGAAAGACCGCCCTAGCCTTGAACATTGCAGCCAACGCCGCCAAAAAAGGAACCGGCGCCAAAGTGGCGATCTTTTCGATGGAGATGAGTACCGAAGCGCTGGTCATGCGGATGCTCTCGTCCGAGGCCCGAATCCCTTCCGACGAGCTTCGAACGGGCAAGGTCCGGAATCCCAGTAAACTAGCGGACAGCGCGGAGAGGCTTTCCCAAACCGCCATCTACATAGACGATACACCCGCCATAGGTCTGAATCAGATCCGCTCCAAGTGTCGTCGCATGAAAGCCAAGGTGGGTCTCGATCTCATAATCGTCGACTATTTGCAGCTCATGAGCGGACCCAAGTCGGACAACAGGGAGCAGGAGATCGCGAGCATAAGCCGAGGTATGAAGGCCCTCGCAATGGACCTGAACGCACCGGTCATCGCGCTCTCTCAGCTCAATCGCGCGCTCGAGCGCCGCGAAAACAAGAGGCCGCAGCTTGCCGACCTGAGAGAATCCGGCGCAATAGAGCAGGACGCCGACATCATCATGTTCATACACCGAGAAGAAAGGTACCGTCAGCAAGAGGACGCCTCCGTGGATGACACGGGTTTGGCCGAGATTATCGTAGCCAAGCAGAGAAACGGCCCTACCGGCACCGCCAAACTGGTCTTCTTCGAGGAGTTTACTCGCTTCGACAACTACGCCACGGACCCCTGACCAGCCCCTCGGGCTGTCATGATTTCGTGAATATGCCTTGCTCGCCCGGCGGCATCGTTCGCCAAGAGCACGTCGGAGATGACCGCCGCAAGATCCGCTCCCGCACGCGCCACATCGAACGCATTGGCCGAGGTAATGCCGCCTATTGCCACCACGGGTACTCGGCCCTTTACCAGATTCACGACCTCACCCAGCAGATCCAGTCCGACCACCGGATCGGGCACTTCTTTCGTCGTGGTAGGAAAGACCGGCCCGAAGCCGATGTAATCGGCTCCAACAGAAAGAGCCGCCTCGACCTGGTCCAGATCATGAGTAGATACACCAATAACGGTACCGGGAGGCATGACCGCCCGTGCCGCCCACACAGTCAAGTCGTGCTGGCCGAGATGCACGCCGCCCGCTCCGGCGGCGGCGGCAACATCGGCTCGATCGTTGACGATGCTGGTGGCGCCATATCGCCGGCAAACCTCCTGGAGGAGCCTTGCCGCCTCCAGCATCGGCCCCGCGGCAGCCCCCTTCCACCGAAGCTGAACCACGGGCGCGCCGGAGCAAAGAAGGTTTTCCAGCATCGCTTCGCTGCTTTCGCCAACGAGCCCCACATCCAAGATGCCGTAGAGCCCGCGAGTGAACATTTTCTCGATTGAAGCATTCATCGAAAGCAACATAGATCAGGGAGAGCGCCCGGGAAACGTCGGCCTGGAGCAAACCGGACATGACGCCTGAAGACTCGTGCGTAATATGCCGATTCAGGCTAACCTCTTCGTTTCGGAGGAAGCCGTGCCAGCAAGCAAGAGAAAACGCCCGATAAAGGCAGTTGTAACCGACCTAGACGGTACTCTTTATTCGTGGGTGGACTACATAGTGCCGGCTCTCGAGGCCATGGTGTGCTCGCTGGAGAGCACCACCAGCATGCCTCGCATCCGAATCGTACAGTCTCTCAAGGAGGTATACGAGAAGTACGGCACCAACGAGTACGCGTTCGCCATACAGGAGTCCAAGATCTTCCATGAGTTCAACTATGACTTCGACTCCTTCAACGCTCTAATCATATGGCCCGCCCGCCGTGCGTTTTCAGAGATGAGACGTCGTTACCTCCGGCCGTATCGCGGCGTGGTGGAGGGCCTTACGGGACTCGTCGAACGCGGCGTCAAGGTCGTCGGCTTGACCGACGCGCCGCGAGGCTCCGCCGAAAGACGTCTAAAGCAACTGGGCCTGGACTCCTACTTTGACGCTCTTTACGCGCTGGAAGGTTTTCCCGTCCCCGACCTCGTGGACGAGCAGGTCAAGGAGCGTGAAAAGGCGGGCTACTACCGGAGCGCCGTCCCCAAGGTGGTGGAGCTTCCTTCGAGTGCCGAGAAGCCTTCTCCACGCGGCCTAGAGCAAATCCTTCAGGATCTCGAGTTCCACCCCGAAGAGGTAATGATGGTGGGGGACAACATTCGCAAGGACATGGCCGCGGCGGCCGAAGCCGGTGTCATGGGTGTTTGGGCCGAGTACGGCACCTATGTCCCTCCAGAGTATCGAGTTAGGCTCGACATCATCAGTGCCAGGGCGGTCACTCGGAAGAACGTAGCCGACGAAACCTGTGAACAGCTCGAGGAACCTGAGTTCGCAATCAGTAACTTTGGAAGAATCCTAAAAATAATCGATGGGAGGTCTGGTTAATGGGTCTTCTCGACTTGTTCGACAAGGAAAAACGCCGCAAGGCGGCCGTTGAGAAGAATGTTCGCAAGCTGCAGCAGAAGTACGGACAGTCCGACAACCGGAGCCGAGCGGTGGTGGCGTTGCGAGATGACGGGAGCGAGGATGCCATCTACGGCTTGCTCCAGCGGTTCAAGGTTTCGGTCGACCCCAGCATTACGGACCAAGAAGAAAAAGAATGGGTTCATGACGTGGTGGCCGATTTCGGCCCGAAGGCCATCGAACCCATCCGCCGATTCGTCCACAAAGAATCGGCCGTCATGTGGCCGCTGCGCATTCTCGAGCAAATACAAGGGAGGGAGGCCGCCGTGGCGCTTGCTTGCGAGTCGCTTCGAAGGGCCGCCGGCGAGTACCAACGAGACGCAACGAAGAAGATCAGTCTACTGAAGCACCTGGTGACCCTCAAAGCCAGCGACGCCAAGGTCGTCGATACCATTTGCCAACTTCTCGACGACATGGATGGGGATGTCGTAATCGGCGCTGTCGAGGCGTTGGCCGAGCTGGACACCTCCGCCTCCAGCAGGGAGAAGGTGCTGGAAGTTCTCAAGGAAAAGGGGCCCGACAACATTAGGCTCCGCCAGGAGATATTCCGTGTGTTGGCCGAAACGGGCTGGTCGGTGAAGGGATTTCGACCAACCGTTGAGACCATAATCGAAGAGCCGTGGTACCTCACCGGAGAGGGCCTCGTGAAATCCAGAGAGCGCTAAACCAAAGACGTAATTTTGGACTAATGGATCGCGGGCTTCGGTCCAAAATCAGTGATTTATGGTTTTGCTCCGCAAGGCGGACCACGGCAAAAAAAGCTGTGGCAGCGATAGAAAGAGCATGGCACTTTGCTGTTCCATCCTTGGAACAAACTTTTGGGAGGCCCTCATGCGCCGAACTCACCACTGCCTGATGTGTCTCATACTCTTGCTCCTAGCAGCCGGCTGCGATTCGACGATCATCGACGAAGAGCGTATAGGCAGAGAAGAATGCGACAACCTCGACCGAAGCCAATGCATATTTCCATTCCCTTCGGACCATTTTCGTTTGGAGGAAGGGGATATTTCGAGGCTCGACTTCCCGATCGGAAGCCTACCGCACCGACAGGACCGAGACGTAGATCCTGCCGGATTCAACCGAAGGGGTGGTTTCTCGGTCATATCGCCGATCTACTTCGTCTTGCCGGGCGCAACGTTGGAGAGAGCGACTCTTTTCGATGACATCGACGGCTCCCTGTGCCCGTCCAGCACTACGATCGTCCTGAACGCGGAGACTGGAGAGTTGATGCCGCACTGGGCCGAGATCGATCGTTTCAGCACTCTGGAGGGCACCAACGAAGATTCCTCTCCCGCGGTGATTACTCTGCGCCTCGCTAGACGCCTCGAGGAGTCCACACGCTACATTGTAGCAGTGCACGGCATGACCGGTGAGAATGGGGAGACCCTGCAGGCTACTCCGGGTTTCGCGCCGCTACGAGAGGAGGAGCCCAGCATAATGGTCGGTGTAGGCCGGCGTCGTGACCACTATGAAGAAAATATCTTCCCCTTGCTCGAGAGCACCGGCATCGAAAGATCCTCGCTGCAGCTCGCCTGGGACTTCACCACCGACTCCGAGGAAAACGTGACAGGCAACTTGCTTGCCATGAGAGATGCTCTGTTCGAGACCATCGGCGAGGACGGCCCGGAGTACGAGCTGACGGCCGTTGAGGAGGGAAACTTCAGCCGCGGTATAGCGCGCAGCATACGAGGAATAGCTCGAGTTCCCAGCTTTCTTGAAGGTACCCGGGGGAGCGTCGAGTACTTACGTCTGGACAGTGACGGTAACCCCGTTCACGAAGGCTTCGAAGAGGTCGAGTTCCAGCTGCAAATCCCCGTGAGCGTGTGGGAGGGAGACGAACCAGGCTACGTCGTTCAGTACGGTCACGGACTACTCGGCAGCAAGGGCGAGGCTCGATCGCGGTGGCTGCAGGAGTACTCCGACGAGGCGGGCTTCTTGATGATGGCCATAGACATGCAAGGGATGGCCACCGAGGACCGAAACATCTGGCTGGATGTGCTCTCGGACGACATCTCCAACCTTGCATATCTGGCTGAAAAGCCGCATCAGGGTGTGATCAATCATCTCGCCATGGCGAGGCTTCTAAAAAGCGATCCCTTCTCGAGCGATCCGGACATCGTCCGTGAGGATGGCGGACCTGCGTACGACCCCGAGCGCGTCTTATACAAAGGCAACTCGCAAGGCGGCACCATGGGCGGCGTCATGATGCCCATACAAACGGACATAACACGCGGCGTGCTCGGCGTCCCCGGCGGCGCCTACAACTTGCTTCTCAGCCGCACCGACCTGTTCGTGGAGCTAATCGACCTGGTGCTACTGGCCGACTATCATGACCACCTTGTCGACTTCACGGCCATCATGGGTCTTCTGCAGCTCTCGTTCGACCCAATTGATGCAATCAACTACATGCACCGACTAAGCGGCGATACGTTCCCAGGAACACCGGAACACCGAGTGCTGCTCGTGGCGGCACGGGAAGATGCCCAGGTCCATAATCAAATAACCGACCTCGTGGCCCGAACAGCCGGAGCAACCCTGCTTTCCCCCGTGGTGCGCGAGATTTGGGGGCTGGAAACGTCGCCTGAACCGGTCGACGGCAGCGCCATGGCCGAGTACGACTTCGGCAGGCCGGCGTTTCCGAATGAGCCTGTGCCGAGTCAGTACGACACCCACGGATGCTTGAGATACTTCGAGCCCGCTCGGCGGCAGATAACCCACTTCTTCGAGACGGGCATGGCCGAGAACTTCTGCGACGGCCCTTGCATAGCCCCGGAGGAGTACAACGAGCAGCACTGCCCGCTTCCAGACTGAAGCGTCGCCCACACTCCCCGACCGGCTTCAGCTCGGTCTTGCTTTCCGACTCCACGCGGACTATCCCCTCTCGATATGGCGGAACCGTACATCTTTTCCATGAGCGACCTTCGCAAGGTTCGCGGCGACAAGGAGATCCTGAAGGGGATTCACCTTTCTTTTTTCCACGGAGCGAAGATCGGGGTCATAGGAGCCAACGGCTCGGGGAAATCCACGCTGCTTCGCATCATGGCCGGAGTGGACAAGGAGTTCCTCGGTCTGGCACGTCCGGACCCCTCGGCACGTGTGGGCTTTCTTCCACAGGAGCCTCGGCTCGACGAAAGCCTGGATGTGCGTGGAAACGTCGAGCTTGCTCTTCGGCCGATAAAGGAGCTTTTAGAAAGGTTCGATGAGATCTCGGCTCGTTTCGCCGAGCCAATGGAAGACGAAGAGATGGAAAAGCTCCTCGCCGAGCAAGGACGTCTCCAAGACAGGATTGACGCCACCGGTGGCTGGGAGATCGACAGGACCTTGGAGATTGCCATGGACGCCCTAAGATGTCCTCCGGGTGATACCGATCCCCGGGTTCTGTCGGGGGGAGAGAAACGTCGCGTGGCGCTCTGCCGTGTCCTCCTCGAAAGACCCGAGCTTTTGCTTCTGGACGAGCCCACCAATCATCTGGATGCCGAATCGGTGGCTTGGCTGGAAAAGCACCTCGAGCAGTATCCGGGAACGGTAGTCGCCGTCACCCATGATCGCTACTTCCTCGACAACGTGGCCGAGTGGATCCTAGAGCTGGATAGAGGCGAAGGCATACCTTGGAAAGGCAACTACGCAAGCTGGCTCGAGCAAAAGGAGAATCGCCTCGCCAACGAGGAAAAAGCGGAGTCGACGCGCCGCAAGGCTCTAGCCCGCGAGTTGGAGTGGGTTCGCATGAGCCAGAAAGCCAAGCAGGCCAAGGGTAAGGCCCGCCTGCAAGGCTACGAGCGTCTTCTCTCCGCCCAACCAGAGGGAAGAGGCCCTTCCGGCGCAATCTACATTCCGCCAGGCCCCAGGCTCGGTGACATCGTGGTGGAGGCGGCAGGGGTTCGTAAGGCTTACGGCGAAACGCTCCTACTTGACGAGATGTCTTTCAAGATTCCCCCCGGAAGCATCGTGGGGATCATAGGCCCGAACGGAGCCGGCAAAACGACCCTCTTTCGCATGCTGGCTGGACAAGAGAAGCCGGACTCCGGAACTCTTCGTTTGGGAGAGACCGTTGAGCTCGCCTATGTGGATCAGTCGCGGGACGCCCTTCGCGGCGACAAAACCGTCTTCGAGGAGATAAGCGAAGGCCGAGACGAGATCGAGCTCGGACATCGAACGCTCAACTCTCGGGCTTATGTGGCCCAGTTTGCTTTCAAGGGCCCCGACCAGCAAAAGCGGGTGAAGGACCTCTCCGGCGGGGAGCGCAACCGAGTCCATCTTGCAAAGCTGCTCAAGCAAGGCGCCAACCTCATTCTTCTGGATGAGCCCACCAACGATCTCGACGTGGAGACTCTCCGTTCACTGGAGCAGGGGCTGGAGGAGTTTGCGGGAGGCGTCATGGTGATAAGCCACGACCGCTGGTTCCTGGACCGCGTGGCGACTCACATACTCGCCTTCGAGGGAGACAGCCGAGTAGTCCTCGTCGAGGGCGGATATCAGGAGTACGAGGAAGACAAGAAGAAGCGGCTCGGCGCCGAAGCTCTTCAGCCGAAGCGAATCCGATACAAGCCTCTCACTCGGTGAGCCGCCAGCCCTCCTTGCATTTGCCGGTGTCGCGCTGCACTATGCCGCCAGGCAAAACGCGAACGACTTAGCCCGGGATATTCACGGCGTGCCGTTACGAGGCCGTGGAGCCGTCGGCAGACTCGGTGCTCACGGACCCGAAACAGCCGACCGCGATTCCGCAACAGCAGTAGGCAGGCCGTGAATGTTACGGGCTCAGGAGGTGTCGGCATGAACTCTTTGGCACGTCAAACTTCTCGCCCCTTGCTCGCCACGAGGCTGCAGGGTTTCGGCACGACGATATTCACGGAGATGACCGAACAGGCGGTGGCCCACGACGCGGTCAATCTCGGGCAGGGCTTCCCCGATGAGGACCCGCATCCGGCCGTGGTTGCAGCCGCGCACGAAGCGCTTGATGCCGGGCACCACCAGTATGCGCCCGGTCCGGGCGTGCCCTCTCTTCGTGAGGCCATAGCCGCGCACCAGCAGCGCCGCTACGGGATGACCTTCGATCCCTCGACCGAGATAACCGTCACCTTCGGTGCCACCGAGGCAATAGCCGCGACCGTCCTGGCGCTGTGTGAGGAAGGAGACGAGGTCCTGGTTCTCGAGCCCACCTATGATTGCTACTCGGCCGTCATTTCGATGGCGGGTGCCAAGGAAGTACGTGTTCCGCTCGAGGTGCCCGCTCTTTCGTCGGATGGTGGCGCCGAGACCGGCTTCACCCTCGATGTGAATCGGCTAATAAGCGCCGTCACTCCGCGTACCCGGGCCTTGCTGCTCAACTCGCCTCACAACCCCACCGGCCTCGTCCTGGACACCGCCACACTGGACGCCATCGCCTCTTGTTGCGTTGAGAACGACCTCATCGCGATCACCGACGAGGTCTACGAGCACCTGGTCTACGAAGGAGAGCACGTGCCGCTTGCTACTCTGCCGGGAATGCGTGACCGCACCGTTACCATCTCCAGCGCCGGCAAGACCTTCTCCTGCACCGGATGGAAGATCGGCTGGGCATGTGCCTCCCCCGAGCTCACAGGTGCCGTCCGCGCTGCCAAGCAGTTCCTTTCCTTCGCGGGGGGCACGCCCCTTCAGCACGCGATCGCCCGGGCACTATCGCTTCCAGACGATACGATTTCAGAGGTCACGGCTACTCACCGAAGGCGGCGTGACAAGCTCGTCGAGGGGTTGCGGCGCCTCGGAGTTCCCGCCCTTCGTCCGGCGGGAACCTACTTCGTGACCGCCGATTTGGCACCCCTCGGCCATTCAAACGCCATGGAGTTCTGCCGCTGGGCTCCCTCGGGCATAGGGGTCGCCGCCGTCCCTTTCGGCGCCTTCGTGCTCGATCCGGAGCCCGTCCGCTCTCTCGTTCGATTCGCAATCTGCAAGAGCGAACATGTTCTTGCGGAGGGCCTCCGACGCCTCGAAAGCTTGGCGCGAGATCCCGGCTAGCCCGCTTGCCGCCAGCTTCGCCCCGCCGGATCTCCAAGCCTCTCGAGCCTGCCCATCAGCCGCCAACCAGGCAAGTTGGTGGGTGGCTCACGGCAGGGCGCCTCCTCCCGCGCCATCTTGTCCACCTCCGCCACCACGGCAATCACGACCGCGGCCTTCTCCCTTGGTGACAGTCCTTCGAGAGAGACCTCGTCCATCCCTTTCCCCTCCGGCTCCTTCCGCGTTGTCGGTTCAGGAGCCGCGCTCATTCCTTCGGCCGGCAGCTGCTTCTCCGCAAAGACGCTGGTCAAAAGGCTCATCAGCCCTGACAGCACCAGAAGCAAGAATATCACAGCGCCGAATGCGACCGCGCACACTACAAGCAGGTTGGGATCTTCCACCGGTCCTCTCCTCGAGAAGGCGAACATGCTAGGACCGCCGCCTGCTCGGGTCAAGCCGCGGCCGCGGGTAGCCGCGACTGACGGGCATTGGGCAAACGGACTTGACCTTTCTGTTATTGCGGTATACCTTTACCTCAATAGTCGAGAGCGACCTCACAGGAGAAAAGATGCATAGTCTTCTGAAAGTTTCCGACGCGGTGAACCTTGCAATGCACGCCTCCGCCATCCTGGCCTCCGAACCGGAGAAGCTGATGGCGGCTCGGGAGCTGGCGACTCGACTTGATGCGTCGGAGGCCACCCTATCCAAGGCCATGCAACAACTCGTAAGGGCGAGCTTGGTTACCTCCACGCGTGGCCCGGCGGGTGGTTTTCGCCTTGCTCGGGATCCCGCACGGATCAAGCTCAAGAGCATAGTCGAGGCTATCGAGGGGCCTCTTGCCGCTCCTGAATGCCTATTCGGACGCCGTCTCTGCGACCGCGACGAGTGCTTGCTTGGAGACACGCTCGGGCGTGCCCACCGGATGCTGGAGGAACGTCTCGAAACGATGACGCTGGATCGTGTACCGATCTCCTTGATCCGCCGGAGTTCCGGCAGACCGACAAAGCGGAGCACTAGGCGCAAAAAAGGCAGGTAACAGAGTGGCAAAGCGCTTCGCCTCTTACTCGACTGGAAACCGGAGGTGATTCATGAAATGCCCCGGACAAGACCGCCGATACTGGACACCCAGCTCCATATCGGAAGCTCGCTGCCCAAAATGCGAGAAGCCCGTCGAGTTCTTCAAGGACGAGCCGACGCGCCGGTGTACGGGCTGCAATCATAAGCTTGTCAATCCAAACATGGATTTTGGATGCATCAGCTACTGTCGCTTCGCCTCGAAGTGCGCTGACCAATTGCCGGTGGTGATGAACGAGGCGGGCGACTTGATGAAGGATCGCGTTATCGCCAATGCTAGAAGGCACTTCGGCACGGATCATCGTGAGATCGACCGTGCCGCCCGAACCGCCGACCACGCGGAAAAGCTCGCAGTTGAGACCGGCGGTGACGTGGCGATTGTTCTATCCGCGGCCTGCCTTGCCGGCACCGTCGACCCCGTCACCAAGGACACCACCGCCGCATCCAAAATCATGGAAGAAGCAGGTGCCGACCCCGACATCATCAAGGAGGTGACGAGCATTCTCTCCGGTAACTCGAAAGACCCGGAAAGCAAGACGAACCGTCTAATCGTCCATGACGCTCGGGTTCTTTCGGATATCGAAATCACTCGGTTGAGTACAAGCGGTGAACGAGAGGAAGGCTCTCTCGAAGATCGTTTTCTCACGGAGGCCGCTAGAAAACGCGCGGAAGAGCTTCTACGGCGTTAGGCCCGATGCCTGCATATCCTCGATGACGTCGTAGTCCTCGGCATAGAGCCCCATATAACGACAGGTAGCGCCGTCCGGCCGGAGCAGCCATAGCTTCTGATCTTCTTCGTGCTTTCCAGATAGAAGAGAGGGAGTCCAACCAGCCTGGACTGTGGGGGCAATGAAGGGGCATCATAGGTTGTTGAAGTCTCCTCATGCGCGAAAGGGCATCCACTTTGACCTGGCTAGAATGCAGGGTGCGGCGGCAGAAGAGGGCTCCTGCCGGCTGCGTCGTACCCGCCCTTCTTCTTGCAAGCCTCGCCCTGGGCTGCCTGCAGGACGAAGAGGAGCATGCCACCCTGTCGCCGTCTGCAACCGAGGAGCCGGAAAGAGAAGAGCGCGCCGGTCTCGAAGAGCCGTTGGTTCGAAGAGACCCGGAGAAGCTTCGCCTTGGTGTCGTGGGATTTTGGGGCACTTCCACACATGCCGAGGCTTTCGAGCCGATGGCAAGCTTTCTCGCCGAAGATACAGGGCGCCGCGTCGAGATCGTTTCGGCGACGGGCTACGACGACCTCGTTCGTCTGCTGATGGAAGGCGAGCTGGAGCTGGCTCTGCTGCCTCCCCTCGCCTACGTGCGGGCACGCGAGCAACTCCCCCACCTTCGCCTGCTTCGCACGATGGTCGTGAGCGGGGCGGTCCATTACTCCGGCTACATCATCGTGCGCGCGGACAGCCCCATTACGAGCAGCCGAGATCTGTCGGGCGGGAAGATGGCCTTCGTCGAGCGCTCCTCGGCGAGCGGATATTTGTTTGCGAGAAAGTGGCTCGCCGAAGAAGGCCTGGAGCCGGACCGGCACCTCGCCGATTCCATATTCACCGGTAGTCACGAAGACGTGATTCGGGCGGTGATCGAAGGAGACGTTGATGCGGGCGCAACCTTTCAAGGCGCGATAAAGACCGCCCGCGCTTCCGGCTTGGACACGGGGATACTCCGCGTGCTGGCCATAACGGGACGCATTCCTCTCGACGCTCTGGTAGCCGCGCCCGATCTGGACGCCAGGCTGCTGGAGCGGGTTGACTCCTCTCTCGAGGATATCAACACCGCGAGCCCCCGGGGACGAGCGGCCCTGTCGGGACTGGTGGACATAAATGGATGGGTCCAGACCGACGATCGGTTGTATGACCCAATTCGAAATGTAATCGGCTATGCCGCCGGCCCTGACGGGGAACAGAACGAATGAAGCTGAGAGGCAAGATCCTATTCGGCGGAATAGGCCTCATGGCGGTGGCCATGCTGCTCCTCGGCGTGATGATGATTAGAGCCCACCGGGCCACCTATCTCGAGGAAGCCGAGCTTCGCGCCCGCGCGTTTTTGTCCATGCTGGCGGTGGCGAGCCGGGGGCCCGTGGCTTCGGGAAGCCTGGAGGACTTGGACTCGATGCTGGCCAGCTTGATCGAGCACGATCTCGATCTGTTGGACATTCAGTTCGTGAGCATCGTGGACACGAACAGGCGCGTCATAGGACATACCGACACCAGGCATTATGGGACCCGGCCCTCCGACCCGTTCATCATCGACGCCGTGGCGGCGACCGAGCCTCTCGTCCGCAGAATAGACAACGATGACCTGCTTCTGGTCAGCATGCCCATGGATACCGCCGTGCCCGGAAAAAGCAGCATCCGGTGGGGGACGGTGGTAGCCGGCATCGGTCTCGAGAGGGTTCGCTCCGGTCTTGTCGAGCTGTTCTTGCGCGCCGTTCCCACGATCCTCATCTTCGTGGGTCTGGTCACTCTCTTGGTCGGCTGGCGGCTAGAACGATCGGTCATCCGTCCGGTCCGGGAGCTGACCGCCTCGGCGCGGGCGTTCGCGGGAGGTAATCTCGATGCCCGCGCTTCTATTGAAAGCGACGACGAGCTGGCGGTCCTCTGCGAAACGTTCAACCGGATGTCGGATCAGATCGCCCGTTACACGAGGCAACTTGAAGACGAGATTCGCGCACGAACCCGGGAGCTGGAGGAGGCCAACCGCCAGCTCGAGGCCCTCGCCATCACCGATGCTCTCACGGGTATGTTCAACAGGCGTTACTTCGAGGAGGCGCTGGATAAAGAGCTGCGCCGATGCCAGCGCGTAGACAGCCCTCTCTCCCTGCTCATGATGGACGTCGATCACTTCAAGCTCTACAACGACCGACATGGGCATCAAGCAGGAGACGATCTCCTTCGCAGGTTGGCCAAGATAGTACAGCGGCGGGTACGCGAAACGGACATGGCGTGCCGCTACGGCGGTGAGGAGTTCACGATAATACTTCCCGGCACCACGACTCCGGATGCGCTGGTCGTGGCTAGCCAGCTTCGGCAAATGGTGGAGGAGCACCCTTTCGCGTTTGCCGAGACCCAGCCCTCGGGAAAGGTAACTGTCAGCATCGGAGTAGCGACCTTCCCCGACCACGCGGAAGACAAGGCCGGTCTCATCAGTTGCGCGGATAAAGCTATGTACCTGGTGAAGCAAGGCGGACGAAACGGAGTACGCGCCGCCCCGAGCGAACCGGTCTCCTGAAGAACCCGCGGTATCCGGCTGGTCCGACGTTGCCCGCGCTCAAGGCCTGCCGGGCGTTTCCGGAGGACCGGGCCTATCGCCTTCTTGGCCGCCGGCCTCGCCGGCACCCATTTCCTCGACCTCGTCGGGCAGTATGCCCGCGCCTAAACGCCCTGCCGCGTCATAACCCATACCGGCCTCGGAGAAGATCTCTTCATACCAATCACCCGCCGCGGCACCGAAAAAAGCCTCCGCTTCGCCACCCGCCGCTGCATGCCGGCGATAGTCCTCGGCAAGGCGTCGCAGATCTTCTTCCGGCCGCCCGTCGAGCAGGAAGGCCGCGAGGGCAGCCACGGCCTCCTCGCCATAGACGCCCATTGCCCGAAGATCCTGGAGCGTACCGACGGCAGCCGCCGCGCGCGAAACGGGAACGTCCGCCCGGGAAGCAGCCTCCATGAGCAAGGCCATCTGCGCCGGCGGGACGCCGGCGGTGAATCCGGCCGCTACCCGGATGATGTCGGCCGGCTCGACGGGCCCCGCCGCACCCCTTTCCACGGCTTGGAGCAGTAGCTCGAAGGACCGCTCCAGCCTCGAGCACACCGTCCTCACGGCCGCTAGGATTCGCGTCTCGGGAACTCCTTTTGCCAGCCCTTCCAGCAGCTTGGATGCAAGCGGCTCGAGCGGCAAGTCGGCCTCGAGGGCTTCTTCCATCAATCTCTCGAATTCTTTTCTGGTCTCGCCCGAGACCTCGGCTTCACCGGCAAGCCGCAGCAGGTCGGGAGCCGCCTCTACGTCCCCCGGGTCTCGCTGCTCGGCACCCGCGGGCCAAGTTGCGAGCATTAGAAGCGTAACCGCCAATACTCCCACGCAACCGCGGCTTACATAGGTAGCTACCATGACTGGCTCCCTTTTTCGGCCGGCAAAAGGCGGCTGACTACACCCTCCGACCTCGTCCATAAGGACGAGGCTGAAGCCCAAGGGTTACTGCATGATGACGGTTTTCTCATTGGAGCCTCACCGTCAGCATCAGTTTTGCCTCGCCGGGGCCCAAATACACCCCGACTCCACCTTGGCCGGCTTCATGGTCGACGCCGGAGGCCCAAAGCCACACGGCTCCACCAGCCGCTAAAAGAGCTCCAGCGACCGCACCCGAAACCAGCGCCATGTCCCTGCGTTTTCGCCGGCGCTCCGCTATGTCTTCCAAGATCAGCTCGCGCGCATCCTGGGAAACATCGTCTCTTGACTTGATGTCTTCGGCGGCAAGCTCGCTTCGGGCGGCCGTTCGCCACCAGAGCACAGCGGTAACCCCGGCCACTGCCGAGCCTCCCACCAGCGCCGGTCCGAGAAAGGTTCTCGAGGTCTCCTCTTGCCGCCTAGGCAGCGGAAACGGAGGGTTCCCTGTCGGCGGCCGCCCGGGCTGCTCATAGCTCAACGTCACGGTTTCCCCCGCTTTGACCTCGACGAACTCCTCGAACGGCGGAGCAGCAGGCGCAAACACGGTGAGTAGGTAGGTGCCCGGCTCCAGCGGCAAACACTCCACACCGGTTTCTACGGGCTCTCCGTCCACTTCGACCCTGGCCCCGTCCGGCAGGCCAGCCACCTCCACGCAGCCCTCGAGAACGTCTTCGGCTCTAACCTCCATCGCGGCGGCGGCGAGAGACAGAATCCCGGCGACAAAAGCCAGTTTGCGCACACTCCCGCCCCTCTTGCCCCGCCGCGCTTCGGCTAGCCTCGCCATGACGGTGCCCTCGCCTCCAATATGAGCATCACTGTGTAACGATCCGCATCGTAGATTGCCAGCGCCGACCCATTTACGGTGTAAGAGTAGCGGCCCGATACCCGGATACTGTCCCCTAAATCTTGTCGAATGACGAGGCTTGTTCTGGCGTAAATGTCCTCACGGGCAAGGACCCCGTCGAAGGCATTTCGCTGGCAGTCGACCGAGGCTTCGACCTTCCCCCCGCTCCAACCGCGCACGCTCGACGCGAGCCGAAACCCGGGACCGACAAAAGATAAGTAATCGCGGCTGGCGGACACCACCTCGAGCATCGGTCCGGCGGAAAACTCGACCCGGCGAACGGGCCGCCATACGGCTTGAGTGCTGGTCTCCAGCATAATCTGGTCCATGGGTTCCAAGACGTGATCATCGGAGAGAGTCGCCCTGCTGCTTCTAAACCGGGCTAGGAATACGCCTCGAAAGCCCACCCCGCCCGGAGGATTGAACCGTACCCCACCTCCGATTCCCACCGAACGGGAGCGAAGCACGGAAAGCGTAACCGCTTCCTCCTCGCCCGCCGGCCCGCCCGTTTCGAACGAGGAGAGCCCAGCCAGCAACCTCCCGTATAGAATCCACGAACGCCGCGGCCACCAGTGCGCACCCAGCTCCGCGTCGTGAAGCATACCGGTCATGCCTGAATCGACATATCTCTGAAAACCCGGAGAGTATCCCAGCCTTACGCCGAGCCGGCGGCCTTGCCACCCAACAAAAGGACGGCCGATGACCAAGACTATGGCGTCGGGGTCCGGAGGTCCGGGGCGCAGGTACACGTTTGACGTGCCGAGAACGGCGAGCGTCAAGGAGGCTCCAACCTCTCGATACGGCCTCTGGGCAAACTCTCTGAGCAGAGCGAGAAACGCCGGGTCGACTTCGGGTCGCGACTCATCATCCTTGGCAAGAACAAGGCCAGCATCCTTGCCTGAGGCGACTCCGCCGCGGGTGGTGCCGGTAGTGTCGGAGTAGGCGGGCTGGGATACCGAGATAGCCAAGAACAGCGCAGCTAGACCGTGGCTCGAGAACCATCCCAGGTCGCCTAGACCTCGAGAACGCCGTTGCGCCCTCCAAAGCCGTCGTCCACGGTTCCGGGTGCTGCCGGATCCACCATCCATACATCTCCATCTACCACGAATTGATACTCATATCGTCCCCGAGGCAGAGATATCACGGTGCGCCAGACCTCTCCTGCTCGTTCAAGCTGATGAGCGCCGGGATCCCACCCGTTGAAATCACCCACGACGGATACATGTCTTGCCTTCGGAGCACGAAGGACGAAGTGCACCAAGACCTCCTCCCGAGCTTCCGGCTCGGTGGCTCGAGTTCGCTCCGCTAGGTCCAGCGGTTGTTCACGCGGCACCGGTTTTCTCTCATCTTCCGAAAAACCCAGTCCCAACCCGACCAAGAAACCCAAGGCCACCAGCCCCGTCCCGGCCGATGCAAGCCGCCATGGGGTTGCAACGAGCGCTTCCCCAAGACGTCGCCACCAAGCGGTTGCGGGAGCTTGCCTGCCCGATACGCGAAGCATCGCTCTGTGTGCCAGATCTTCCGGGGGGTCCACGGCGTCCGAGCCAAGCTCCTCCAGCAGACTTTGGAGAGCCTCGAGCTCCTGTTCATCCCTGTCTTTCATGCCGCCTCCTTGGAAATGATGTCGTCTAGCAGAGGCCCCAGCAGCTCCTTCAGTCGCCGACGAGCGCGGTGAACCCTCACCTTAAGTGCCCCCACCGGCACGCCCAGAGCTTCGCTGACCCGTTCATAAGGCTCGTCTTCAAGAAGCCTCATCACCAGCGCCTCCCGCTGATCGATCGGCAAAGCCCAAATAGCCTGCTGAAGCACCTCGAGCGCGCGTCGACGCTGGACCCCATCCTCGGCGACAGCCGGCTCGACCGAGCCCACTGCTCGCAGCATCCCTCCCGCGGTGGGATCTTCACAAGCATGCTCTCTTCGCGGGGCACTCTTGTTCAGGTCTCGACAGAGGTTGAGCAAGATCCGGAAGAGCCAAGGCCTCGCGGAGCAGTCGCCTCGAAAGCTCCCTAGATTGGTGTAAGCGCGCGCCAGTGCTTCCTGCGTGGCCTCCTCGGCCAGCGCGCGGTCTCCCAGAAGTCGCCAAGCCACCCGGTACATGCTCCCGTGGTGGCGACGCACCACGCCCGCGAAAGCGTTGCGATCACCGGCCAAGACGCGCCCGATGGCGTCTTGGTCCGCAAGATCCTCGGCTTTCCGCTTCTCGTCCAGGTTCACGGACACCTCTTCTTTGCTCGAGAGTCCATTCAAAAGGAATAGACGAGCTGACCGATCAAAAGGTTACCCGGCTGCCACCCATCCTTGCCAGTCGGCAAGTCCAGTATTCCCAAGCTTGTCTCTTTCACCGTCTTGTAACCTTTCCCCCGAGTCCATCGTCATCAGTACGCGAGACCCAACGACTCTTCACGTCTTTGCGTCGCCGAAGGGAGAGCTTCTCGATGCACCAAAACAATTTTACAACAAGAATGGCATCGCTCACCGTCCTTGCGGTCGCACTTGCCTTGCCGGCTACGGCGACGTCGGAACCTACCGAGGAATCGCAACGACTTGGGGTGGGCCTCAAGGCAGCGCTGTTCGTGCCCGCCGCCCGAACGGGTCCCGGCGAGCTGCGCGTCGGTGAGGCATCGGTGGAGCGAGCGATGAGCTGGGCTGGTGCTCTAGATCTGCTTTACAGCCCACCCGTTCTCGGCAACGCATTGTCGGCTCGCTTGGAGGCCGGCTACTCACCGCTGGCGGGGGTGGGCGAGGCCAGCTTTCCCGCGGACCCCGATTTCGACGCATTTCAGTACTCCTGGGACCAGAACCTCATCCCGATCACACTGGGTATTCACTACGAGCAGGCGCTCGCCCTTCCCGTGGGGTCCCTGTATCTAGCCGGCGGCGCGGGAGGCGCGGTGGTGCCTCTGCAGTCGGTCACCACTTACGAGAAAGACGGAACGAGCGTCCAGGACGCCCCACAAACTGCCGTGGCAACCGGCTTCTACGCGGCATTGGAGATGGGCTGGCGCCTGGGCCCCGGCCTGGTGCTGGGCGAGTACCGTTTCGTGCTTGCCAAAACCGACATGAACTTCCGTGAAACCTACGGAGGCCACATCAACACATACGCCGGCGAGGTCCAGGGCAGCCTGATTCGCCTGGGTTACCGCATCGACTTCGATATTTGAAACCCAAAAGTGCCTGACGGCGGGCTCGGTCCCTGGGCCCACCGAACCACGCAAGAAGACGAGGAGAAACCATGTTAGCCAATCCCCGCATCAGGGCTTGCATCGTCACAGCCGCCCTAGCCACGGCCGCCATGGCCTCACAGGGCTGCACGGACCAGCCATTTACCGTGGACGTGCCGCTTCGGGTCGTGTCCACGGAACCCTCGGCCGGCGCCACCCAAATCGCACGCGACCAGGTGTTGACGGTTCGATTCTCCGAGGAACTTGACGACGCCTCGGTGGACGCGGACTCTTTCCTCCTAGAGGACGGTGACGGCTCGCCTGTCGAGGTGGAGGTTGCCTACGAAGGTGGTGAATCACACGTCGTCTCCATTACTCCGGAATCGCTGCTCTCCTACTCGGCTGAATACCGTCTCGTAATCACGACCGACGTAAAGAGGCAGCGTGACGGTGGGCCTCTGCCGGTAACCGTGTCCTCGACTTTCTCGACGGAGGATCCTCCGGTGCTCCGACTGACCGACAGCAGTCCGGGCAACGGGAGCGTTGGCGTATCTCGCGACGCGCCCATCTCTCTGACTTTCTCCGAGCCGCCGAACTGCGAGGAGCTGCAGGCCGAGGCCTCCATCGTCGAGATGAGGGATCCACATCCCAGACTGGAAGGTGAAGAGAGCTTCGAGATAGCCGGCACCTGGCATTGCCCGGAACCGACCTTCGATCCAGAGGGCCCCTCCCAAGAGATCGATTGCGACGGCGAGCCCTCTCCTTGCAAGGCGACATTCACCCCGGCCGAGGAAGATTTCTTGTTCGGCTGGTCCAGCGAAGTGACCATTACCTTACCAAAGGGGATCGGTTCGACCAGAGCCACCGAAACCGCGGGTCGACTCCCGGAGACGGCCACGGTCTCCTTCCAGGTCGAGCACCCCCCGCCGATGTATGTCACGGGCACCTCGCCCGCCGCCGGTGCCGAAGGGGTGCCTTTGGACGGCGAGGTCGTTTTGGTCTTTTCCGAAGGGGTCTACTGCAACAGCTTCACGGACGAAAAAATCTCGGTTATCGAGCACCTCAACTCGCATCCCACCTACGGCGGAGGAACTTTCGAGCACTCCTTCGCAATAGACTGTACCACCGGCCAGTCGGCGGTGACGCTCGTGATGGATACGAACTTCCTCTACTCCTCGGAGGTTGTCGTATCCTTGAGTGGTGGAGCATTCGATGGAGCACTGGAGAGCTCCCGTGCTACTACCCTTGGCGGGCAGCTTCCGGAAGATGTCGACTTCACCTTCCGGGCCGCTGACCCTCCATCGCTGGCGATCACCTCTTCCTATCCATCGAATGGGGCCGAGACGATCGACCTGAATGCTCTGATAGAGGTCACTTTCTCCGAACCGGTGAACTGTGAGAGCCTCGATGCCGTCTCGCTCGTCGAGCAGCTCGACGACCACGAAAACTATGGCGGCGAATCCCTTGTCCATGAGCTGACCGTTCATTGCGAGGGCGACTCGCCCACCGTCGAACTCACTCCACATGAGACGTTCCAGCACTCTTCGCTTGTCACTTTAACTCTCCCCGGCGGCATATACCCCGACGCCGTCGAGAGCCGGCGCGCCACCACTCGCGCGGGTCAGCTTCCCGGCGACGTGGAGTTGAGCTTCCGAACCATCGACCCACCCGCTCTCTTGGTGACAGGGGCCTCGCCGTCTCCCGGCGCCGTTCGCGTCGCCACGGACTCGAATGTATCGGTGACATTCAGCGAGCCCGTCGACTGCGACTCGCTGAACGATCAGACCTTCTCGCTCGCCGAGCTGACCGACGACGGCTCGGTGATAGCCCACACCTGCTCCTTCTCCTGCCAGGGCTCCACCGCTACCTGCGAGCCGGCCGACTCCTTCGGGCTGACCTCCACGGTCACGGTCTCACTTACGACCGGCATCGAATCGGAGCGGGCTTCCAGCCGCGGTGGGTGGCTGTCATCGGACTTCAGCTACGAGTTCGACATCAGCGATCCGCCGCCACTGCTCGTTGCTTCAACTCAACCGGGCGACGGCAACACGAACGTTTGTCCGGATACCCTGGTGACGGTAGTCTTCAATGAGCCGGTGGACTGCGAAACCATCGATGATACGACCTTCGTAATCGAGGCGCGCGACCCCGACAGCGGCGACTCGTTCGAGCCGGTAACAGGCTCATATGCTTGCGGTCACGGCTCCAGCACCGTCACCTTCGACGCCCATCCGCGCTACGAATACGACTATGAGGTGCGCGTCACGCTGACCAAGGACATCGCCAGCGCGCGCGCGACCAGCGCCGGAGGGAACCTGGCCCAGGAGATACAGCTCACATTTAGAATCATTCCGGTGCCTCCTCTCGAAGTAACATCGACGGTGCCCGCCCACGAGCAGCAGAGCGTTCCACTGGGCGCGGGCATCGAGGTGGTGTTCAATCAGGATGTGCTCGTCTCCACTCTCTGCACCGAGCCGGACGACGATGTATGCCCCCAGCCCAACGTCTGGATCGTGGAAGAGGGCGAGGCCATCGATGAGCGTCTCCCCTTGTCCCTGGTTACGTATGATCCGGATAGCTTCACCGCGGTATTCCAGCCGGAGGTAGAGCTCGAGATCGCCTCCAGGTACGAAGTCAACGTCCGGGGAGGAATCACCGGCGTCAGGACTCAGCAAGGCGCCATATTGCTGGCCACCTACCGCTGGCATTTCGATACCGGCGTGACCGATCTAGTAGCTCGGACGAACCCGCGAAACGAGGAGACCGATGTTCCCGTCAGCACGGACATCTGCGCCGTATTCACCAGGGATCTCGACACCGACACCATCGACACCGACACCTTCTTCGTCACGTTCGAGGATGACTTCGGCCGCACCATCAAGGTCTCCACGGACGAGCTGATCATCGACGGAGTCGACCCGGCTACCGGAGAGTCGAGCGATCTGTTCGACGCCAACCGCGTCTGCCTGGTACCGGATCCGACAATCTACGGCTGCATGCCCAAGCAACAGAGCCTGCTGTACAACACCGAGTACACGGCCACTCTCGCCTCCGGCATCGAGTTCGAAACAAACGAGGTCTTGGACCTGGACTACACGTGGATCTTCACCACCGGCGACCCGCCGCAGATCGCCGGGGTTTCGGCGCGAAACTTCCTGGTGGAGGTCGATCCGTTGCGCGACGGCGAGGACGTGCCGGTCAACGTGACGGTGACGATCTCGTTCTCCGAGGCGATGGAGGAGGGCTCGATAGACGAGACGACCGTTTACCTGATCGATTCCGAAGAGACGGCAGTGCCTGCACAGGTCTCTTACGATGCGAATGCGATGGAGGCCGAGCTGGTTCCCGACTCCCTTCTCGAGTTCGACAGCGAGTACCGGCTGGTGCTGGCCTCCGGCATGCTCGGAATCGTTACGGAAGAGGAGGAATGGCTCGAACGAGACTACGAGCTCTCCTTCGCCACAAGCAAGGCCGTGGCCGCTCGAATATCCTTCCCCCAGGGTGAGAGTGCCTACGAGGCGTCGGTAATAGCCGCGACATTCTCCCGGGACATGCACTTCCCCTCCTTGAACAGTGAAACCTTCCACGCTTACGACCATAGCCGAGACGCATTGATGACCGGCATCGTAGCCCTCAACACCGACGATCCTCGCGCGGCCGTCTTGGTCGCGGTGCCCACTTTCGAGGAGGGCAACGAAGTTGAGGTGACCATCGCCACGGCGGCGCACGATGAGCGCGGCAACCCGTTGCCTCATGATATCTCCGTGGTCTACCCCAGCATTCAAAGGGCACCCGCGTTGTCCTCCCGCATTCCCGGCACCATCGGCGCCGGCAATCTCTCCCCCAATGCCGGCACGGTGCTGGGAGATCAAGAATTCACCTTGACGCTTCCCCACCCCGGAGCACAGCTTCAAAACAGGATGATGCCGCCGTCCTTCAACGAGCAGACCATAGTCATCACCGATGTCGACGGCTGCAACGGACCGGCGGGCGGCGTCCTCGGCATGCGGAAGGACTACCAGATTGGCGAGGCCGGCCAACCCGATGCCGTCGCCTTCCAGGCCGGTGCCTCGCTGATGAGCGGCTGTGACTACGAGATCCGGTTGGTTCAAAGTGAGTTCACAAACCTCTTCACGGCCTCGCACACCGGCGGCGATGTCGTCGTCACGGTAACCGGCGAGAGCGATCCTCCCGAGATTACGGAGGTGAGCCCGGATCCCGCGTTGCCGCTCGACGCGGACGCCGGAATCACGATCACGTTCAACGAGAACATCGATCCGGCGTCGGTCACCCCGCAAACGGTCGGGCTGACGAACTTCGATGGCGCTCTGGTCGACGCGGCCATATCGGTGGACGGCTCCTCGATATACCTGGAGCCTCGATCGCCTCTTCCTTCGGCGGGTAATCCGTATGAGCTTGAGGTAGGCGAGGTGACCGACATGGCCGGCAACGCCTTCGGCGGCGACACGTTCTCCTATGAAGTCGACGACGTGCCGCCTGTCGTAGAGGATGTCGATCCCCCGGCGGTGATGGGAGATCCCTTTGTCATCGTCTTCTCCAAGGCCGTCGCACCATCAACCATCGTTGGTGATACGGACCTTGCCGACGGCTCCATCAGGCTTCTGGATCAAGAAGCCGGTTCGGTGCTCGGCTGCCTGTCCGTGGACGGTGAGACCGTGCTGTTCGAGCCGGTCGAAGAGATGACTACGGGCCAAAGCTACACTCTCCTGGTAACCACCGAGGTAGAGGACCTGGCGGGCAACGCCAAGAGCCAGGACTACGAGGAGACCTTCGAGGCTCCTTGATTTCACATCGATAATGCCTCCTGCCGCCCGAGCGCGCGAAGTCGAGATGGAGAGGCTCGACCTAGCCCGCTCGGGCTTTTTTAAAGGAACGGACACGAGCCCGGGCTTGCGCCGGCAACGCTCGATGCCTACTCGAAGCGGTCCATAAGGGATGCCCCCGGCGTAACCGCGGCGTATCCGCCACAGGAGGAGAACATGCTCGTCAACATATCGATGCCCGCCGTCGCCGAGTGCGAGGTGAATGACTGCGCGTACAACAATGAAATGAAGTGCCATGCTCGCGGCATAACCATCGGCGATCTCTCACACCCAGGCTGTGACACCTTCTTGCCGGCGGGTCATCACACCCATGAAACCGTGCGCATAGCGGGAGTAGGCGCTTGCAAGGTGGCCACGTGCAAGCACAACGATGACCTCGAGTGCGAAGCGGACGCAATCCGTGTCGGCAGATCCGGCAACGCCGCCATCTGCAAAACCTTCGAAAAGCGCTAGGCCGCGCTGGGCTGGTTTAGCCGAAAGACATCTCTCTTTGCAGATCCGCTGGGTTGCTCGCATGCAACAGCGCCGCGGACTCAGTGATCCTGCCGGCCTTGACCATCTCCAGGATGTGCTGATCAAAGGACTGACACCCAAGCTCCGAGGCCTGGCTGATATGGTGCTCGAGATCGTCCGTCTTGGAAGAGTCCTTGATCGCCTCTTGAATGGATCTGGTGCTCCTCATGACCTCGACCGCCGGCACCAGGCCTCCACCCTTGGCCTTGAGTAGTCGCAAGCTTACGGTGGCCGCCAACGACTCGGAAAGGCGCAGACGAATGCTTGCTTGCTCCTCGGCGGGAAACAGCCCTACCAGGCGGCTCACCGTGCGGCGAGCGTCAACGGTATGTACGCTGGTGATTACGAGATGGCCCGTCTCGGCCGCCTTCAGGCAAATATCCATGCTCTCGCGATCGCGAAGCTCTCCCACCATGATCACGTCCGGATCCTGACGCAGGACACTGCGCAGCGCGCTTTGAAACGATCTCGTATCCGCCCCAACCTCCCGCTGGATTACGAGGCTCTTGGCGGTCGGGTAGATGAACTCGATCGGATCCTCGATCGTTACCACGTGCGCCCGTCGCTTCACGTTTAGATGCTGCACCATCGAGGCGATAGTGGTGCTCTTACCCATGCCTGTCGCGCCGGTTACCAGCACCAAGCCCCTGGGAAGCAACGCAATATCCGCCAGCACTCTGGGCAGGTTCAGATCTTGGAAGGGTCGAATATTGAAGGGGATGACCCTGAGCACCACACCCAAAGCTCCACGCTGCTTGAAGATGTTCGCGCGAAAACGAGAGAGCCCCGGTATGGCATAGCTACGGTCCAACTCGTCGAAGTCGCCGTCGAAGTAGTCGGGCTCACCCTTCATCACCATCAGGGCCACCGCCTCGGTGTCGGCTGGCGTAAGGGGCGGACCCTTTACCCCTACCAGGTCTCCTCGAATACGAAAAATGGGGGGGTAGCCGACCTCGAAGTGCACGTCCGATGATTCGTTTCGAACTGCGGTCTCGAGGATGCCTCTGAACTGGTCCTCGTTCACCCTTCACTCCTTGTCTGCGGACTGCGCTGTTTATTGCCCTGCGACGTAACAGTGTACCAGGCCGGATAGTGTAAACTGAATCCTTCCTCAGATCACGTTGCCTGGAGCAATATCCGAAGCATGGCCGGCGAGGTAGGCTGCCGCGTCCATGCGCCTCTTCCCTTCGGGCTGCACCTCGATCAGCCGAAGAGCGCCCGAAGAACAGGCTATATCAATACCCTGGGATCCCGCGGCCAACACCGTACCCGGCTCGGCGTCCACGCGGCCGCTACGCACCACGGTTGCCCGATGCACCTTTACGAGCTTGTCGCCGACGCGAAAGAAACTTCCCGGCCACGGCTGAAAAGCACGCACTCGCCTCTCCAGCTCATTTGCCTCACGCTTGAAATCCAGACGCCCGTCTTCTCGTGACAGCATTGGCGCGTATGTAGCTTCCTCATCGTCTTGCATCTCGGCCTTCGCCTTACCTTGCCGTATCATGTCGAGGGCCTCTACCAGCGCCTCGGCTCCAAGATGTGAGAGCCGGTCGTGCAGTGTGCCCGCCGTCTCGTCTTTACGCACAGGCGTGCTTCGCCGGAGAATGACGGGTCCGGTGTCCAGGCCCTCGTCCATTGTCATTATGGACACCCCCGATGTCTCATCACCCGCCGCGAGCGCCCATTGGATCGGGCTTGCTCCACGCCACCGGGGCAGGAGCGAGGCGTGGACGTTGATACAGCCGCGCGGAGGCAGATTCAGAACCTCCTTGGGAAGGATCTGTCCAAACGCGGCTACTACGATAAGGTCGGGCGCAATCCTCTTCAGTTCGGCTCGAAAGCCTGTCCCAACTTCGCCCCGAAGCCGCTCCGGCTGCAATACGGGCACTCCGGCCTCGACAGCAACGGTCTTGACCGGGGAAAGGCGTGGCTTTTTGCCCCGGCCGGCCGCCCTGTCCGGCTGGGTGACCACCGCGACCAATTCATCCGGCCCCCGGAGGAGGGCCTCGAGACTCGGCACCGCGAAGTCGGGGGTGCCCATGAATACCGTTCGAAGTTTCGGCATGGTCTTGTCCAGTTTAGTCATCGGGCGCCCAAGCGATGTAAAGATCGGTGAGGTTGGTCCGAGGAGGGTGCTCCTCTATCAACGAGCCGTACTTCCTGTGCGCTTCTCCCGATGCATGTTCCTCGAGTGCCTCGCGAGTCAGC
Source organism: Deltaproteobacteria bacterium (assembly GCA_007130885.1). Lineage (GTDB taxonomy): Bacteria > Myxococcota > Myxococcia > SLRQ01 > SLRQ01 > SLRQ01. The sequence continues at coordinate 38,905 of SLRQ01000066.1, forward strand.
CTGTCGCATCCCTTTATGTCGTCATCAACCAAGGCTCCAGCGCCTCCCGTACCGTCGCGCCCATCACTTCCGGCGGCGAGAAAAGCCCAGCGGCCCTCTCCGAGCCTATGCCGAGCCGCGTGCAGAACCCACAAGGCCAAGTGCTGGGCTCGTCCCCCGTGGCCCTTCGGTCCACCCCGAGGCAATGGCACGGACACCTCGCCCGAAGCAATCCACAATCCAGACCCAGTCGAGAGGTGGCGGAGCACCTCCTCCCCAAGCTGCTCGACGGTCATACCCGATACTACCTCCGACCGCACAACAACCGGAATGGACTCACTCTCTCGAGCGGCGGAGGCCGCGGCCTCGGCCAAGGTCACCGGCGTGCCGACAACAAACCTGCCGGCCCCGGCCTCCCCCTCCCGCGAGCATGGACCGGAGGCTACCGCGTCCGGATCACAGGAAGGTATGTCTACGAGAACCCCTTCCCACGCGAGCGACGGGCCAAGTGCCCTGGCCAAGCCTCCTCCCTTTATGGCCGAAAGCTTGCGCCTCAAACGATTAATGGTCTCTATCGGAGCGCCGCTCGACACCAGCGCCTCATGGGCGGCTCGCAGGTCGTTCTCCGTAAGGCCCGGCGCGGGTACTTCACAAAGAGCGGACCCACCTCCACTAACCAGCACCAGGGCCTTCTCCCCCCGCCTCTGGATCTCCTCGGCCCTTGCAAGAAGCTCTCGCCCCGCCGCGAAGGAACCCGGACCTGGATGCGGGTGCTCGCCGACGCAAACCTTTGCCATATCGGGAGCGCCTTCGCGCGTGCTCGAAATCACCAGAGATGTCTTCGCGCGCCCTTCGAGAAGGCTAATCGCTCCAGCGGCCATCGGCCCGGCAGCCTTGCCGAGCGCAAGCACATGAACCGGTTCCGTGTCGTCTAAGATCCCGGCAAAACGCTGCTGTACAAGCCGACCGGCGTCACAAGAACATAGGGCTCGACACCAAAGATGCTTGAGATCTGGACGAGGAACGTGCATTTTCATGGTTCTCGTAGAATAATGTCATAAACGAAGCCTTGAACTAGTCTTGGAGAGCATGTCCATGGCAAAGCGCCGACGCCAATTCATCGTCGACCGGTCTTTCCAAATCAAGTACACGCTGCTTATCGCCATTATCGGAGGAATTATATCGGCGATCTTCGGAGCGTGGATGTGGGATGCCGCTCGAACCTCCACCGAGCTTCTTGCCCTTGGCGGTATCGCCGGCGGAGAGATGATTCAGGAGCAAATACGAGCGGACCAAGCCAACCTGCCATTGCTCTACGTCGGCATCACTCTCTTGATGGTAGCCGCGCTGGGGCTCTTGGGTGTCCTCATCACCCACAGAGTAGCAGGACCTGCATTCGTGATGCGTCGCTACTTGAACAGCATCGCTCAAGGCACCTACCCAACTATTCGTCCGCTACGCAAGCGCGACGAGCTCAAGGATTTCTTCGACGTATTCGAGAGGGCGGTCACGACCCTCAAGAATCGGGACCAAACCGAAGCCGAAGCATTGGACGAAGCGCTCGAAAAGCTTGAGGCCTCGGGCTCGGACGCCGAGGTGATCGATACCATAAGGAGAGTTAGAGATCGGAAGCGCAGCTCGGTGAACGGCTCTCTGAACCCTGATCAATCTATCGGCGCCGGCGATACTCGAGAGACCAAAGCCGCAGGCTAGCACCCGCCTACAACCCTGGCTCCAACGGAGGCCGTTATGTCAAGCACCTCGAAAGGGTCGTTGCTTTCGCCCAACGCCGGTCCAGCTTGCCGATGGCCCAAAGAGCTAAACCGCGCGGCGCCACTCACGCGCTGGACAGCAGACTCGAAGCCGGTTACCGATCTTTGGACGGCAATCTTTGCCGCACTTTTTCTGTGCGGCCTGACGATTCCACCCGGACAGGCATTAGCTGAAAATCAGCCGGCCGCGGAAGCGGAAGCCGACGACCTGGACGATCTGCCGGGCGTGTCGCCACGGAAAACAGAGGACGGCAACGAGAGGGCGACGACCGGACTACCTGCTCTATCCAATGAGGACCGTGCCAGGCTTCACCAAATGCTGCTGGAAGGCCGCGCCTACAGAGCCAGGGTGCAGGCAGCCATTCTCCTCGGCAGGCGGGGAGATACGGACCATGACCTCGGCGCGCTACGGCGTGCTCTCGAAGAAGACTCCCATTACACGGTCCGTGGCGCGGCGGCCATGGCCATAGGCAACTTCGGATCACCTCTTGGGATCGAGCCTCTTCTCGAAGCCGCAGCCGATCCGCAAAGGTTCGTGCGTCATGCCACCCATCAAGCAATCGGCATTCTCGCAAGCGACGAGAAAGCCATTCCGTACCTTCTCCTCGCCAGGGAGAGGGAAGCCGTTCACATTCGCAGAGCGGCGGTGGAAGCCTTGAGCCGCATCGATTCCACGGATGCCAGAGCCGCGATCGTGGAGTTCCTCGGTGACAGAGACGAGGATATGCGCGAGGAGGTGGAGCGGGTCATTACTCGGTGGGACGAAGACACGGTCGTCGACTCTCTGGTTTCCGGCCTGGAACACTCCTCCTTTCTCGTGAGAAGCCACGCCGCCCGCCTGGCCGGCGGCTATCCCGATGACCGCGTAATCAATGCCTTGGTGGACAGGCTGGTCGCGACTCTCGAAGAGCCTCGGGTCCAAGTGACGGCAAGGGAAAGCCTGGAAGAGCTGAGTGCTCATCTGGACGTCGAGGAGCTAATCAAGCTCTTGAAGGGCGTTCCCGACCGGGAAGTTCGGATTCGCTCCATAGTCCTGCTTGGATTCCACGGTAGTGACAGAGCGGTCGACGCTCTTATCGGTGCTCTCGAGGATCCCGACATTCGTATTAGAGCATACTCCGTAATGGCGCTCGGCCAAGCAGGTAATCCGAAGGCCGGCCCGCGGCTCGTCAGTATGCAGGAAAACCCAGAGAACAGCCGGATACAGGGAATCATCAGGGCCTCCCTCCAAGATCTGTCCGCGGTAGCCACAGCGGAGTAGGCAGTCGCGGCAACTCGGCGAGCTGATACACTCCCCCAACCATTTCTACCGGCTTGGCGTGACCTTTGGTTCAGGATCGGTTAGAACGGGGAAAAGTGCGTTACCGGTATCTAGTCAATGCTTTCACTGCCTGCTTTTCAGGAGGGGATCCAATGCTCCGTGCGAGCCGTTTCGGAACCATAGTTCTAGTCAGTGTTCTAGCCGGGACTCTGCTCGTCCTAACCGGCTGCAAGACCGAGCCGCCGGGCACTCTCGAGGAATGGATTGAGCACATGCAATCCGTGGAGCGGGATGAAGCCGCTTTATCGAGTGCCGGCGATTCTTTCCGAGAGCTGGCTCGAGAGAAAATGGAGGCTGGCGAGGATCTTTCTCATCTCACGGGCAAGCTGATTCCTTTACTCGAGGGCCGTCCACGCCTACGAGAGCAGGCGGCTTGGCTTCTGGGTCACATTGGAGATCCACAGGCGGTAGGCCCTCTAGCCGATGCCATCGATTACGGCGCGGGCAGAGGACAGAGAGATCTCAACGCCGCGAATATTCGAATTGCCGAGGCGCTGGGTAGGATCGGCACGCCGGCGGCGGTGCCTCCTCTTGCTCGCATGACCGGCGCTCGGGAAGCGGAAGAAGCTCTCGCGGCGGTGCAGGCTCTTGGAGCAACCGACGAGCACGCCGCCGTGTCTAGGCTCTCGGAGCTTGCCACAGCGGACGATGTAAGCCCGTTCATCTCTCGCCGAGCCATTGAGGCCCTCGGTGCCATCGGGCATCCGGACGGCCTTCCCGCACTCATCAAGATGCTCTTCAAGGAGCGTCAGGGCGTTTCTTTCTATCGTGAGGCGTCCTTCTCGGTGTTCCAGCTTGGCGCCGATGCCGGACCTCCGCTCATCGAAATTTTGGAGGGGCGGGACGAGGATTTCATGGAGTGGGCCCGCAAGCACAACATTCGGCCGGAAGCCGTTTACGCCAAGGCCGCTCAGGTTCTCGGAGATCTAGCCGACAACCGAGCCGCTCCCGGTGCCATGCGGCGCTTGGGGTTCGAGTCGGAGTACGTCGACATGCAGCTAATTCCACGCATGTTCGCGGCGGACGCTCTCGGACGCCTTCGTCATAGGCCGGCGGTACGTCGTCTTACTGGAATGCTGGACGAGGCCGAGGCCAACACTAGAGAGCGATACATTCGAGCTCTAGCCATGATAGGAGACCGCTCCGTGCTGCCCGCACTCATCCGCTCGACCAGGGTGAGCCGCAACTACGATGCGCGCGAGTTCTCGCTGCGAGGCGTCGCTCGCATGGGAGGTCCCGGCACGCTTTCGCGCTTCGACGACGCACTGGAGCGCGCCTCAAGATTGAGCGAGTGCCTATCCTGGTTCCGAGGGGACGAAGAGGCCATCACCAAGCAGTGCAAACAGCGCATAGACAACATGAAGGAGCGAAGCCAGCGCTACAGGGCCATGCTGGTCGCAGCCGAGGAGTGCAGCAACTCTCTCGACTGCTGGCTCGAAAAGCTCGAGGACGAGAACCCGCGTGTCCGGGAGAAAGCCGCTTGGGAGCTGGGCTGGTCCGGAGAGCAGAAGGCTCTGGACCCGCTGTTGGACGCGCTGCAAGAGCCGGATCTGGATGCTCGTTTCGCCATGGTGGCGGCGGTGGATACGCTACTTTTCGGTGCGCGGAACGATAAGATCCCACCGACGAACGACGGGAAGCGCGCCACCGAGCGCCTCAGGTCCATCCTGGACGAGGAGCGGGGCCGCGCGCAGTTCGTTAGAATCAACGAAGATCTGCGTCGCCTGGAGCTCAAGATTCAGCGTGCGTTCATGCACGACGCCGGCGAGATCGAAGAGGCCGAGGAGCTGGTCATCCAGTAACGGCAAGCCGGGGGGCGTTTTCAGTTTCCACCGGCTGCCGTTTAGAATCGATTCCGAGATAGCTCTTAGCGGCGCGCGGCTTTCTTGCGTCCACGACCGGCGGACGGATCTTCTTGCGCGGAAACCTGGGGGTCGGGCTCACCGCCTTCGACCGCGCGAAGAGCGGGATGTCGCGCTAGGCCGAACTTCTCCAGAAGCCTGTCCTCGATGTCGGTGAGGATTTCGGCATTCGATTTGAGGAACTCGCGGGTATTCTCTCTGCCCTGGCCTATGCGGTCTCCCTTGTAGCTATACCAAGATCCGCTCTTCTCCACGATGTTCTCGCTCACACCGAGGTCCAGAACATCACCCTCTCTCGAGATCCCGGCACCGTAGAGGATGTCGAACTCGACCTCCCTGAAGGGTGGGGCGACCTTGTTCTTCACTACCTTAACCCTGGTGCGGTTGCCGAGTACTTGATCGCCCTGCTTGATGGCGCCGATGCGCCGAATATCGAGTCGCTGGCTGGCATAGAACTTGAGGGCGTTTCCGCCCGTGGTCGTCTCGGGGCTACCGAACATGACCCCTATCTTCATCCGGATCTGGTTGATGAACACGACCGTAGTGTTGGACTTATGAATGGTCCCCGCGAGCTTACGCAGAGCCTGGCTCATCAATCGAGCGTGAAGGCCCACATGCGAGTCTCCCATCTCACCTTCAAGCTCGGCGCGAGGAGTAAGAGCTGCTACGGAGTCCACAACGAGTATGTCGATGGCTCCAGACCGAACAAGCGTATCGGCTATCTCGAGCGCCTGCTCTCCGGTGTCGGGCTGGGATATCAAGAGATCATCCGTCCGAACACCAAGCTTGCGAGCGTATGACACGTCCAGCGCGTGCTCGGCATCGATGAAAGAGGCAATCCCGCCCGCTTTCTGGGCCTCCGCTATCATGTGTAGAGCAAGGGTGGTCTTACCCGAAGACTCCGGGCCGAAGACCTCCACGATCCTTCCTCGCGGAACACCTCCAATCCCAAGCGCGAGATCCAGGCTGATGGAGCCGGTCGAGATGGTGGAGACATCCGCCACCAGCGCCTCATCGCTTCCGAGCCTCATGATAGAGCCCTTGCCGAACTGTTTCTCGATCGCCGAAACGGCGAGGTCGATGGCCTTCTCCTTGTCCTGGTTTGACATGTGAATTCCTTTCATTCCTCGGCGGCTTACATCTGAGCGGGTAGGGACACAAGCGATCACTATATCGCCCTGAACTGAACACCTGTATAGCCTGCCGTTTTCAATAGGTCAAGGCATGAGCATGCTGAGCCCCCCTATCGTCCGAGTCGTTTGGTAGAGGCATCCCGTGGTATTTCGATCGCTTGGGGTTCAATCTGAAGGCGAGGAAGAGTCGGGGTGCAAAGTAGGCCGTTTGAATCAGGCATCGGGCGAGTTTGCACCGTTTTTCGAGCGGGGAATGGCGAGCGGGGGTGCGGATCGCGGGTTGCTTCGCCTGGAGGAGATCGAGTCAGGCGGAAGCGGAGGGTCGATCCGGTGCGGCTCGATCCGGAGTAGCTACCCGGGCTCGGTACAGCTCCAGAATCGCGGGGACCTGGCTTGGCGTCACGTTGCCGTGCACGTCGTCGTTCACCATCACCACGGGAGCCAGCCCGCAGGTTCCCACGCATCTGGTGTCCTGCAAGGAAAACAGCCCATCCGAGGTAGTCTGGCCATCCGCTATGCCAAGCTCTTCCGCCACCCTGCCGCGGACCTCTTCAGCGCCTCTCACATAGCAAGCGGTGCCCATGCATACGCTGACCATGAAGCGTCCACGCGGCACGGTCCGGAAGAAATGATAGAAGGTCGCCACGCCGGTGACCTTGGCCGCGGGAACCCCAAGAAGCAGGGCAACGGCTTGTAGCTCCTCGGGACCCAGGTGTCCCTCAATCGCCTGCAGCCGGTGCAGCACTGTAATGAGGCGGCTACGAGGTCGAGTGTCGCTTTTCTGGACATCTCCTATGAGCTTTACGACCTCCTTGGGCAAAACCGCGACGGCTCGCTTGCGGACCTGCTTCCAGTTATCCGTGGGGCTCTTCTTCTTTTTCGTCATCGGATACCTCGTGGCAGCCGGGGCGCGTAAGCCGTGTGCAACAGCTCGTGTGCCTTCTTCCCGCCTATGTCTCCAAGGTATGTCTCGTAAAGCTCCTTGATGGCGGGATTTTCGTGCGACCGGCGCAGCTTCTTTTTTTCGTCGATGTCGTAGAGCGCTCCACCTCTCGCGGCCAGCAGTCGTTGATCCAGCACGTAGTAGCCCGAGCGCGGATAAGGCTGCCCGCCTCCTCCGCTGCAACCGCCCGGACAAGCCATCACCTCGATTACGTCGAAATGCCGCTCTCCCTTGCTGACCATGTCGAGCACGGTCTTGGCATTTTGAAGGCCGTTTGCAACCGCTACGTGCAGCTTGCGGCCGTCGACCTCGACATCCGCCTCCTTGAGACCGCGCGCTTGCCTCACCTCCGTGAAGTCGAGGCGCTGGGCGGGGTGTCCCGTCAAGCGCTCGGAAGCCGTTCTGAGAGTGGCTTCCATGACACCTCCGGTTATCCCGAAGATATCGCCGGCTCCCGAGGCGATGCCCAGGGGGTCATCGAACTCTCCGTCGGGGAGCCCGAGAAAGTCGATCCCCGTGGACTTGATCATCCAGGCAAGCTCCCGCGTGGTCACCACCGCGTCCGTGTAGGGCACGCCTTCTTCGAGGTAATGCTCGGGCCTGCGGCACTCGAACTTCTTGGCGACACAGGGCATCACCGCGACCATGTATACGTCCTTGGGATCGATACCCCGCCTCTCGGCCCAATAGGTCTTGGAGAGGACCGAGAGCATCGTCATGGGGGACCGGCACGAGGAAGCATGAGGTATCAGCTCCGGGTAGAACTTCTCCAAAAAGCTGATCCATCCCGGCGAGCACGAAGTAAACATCGGTAGGCGCTCGCCTTTCTCCAAGCGCAAGAGAAGCTCGTTCGACTCCTCCACGATGGTGAGGTCCGCGCCTAGATTCGTGTCGAATACGACATCGAAACCTATCCTCCGCAGCGCCGTCACCATCTTGCCGGTATTCGGTGTGCCCGGCTGCATACCGAACTCCTCGCCTATCGCTGATCGTATCGACGGAGCCGTCTGTACGACCACGGTCTTACGAGGATCGGCGATAGCGCCGAACACCTCCTCGGTGTGCTTGGGCTCGATGAAGGCGGCGACCGGACATACTGCTATGCACTGGCCGCACTGAATGCACACCGACTCGTCCATCGCCGCGAAGTTCGCTGGGGCAACCACTGTCTCGAACCCGCGTCCTTGCTGGTCGAGGTTGAAGACCCCCTGCACCTCGGCGCAGACCCGGACGCACCTCCCGCACAGAACGCACTTCTCGCTGTGCCGAACCACGGACCGGCTGGTCTCGTCGGGGGGAAACCTCTTCCGTCGCCCTTCGAAGAGCCGTTCTCTCACCCCGAAGTCATAGGCCAGATTTTGAAGCTCGCAGCGACCATCACGCTCGCAGGTCTGGCAGTCGCGGGGATGGTTGTCGAGGAGCAGCTCGATGATGTCGCGCCGGGCCTGGCGAATCTCGGGCGTGTGAGTTCGTACCCTCATGCCCTCCCACACGGTTGAGGCACAGGCGGCCATGAAGTAGCCCATGTCTTCCACGTCCACGATGCACACGCGGCAGGAACCTGCCAATGAAAGATCGGGATGATAGCAAAGGCGGGGAATGCGAACGCCTAGACGCTCGGCCGCTTCCATTATGGTTGTGCCCTTCGGAACCGAAACGGGGGTTCCGTCCATCGTTAGATTGACCATTGTCGAAGAGCTCATCGGCTGGGTGCCTCCTCTCTCGGCTGCCGCCCATCCGGACCCACGTCCGGTTTTTCGGGGGGCCCGCCATCTCCGTCATCTCTCGAAGGAAGCAGACCCGGAGCTTCGAGTATCGGCTCTTCCGCGAGCGGAGCCGGCGCCCTGACCGGCTTCATCGGACAGCGCCCGGCGGGACACGCCTTATCCTTCACGTGCGCCTCGTACTCATGACCAAAATGATGCAGCGTGCTCAAGACGGGGTTCGGCGCCGCACGCCCCAGCCCACACAAGGACGCCTTACCGACCAGCTTCGCCAAGCGCTCTAGATTGACGAGATCGATGGGCGCGCCGCGACCCTCGACCAACCTGTCCAATATCTCCAGCATTCGGGTGGTGCCCTCTCGACATGGAGTGCACTTGCCGCAGGACTCGTCCTGGCTGAAGGCCATGAAGAAGCGGGCGATTCCGACCATACAGTCATCCTCGTCCATGACTATCATGCCGCCGGACCCCATCATCGCACCCTCGGCGGAGAGCGTATCGAAATCCACCGGTGTGTCGATCTTCGAGGCAGGGATGCACCCCCCCGCGGGACCGCCGGTCTGAATGGCTTTTAGGTCACGGCTTCGCGCGAGCCCTCCGCCGATGCCGAATACGATCTCCCGCAAGGAGGTTCCCATCGGCACCTCCACCAGACCTGTATCCCGAACCTTTCCACTCAACGCGAAGACCTTGGTGCCACCCGACCTCTTGGTTCCGACTCGCGAGAACCAGTCCGCGCCGTACAGAACTATCGCGGGCACGTTGGCCAATGTCTCCACATTGTTGATCACCGTCGGTTTGCCCCACAGCCCTACGTCCGTAGGGTAGGGGGGCCTCACCCGCGGCTGCCCCCTATGTCCCTCGATGCTGGCTATGAGCGCCGTCTCTTCGCCGCACACGAAGGCCCCCGCGCCCAGCCGCACCTCCACGTCGAAATCGAAGCCGGAGTCCAATATGTTCTTGCCCAAAAGACCATATTCGCGGCAGACCTCGATAGCCTTCTCGATCCTCGATATCGCAAGTGGGTACTCGGCGCGAATATAGAAAAAGCCGCGGCTCGCACCTATTGCGTAGCCTGCAATGACAAGCCCCTCCAGCACGGAATACGGGTCGCCTTCCAGCATGCTCCTGTCCATGAAAGCGCCCGGATCTCCCTCATCCGCATTGCAAATGACGAACTTCTCGTCAGACAGCGAATCGCGGCCGAACCTCCACTTCTGGAAGGTGGGATAGCCCGCGCCGCCTCTCCCTCGGAGATTCGACCGGCCGATGAGTTCAATTAGCGCGTGCGGATCATCTTCGGACAGCACGTTGACCAGCGCCTCGAACCCGTTGAAGTGCACGTACTCGGCAAGGTCTTCCGGATCGATCAGACCGCTGTTGCGTAAAGCGATTCGGCTCTGCCGGTAGAGAAACGACGCGCCTCCATAAAGCTGGAAGAAACGCTCGCTAAGCGGCGCTTGCTCGACCTTGAGGTGCTCCACGATCTCGTCACGGCCAATCTGGCGGTCGATCAGCTCGTCGACATCCTCCTCGCTCCTAATCTTGTAAACCACGTTCACCGGCCGTATCAGAACGTGTCCACTCGGGCCGGGGGTCTCGTGTCTGCACAGGCCGAAACAGTTCGCGTCCACTACACGTGCCCTGTGCTGTTGAACCCCTCTTGCGGCTAGCCGCTCCCGAATGAGCTGTCCCACGTCATGGTCGCGCATGTGATCGCACTGGGCGCTGCGGCAAAAGATGATGTCGTAACGTGGGGCCGCCTCGCGGGGCCCGTCGGCGGGCTCCACGAAGGGCCGGCCTTTCTGGATGTGCTCGACGAAGATCCTGTGGGCTTTCTCCCCATCCACCTCCTCGTACTGGACCGGCATCTCGCCCGGCACCATCACACCGACTATGGGCTCTCGCCCGCACCTCCCCGTGCACCCCGTTTGAACGACACGCACATCCGTCCTGCCGGAAGCCTCGATAGACCGTTCGAAGGCCTCACGCGCCGCGTCCGACCCCGCCGCGTTCTCGCAGGTGGCCGAGCCCACTTGGACGCGTATGTGATGCGGCTCGTCACGCTCCTCGAGCCGAGCCTCGAGGGTTTGGAACAAGGAATCGAAGGAGGCCCTTACCCTGTCTCTCATGCATTCTCCCAACCAATAGGGGCTACCAATGGATCGTATACCTATATCCGATTTCCGCAGGAGAAAACCCCATTGCGGGACTTCTTGGGCGGATGGGCCCCTGGTCCCCGGCGACCGTAGTTCCTACCTATAGCAGGAACCCTCTCCTCTCGTGCTTTGGACCGGGCGGCCCTGAATCTTGAGAACAAAACATCGAGTTTGCCCGAGGAGGCAGTAATGACAATGAAACGCCCAGAAGCACCGAATCTCATATCCACGGGTATAGAAGGCCTCGACGAAGTGCTCGGGGGCGGGCTGCCTTCCGGACGCACCTATCTAATCAGAGGCGATTCCGGTACGGGCAAGACGACCATGGCGCTTCAGTTCGCGCTCGAGGGTGCCCAACGCGGCGAGACCTCTCTTTACATCATGCTCACCGAGACCGTTGACGAACTCGAGGCGGTAACCCGCTCGCATGGCTGGAGGCTCGACGGCGTTCATGTACACGAGGTAGTCGAGCGCCCTGAGCGCTTGATGAGGGAAGCGCGGACCACCTTGTTCGGCCCCGCCGAAATAGAGCTGGGTGCCGTCATCGAGGAGATAGCTTCACTTGCTCGGGAGATGAGGCCGACCCGCGTGGCCATCGATCCCATCTCCGAGCTACGACTAATGTCCGAGGATCCTCTTCGTATAAGGCGGCAGATCCTTGCCTTGAAGCAGGTGTTCGCGGACATCGGAGCCACCGCGCTGCTGATGGAGGAGCCGCCCATTCAAGCCGACGGCGGCGAACACATCGAAAACGTCGCCCACGGTGTACTCGTCGTCGACCAACGGTCTACGGGCTACGGGCCGAGCAGGCGACGGCTGCAAGTCAAGAAGGTGAGAGGCTTGCGGTATCTTGCCGGCTACCACGACATCGATATCTTGACCGGCGGGATCGAGGTTTATCCGCGTCCAGTGGATATCGTGAAGCCGCCTCCACCGCCGTTCGAAGTCGTTTCCACCATGTTGCCCTCCCTTGACGACATGCTTGGTGGCGGCTTGGAGAGCGGCACCACCACGATGGTAATGGGCCCTTCGGGAACAGGGAAATCATCCCTGTTGAGTCACCTTTCCGCCAAGTTGGCGGAGCAGGGCAAGACCGCCTCGATCTACCTATTCGAGGAAGGAGAGGCTCTCTTCCGCAAGCGAGCGGAGAACTTGGATCTGCCGCTATCGAGCCTGCTCGACTCCGGCTCCCTCCACATCAACACCGTAAATCCAGGGGACATGTCTTCAGGCCACCTCCTCCAGCACATCCGAAGATCGGTCGAGAAAGGCGGAGTTCGGGCAATAGCTCTTGACAGCCTGAGCGGCCTTGCCAGAACGGTCTACGATGAACCCTCTCTGGAGATGCGCCTGCGGGAGACTCTTTCCTGGCTTTCGCGGCGCGGCGTGAACATCTTTCTCTCGCTTTCCAGGCACAAGCCGGGTTCCGGGTTGATCGGCGGGGACATATCCTATATGGCGGACACGGTCATCGTACTTCACCACGTGGAGAGTGGGAGCAAGCTTGGAAAAGCCATTTCGATCTTGAAGCGCCGCGGCGGAAAGCACGACTCCTCGGTGCGAGAGCTTCGCATGTCGTCAAAAGGTCTACTGATCGGCGAACCGGTGGAAGGATCTCTGACTAGTCTCGCGCTGGAACCCGCCGGCAATGGCTGGGCCGCCCGTCAGATCCCTTCAACCCCCAAAAGAGCGTCGACTCCGACAATGGAGCAAGACAATGGCTCGGAGCAGTAGCCGGCTCGGGCCCAAGGTGGGCCCCGAGCGGATCTTGATAGTTACGCCCAGCGGCCGCGACGCGGAAGTAGCGGCCATGACGCTTCGCGATGCCGGCCTAACCGCCGTGGCGTTTCCAAACATCGAATCGCTATGCACCGAGCTGTCGGACATGACCCAGAAGCGAGTAGACACCGTTTTGATGGCGGAAGAGGCTCTAACGGAGGGCGCCTACCAGTCCTTCGTAGCCATCCTAAAACAGCAACCTACCTGGTCCGACCTGCCGGTAATTCTTCTTGCCTCCCATTCTCACGGTCAGCCCGAGGCGAGACTCTCGAAGCTCGTTCCCCAGCTAGGCAACGTCTCTTTGCTCGAGCGTCCCATGCGCAAGGTGACGCTGACCACCGCTGTTCAGGTTGCCGTACGCCAACGCCGCCGTCAGATCTCCATGGCGGAACTTTTGGACAAACAGCGGCGGGATGTGGAAAGGCGAGATCACTTCCTGGCCATGTTGGGCCATGAACTTCGCAACCCTCTCTCGGCCATAGTGCTGGCCTCCGAGACCCACCAAGACGACGACCCGGAGACGACGCGGCAGTATCGAGAGGTGGTTAGCCGGCAAGCAACCAATCTCAAGCGTATTGTGGACGATATCCTCGATGTAGCCCGGGCGACTCGTGACAAGCTTCGCATCGAGCGTGCCTCGCTGGACCTGCGCGCGGTCGCACGAAGGGCCGCGGATGCCAACAGAGCAGCCTTCGAAGGTAAGGGGATAGACTTCGACCTGTCACTAGAGCAGCGGCCGGTGCCGGTGCTGGGCGACGCGGTTCGCCTCGAGCAGGTGATTCAAAACCTTCTGGCCAACGCTTTGAGGTTTACAAAACCAGGGGGTCGGGTCGAGTTGCTGGTCGAGCAAAGAGGTGAGGAATCTGTGCTCTCGGTGTCCGACACGGGAGAAGGCATACCAAAGGAACGCCTGGACCAGATCTTCGAGCTTTTCGAGCAAGTAGACGAGGGCGTTCGCAGGCACCGTGGTGGGTTGGGGCTGGGACTGCCACTCATCGACCGCATAGTTCAGCTTCATGACGGTTCCGTAACCGCTCACAGCGAGGGGCCGGGAAAAGGTTCGACCTTCACCATATGGCTGCCTCTTCACCCTGCCGGGTTGGACGAGTTGGTCGCTGATGAGCAGCTCGCCGAGGAGCCGTCCGCGGAGCCCACGGCCGAGGCGCCCTCACCCGCCGGCAAGCGAGAGGCCGTGGCTCGTCCGTTGCCTGAAGGCGAGCCGCCGCCCAAGGTACTCCTGGTCGAGGACGACGATGATAACCGCGAGATGCTCTTGCTGCTCCTACGGCGGCGCGGTCTCGACGTACATGCGGCCGCGAACGGGACCGAGGCCATTCGCCTGCTCGAGGAAATCTCCCCCCGGATAGCGGTAATCGACATAGGCCTGCCCGATATAGATGGCTACGAGGTCGGCCGCCGGGCGAGGCAGCGGTTTGGTGACAAGATCAGGCTTTTTGCCCTGACCGGCTACGGTCATGCCGAAGCAAAACGAAAGACCAGGGAAGCCGGCTTCGATGCCCACCTCACCAAGCCGCTGGATCCGAGGCGACTACAAGCCATCCTGGCTCGCTAATACAAGACACCCGCGGATCGAGACCGACACCACCGGCCGGGTCTACCCGAAGAACGCCGTGATCTCTCTGGCCACTCGCCGCACGTCTTTTTCCCGAAGATACGGATGAACGGGGAGCGACAGCACCTCACGAGCCAGTCTCTCGGTCACCGGGAAGCGTCCGGCGAGCGGGCCGAGATCTCGTAGCGCCGGCTGCCTGTGCAGCGGAGAAGCGTAATGCACCGCCGTCCCTATCGCCCTGCTCTCCAAGTGCTTGGCGAGAGCCGAGCGCCGCCGAGCTCGTACCACGTACTGATGATAGACGTGTCTCCTGCCCGGCAGCTCCTCCGGCAGAGACAACGGCAAACCCGCCAGGAGTCGATCATACAAAGCCGCGTGCTTTCTGCGGCGGTCGTTCCATTCTTCAAGGTTGGGCAACTTCACATTGAGGATGGCGGCCTGAAGGTTGTCCATTCGCTCGTTGAAGCCCACCTCGACGAAGCGATCGTGGCTCGAGCGGCCATGGTTTCGCAGCCGCTTCAACCGCCGCGCCAGAGAAGCATTGCTCGTGACCACCATCCCCGCGTCTCCGGCGGCACCAAGATTCTTGGTCGGGTAGAAGCTGAAGCATCCGCAAGCCCCGAACGATCCGGCCTTCCGGTTACGGAATGCGGCGCCATGAGCCTGGGCGGCATCCTCTATGAGCAGCAGATCGTGTCCTCGGGCCAAATCCTCGAGAGCGCCCATATCGGCCATCTGTCCATAGAGATGAACCACCAAAACGGCCTTGCTTCGTGCGGTCACTGCTTTCGCCGCTAGATCAATATCCAAGGAGAAGGCTCTCGGTTCAACGTCCACCAGCACCGGCGTCGCACCCACGTTCAACACAGCCATTACGGAGGCTATGAAGGTGTGAGCCGGTACAATCACCTCGTCTCCGGGGCCGATTCCGCACGCGCGCAGCGCAAGCTCGATTGCGGAAGAGCCCGAGTTGGTGCCGGCCCCGTAGCCTACCCCGCAATACGCCGCAAACGCATTTTCGAACTCGGATAGATCCCTACCCAAGACGAACTGGCCCGTTTCGAGAATCCGCTGGACCTCCCTTTTCAGCTTCCTTCCCAGAAAGCGATGCTCGGAAGCGAGGTCCACGATTCCCACGGGCTCTGGTGAGTTACCGGCGGTCTCACTAGGGACTGCTTGTCTGGCTGTGTTGCGCATGTAGCCTCTATCGAGCCGACCCCACCCGCGTTGGGGGTCCCATTCGATGGAGGCAGCTTATAGGGGACCGCCGGCCGCCCGGTCAAGCAGCGTATCTTCTGCTTACTGAAAGTAGAAGGCCAAGGCTCCCCGCACTATCCAGCCCGAAAGATCGAGGTTCCCAAGATCAACACCGACCGACTCGATGCGCGGCACCTCCTCCGAATAGTCGGCTCTTGTCACGGCGCCCAGCTCCGCGCCGCCGGGCCGCCACCCATAGCCGCTCTCGATACGCACACCGAAATCCCGCTCCGCACCCCCACCTCGCAGGGCGGATACGAGCTCGATGGACACGGTTCCTTCCAGCACCATCGTCCATGTGCTCGCTCGCCAAGGAGCGCCTGCATCGTCGTCTATGGCGACCCGTACATGCTCGGCGCCGGCGCCGAACCTCGCGCCCGCCCATACCGCATCCACGAGCCCTTGGCGCCAGGAGACGCTCGCTGTAAGGGTGGTCACTCCGAGAGAGGCGTCGAACCCCCTGAAGCCACGAGCCTGCGTCCCGCCAAGGCCGGCGCGAAGATCAAGAAGAACTCTCTGCTCATGAACGGCGGGCTGCCAGCTGACGCCGAGTTGCATCGCTCCCATAACCGGCGAGCGGGAGAACGCCTCGAAGGCGCTCGAGTAAACGAGCCTGCTGCCGAGATCCAGCTCCAGGCCGAACCGCTCGGAGCTGACCGGTTCTTCGTCGGCTTCCGCGAAGACGGGGCAGCAGAGCAGTATGACGGCACCGAGTACCATGGTGCGATGGAACGTCTTTTCGGGCAGCACCCGATGCCTTGGATTATCTCCGGCTCCATATCGCATCATTGCTCCTCCCCTAGATCGAGCACACCTGTAAGCAGCAGACCGTCATGACGACGCGCCGCTTCGCGAGACAGGTCATTCATTGGAACCAGCGTGACGTCCCCCAGAAGACGGTCGTGCACCGCGTAAAGATAATCACCGATGATGCCCATTTGGGCGACCGGGTCGTCCAGAGTTATTCCGATCATGTCGAGATCCGAGCCGGACACCGCTACGATGGCTCCGGTCTTGCCGGTCATTTGGCCTGTAAGAGTCGGCGCGGCGCCGCTGTCTTTCCGGTCTACGTCGACCGAAACGAAGTAGGTTTCAGCGCCTCCTCCGGCGGCCGCGGTTGAGTTGCCGAGAAGCAGCATCGCGCTTGGGCGAACTCGGAGCCAGGTGCCGCCGGTATCCACGGCAACACCGGTCAACGCCGCCGTCGACGGTGCACCCGCTACGGCACCCTGCTGATGACGGAAGAAGGCGTGGCCTCCGGTGACCACCGGCTCGTGGAAGTAGGTGCCTTGCAGCTCCCTCTCGTCAACCCGGCTGGACAGGGGCTCCCATCCCGCGACCCACCTAGAGAAGCCGGCCCCCGCCGGAACTCCGTGAATGATCATGCTCCCATCCCCCATGTCGAGCAGCCTTGTCGCCCGTTGAGAGACAGTCACTTGGCGGCTGACGGTGGCGTCTCCGGACGCATGGAGAAGCGCCGCGACCGAGTCGGCGGCACGCTGGAAAACAGCCGCGACGTAGTGCTCGAACCCTTCTCCTTGCGGCACTTTGATGTAGCTTAGCGACTCAGCGCCCGGACTGTACAAAAAGTTCACCGAAGCCGAGAGCGTCTCGCCGTCCAGTATCTCTATGACCAAGAGATCGGCGGTGCCGCCGGCTCGAACGTACAGGTAGTCGGCGCCGGGGCTGAACAGTGCCTGCATGGGAAGCAAGCGCTGTCCGCCGGGCAACCGAAGAGGAACGCGAACTATCCTCGAGGGCTCTCGAAGATCCAGCAATACAATAGACGCTTCGAGCATGATGGCGGCCAAGCCTCCGTCAGGAGAGAAGACCACTTCTCGCGGCGCCAGGGAATCCGTTTTCAGCAGCACTGTCTCGATGACCGGTGGAGCCTTCTCGAGATCTAGTACCGCCACTCTATTGAGGTTCCTTGCGGCAAGCCCCGCGTGCCCGTCGGCGTCCATCGAGTATGTGAGGACGGCGTGGCCGCCTTTCGAAGGGGCCCATATGCGATCGAAAGCCTCGCCTCCGGGATCAAGGCTCAAGGGCTCGTCCCATTCCTCTCCTACGTCGAAGACCTCGACTCTTGGCTCATTGCCCGAGCCACCGGTGACCAGCACTTTGTTTCCGAGGATGGCCATGTCTCGGGGCCTGGGCGCAAGAGACAGCCGGCGGGCGGGTGCCTCGGCCGCCGCATCGAGAACTATGAGTCCCGCCGCTGTCCTGTCGAGCCAAACCAGGTGCTCTCCGGCTACCTCGGGTCCCTCCAGGCTTACGGCCTGCTGCCACATCTCGGCCCGTTCCTCGCAACCGGTCAGGCTCGCAAGCAGAAAGACGACCAGAGCAAGCACCGCTTTGAGAGAGAGACAAGGCCTGTCGTCCAACCTCCAGGTTGCTCCTCGCGGAAAGACGAGACGAGTCGGGATCATTACTCCACCTCCGCGTTCAAGTCGAAGCCGGTCACGGTTCGCAATGTTCGCTCACCCAGGTTCAGGAAGCTCACTCTGCCCGCTGGATGGGCTTGGGTTATCCAGACGCGATCCCCTCCCACCGCCGGGCCGGAGGGAAGCGCGCCCGCGAATCGTGGCCGCGAGGCCAGGGAAAAGGTATGCGTCACCAGCCGGCCGAGATCTATCGTATCGACCCGGTGATCGATCTGATCGTCTGAGAGAACCACCGCCGCGTGCTCACCGTCGACACTGAAGACGAACTGCTCCGCTGGAACGCCGTCGGTTAGCTTGAGCTGGGCGTAGCCCTGCTCGAGATCGACCAGGCTGTAGCCCTCATCCTTCTCTATGGCGCGTTCATAGGGGTCGGCCGTGGTCGAGCCCGGATCGGGCCTGTGCAACACGAGCGCCGTCCGGCCGTCAGGACCTATGCCTACGGCCCGCACCCACTTTTGCAGCCTTTCGAATACCCTCACCTCGTCCAGATCGAAGTCGATCCAAGCAATCGTCGTGCTTGGCTCGGCGTTGGTGAAGACCACCGCGAACCGGCCGTCTTCCGAAACCGACACTTGACCGGTGACAACATCTTCCATTTCGATGGTCTCCACCAGACCCGGCTCTTCCGGCGCGACCAGCGCTTCATCGAGATAGAACCATCCAAGCATGCCGGCGGAGCGTAGTGCCACGACAGCCCTGGTTCGTGGCGCGACGAGATGACCCGGCGCGCGTACCAGCTTCAGGTCCGTCGCCACGGCCGGCAGAGGCACCGAGGTCATGGTCCGGGTCGCGGTGTGGAAGACGAGTATCTCCGGCGCCACGAAGGAACGCAGCAGCGCATGCTCACCGCCCTCGGAAACGACTACTTGACGACCATAGACGTCGATGTACTCGTCGGGAATGAAGATTCGCGCCGGGACCGGCTCATCCAAGTGGCTGGTGTCGATTATTGCTATCTCTTCCTTGCCGACTACCACGATGTCCGCCGTCCGGCCGCCATCTTCCCTGAAGTAGACGTTGGTGTGTCGGCGCCCCGCCGCCATCTCCAGTACGGAAACGGAATCGCCGGCCTCCATGGCCGCAAGATCGACAAGCGCCACCATACCCTCCGCTCCATCACCCGGAGGAGCACCGTCGGGGGTCCATAGCACGGCCCAGCGACCGCCCGGACAAACAGAGACCGCCTCGAAACGGCGCTCGAGGCGGACGTCATACCCTCGCCATACCCCGTCCTCTTCGTCAAGAAGAGTAAGACTCTTGCCTTCTCGAGAGACCACGGCTACCGCGTCGCGGTCGGGCAGCACCGATAGATCGGTCGGCTCGGGCGGCAACGGTACTATCTCTATGGCCAGGTCCAGCGCATCGATGATTGCCAACGTGTCCGTATGTGGCGAGAGCGCGTAGATGAAACCCGGCGACGCATCCGGCTCCATGAAGACGTGACCCTCCGGCTCCTCGGGAGGCTTCCCGTCGTCGGGGCTGACACATTGGTTACCTTGGCAGACCATGCCCGGAGGGCAGTCGCCGTCGGTGGTGCAGTACCAGCCATCCGCATCTTCGTCCCAGCCGGGAGCGCCGCGTTCTCCATCGTAGCCTTCTCCACCAAAAAACTCGGCCGAGTCCTCCATACCGCAGCCTTGAGCGGCCACGCCGAAGCCGATCAGAAGCAGGACGGCCGCCGTGATACCCCGGCCCAAAACCGGGCTCCTCACTCCACCCTCGGAAAGTATGGTCTTGCGCATGGAAGTCCTCCTGGCCGTTTCAGGGATAATGCTACCAAGGACCAGGGACATGCAAGCTGGGTGCCGCAGCATCCAAAAGGTGCCCGCGGCCCGGATCCGACGGGATTACAGCGCAGTCAGCGACGCTTTCTCATCGGTGAGAGCAGCCGGATCGCGACAGAGGTGTCAGAAATACGAGGGAGGCGGCAAATTACCGTGCAAGTGCTGCCAAGCCCGCGTAATGCCCTGACCATCTCGCGGCAATGAGGGTCTTGCCTCCTTGACCTTTGCGCCTTACCGTCATGGGTATATTGGCTCGCCCCAGGCCTTACCCATCCCACCGGCACTGGACGAGCCGAGTCCATTCGGGTCTCATAACACCTGGTGGGGGAAAAGGGAGCGAGGCAAGATGAGCGATAAAACCTTATCCAGCTTGGAGGGTGGCGAACGGATAACGACTCTCGAGAGTCACATTATCGAGAGCCAGCGCGAGATTCCCGGCGCCAGCGGCGCATTCTCGACGCTGCTTTCGTCGATAGGCCTTGCTTCCAAGATAATCAGTCGAGAGGTCCGGCGTGCCGGCCTCTTCGACATCCTCGGTCTCACCGGTGACACTAATGTCCAAGGGGAGCGGGTAACCAAGCTGGACATCTACAGCCACAACCTATTGGCGAGGATGATGTCGCGCTGCGGCCAGGTCTGCGGCATGGCAAGCGAGGAGCATCCCGATTTCATGCCGGTATCCTCGGATCTACCGCGAGGCAGGTACCTCGTTTGCTTCGATCCGCTCGACGGCAGTAGCAACATCGACGTAAACGCGGCCATAGGAACAATCTTCGGCATATGGCGCAGCAAGAGTTCTCCCGAGGACTGTACCGAGAAGGATGTACTTCAATCGGGAAACGAAATCGTCGGAGCTGGTTACATAATCTACGGGTCGTCGACTATCTTCGTCTACAGCTCGGGTCGTGGTGTCCACGGCTTCACGCTGGATCCCTCCATAGGTGAGTTCCTCCTGTCCCATCGTGACATTCGCACGCCAAAGCGAGCCAAGATCTATTCGTGTAACGAGGGCAACAGCTACCGCTGGAACGACGAGGGGATGCGCCGCTTCGTGAGCTACCTCAAGAGCGAGAACAACGCCACCGGCAAGCCTTACTCCGGGCGCTACATCGGCTCGCTAGTCGCCGACTTCCATCGAAACTTGCTCGACGGCGGCGTTTTCATCTATCCGGGGGATAAGAAGAAACCCGGAGGAAAGCTTCGCCTGCTCTTCGAAGCCGCCCCTCTCGCCTATATTTGCGAGCAGGCCGGCGGTGCGGCATCGACCGGCTGGGAACGCATGCTGGATATAACCCCCAAGAAGCTGCACCATCGCGTACCACTCATAATCGGGAGCCGGCTCGATGTAGAGGACGGCGAACGCTTCATGCAAGGCCAGCCTTTGCCGGGAGAGGCAGCGGCGGCCTTGACCGGCATCAAGTAGAGACCATCACTTCGATAATGCTAATTGCGGGGTCCCGCGCCCGCCTTGCACGAAGGGTCAGCCCGTAGGCACACCTCGGCGACCTCTCGAATGACCCGCTCGAATCTGGGCCGTGCTTCAAGCTCCTCCAGGATGCCTTGCCGCACGAGAGGGTCTGGGATCAAACGGCACGCTATCTGGTCCGCCAGCTCCACCCCCGCAACACCATCGAGTAGATCGAGGAGGGGCTTTTTGACCCCAGGCACGGTATCCACCAATCGCAAAGCGAGGTCGCGAAGGCAACGTTCAGCGTCGACCAGGCAAGAGCCGTCATGGATGGTCTCACGAACCTCGCAGCGCATGACTCGGAACGGACGAGCGGGTGGTTGAGCATCGACGATTTCAACTCTGGAAACACCGCGAACCATAGCCCGCCATCGCCCCTCCGATAGCTCTTTCGCTGAAATGACCCGGCCCCATGCCGCAATCGAGCACACCACCGGCTGCTGGTCTTCTTCCTCGCCCCTTGCTTCGAGCCTCTCTCCGTTGCGGCTTCTTCCGTCGAGCCCCAATACGTGCTCGGGGCCTTGAGAGCCGTGCAAAGTCGGCGAAGAGGCGTGAGATGCATGAATCAGCAGCGCCAACACCATATCTCGATCAGGCTTCAGACAGTGCCTAACCATACTTCTGTATCTCGCCTCGACCAGCTCGACGCTAACCTCCGTCCCAGGAAACAAAACCACTCCAGGCAGAGGAAAAACGGGCAGGCTCACTTCCTTGCCGCCGAAGGGTTGGTGTTCTCTCTCCATGGCTTCGCACACAGTAGACCGGCGGCTTTTTTCAGGCCACCCCTTGGGTGTGTTTCCTTGAATCGGGTGATCGTGGTTTCGATTTGTGGTAAGTCAGGCTCGGCAGAGGCAGACGCGACACAGTTTTTTCGGCCATATGGAAGACTCAGATACGGACAACCTCGACGCTTTACGCGAGAGTAGGCGGCAGCTCGCCACTCTTCTTTCAAATCTTCCGGGAATGGCTTATCGGGCCGGAATCGACCCGAAATGGCCGATGGAGTTCGTCAGTGAGGGCAGCCTCTCTCTGACGGGGTACAGGCCCGAAAGCTTTATTAGAGGAGAACCTTACTACAGCGAGCTCCTCGATCCAGACGACCGTGAGCCGGTATGGCGCTTCGTCATGGCCGCGATAGACCGGAAGCACCCCTTCACTCTCACCTACCGAATAACAACCGCTTCCGGTCACCGGCGCTGGGTCTGGGAACAAGGACGAGCGGTGTTCGGAAAAGACGGCCAGGCGGAGGCAGTTGAAGGCTTTGTTACGGATATTACGGAGCGGCGCGGGGCGGAAGAACGCCTTCGCCGGTCCAATCGTCTATATGCCGTATTGAGTCGAATCAACGAAATAATCGTACGGGTACGACAGCCACAGGCCTTGCTGGAGGAGGCTTGCCGAGTCGCCGTGGAGGAAGGTCACTTCCGGGTGGCGTGGGTTGCTCTTCATGGTGATGGCGACGACGACTGCCCAAAGGTGGCGGCATCTTTCGGCGACAAGGATGGTCTTCTCGACGTGGCGGTCAACAGCAAGGCCTTCTTGCTCGATGAAGAAGGCCTCGTAGCACGAGCCATAGCTCTTGGACGTGTCCAGGTCGTTCCAAATTTGGAACTCGACAGCAGACCCGAGCCATGGAGAGAGGCTTTGCTTGCCCGCGGTCTTCGGAGCGCGGCGGCTTTTCCCCTGCTCGTCGCGGGTCGGGTCAAGGGAAGCGTGAACCTCTATTCCGAGCTTTCACCGCTCGATGACGAAGAGATTCGCTTATTGAAGTCACTCGCGGCGGACCTCTCCTTTGCCTTGGAGAGAGCTCACGAGGATCAGCAGCGCCGCCGCCTCCAGGACGATCTGATGGAGGCCCGAGGAGTGGAGACTGTCGGCAGACTTGCCGGGACATTGGCCCACGACTTCAATAACATACTGATGATCATCAATGCATGCACCGACTCACTACAACGTCTCTGTGAACCGACAGGCGTCGGCGGGAAGGAGATCGACCAGATCCAGCAGGCATGCACTCGCGGATCCGATCTGGCCAGACGACTGCTCGGATTCGGAAGGAAGCAAAATACCATTGTTAAACGCTTGGATCTCGGGGCGCTGGTTCGGAACTCACAAGCCTTGCTGTCAAAGGTCCTGGGTGACGGCGTGCAGCTTGAAGTATTCGTGGAGGAAGGACAACACCCAGTTCTATGCGATTCCGCTCAGGTCGAGCAGGTTCTCCTCAACCTCTCCCTGAATGCCAGGGACGCCATGCCCGGCGGAGGAACGCTCACTGTGAAAGTTGATACCTTGGAGGCTCGTCATCCAAAGGCGCTCGAAGAAGTCATCGCCGGTCCTTACGTTCGGTTGACTTTGGAAGACACTGGACCCGGCCTGTCCCCCGAGGTTCGTGAGCGCATGTTCGAGCCTTTCTTTACTACAAAGCCCTCTCGAGCAGGCAGCGGACTCGGGCTGTCGATAGCGGCCGAGATGGCACGGCGAAGCGGTGGATGGATACACGCTCCCGAGGACACCGGTGGTAAAGGTGCCCGGTTCGAGATTTTACTCCCCAAGGCATCGGCATAGAAGTCGTCCAAATAATCGGACCGAACATCACGGCCGGGAACACCCTCTACTTCTTGCCAGACGGCGCCAAAAACGCATACTACCGGGGGTCGGCTCCGTCAACAGCAATACAGCAGGACAAAGAGAAGCACATGGCAACTAGAATCTTACTCTTCATAGTTACAAACCTGGCCGTACTCTTCGTGGCAACCCTAGTACTGAGCCTTCTTGGCCTTCCGACGCACCTTCATGATGAGCACGGCATCAATTTCACCGCGCTACTCGTGTTCGCGGCCATCCTGGGGTTCGGAGGATCCTTCGTCTCGCTGGCATTGTCGAAGTCGCTAGCCAAGATGTTCATGCGAGTCAAAGTGATCGATCGGCCTTCCAACGAAACCGAACAATGGCTCACACACGCCGTGGGACAACTGGCGCGACAAGCCGGCATACAGACGCCCGAGGTCGGGATATACGAAAGTCCCGACATGAACGCTTTTGCGACAGGAGCCCGCCGCAACCATGCACTGGTAGCCGTAAGCTCCGGGCTTCTCCAGAGCATGCGCAGAGAAGAGGTGGAGGCAGTCCTAGCTCATGAGGTTTCACACTGCGCCAACGGCGATATGATCACTCTGACTCTTCTACAAGGTGTCCTCAACACCTTCGTCATCTTCCTTTCTCGCATTATCGGCTTCGTGGTGGACAAGGTCGTTTTTAGAAACGAGCGAGGCATTGGGATCGGTTACTGGCTGTCCGTCATAGCCGCCCAAATCCTTCTAGGTATCCTTGCCAGCATCGTCGTCGCTGCCTTCAGCCGCTACCGAGAGTTTAAGGCCGACCACGGCGCTGCTCGCCTAGTAGGTCCCAGACCCATGATAGGCGCCCTCGAGGCCCTAGGGCGTGCTCGGGGCCAGGTGGCCATGCCGGAAAGCCTCCGATCATTCGGCATAAGAGGTGGCCGTGGCCGAGGCATATCCGCTCTATGGATGACCCATCCTCCCCTGGAGGCTCGAATAGACCGCCTTCGACAGCTCGGCAGCTAAGCTCTAGCTGTGGATGCCCTGTCGATTATCCTGTGATCTTGCTGACCCCAGCCTGTTGACGCCTATCTCAGCCCGGTGCTACACAGACCACCACGGTGGTAATCCCCACTCAACCCACACGCGGATACGTCGAAAGTTAGCCTACTTATCTGTGTTACCCACAAATTCACAGGCACTACGGCTTCTACTTTCTTTAAATCTATACCCAAGGATCTCAGTCTATCCGTCTTGGTTCCGGTCAACGGAACCGAGATCGCGAAGCTGGTGCGGAGTAATCAATGGAAATCCGGTTGGGCGCTGAAAACCTTCAGAAAGCACTCCAGCGAGTTCATGGCATAGTCGATCGTCGAGCCACCATGCCGATCCTGTCGAATGTTCTTCTCGAAGCTGAAGATGGGAAGTTGGTGGTGACTGCCACCGACCTGGAGGTAGGGGCACGAAGCGAGCAATCGGCTACAGTACTTTCGGCCGGACGGGCGGCTATACCTGCTAAGCATCTGCTTGACATAGTGAGAAATCTTCCTCGCGGTGAACTAGACTTGAGGAAGATGGAAAACAATCAAGTCAAGATAACCTCCGGCAAGGCCCGGTTTCGAATCGTGGGCGCCGCGGCGGAAGATTTTCCGGATCTTCCCGACTTGGACATCGACTCATTGGTGGAGCTTCCCGGCGATGTCTTGGCGGAGATGATTCTTAAGACGCAATATGCGGTCAGCACCGATGAGACGAGGTACAACCTAAACGGCGTCTTCCTGGAAAGAAAGGAAGGTGTGACCCGGATGGTGGCAACGGACGGACACAGGCTGGCCATCATGGGGCGGGAGCTGGGTGCGGATTTCAATCTAGATCGTGGCGTCATAATTCCGCGAAAAGGCCTAACGGAGATGGGGCGGCTTCTAGGTGAGAAGCCGGAAACAGTGGGCCTGGGGTTTTCAGGGACGAATGCCATATTCAGGGTGGAAGGTCTGTTGTTGGTCATGCGTCTCATAGACGGACAGTTTCCTGACTACGAGCAGGTGGTGCCCGAGGTTGCGCAGGCAGCGGTAAGAATTAATAGGGAGGAGTTCCTTTCCACTCTGAAGCGGGTTCGACTGGTGTCCGGAGACAAGGCTCCCTCCGTGAGGCTTCAGACAGGTGGTGGTGTCTTGACCGTATCGAGTGAGAACCCGGATTTGGGTGAAGCCATCGAGGAGCTGACAGTCGAGTATGAGGGACCCGACCTCAAAGTGGGTTTCAATGCCAACTACCTCGTGGATGTTTTATCCGTACTTACTGGAGACCAAGTGGAGCTGAATGCTACCGATGATCTATCCCCGGGGATCATCAGGTCCCCAGAGGATGAAGGCTATACCGCCGTCGTAATGCCCATGCGGTTGTGATAAGTAGCCGCGTGTCTCAAGGCCCTCGGCAAGGGTTCCGGTACTTACGACCGCTGGCGGCTTTTCAAAGAGTGTTGGCCTCGTCAAGGGCGACCTACGTTTCATGAGAGTCACAAGCCTGGGATTACACGGGTTTAGGAACCTTGAGCCTGTTCGTTTGGAGGCTCCCGCGCGCCTTACGGTTATCGTCGGGGAAAACGGGCAAGGAAAGACGAATCTAATCGAGGCCATCTACTGCCTGGCGACCGGCAAGCCGCTTCGTGGTGGACGTCTGCCGGAGATCGTCAACTGGGAGGAGAAGGGCTGCCGGATCCTGGGGAGTGTAGAGGAGGAGGTGGCGAAGAGCATGGAAGTGCAAGTTCGAAGTGGGAGGCGCCTCCTAATGCTCGATTCCAAGGCTTCCGTGAGGCTAGAAAGGTATACGAAGGTTTTGAAGGTAGTGGCGTTTACCCCGGATGATCTTCAGGTGGTAAAGGGCTCGGCCGAGAATCGACGTAAATGGTTGGATAGAGCGGTATTCACCAGGAACGAGCAGTACGCTTCCGTGCACAGAACGTTTCGTAGAGCTCTACGTTCGCGAAACCGCCTTCTCCGAAAAGGAAAGGATACCGGCAGGGTACCGGAAGAGTTGGAGGCGTTCGATGAAGCCGTAGCGGCAGCGGGGGCACGCTTATGGCTAGGCAGGATAGGCTTCGTGGAAGAGATGGCTCGGTTGATAGCGGAGAGATTCGATACCATTTCAAGACAGGGAGCATCCTTGGAGATCAGTTACCAAAGTGATCTACTTCGGGAGCAGGACGTGTCGACCGCCGGGGTGTCCAGAGTCGACTTGGAGAAATGTCTTCGCGTCGGCATGCGGAAAAGACGGAGATCCGATCTCGCGCGGGGGTTTACTACGGCTGGGCCACAAGTGGACGATCTGGCAATGAAGCTGTCCGGGCACGATCTGCGTACTTTTGGCAGTCAAGGCCAGCAGAGAGCGGCGGTACTGGCACTAAAAGTTGCGGAGATAGAAAACCTACGGCTCAGGTTGCGCCGAACACCGGTCCTCCTTTTGGATGATGTTTCAAGTGAGCTGGATCCAGGAAGGAATGCACACTTGCTAGGCTATCTGGCCGGATTTCCGGGGCAGGTATGGATGACCACCACCGATCCACAGCTTGCTTCAGCCGGACAAGGTCCGGAAGCGAGATGTTTGACCGTAGAGGACGGAAAGGTATCCGGTGAAGGTGTGAGGAGCCTGGAAATATCGCCTACCTGCACTTGGTAATAATAGGGAGCAGAGGCTTCGCTAGAGAGCAGCCAGCCGGCTCCAATGAGCCTATTTTTACTGGCAAAACATGGGGAGTGGTGATATCTTTCTTGATGTGGGTCGGTAAGCTCTGCCAGCGTTTCGCGTGAGGGCAGTCTGCCACCGCAAAAAGTGAAGTAAACCCGTTGGTGGAGGTATACGTTTTTGGAAGCGCCCAAGAAGGGAGTATGTACGACCGTGGACGGTGGTGGCGCCGGAAAAGGAGGCGACCGCAAGGACGATGGTGCAAGCAGTTACGGTGCAGCGTCGATCAAGATCTTGGAAGGCCTCGAGGCGGTTCGTAGACGCCCTGCGATGTACATAGGGTCAACCGGTTTTCCCGGCCTGCATCATCTGGTCTACGAGGTAGTGGACAACTCCGTGGATGAGCACCTTGCCGGCTACTGCCGGCAAATCGAGGTGGTAATTCACGTGGATAACTCCATCACCGTCGTCGACGACGGTCGAGGAATACCCGTCGAAATTCATCCCACGGAAAAGGTCAGCGCCGCCGAGGTAGTGCTTACCAAGCTTCATGCTGGAGGTAAGTTCGAGAACAGCGCCTATAAAGTTTCGGGTGGGCTACACGGTGTGGGTGTTTCCTGCGTCAATGCTCTTTCCTCGAGGCTTGATCTGGAGATTTATAGAGACAGTAAGGTTTGGCATCAGATTTATAGGCGCGGGGTACCGGAAAAGCCTTTGTCCAAAATGGGCGAGACCAAGAAAACCGGTACCAAGATCACTTTCAAACCGGATCCGGAAGTTTTCGATGCGCTCGAGTATAGTTTCGACGCGCTCTCGAACCGCTTGAGAGAGATGTCCTTCTTGAATGCGGGTCTCCAAATAAATCTTTCAGATGAGCGGACAGCCAAATCGGCCAAGTTCCACTATGAAGGTGGAATTCGCGCGTTCGTCGATCACATTAATAAGAACAAACAGCCGTTGATCTCTCCGCCAATTCATCTTCAGGCACAGGAAGGTGACGCGATCGTCGAGCTGGCGATGGCTTGGAACGATGGGTTCGACGAACGGATATATGCGTTCGCCAACAACATAAATACCGTTGATGGTGGAACCCATTTGATAGGCTTTCGTGCGGCGCTGACTAGAACCATCAACTCTTATGCTACTTCCACCAATCTCCTGCGAGACTTGAAAGAGAACCCCTCGGGGGAAGATATTCGAGAAGGATTAGCCGGAGTAATTTCAGTCAAAATCCCAAACCCGCAGTTCGAAGGACAGACCAAGGGCAAGCTCGGAAACAGCGAGGTAAAGGGGATTGTAGAGTCCGTGGTCAACACGCATTTGTTTGATTGGCTGAATGAGCACCCGGCTGAAGCCAAGAAAGTAGTAGGAAAGGTGGTGGATGCCACCAGAGCCCGTCTAGCGGCTCGTAGGGCCAGGGAGACGGTGCGGCGGAAGGGAGCGCTGGATTCAGCGGCACTACCCGGCAAGCTGGCGGACTGTCAATCCAAGGATCCGTCCACCTCGGAAATCTACATAGTGGAGGGGGATAGCGCGGGAGGCTCCGCCAAGCAGGGACGTGATCGCAGGTTTCAAGCCATTCTTCCGTTACGAGGTAAAATCCTGAACGTGGAGAAGGCGCGATTCGACAAGATGCTTTCTAGTCAGGAGATAATCACCCTCATTACAGCGCTCGGCACCGGTATTGGAAAGGATGACTTCAATATCGACAAACTGCGGTATCACAAGCTAATAATTATGTGTGATGCCGATGTGGACGGTAGTCACATTCGAACCTTGCTGCTCACGTTTTTCTATCGTCAGATGCCCGAGATGTTGAAGAACGGAAATCTTTATATTGCTCAACCGCCGCTATACAAAGTCAGTCGCGGCAAGCGTGAAATATATCTCAAGACCGAGGCGGAGTTGAGGGATCATCTTCTCTCCATAGCCGGAGAAGATGCCAAGCTGCTTCCTTTGGGCACGGTCAATGGGGAGCCCTTGGAAGGAGAGGGGCTACGGAGGCTGATGAAGGCGGTTCTGGAATATCAGAATATGCTGTCACGGGTCGGAAAGCAGCGAGATGAGAGGGTGATAGACGCTTTTTTGAAGAGCACGGGCGTGGACGCGGACACGTTGTCGAATGCTGCGAGCGTAGCTAAGTCCATTGAAGCCGCAGAGGCATGGCTTCACGAGCATTACCCCGAGGCTAGAGCGGTGGTCAGTGAGGGATACGACGAGGAGCATGACCGGAAGACCATCAGTGTTATCACTCGAACGAACGGGACAAGAAGAAGCACAACGTTGTCGTATGATTTTCTGGCTTCGCCGGAATGGACGGAGCTTCGAGATCTCATCGTACAGATGAAGCTGGCCGGCGAGCCGCCGTTTACGTTGGTTCTAGGGGAAGAACAAAGGGCGGCGACACTCGAGGAAACGGTCGATCTGCTGCTCGAGGCAGCGAAAAAAGGACTGTCGATACAGCGCTACAAGGGTCTCGGTGAGATGAACCCCGTACAGCTTTGGGAGACGACCATGGATCCGGAGCGACGCACGTTACTTCGCGTGCACGTAGACGATACGGTCGAGGCGGATCATATTTTCTCGGTGCTGATGGGAGATCAAGTAGAGCCGCGTAGAGCATTTATCGAGAAGAACGCCCTAAAAGTACAGAACTTGGACGTTTAGTCGTCTTTACGAGGAAGAGTCCATGGCCGGTACTCGAATCATTGCTACGGGAAGCCATGTTCCGGATCGCGTCGTTACCAACGTCGATCTCGAAGAGTTGATGGATACCTCTGATGAGTGGATTCAGCAAAGGACCGGGGTCAAGGAACGTAGGTGGGTGCCGGAGGGGCGTGAGATTGGGGGCAGTGACTTAGCGAAGGTGGCGACCGAGAGAGCTCTGAAGAAGGCGGAACTCGAGGAAGGCGATATTGACGCGATCATCTATGCCACCCTGTCGCCGGATCACATGTTTCCAGGTGCTGCTTGTTTCCTGCAGCAGAAGCTAGGGCTGAAGGGGATAGCCGCGCTGGATATCCGAAACCAGTGCTCGGGGTTTCTGTATGGCTTGTCGATTGCCGATGCCTGGATTCGTACAGGAGCGTATGAGCGAGTGCTGCTCGTGGGTGCTGAAGTTCATTCGACGGGTCTGGACATAAGCACTCGTGGACGGGACGTGTCGGTCATATTCGGCGATGGCGCGGGCGCGGTCTTGCTCGGGCCAACAGATAAAAACGGAGACGGCGTTCTAGGTGTGACCTTGGGGGCCGACGGCAGGTACGCAAAGGACCTTTGGGTGGATGTGCCGGGAAGCATTTATCATCCGCAATGCGATCCGGCTCATATGACCGAGGGCCGGCAGTATCCTCAAATGGAAGGGTCCAAGGTCTTCAAGCATGCCGTGGTAAAAATGCCCGGCGCCGTACGGCGGGTGCTCGGAGACGCAGGACTCGGCACGGAAGACATTCGACTTCTGATACCCCATCAAGCGAATCTTCGAATCACGGAGATGGTGCAGCAAGGCCTTCGTTTACGAGATGACCAGGTTTTCAGCAATATACACAAGTATGGAAACACCACAGCCGCCAGTATCCCGCTGGCGCTGGATGAAGCGCTGAGCGAAGGAAGGCTGGAGCGGGGAGATCTACTTGTTCTCGCGGCTTTCGGTGCGGGCTTCACCTGGGGAGCGGCGGCCATAAGGTACTGAATCTTGCCGCTGAAAACAGTGCCGGCTCGACAGTCCTGGGAGTAGATAGCACAGGCCAGGAAACCCGGGAGGGGTCTGGGGAGCCAGGATTCGAACCTGGATAGTCGGCTTCAAAGGCCGAAGTCCTGCCGTTAGACGACTCCCCAAACGGCCGGCTAGGCTAGGCCAGCAGCGCTCGGGAATCAAGAGGTGTGTTTGCTAGGTGTCTTTATTAGACAGGCTTTCGGGGCTCACAACGAGATAAAGTCGGCACGGATGGCCTTATCGACTGTTTGCCCTCTTCACAGACCGGCGCTGCTATGGCAAACATGACCTCAATGAAGGAAGCGGTTGCCATCATCCCAATAGGATCGGTCGGACGGCCCTTCTGCCAATATCTGGGCAGTGCTGTAGCGCGGATTTTGGAATGCGAAATCGATATCCTGACCGCTTTGGGTCAGCCGCAGTACGCCTATAACCCCGAGCGGGATCAGTACCACTCGAACGCGATTGTTCGCCGGGTCGGACAAGCCATCAACCGAAAGAAGCATTTGCTGGGTGTCGGCGTAGTGGATGTGGATCTTTTCCTTCCCGATCTGAACTTCGTATTTGGTCAGGCGGATAGGCATGAACGTGCGGTAGTGGTGTCGCTGGCCAGACTTCTACCGAGCTATCATGGTCAAACCGATGACTCCGACACGACCATGAGCCGCGCCGTCGCCGAGACGCTTCACGAGATCGGCCACATCTTCGGGCTGCCGCATTGCCAACACGATACCTGCGCCATGTTTTTCTCGAATACGCTTTCAGATACCGATCGAAAGCGGGCTCGTTACTGCGACACCTGCAGAACTCGCCTGGCCAAGGGCATACCGGACTGACATGGCTACCCGCGCCGGTTTAGACCAGCGCGCGTCCTATATGGTCGATTGTCTTGCGGACCCCCGTGTCGGTCTCCATGAGGGAAGAGATCTTCCTGCAGGCGCTCATGATGG
Source organism: Deltaproteobacteria bacterium (assembly GCA_007130885.1). Classification (GTDB taxonomy): domain Bacteria; phylum Myxococcota; class Myxococcia; order SLRQ01; family SLRQ01; genus SLRQ01. Next base: position 71,007 of record SLRQ01000066.1, read on the forward strand.
TGGAGTGGTCCTTGCCGCCGAGGCGCCGTCCTATGTCCGGGTATGAAAGGCCGGTGAGGTCTCTTACGAGGTACATTGCAACCTGTCGAGGCAGAACGATGGCTTTGTGCCGGCGGTCCGAGCAAATCTCCCCGACCTTCACGCTGAAGTGCTCGGCTACTGTGCGCAGAATCTTGTCTACATCCGGAGGTCGTCCTTCGGGGATGAGCTGATCTTGGAGGGCCTGCCTTGCCAGATTGATGGAGATCTGCTCACCGTTGAGTGAGGCAAAGGCCTCCACCCTAACCAACGCCCCCTCCAGCTCCCGAACGTTCCGTTTGACGTGCGTGGCGAGGAACATCGAGACATCCTCTGGAAGCTCGATCCCTTCAAAGGAGGCTTTCTTTTCAAGTATTGCCACGCGTGTTTCCAGGTCGGGCGGTTGGACGTCCGCGACGAGTCCCCACTGGAAGCGCGAGGCAAGGCGTTCCTCGAGGCCCGCTATCTCGTTCGGGTACTTGTCGCTAGTCACTACGATCTGCCGGCGGGTGTCATGCAGACTGTTGAAAGTATGAAAGAATTCTTCCTGGGTGCGGTCCTTGCCGGCCAGGAACTGAATATCGTCCATCAGCAACACATCACATTGCTGCCGAAAGCTCCTGCGAAGCGAATCCATGCCGAATTCACGGATGGACGCAATTACCTCGTTGGTAAAAGCTTCGGCGGAGAGAAGCAGAATGTTCCATTCGGGATGTCGCCGTCGCAGCTCGATGCCTATGGAATGAAGCAGGTGTGTTTTGCCAAGGCCCGTACCACCGAAGATGAACAGAGGGTTGTAGTTCAGGCCGGGCGATTCAGCGACCGACTTGCAGGCTGCATGGGCGAACTGGTTGCTGGATCCGCAAACGAAGTTTTCGAAGGTGTACTTGTCGTTTAGAGAAAACCTGGTGGAGCTGGAGGCCGGAGAGGTGTTCGGCGGCGCCTCTTTGCGTAGCGCTGCTTGAGCCTGCTGGGGAGCACGTAGAGTCGACACATCGACCGTTATCTCCACCTCGGTGGGGCTCTGCGTTACTTCGCTGACAGCCTCTTGTAGAAACGACTGGTAATGGTCGACGACCCAGTCGCGCATGAACTTGTTCGGCAGAGCCAAGCGAACCTGATCCTTGCTCTCCGAAAGGCATCTGATGCGCTCGAAGTAGGTCTGCATTACATGGTCATTGACATGCCGCGAGATGACCGAGAGAGCACGCGGCCAGACGGAGTCGGAGCCTTGTTTCTGGTTCGGGGAGGGTATGGGGTCCACGTCAGCACCTCAAGCAACTTCTTAGGTTATAAATTTGAAAGCTAAGTGGAAAATCACCCCAGTTTCGGGGGGGAAACGCACAGCTATCCTGCTGGAACCGCGAACAGGATACACCTCACCCGTATGACCAGCTTCGTGCTCGATCCCTCGGGTCGGAAGGTGAATGTCCTGTCGACGAAGGAGAAGGTAGCAACCACGTTTCGGACCGATCAAGATCAATTTCCGGGGGGTCGCGAAGATCCCCGCGATAGCGAGGGATCTTTTTTTGGATTGGTGCTGCAATTTAACAGTGTTGCTGGATCGGTTTTTCTAGTTTAGCGGCAAGCTAGGGATAACACTGGAAAAACCGGCGCCGAACCCCCCGGCTCCTTGCAGAGCGCCCAAGCCATGAGCTGCCGGATGACCCGTAAAAAGGCTCTTTGATTGCGCAAGGGCTTCATAATTCCGCCGGGAACGGACGCAGGGAACAATAAGACCCCCTTCCTTCGCCAACACCACCTCCGGCCAAGGGGTATGGCGCCGGACGAGTGCACTGATGAGCCATCCCCTCTATCGTTCGAGTCGCAGGCGGACAGCCCTAACCTGTCACTACCCAAGGGGATTCGAGCCGACCCGGTTTCTAGATAACCGGGATGCTTCGGACGAGTGCAAGCTTGACACAAACGGTGGCTCGTAGATACTCGCGACCTTCCATGCCTGTCTTAAGAGGTCGCGCGGGCGTGCGACCTCATTCAGGTAGCTCGAGAGGATGGTCCAAAATGAAGCGTACCTATCAACCCAGTAGGGTTCGGCGAAACAGACGACATGGCTTCCGTCACCGAATGTCCTCTAACGGAGGCCGCGAGGTGCTGCGGCGTCGCAGGCGAAAGGGGCGAAAGCGTCTTGCGGTCCGAGCCGCCATGCGGAAGTAGCGCCGAGCGCCGGGGAGCCGAAGGTCGAGCGCCGGCTCGCAGGGCGCGCCTTACGAACAGAAATCAGTTTCTGGCTGTTAGGCGTTACGGCACATCGGTTCGATCCCGGCACCTCGTTGCCGCGGTTCTCGAGAACGATTTGGGTTTGCGCCGGCTTGGTCTCACGGTTTCTTCACGGGTCGGCTCCGCGGTTGCGCGAAACAGGGTAAAGCGATGGTTGCGTGAGGCGTTCAAGCGACATGGCGAGGAGTTGCCGGACGGAGTAGATGTGGTGCTGATAGCTCGCGCCGGCAGCCCGGATGCCGGTTATCACCAAATAAGCAGCGAACTAAGAGATCTGGCCGTACGACTTCGACGAGAAACGTGCTCCAACAAGGGAACCGTCAGCCGGGCGGGAAAGGGAAGTGACGAAGGTGGCTGAAAACGAGGCTCCAGGTAGATTGAACAGCAAGGTCCTGGCCGGAAGCCTGTTGAGGCTCGTTAGCGCCTTGGCGTCCGCTGTGATGGTCGCCTTCCTTCGTCTCTACAAGATGTGCATCTCGCCTCTCTTGCCTCGAGCCTGTCGTTTTCACCCGAGCTGTTCGAGCTATGCCGTGGAGGCCATATCGGCTTGGGGGCCATGGCGAGGCGCGCTGATGTCCGCGTTTCGAGTATTGAGATGTCACCCCTTTCACCCAGGAGGTTACGACCCCGTGCCTCCTTGCGGGAATGCCCGCCGAGAGAGCACCGAAGGCTAGGCAATGGATCGCCGCGTACTAACTACTATTCTCGTCTGCCTGGTCATTCTCATTGCGTGGCAGGCCATGGGCCCAAGGCTGTTTCCCGACTGGTTCCCGGATCCGGAAGCCATTGATGAGCCGATAGAGGAGCTGCTCCCGGAGGTCGAAGAGCCCCCCATTCCGGAACCGGAGATCGTCGAGGACGCACCGCCGCCGCTGGAGCGCCGGCGAGTCGTGCTCGAGAATCCTCGCGTAAGGGCCGTCTTGACAAATGAGGGAGCTGCTCTCGAGTCATGGGTGCTGAAAGAGGAGCGCTTCGTCCGTGATCTCAACGACGAGGAGCAGCAGGTGGATCTCGTCGACATCCACGAGGGAGACCCTCTTCCGCTGTCTACCACCTTCGAGGAGTTGGAATGGCCGGTGGACGCATTCTACGAGGTCATCGAGTCCAGCGAACGTTCGGTCACCTTCAGGGCTACTGGTGGGGGCATTACCGTCGATAAGCGTTTCTATCTGCCGGAGGACCACTACCACTTGGCCTTCGTGATAGCGATACGCGATGTCGGTGCGGGCGCGACGCGAATCACTCCTACCTTCCACGTCACCAGGCTGGTGAGGGAGGAGCTGCGAGAGCAAAGGGGTTTGCTGAATTTTGCGATTCCGGATCTGGTGCGTCCGGCCTGTGTCGTGGACCGGGATCTGGTTCGTCACCAGCACTCTCCGGAGGAGCCGTCCATCACGGTGCCGGGCGAAGCGATGTGGGTGGGTATCGACGAGCGCTACTTTCTCATGTCGCTGTTTCCTGGGCTGCCGGACTTCGAGGAAGGCCAGCCCGACATAGCCGGAGCTACCTGCGAGCTGGTTGCCGAGGAAGAGCATCGCTATGATGCCCGGCTGGTACTTGAGCCTCTTTTCGTTCCGGCGGAGGGATCGGCCGAGGCGCGGCTGACCGCCTATCTCGGACCGAAGTTCAAGCAGGTTCTCGATCAGTACGGCAACGGTCTTGATGAAGCCATCGACTTCGGTTTCTTCACGGTCCTTTCATTGCTCCTGCTTTGGGTAATGGTGTTTTTCGAGGGGCTGGTCGGCAACTGGGGATTGGCAATCATTCTCCTGACTGTCGTCGTAAAGCTCGTTCTTTACCCCCTTACCGACTGGTCCATGCGCTCAATGGAGCGTATGCGTGCCATCCAGCCGAAAGTAAATGAGCTCAAGGAGCGTCTTGGAAAGGATAAGGAGAAGTTTCAGATAGAGATGATGAAGCTGTATCGGGAGGAGAAGGTGAACCCCTTTGGGGGCTGCTTGCCGCTTCTTTTGCAATTCCCTATCTGGATTGCGCTTTACCGAACAATCCTCTCCACGGCCGAGCTTTACAACGCGCCCTTTATTCCGCGTTGGATCGACGACCTTTCCAGCCCGGAGCCCGGCATAGTGAAGTTCTTGCCGCTGGCCATGGGTGTCAGCATGTATCTCATGCAGAAGATGACGCCGCAGCCGGCGACTGTGGAGGAGATGCAGGCGAGAATGCAGAAGTTCATGCTGTACTTCATGCCGCCCTTCTTCACCCTGATTATGTATGGTCTTCCAAGCGGGCTCACTCTTTACATCTTTACGAACAACGTCCTGTCAATAGCTCAGCAGCTTTGGATCCGGAAACGGCTGGCGGCCGCCAGGGAAAAAGAGGAGAGCGGCCAAGCCAAGAAGCGCTGACCTTTGGTGTGAGCCTTGGCGGGCTCAAGGGATAGGCATGGTAAGGCCTAAGAAAAGAAAGAATCCGCTATTGACCGCCGCCGTGCTGAAGGTCTCCTTTGCCATGAGGGGTGATGGCGCCGCGATGTTTCGCGAGATCTATCAGGGTGTGCTGAGAGACTTCGACCTTTCGGACGAGCAGGTCGACGAGTACATAGAGGCCCATCGAGAGCGCGTGGAAAACCTAGCCCGTGGAGACACGGAACAGGAGTAGGCTGTTCTGGTATCCACCAATGGTGCCGTTGCCGAAAAAGAAGCTCTCCACGATCGCGGCCGTCGCGACGCCGGCTGGAACCGGGGGAGTATGTATCGTTCGGGTGAGCGGTCCCAGGGCACACGGGATAGCGAGACGGCTTTGCCCCAGGCTCCCCCGGCAGCCGCGGATGAGAAGGGCCTATTTCTCCCTGTTCGAGTCCCCGGCCGACGGGTCAATGCTGGACGAGGGTCTAGTGCTGCTGTTTCGAGCTCCGTTTTCGTTCACCGGCGAGGATGTGGCCGAGCTGCATGGTCACGGTGGAGTAGCTCAGTCTCGAGCCTTGATAAGGGCGGCTCTAGCCGCTGGAGCTGAAGCCGCTGGGCCTGGGGCGTTTTGTCGGCGGGCTGTCGAGAACGGCCGCATGGACATCGCCAGGGCCGAGGGCATAGCGGAGCTGGTGGCCGCCGAGACAGACGCCGGGCTTCGCGCGGCACGTTCATTGATGGGAGGCTCGCTTTCTCGGCGCGTGGAGGAGATTGCCGCCGCGGCTGAAGACTTGCTCTCGGAGTGGGAGGCGGCTCTGGATTTTCCAGACGAGACGGCCGGCCTCGACGAGAAGGTTTGGCATGGGAGGCTGACGCGTATTGCCGTCTCGGCGAAGCAGCTGGAGAGAACTTGGGGCGCGGGGAACCGGTTACGCGTGGGGCCTCGGCTCGTGCTGGCCGGTCCGCCCAACTCCGGCAAGTCGTCTCTCTTGAACATGCTGGCGGGCCGGGAGCGCGCCATAGTGGATCATGCGCCTGGGACGACCAGGGACGTTTTAGAGGTGAGCGTCGATGTAGGAGGCCACTCGATTACGTTGGTCGATGTTGCAGGCGTTAGGGACGGGGGCGACAGAGTGGAGGCGTTGGGGGTGGAAAAGGCCATGGAAGCAGTGACATCCGCGGATGTCGTAGTGGGGGTTGTGGATGCTTCCAGGGCACCGACGACCATGGACGAGAAGGCGATGGAGCTGCTTGCAAATACGAGCAGCCCGCTGGTTATGGTGGCCAACAAGAAGGACCTTGGCGACAAGGGGTTGGCGCGGTACAGAGAGCGCTTGCAGGCATCTTCCTGGGTGCGTACGAGCGCTAAGACCGGTCAAGGCATCGATGAGATGAAGAAGGAGATCGCTTCCACGGTAGAGCAGAGGCCCACGGGAGAAGCCGAGGTCCTGGTGACTCTCGAAAGACATCGTGAGGCGCTTTGCGTGGCCTGGGATGCGCTGAAGGAAGCAGAGATTGCTCTCCTGGATGGTGGCGGTGTGGAGCTTGCCGCGGAGGGCCTCAGAGAAGCCCGAGGAGCCCTGTGGGGGATCATTGGTAAGGGCGCGGTCAGCGATGATATCCTGGACAAAGTCTTCGAGCGTTTTTGCATTGGAAAGTAGCCGCCACCCGGCTATACGGTGGGCGTGACGGTAGACTACGACGTCATAGTGATAGGAGCCGGACACGCAGGCTGCGAGGCGGCTCATGCCTCGGCCCGCCTTGGGCTGTCGACGCTCGTTATTACGCCAAGGCTGGATCGTGTGGGTTGGATGAGCTGCAACCCAGCGGTCGGGGGCATTGGTAAGGGACACCTGGTGAGGGAGGTCGACGCGCTCGGCGGGCTTTTGGGCAGGGTTGTGGATGAAACGGGGATTCAGTTTCGTACGCTCAATACGCGCCGCGGGCCGGCGGTGCGCGGGTCTCGGGCACAATGCGATAGATTGCTTTACGCCAAGACGATGCGCGCCCATCTCGAAGCGGTACCGGGCCTCGAGCTGCGGGAGGACCTCGTTGAGGAGGTGCTGGTAGAGAAAGCATCTGGGGGTAGCCGTGTGCGAGGCGTTAGGACGGCAAGGGGTCTGGATGAGCTGGCTTGTCTAGCCGTTGTAGTCGCAGCGGGAACGTTTCTTGGTGGCGTAGCCAATGTCGGTCGGCGGAAATTCGCTTCTGGCCGGGAGGGGGATTTGCCATCGATGGGGCTTTCCCGTTCTCTAAGACAGCTTGGTTTGGCGTTGAAGCGGTTCAAGACGAGTACGACGCCAAGGCTCGACGGTAGAACCGTTGATTTCGATGTTCTTTCGGTTCAGCGGGGCGATGAGGAGCCGAAGCCGTTCTCCCACTGGACGGATCCCGAGCGGTTCCCTCTTCTGCCCCAGCGCTTCTGCCATGTTACGCGAACGAACGAGCAGACCCACCATATCGTTCGCCGCGGTTTCGAGAGTCTCGCGGATGAGCCGGCAGTTGCTGGCGGGATAGAGCCTAGGTACTGCCCCTCCATAGAGGTCAAGCTACGCCGTTTTGGCGACCGAATGGGACACACGATCTATCTGGAGCCGGAGGGGCTCGATAGCAACGAGGTATATCCCGCCGGCTTGAGCACCAGCCTACCGGCCGATGTTCAGCTCCAGATGCTGCGGACGATACCCGGACTCGAGTCAGTGGAGATGACTCGCCCGGGATATGGAATAGAGTATGACTTCGTCATCCCAACTCAGGTTCGGCGTAGTCTGGAGGTCCAAAAAATAGGTGGGCTTTTTGTTGCTGGACAGGTTCTTGGAACCTCCGGTTACGAGGAGGCTGCCGCCCAGGGGCTCATAGCAGGAATAAACGCGGGCAAGCACGTGCGGGCGAGTAGTAATCGTCGGTGGTGGTCGAGAGAGTCATTGGATGAAGACGAACGGTCGGGAGAAGCGACGATTCTTCGCCGTGACCAGGCTTACATAGGTGTTCTAATCGACGATCTTACGACGTCGGGTACCAGTGAACCGTACAGGGTCTTCACCTCCCGTGCCGAGCACCGGTTGTTGCTGCGCGAGGACAATGCCGATTTTAGGCTGGCGCACCTTGGCTATGTCGCGGGTTTGATCACGGAGAGTCAGGCGAGAAAATCCACGGCCAGGGAAGAGATGATACGAGCGGAGGTCGAACGCTTGGAGTCTACGCTGCCTTCGGGGAGTGCCGCCCAAAAAGAGAGAGAAGGCAGGCGGACGCTAGCGACGATTCTGCGGCGACCGGGCATAACATACGCGGACCTGAAGGAGATGGATGCTGGCCCAGGGCCGAAGCTGTCTAGAAGGGACGCCGAGGGCGTGGAAGCCGCCATCAAATACGCTGGATATATCGCGAAGCTCGATAAGCGGCTGGAGCTATTGGGGAACATAGATAGCCTCGAGATCCCAGAGGACCTTGATTTTTCTGGAGTGCCGGGCTTGTCGGTCGAGGTTCGGGAGAAGCTCGAGCATCACCGTCCAGCTACAGTGGGTCAAGCAAGCCGAATCAGCGGCGTCACGCCCGCGGCGGTCGAGATTCTCGCTTCGCTGTTGGCTGGGCTGAAGCGGGCTTGTGGATAAGCTGTGGGTCCAAGGCTTGGCAGGTGAGCAAGACCCTGACTTTACTGGGTATTCTCTGTGTTTCACGTGAAGCGCCGGTTGTGGGTTAGCCGCGCGCGGGTGTTATTCTCTTGTAGCTCTCGGTGCGATCTGTTTAGTGGCTTGATGCTGATAGAGGTCCTTCGTCTTTGGAGGGCAGACACACTAAAAATGTTTGGTAAACTGGCCGGCTGTGGATAACCTGTGGGCCGACTGGCCCGAGCTTTGGTCTCGCGCCCATTTAAGCCGTCACCGCGAGTGTTCCACGTGGAACATCAACTGTGGGTAACCGAATGGATGATCGCCTGGCGCACCCGTTGCGAAAAGCAGTAGAGGAGATGCCGTGGTCCTCGTGGGAAGGAAGCTTGGCAAGTCGGCAGCCGCCTGGGCCGGCGGTCCTGGAAAGGCTGGAACGAGGCTTTTTGGAGTATCAGCCGCTTCTGTGCAAGTGGTCTCGGAGGGTGAGGCTGGTAGGGAGCGCCGAGCCGGAAGCAGTGACCGGCCACTTCGTGGACTCGCTAACTCTTTGGCCGCTGTTGGATGAGGTGCCCTACGAAGGCGGAATCCTCGACGTTGGCAGCGGAGCGGGTTTTCCTGGTATCCCTATTGCCTTGATTCGAGAAGATTTGCGGGTGACACTAATAGAATCCGATGGCCGGAAAGCGGCATTTTTGGTTCAAGCGTTAGCCCGGCTGAACATAAAGGGCGCCGCGGTACTCAATTTAAGAGCGAAGGGCGCGCCGGACGCTGAAGGTATTCCGCGGGGCGATCTGGTGATCTCGAGAGCCTTGATGGAACCGCTTCGCTGGCTCGAGCTGGGAAAGCCCTACCTAAAGCGAGGAGGACTTCTAGTTGCGATGCTAGGGAGGCGGGCTCCGAAGGACGCAGAGCTTGCCGCCTATGGACAGAAGCTGGGGCTCGATTGGGTGGGCTGCCGACGCGGTCGCTTGCCTGGCGGAGAGGAGAGAGTAATTGCCGCATGGCGGGAAGTCGAGCTTTCATGAGCATGCCATGCATTGCCATGCACTGCCATGAAGACTGTGCGTCTCCGCCCCTGAGAAGCTGAACATTGGCGAGAAGACGCCGGGTCAGGGACAGGGCGCGTAGCGAGGCGATGAATCAGCGATCCGACCGCTTTACTCCTAGTATTCTACGTGCTAATGGCAACCCCCTTTTCAGGGCTTTTCGGCGCAGCACCTGTTCTTTGTGGGGGCAGGACTTGGGAGAGTGTCGGTAGATGGGCCGCATAATCGCTATAGCCAATCAAAAAGGCGGTGTCGGCAAGACCACTACGGCTGTGAACCTTGGGGCATGTCTTGCGGCGGCAGGTCGAACCGTTTTGCTCGTCGATCTAGACCCGCAAGGGAACGCAACGAGCGGAGTAGGCCTGGGCAAGGAAGAAGTGGACCGTGGCGTCTACAATTCCTTGTGTGGCGATGCCGATTGGGAGAACTTGCTTCGCTCCACGGAGGTTGCAAATCTCGATGTGCTCCCGAGCACTCGCGATTTGACCGGCGCTTCGATCGAGCTTGTCGAGGTCGAACGGCGTGAGAGCTGCCTCCGGGATGCCTTGATTCCTCTTCGCGATGAGTATGACTTCACCCTTATTGATTGTCCGCCTTCGTTGGGGCTGCTGACATTGAATGCTCTCACGGCCGCGGGCTCCGTGCTGGTGCCACTCCAATGCGAGTACTACGCTCTCGAAGGGGTGAGTGAGCTGATGAGCACGTTAGAGCTCGTGAAGGAGGAGTTGAACCCCGGTTTGGTTCTCGAAGGTATTCTTCTCACCATGTACGATTCGAGAAACAATCTTTCTCGGCAAGTTCAAGACGAAGTTCGAGATTTCTTCCATAACCAGGTCTTCGAGGCCGTCATCCCGCGCAATGTCAGGCTCTCCGAGGCTCCCTCCTTTGGACGACCGATTTTGCTTTACGATCTGCAATCCAAGGGGAGCCAAGCTTACTTGATGCTTTCACAGGAGATCTTGGCTCGCGATTCGGGTACAACACCCGGTAAGGCGGCAGCCGGCTAGCAACAGCCGCCGTCAGGCGCTTCCGAAAAAAGATCAGACTTAGGAAAGACCGCATGAGTGGCTCTCGACAAGGCTCGGCCTCTTCTTCAGGCCGTTCATCCAAACGCCCCGCCCTTGGACGTGGTCTTGGGGCGCTCATCGGTGATCAGGTTTCCGGTAAGGACACGCAGGCCAGGGGGCAACGTGTCTTGACGGTAGCAATAGAACAGATAGAGCCTCGAACCGATCAGCCGCGCCGGCGGTTCGAGGACGGGGGCCTTGATGAGCTTGCGGCTTCCATCAGAGAGAAGGGTGTTCTGTCCCCTATTCTCGTTCGTCGTGCAGGTAAGGGTTACGGTCTCATTGCCGGCGAAAGACGATGGCGGGCTGCACAGCGGGCCGGGCTCAAGACTGTGCCCGTGCTTGTCGAGGATGTGGATGACGACGACGCCTTCGAAATGGCGTTAGTCGAGAACATCCAAAGGGAGGATCTAAACCCTATTGAAGAAGCGGAGGCCTTCCAGCGGCTCCTGAAAGGAAAGGGCTTCTCCCAGGGAGAGCTCGCGGAGAGGGTCGGCAAGGATAGATCCACGATTGCAAACGCCCTTCGCCTTCTGAGGTTACCGGAGTCGGTTAGGTCCGGCGTCGTGGATGGAGGGCTTTCGATGGGACATGCCCGGGCTCTCGTTTCTTTGGACAATGAAAAAGACATCGAGATGGCGGCACGAGAGGTCTTGACCAAAAGGCTCTCCGTTCGGCAGGCTGAAGGGCTCGTTAGGCGGTTCAAGGGGGGATCGCACTCTGGAAAGAAAAGCCCAGCGCAAGGAAAAGATAAAATCTCGCCCGAGGTACGGGACTTGGTTGCTCGGCTCGAGCGTTCCCTAGCCACGCGATGCCGGCTAGATCATACGAAAGGGCGTGGCGGAAAGCTGACCATCGAGTACCAGAGCCTGGATGATTTGGACAGAATCGTCGCACGTCTCTTGGGGACTTGACGGTATTCTAGGTACAAGGAACGTAGACGATGCCTTTTTGGAACAAAGGGATAGAGGACTCACCGCAGATTGAAGATGACAAGCGCGCGGCTCAGGCCGTGCAGCCCCCCAGCCGAAAGAAGGAGAAAGTGGAAATGGCCCGTGAAGAACGTCAGACCTCCGAGATGAACGCGCTCCTCGGAAAGGGTGCCAGCTTCGAGGGAAAGCTCACATTCGAGGGTACTGTTCGCGTGGACGGCATATTCAAGGGGGAAATACACACTGACGACGTATTGGTCATTGGTGAGACGGCCAAAGTGGAAGCCGAGATGAAGGTCGGCACGGCCGTCGTAAACGGAGAGGTAAGAGGCAACATCACCGCGACCAAGGCGATTGAGCTCAGCAACCCCGCCAAGGTACGCGGTAACCTGAAGACGCCTTCCTTGATGATTGAAAAGGGTGTCATCTTCGAAGGCTCTTGCAGCATGGATGCCGACACCCGTAAGGTCGCTCCCCCTCCGGGCAAAACCTTCGGCAAGCCGGAACAGCAACCGCAAACCGATAAGTAACTATCCCGGCTCAGTGAGCTTTGACGGGTGAAAGACGCTCGTCTCTTACTACCCGTACGCGGATGACTATCGGCACTTGGGAGTGGTCTCGCCCAACCAACCTGGTTGAGCCTACCGACACCCCTGTAACCCGGGCCTTGCCGTCAGCCAGAACCTCCACTACAGCAACGCTAGGGTCTTCGCTTTCGAGAAGCTGAAGTTGGCGAGGGAGGGGAAAGGTCACCGACCTGCTTTCCCTGACGAGGACCTCCTCCGGGGTTTGTGAAAAAGCTGGGCCGGCAATAAAGGCAAGTACTAAGCCTCCGGCGAAGAGAAGCCTAAGTAGCTTTTTCGAAGGGATATGGTGTGCCATGAAATCTCCTTGGTATTCTCGAAAACCTTGCCCCAGACTGTTATGGCAGCCGCGTTGTGAAAGACAGAAAAAAAACGACGACTCGTCTTGCTCTGTTGGACGTTTCTCGAGCCTTGGCATTCTATTCGAGAGGTTCACCGTCAAGCTCGTAGTGGTTTCATTGCTCCTAGTGGGCTGTGCCGCTCTACAAAGGGTGGCCGGAGACATAGTCTTACCCGCCGAGGACGAGATAGCTCTCGGACGTGAGCTGTCAAGACAGTTCGAGGAGCACTACCGGCTAGTTCCGGATGAGGTGGTACAAAGCTACGTCCAGGATATCGGAGAGCTTCTGGTGGTGGCTTCGGGAAAGCCTCGGCCCGAGGTCGAATGGTCTTTCAGGGTGGTCGATGAGCCGGAGGAGGTAAACGCTTTGGCTCTTCCGGGTGGATGGATTTATGTCTACAGCGGCTTGCTGCTTATGCTCGATTCCGAAGCAGAGCTTGCTGGAGTGTTAGCCCATGAGATTGCTCACGTGAACGAACGTCACGTGGCCGAGCGATTGGCTACCATTTATGGGGTGGAGGTTCTTCGCACCGTGGCCTTGGGGCGCGATCCTGGAACACTGGCTACGATAGTAGGGAGCATGGTCGCACAGGGTTACCTGTTGAGCTATAGCCGATCTCAAGAACGGGAAGCAGACGCTTTAGCCGTGGAGTACACGATAGAGGCGGGGTGGGATCCCCGGAGCCTTGCAACCTTTTTCGAGGCGTTGGATGAGCTGCCGAGACCGCCGATGTGGCTATCCACGCACCCCAGCCCTCTGGCCCGCAAGGAGTTCATTCATGAGCGGGTAGCTGGAAGAGTCATTCCCACTACTTTGGGCCGAGAGCGATACCAAAAGGTGCGAGAGCGTTTGCGGGCCCCGGCGGAAGTACGTTTGGGGATGATCCCGAAAAGTCTGCCATCGGGATGCGAAGAGGCAATTGGGGGGTTTAAACGATGACTATGGATGTGATGTCTTCTTCATCTGGAGTGCAAGCCAGACCGCCGTGCGATCCGGCTACCTACAGGCGTTATGACTGGTTGCTGCGTAGAACCTTTCACGACCTGGCGGTTGGCCGATCGACGGTTCGTCCTTACCTCGCGGCGTTGCTTGCCAGTGCCCGTCATGTAGGCCACAGCGCCTTCCCTACCGTTATGCGCGCGGCCGATGCTGCCCGATCGGCCGGCGACTCCGAGGTCGAAATCCGGCTCCGCCGCCGCCTAGGAGATGTAGCGCTCTTGGTGCTCGGACTTACCGAGCCCGAAAAGGACGTTGCCGAGCTGCTGTTCCTCGAAGGTCCGAGAGCTTACCGCGATGCTGCTTTTCTGGGCGCCCGGCTCGGTCGTCCTTCGGCGGCGGTCATGCATCATCTAGCAGGAAACTTCGGTACCTACGTCTCTGCGCTACGGCATCTTCGAACGAAGTTTCTCGACGCCTCTTTGCCCCGCAAGGCGGACGTCGCCGAAAGCTAGCCCAGTGTTTCACCATCAAAACACGATCCAGGACATGGGCCGGCTCTCTTCATCCCCGAAGTATGACAGCGGAAGAGTTTCAACTTATGCTGGAACGGCTATAGGAATTTCCTCGCGGACAGTGCAAGGAGCGGTTGTTTTACGCAGGGGATGCCGTTGGACCTCAAAGAGCAACGCAGATGAAGCGAACAAGGACCAAGACCGGTCGGTCGCGCAACAACGTGGTGCTGGATAAGGGCACGATAGTGAAATCGGTTGCTTCGCGTGGCAATGCGACGCTGGAAGCGAAGATGCTCGACAAGCTTCGCATGGAAGGGGTCGCGGTGCCCTCCGTGGTCAAAGTGGACGGCCACCGCATTTCGATGGGCTACATCGACGGCCCGACTTATGACGAACTCATCGACACTTTGACCGAAGAGCAGGCAATTGCTCTCGCGGATTGGTTGGAGTCTTTTTACCGTGCTACGGGCAAGATTCGCGGTGACACCAACTTGAGCAATTATCTTTGGGATGGCTCTCGATGTGTTGGCATCGACTTCGAGGCAGCAAAGGGCCTTCCCCTTCCAGAGGGGGAACGAGAGAGTGACTTCGGGCGGATTCTGGCGTTTGCCGTCACGTACACTCCTAGGTTCGCCCGCGAAAAGGAGAAAGCCGCACGGTTATTGCTGCGCGCGTTTCTGTCACGTGGAGCGGATCTCTCGAAGATTGCTCAGGAATATCTAGAAGGCCTGGGCGAGCAGGTGAGAAGGGGACGGATAACAAGATCCGAACTCTGCAAAGGTCGTCAGTTCTGGTCCGTGCTGGTGGGGCGTGAACAGCGAAGCGCGTTCGATGCCGGGCTACTGGAAGAATGGTGCCGATGCTTGGGCGTGTCGGATATCGGCGACCGCTTCTTGAATGCGCGCGTAGTGGATAAGGACGAAAGATCCGTTTACTTCGTCGTGGATTCTCTTGAAGAGAGCGAGAGCATTCTGCAAGTCTTGGTGGAAGAGAGCTCTCGTGCCGAGAAAGCCTTTTTCAGGTGCGGAAATTTTGCGGTCTTTTATTCAAAGGAAAAAGGCGCGGCACTGTCACGGCAGGAGAAGGCCTTCTTGGAACAACTGAGGATAAGGATGTACGAGAGGGTAGAGGCCGGATGACGAAAAGGTCGGCTTGCCGCCGGCACAAACGGTAATCGCGCTTCAAGTCAGCACACGACGAAGGACTACCGCTAGGCGCCGGAGAGCGTAACTGTTCAAATCGTCTATCGGATCGATCTCGGGTCCGAACACTTCGATGAGATCGTCCAGGCATTCACGAGCCTTCGCAAGCTTCTCGTCCCTGCCGGCGGCTTCCTCTCCCGACTCGAGAAGGTCTAGCTCCTCGGATAGTTGGAAGGTGATCTCGATGAGGTGCTCCCATCTTCCGGAAAGATGCTCTGGCTTGCAGTTATGTCGGAACATGATCTCGTTATGAGAGGGCTTCATCTTGCCGCGATTCGATCGGCCAGCAAACCCACAGCTGTAGCGAAGTAGAGTGAACGATTCCAACGCAGTACGGTCCGGTAGTTCTCATAGACCAGAAACGTCGGACCGCCGGCCCCGCCGGGTTGAACGAGAGAGCCTTTAAAGCTGGCGGTGGGCAGATCGCTTCCACATGCACGACGTACGCCCAGCTCTTGCCATTCGTCGAGGTGCTTTTCGATCTCGAGCCCAATGAGCGAGCTGTCGAAGTCCGCCGGCAGCCGTACGCGCCTACCCCAAGTTTGACCTGTCTGCCAGCCGTGCTGGACCAAATAGTTGGCGCTGGAAGCAAACACGTCGGGCAAGCTCGACCAAATGTCACGCTTGCCGTCGCCGGTGTAATCCACGGCATAGGATAGGAAGCTCGAGGGCATGAATTGGCACTGGCCCAGGGCACCGGCCCAGGAGCCCTTCATGCCGTCAGCCGTGATGTGTCCATCATCAATGATGCGCAAGGCGTTGAGCAGTTCCTGCCTGAAAAAGGAAGAACGTCTCCCGTCGAACGCCAGCGTAGCTAGTGCATCGAGCACTCTAAAACCACCGGTGTTGCGCCCATAGTCTGTTTCGATGCCCCAGAGAGCAACCAGGAAACGCGGCGGCACTCCGTACTCTTCTTCTATCTCCGCAAGCATGTCGCGATGCTCTTCATACAGGCGCCTTCCTCTTTCGACGCGGCTGTCCGGTACTACGCGGGCGAGATACTGCGCCAGGGTCAAGCGAGTCTCGGGCTGATGTCTGTCAAGCTCGATGACCCTCGAGAGCAGTGAGACCGTGTCGAGAGAAGCCACGGTGTCATTGGAAATGCCCGATGCCGAGGCCTGGGACTTGAAGCTGTCCAGCCAAGAGGCAAAGGCTTTCTTGTCAACCGCCCCCTTCCCGCCCCCGCCGTCTTCCTGTTCACCATGCACCTCGGCGGCTTCAGAGGGCTCTCCGCTCTTCTCCTCGCCATCCAGCGTCGCGGACTCGGAGGATTCTTCTTCCTTACCAGCCGGCGAGCCGTCGGCCGCGAGCGCTGCCGGAACGACCAGGGCGGCAAGCAGCATTGTCTTGAAGGTGCTGACCTCCACGGTTTCCTCCATGCCCAAGGGTTACTCCCTCCCTGTGTAACACGGAGCGGCGAGTAGTGTTATTGGTGAACGTCCTCCTGGTGAAGAATCTGCCCGATGTCTTGCCAACCCGCCTTCGTGCTGAACGAGGGATCGGGGTGTTCAGGAATGACCCGGGTTGAAGAAAAGGCGGCCGGCCGGCTACATAGAGCCGATGGGCCGAGTCATTCTCTTTCAGCCACCGCTCGAGGTGAGCCGGGATTTCGTGGATTATCCCTACCACGGTGATCTTTCGGTAGTGCAGGGAGCAGCGGTGTTGCGTGAGGCGGGGATGCCGGTCGAGGTAGTGGACGCATTCGCCCTACCCGACAGCGGGCTTTACGAAACCGGCGCCGAAAGAGTTTTGCTAGGCTCGCCGGTTGCATCGGCATTGGCGGCTGTTTCCAGGGCCGCCGAGCGATCCGGAGACGAGCCGGATCTGATCGTTGTTTCGTACAGCCCCTTCAACCGGCCTCCGGGACGCGATACGCTCTTGGCGTCGGTCATGGCAGCCATTCGAGGACGTTGGCCGTCGGTTTGCGTTCTTCTGGCCGACCTATATCAAGGCGGGCAGCACTACATTTCCGCGGCGGGCGATGCGGTTCTGGAAGCTTATCCCGAGGTCGATGCACTCCTTCAGCACGAAGCAGAAGTTTTGCTGGCAAACATTTGCCGGGACCTTTTGAGTAAGGGGCGGCCCATCGAGAGGTGGGCACGGACGGGAGGAGAGATACCCGACCCGGCGGCACTCCCGGTGCCGGCATGGGATCTTATCGATCTTTACGCGCGCGATGAGTTCTTTCGAAAGGTAGCAAGCGGCCTGGGCCGAGGCGAATGGGCTTTTCCCATTGACGGTCGCACCCTTCCAATCATTACCAGCCGCGGCTGCCCATATGACTGCGCTCACTGCTCCAGCAACCCCGGCCGCGGTTCAGGCGCCAAGCGACAGAGACGTCACTCGCCGGAGAGCTTGCGCAGGCTGGTGGACACCACGGCAGAGCAGTTTGGTGCCACCCGCATACACATTCTCGATGAGATGGCCAACGTGAACCGGGATCACTTCGACGCAGTGCTGAAAGCTTTGAGCGGGCATGAGGCCGGGTACGAACTTCCCAATGGGCTGCGCGCCGACCACATAACGGACGAGCAGTTGGATGCCATGGCCGGACGCATCACGACGCTCTCCGTGTCGGCCGAAAGCGGCGCGCAAAGAGTGCTGGACGAGGTTGTGAGAAAAGACCTCCGCCTCGACCGGTTAGAGGATGTTCTGAAGAAAGCCCGGAAAAGAAGCATCCCCTCTCTCGTTCATTTCATCATCGGCATGCCCGGCGAGACCGGTGAGGAGATCAACCAGACGTTGGAGACCGCCTTGAGGCTGTACGAGAAGTATGGGGCCTCACCGTCGGTTCAGTACGCGACGCCTCTGCCAGGCACTCGGCTTGCCGAGCAAGCCAAGGTGTCTCCACCGGCTGACTGCGACTGGAGCCCTCTTTTCCAGCATCAGCCCGTCACCCATGGACGAGGCTTCGGCCCCGAAGATCTTCGTTGGTTCAAATGGACCTTCGAACAGCGAGTTGCCGCCTTCTCGGGTACAACCAAGGTGATCTTGAACGTGACCTACCGGTGCAACAACAACTGCGTCTTCTGCGCCGTGGGCAACCGGACGAAAATGCACGGCAGCCTAAATAGACAGCAGCAGGCTCTGACGCGTTACCGCGAGCAAGGGATAACACAGCTCGACGTGGATGGGGGCGAGCCCACGCTCTATCCGGATCTGCTTCGCATAGTGCGTTATGCCAGGGATATTGGGTACGCCAGCGTGAATGTCACCACGAACGGCAGGCGCTGCGCTTATGAGTCTTACGCCGGATCCTTGCTGGGGTCGGGGGTGACGTCGTTGCTGTTCTCATTGCATGGCGCCAGTGCGGAAACACACGCGGAGAATGTCGGTGTGCCCGAGGCCTTCGAGCAGACGCTCGAGGGCATTCGCAATTGTGTTCGCATGGGCGTGCCGGGCCTCGAGCTCGGTATGAATGTGACCGTGACAAAAAGCAACGTTTCGGAGCTGCAGCAGATCGCGGAGCTGGCATGGTCGCTTGGTCTTCGGTGGCTGAATATTCAGTTCCTCACGCCTTTCGGACTGGCTACCCGGAAAGTGAGCCCGGATCTTGCGCTTGCATCAAGAGAGGCTTCGAAGGTTCTGGATGCGTGGAAAGACCGAATGAAAATTCAGGTCATAAATCTTCCGTTTTGCTTCATGCCTGGTCACGAGAAGCACATGATGGGCGACCTGTTGAAGATCCAGAGGAATATGGTCTTCGTGACCAACGATGAAGTAAACCTTCACGAGTATCTTCGAGAGCGGAGACGGCATGGGGAGCAGTGCGCGGGTTGCCGGTTCCGAGTATTCTGCGGAGGGTTTTTCGACCTCGAAGAGGCGCCCGAGCCACCCTGGGTTTTCGACTCCGCCGATGTCGATCAAGACCCCTCCGACCCTGTTTAGATTCATTCCGAGGGGGCGGCACGGCTGGGCAAGTGGTTATCCCTGCTCCCGTCTCAGTACGAAGAAGAACGGCCGTTCCATGCCTTTGCGATCCATCACCCCGAGCACGGTTTCGTCATCCACCTTGCGGAACACGTCGTTGATCGGTAGCTGGTCGTAGATCATGGTGGCGCTGGGCTTGCCTCGGTACTCGGTCATGCGCAGCCGGGCGCGTGGCTTGCGGGTGGAAAGCAGAGGAATCAGCAACTGAAAAGCCTTTCCGGCCGCCCGTGATTTCGGGATCGGCATTTTGCCCACCAGCCCCATCGGCGAGCCCATGAAGCGCGGGTTGATGCAGGCGGTGTTGCCGCCGAGGGTTTTGAAGACCAGGGGGTGCACTGCCTCGCTGTCGTCGAAGCGTTTACCGTGCCAGTGGTAGGCCTCCAGCACGCCGTCGAGCGGATGGCCCGTGTGCAGTCCGCTGCCTTGCCAGGGACCGAGCATGAAGTCGATGTCGACCGGTTCCAGGGCGTCGAACATCTCCAAGGCTTGCTCGAGCGTGGCATGCCCGGCGCTGATCTTGTCGACGATGTTCATGGTCCGGCCGACGATAAAACCGATGGCTTCCGAATCATAGAGCGAGTGTAAGGGCAGTCCAAGACAGTCTCCGCGACGGGTTCTGGATCGGCACACGACCCACGGTGACTATCCTTGCGGCGCCGGCTTCACGACGGCGGATACTTGCTCAATCCGTACAGAAATCGACCCGACTATTGGGGCAGTAACGGCCCACCTTGACGTTTAGTGGCGAATTTGGACATGATGTCGTGATAAACGAAGCGACGAAGGGGCAAACAGTGAACGTGAGTGCGCAAGAAAAGATCGAGCAGGTGCTTCCGGAGCCGGAGTCCAATCGAGTAAGAATCTCCCTGGACAGGAGCTTGTATCCTCTGGACGCGGTTTACGGAGCATCATACGTCTTCATCGACCGCTGCTTCGTCTACTTGGATGCTCCCGGACCCGACCGCATCGAGGTTCTACTTCAAGGAAGAGACGACTTGGAGAAGAGCGGCCTCGAGGTGCTTGCGGGAGAGTTCGCAAACGAGCTTCTCTCACATGCGTGGCGGCACGAGATAGCGGAAGCCAATCGACCCATCCTCGAGGCGGTTACCGCACAGGCGATGGCCGGTGCACTGGGAACCCCGGCTCTCGAGGACCTCGACGATCTCGACGAGATGGACTTCTCGGAGGAGACTTTCGAGGATCCCCTCGGCATCGCGATGAGCTGGGAGGAGAAGTACGGAAAGCTGGCCGACGGTGAGGAGAAGACCGACGACGCGGAAGATGAGGCCGCCGGATCCTCCTCGGACGATGGCGGCGACGGGGATCAAGAAGAGACGAAGGCGGAGGACTGAGGTGCGTACGCTACGCTTCCATCATGATTTGTACTCCGCTCGAGCGATCGAGGAGGCTTGCGAAAGCTTCGAGAACCACGCGAAGATAACCGTGCGGCAAGAGTTGCCGTACTTCGAGCTGGAGCTGACGGCACTCGGGTCGGCTGACGAAGCAGTCCTTGCCGGTGAGTTTGGGAACTTTGCTCTCGCGCTAACGGCGGAAGAGAAGCGCGGCGGAGCCGCAAAAGACTAAAACAGGGCTTCCGTTTTTCGCGAGGGATGGTAGACTGGAATTACAGATAGGGAGCCTGGGCCATGTCAGACATTCCTCGTTTCAGGAAACGCTCTCGCGGCATGCTCTCGGACGTCGAGACCGAGATCAGCCGCGTAGCCAAGGATGCGGCGACTAGCGGCGGATCGCCGGAGTCGGTGCACGGCCGGCTATTTGCGCAGCACGTCTCACACGCGAGCCACGGCTCGCACGGCAGCCACGGCTCGCACGGCAGCCATGGCTCGCATGGCAGCCACGGCTCGCATGGCAGCCACGGCTCGCACGGCAGCCACGGCTCGCACGGCAGCCACGGCTCGCACGGCAGCCACGGCTCGCACGGCAGTCACGGCTCGCACGGCAGTCACGGCTCCTGGTAGGCCGCGTGATGCGTAAGGCATAGACGGAGATATCAGAGCCGCCAACGAATTGTTGCCAGCCATCGTCGCTGGTATTCAGTCTCGTGCCGGGCTTCGTGCCTTGCCGAGCCGTTTGGCGAAATGCCGGCGCCACTGGTCTATGGAACGAAGCTTATAGCTGGGATCGCCTTCGTCCTCGATGATCCGGCGAACAATTGCGTCGCGATCCACGAATACTGGATGTAGCTCAGCCGGATCGTAGCCATTGCCTCTATCGAACAGCCCGGCACAGATGGTGTGGAGGGCACAGGAGTCGCAAGCACCGGCATAAAGGCTACCCCAGGCCGTTTGCCGAACCGTGCTCTTATCATCCAGAAAATGCACTACCCGCTCTTCGCCCTTCACGATCTTCCGGGTCTCGGTGCTGGCCCACGCGAACTCCGTCATGTAACACAAGGGCACCTTCTCCACGCGAAATGTTCGGCCGGTGCGATGCAGCAGGGCCAAAGCTTTCTGCAGGGAGATCTCCAGATCGGCAAGCCTTGGAGTGTACTTGGCCCGGTTGACCTCGGCCCTGCCCATGGAGGGGTCGAGATTGTTCCACACGAAGTGACGAACGTAGGGGTGGTGCTCGATGAAGTACCTGATGTTCTCGTGAAGATGATCCGCGGTTTGCCTGCTGATGGTGCTGTTGATGTTGACCTGCATGCCATGGCGGTGGGCATTCTCCATGGCCGCGAAAGCCCTGTCCAAGGTGCCCTCGCGCCCGCGCAGCTCGGCTTCCACCTCCGGCCTTACCGAGTAGATGGAGACGTGGACAATCTGCACGCCGGCCCGCGCGAGCGCCTGCGCCAGAAGGGGGTCGGCCAGTTGCCATCCGTTAGTTATCACTCTGACATGGAGCCCTGATTTGCGGGCATAAGCAGCTATTCGAGGCAGCTCGGGGTGGAGAGTAGGTTCGCCGCCCGTGAGAATGACGCCGTAATAGTTGCGTTGCACCAGATCATCCACCAGCGATTCGATCTGCGCGAGCGTGTGGACTCGAGGTGACGTCGGGTTCGAACAGAAACCACACTGATGGTTACAGTGGCGAACGACCTGTATGTATCCGAGGTTTGCCAAGCAGGTCTCTCCAGTCTGGTGGTGGCCGACTATTCACGGGCGGTCGCGCACCGAACCGGCAAAACGCGGGACGGGCTGATCCTCTTCCCTGCTTGGTGAATGTAACATTCTTGCGGCGTATTGGAGTTCCGATAATCCGTAATGCTCGGCATATAGCGGATGCACGCCGCTGCACTCCTCGGAGACGGTGCACGTTCGGCATTGGAGACCGTGTACCCCCGAGAAAGACTCCCCGGTGGTTACACCAGGGATGGTGGTGGCTTGCAGGCAAGGAGGTAAGCCGTTTACGGCTACTAGGATCCCGTACTGCTTACCGATGGTGGAGGCCGAGTGAGCGTGCGGTGCCACCAAGGCCAGGCGAGGAACCAGGGAAGGCAATCGGGCCGCGCTGGAGCTATCCTCTGGTATGGCCAAAACAAAAACTATTCGTTCCACGCCGCTGCCGGAAAGCAACCGCGCCAGCTCTCCCATGTGTCGATAGTTGGAACGAGTAACCATGGACGTTACGCCGACGGATATTTCGAGAGAGGCGGCCAGGCGCAGGCCGGTCAGCGTTTGCCGAAAGCTGCCATCGGCTCGCGTGTGATGGTCGTGAATCTCCGGTCTGGAGCCGTGCAAGGAGATCTCCAAGGTATCCAGACCGGCTTGAAGAAGACGTTTCATGTAGCGCCGGTAAGCTAGGCGCCGACCGTTCGTTCGGAGCGCCACCGACTCGAACCCCATCCGTCGGGCGGCCGCAATCCAGCGAGGAAGCTTCTCCGCCATTGTGGGCTCCCCCCCGCAGAATACTACTTTCTTGGCGCTGGAAGCGCGAAGAGCCTCCAACTTCGACAGTACCGCGTCGTTGCACGAGAAGCCACGATCAAGCGCGGAGTGTCTGTTTCCGGAAGCTTCATCCGGGCAGAAAAGACAGCGGTTGTTACACCTTGACGTTACCCGAACGAGGCTTGAGGCGCCTACATCGCAAAGGTTTCCAGGCGCCGGCTTATCGTTCATCAGGTCCAAGCGTTACGGTGTCGCAATGTTCTTAGCTTGGCCTGCCCAGCCCTCTTTTCATTTCCTGCGAGCACATCGGCTACGGTATAGGCGGCGAGCCCGTGCTCTCGGGACGTCCACTTGTCTCCGTTGCCGCCGTTGGCCACGAAGAGATCATACCGCTCCGTTCTGGTGACGGGACGTGGAGCACCAGGACCGTTGTCACGGCCACAGATGTCTACTTTGAAGTCTTCGCCCCGGTCCGTCTTCATCTCCAGGGACAGGTAGTGAGGATAGGCCTTGATGCGCTGCAGGGTCGAGGAAGCTACCCGGCTACCAATCTGAAGGGGAGTCAGGAGCGAATGGGTTTCCATGCCCGGGCAGACTTTCGGCTGTTGCTCTACGACGGCTTCGAGAAGGTTCGCCTCCTCTGCCTCTCGAGCGGTATTCTTCGATCCTACCATGCCTGCAAGGCTACCTACCGGCCCCAGAGCGATGATGCCCAGGCCGAGACGGCGGAAGAAATCACGGCGATCTATGTTCGACATCTTGGACCCCTTGACTTTGGCGCGACCAACATTCACGCAGCTGCTATGATACCGGTATTGGTTCCGCCCGGCAAGAGAGGGAGAGAGTAAGAGGGAGAGAGTATGAGTTCAGCGCCAGGCAAAGGCGCGGCGCAGCAGGTAAGGCGTACCCCTAAAGATACTTCGCAGGGCGAAAAACGGTACTTGGATGAGGTGGCCGGTCGCCTCTTGGCGCCCCTGCTTGCAAAACCCCACTCGTCAAAGTCCGGATGGCGGCTGGTGGGCTGGGATGCCGAGCAGGGATTATCGCTTTTTTTGGAGGGACATGACCGCGTCTTGCTGCTCGAGCTGGATCGCCTGGACGAATCCAAGAGCTGCTACGCGAGAACAGCCCGCTTCAATGTCGACGCGCGCCGCCATTTCGATGCGGGTACCCCGTTGGATCGCATGGACCGGGCCATCGTCGACCGGCTCGTGGCCATGGTGCGTCACCAGGAACGTGGGCTGGAGCTGCCCGAGCGTCCCACCACCGGCCGGCGGAGCCTCGTGCGCAGTGTCAACGTGGAGCGCGTTCTGATTCCCGAGGGAAGAAATCAATACTACGTGAACCCATATGTCGGCTGCACCATAGGTTGTCCATTTTGCTGGGCCGCCGGACGGGCCGATCTCTCGAGGCACCTTGAAGGCCTGCCCGAAATGGAGTGGGGGCGGTGGGTCGATGTCAAGGTCAATGCTCCAGAAGTGCTGCGTGCCGAGCTGAAACTGCATCCGCCCGGGCCGGTACGGTTCAGCCCGGTAGTTACGGATCCTTATCAGCCGTTGGAGAGGAAGCACCGGATAACGCGGCGCTGCCTGGAAGCTCTCCTCGGAAGCGGTTTCACACCTGGGATCCTTACTCGCGCCGCACGCGTGCTGGAAGACGCCGAGCTGCTTGCAAGAATCCCCGGCGCGGCGGTGGGTCTTTCAATTCCGACCGACGACGATCGTGTTCGACACCGATTCGAGCCGGGGGCCGACCCCATCGAGGATCGCCTCGAAGCTCTGGAAAAGCTGCGCTCGGCGGGTGTTCGCACTTTCGCGGTGATACAGCCCATTCTTCCGATGAAACCTTCCTCTCTTGTGTCGAGATTGGCTCCGCTCGTGGACGCGGTTCGGATTGAAGGTATGCAGGAGTTCGAGGGCATGGCCGTGCTTTACGATGAGGCGGGAATGTCCGAGGCTATTTGGCGGGAGGAGACCGCGCGCTTGCAGCGTGCGCTTTTCGAGGGCTTCGGCGCTCATGGGGTTCCGGTGGACGAGTTCGACGATCTTGGGGAGCTTGTCGCGGACAGGTCCAATTAGTGACCAACCCCGTTCGAAGCCGCACGGTCCGCTTCCAACTTGGGGCCGGGTTACTCCCCGCCCTTTTGTTCGAGCGACCGGTACCGGTAGACCTCGTGCATCCGGACTGCGTTGACCATGTCTCCGATCAAGGCCAGGGTTCCTCGAAATCCGAGAAAAGGCTTCTCGAAGACGGCCCTCGTGTAAATCGTCGGAAAGCCAAGCTCCAGCAAAGCCGTTCCTTCTCCCACAGCCGATACTCCCGCGCTGTTAGCTATCATTAGGTGCAACGGATTTTTGGACCACTGCTCCGACTGAACCCGTGACAGCTTCGCCTGACGCGGGCGAATGAGCATCGGTACACGTTCGGAAAGTTTTCCCAGCTCTCGGGTGTGTGCCACGCGGTTGGTTATGAGAGCGAACCTCAGGCGGGCTCCCACCAGCTCGATTGTCGAGGCGATGCCGGGAAGCATGTGTGGATCACCGGCGTAACCCACGTTTAGGTTCTGAAGCACCGTCGGAACCAGCCACTCGAGACGGGGGCCTATGCGAGCGAGGTGATCACCGACATAGCGCCGTGCCTCCTTCTCCGCTCCGAAGGCTTCACCAAGCCGTACGGCCCAATGCTCGCACGCCTCCAAGCCAAGCGGTAGAGGTAGCTCAATCAGCTCGGCGCCGGTTCGTCGCGCAAGAATCCGTGCCGCCATCCTTCCATATGGAAGCGACAGAATAGTGCCTGCCTCGGCTACTCGGCGAAGATCCTCCATGGGGCTTCCGTCCAGCCAGGTGGAGCAAAGTTCGAGGCCGATAGCACCCAGGAGCTCTCGAAGCTCCAGCAGGTTGGCTTCGTGGTCAGCTTCGTTTCGATCGCGAAGATATCCCACCATGGCCACCCGTCTTGGGTTCCGCTGTCCCGGCGGCTCCGGCAGCCTAAGATTGCGGGCCAAGGCACGAAGTACCTCGGCGTAGCCGTCGAGCCAGTCGCCTCGCAACGAAAGACCTCGCACCGAGATGACGTCCTTCCCGGTTCGTTCGGCCACCTCGGCGCATACTCCCTCGTAATCCGCGCCGGTTATCGATGCCATCGGCATCGACGTCAACAACGTGCCTCCGGTGCTTGGATGGCTGGCCACTTTCTCGAGCAGCCGTCTTAGCGGCTCCTCTCGAGAAGCTATTACGGATGAAGGGTACAGCGCGGTGTTTACCACTTTGTGCCAGCCGCTCACCGAAGTGAGAGTGGCCATCATGTCGTGATTGCCCTGAACGTACTGCGTCTTCATGTACGTGCAGTCCGGACCTTCTATTACAATGCGTGCGTCACGTATGGCGTTTACCGCGAGATAGACCCCCGGCAAAAAGGGAAACGTTACAGCTGGGCTCAAGTCGGACGCGCTCGTTTCCTCTATCCCGCCGGCCATTTCCTTAGCGTCTTCCTTCTTCGCCGATATTTCCTCTGCCTCTCTATGTTTCATCAATTCCTGTCCGCTCACCCTCCCGGGTGCGACGAAGGTAGGGCGCGAAACGCTTGAAGAAAGTGGTGCGGCAGATATTGAGAAGTCGATCCGCCGTTCTAAGCGCGCCCTCCGGCCCAAGCTCGAAATGCTGGAGCGAAAACATGTTCTTGCCCGCCTGAGTGACTCTCCAGTCATAGGTGTGGTGGGTGAAGACGGCGTCGGCCTCCATGGACTCGAGCTGAGATTGCATTCGCTCGAAGGTGTCGAAGCCCTTTATCGAATGTCTCTCCGGTATTGAGAGCGCTTCATGCACCTTCTTGGCTACTTGGACGTCTTCCGGTTGTTCGAACATCAGCAGAATGTCCAACCCGAAGCCCATCTCTTCCAGTGTCTCGACGAGCGGAATGCCCCAAGTGGTTGCCGGCTCGGTAATGTTGTGCACCTCCCGCGCTCGCACCACCAACCCCAAACGGTGTTTCGAGGCGTCGTTTTTGAGCCGATCCCATCTCTCCCGTAGCGGCTCTAGACGTTCTTCGAAGACTTTATCCGCTCCGGATAAACCGAGCGCCTCCAGGACCTCCCGCAACCATCGCTTTGTGCCGGCAATGCCGACAGGCGCTGTCGGACGAGCATTAGGGAGCCTGGAGTCGGCCGTGACATGCTGGTAGAGGTGCTCCCAGGCACTGGCGGGACGAATGACGTTCAACGCCGCGCGCGGCAGCTGGTCCACCAGCTCCTCGGACACTTCCGGAATCAGAACGGCGTTTACTTCCACGCCGGCCTCCTCTAGAAGGGAGCGAATCTCCGTGAGGTCGGGGGTGTCTGAAAAGCCTAGAAGGTTGATTATGTTCGGTGCGGCCGTTTCGGTTTCAGCCTCGGCTCGTTTTCTCCTATCGACGAGAAGATCCTGAAAAACGTTGATCATCGACCCGGGTCCGATGGTCAAGTAGAGGGGCGTCTTGGTGCACTCGGCCGTACATCGCCGGAACTCCGACTCCACGTCTTCTCCCGTGACCACCGGTACGCACGTGTTCGAAACGAACAAGGTGCTCTTTCTTCGTTCGGCCTCCTTTGCACCGAGCCGGAGTGCTTGCTTCAGCTTCTCGGGGTTGCCCATTATCACGTCGTCTTCGTTGAGTTCCGACGTGATCATCATGCCGCCCCCTTGGCTTCTGGGTCGTGGATGTCGGCCGGTGCGAACTTCGTGCTCCCAAGGATATCTGACAAGGGAGAGCACAGGCGCGGGTCCATGAGGGAAGAGATGCTCGCACTCGATGTCGCCGTGCTGGAGGAACACGAACAGGTTATCAAGAGAGTCCAGGTTTCCTCGTGCAAGCTCGTCCACGGCGAAAAAGTCCGCCCATGCGCTCGACTCCCCCCAAGAGTCCAACAACGAGTCCGGCCGGTTCGACATTGCTCCCGCATCCGGTACCGGCAGACCCCCCTTACCGTACTCCGGATCCTCGATGAAGAGATGGCCCAGTGAAGCCATGTCGTGGCCGGCGAGCCTAGCGGAGCCCCTCTCCGATATGAGCCTTCCGAGCGCTTGGGGTAAGTTCTTGCCGATATAAGAGACGACCAATCGATCCGTTTTCACTATGCCACGCGAGCCGTCGCGGGCCGGCTCTATCTTGAACAAAATGGGCTTTTTGCCCCTTACGGCCACCTCGGCCTTCACGCATGCTTCCGTCCACACCGCGCTTTTCACCGCCCATCTCGTACCCGGAACGGATAGCCCCAGCATTTCCCGTAGCATCAGTCTCGTGCGACTGCCCGCCGCGGCGCTGCCGCCTCTTATCGGTGCTGTTCTTCTGGTTGCCATGCTGCTCATCACAGCCCTTCAAGGTATGCGAAGAACTCCTCGGGCTCCATGGGTGTTGGAGGCGGTGAATCTTCAGTCCCCAACGCAAGCACGGCATCAGCCAGCCTGGTAAAGGCCAGGGAAGCCGGAGCCTGTGGATCATACTCCACCACGGTCCTTCGTTTGCGCTCCGCGGTCAGAACCGCTCGATCTCTCGGAATCCATCCCACCAGCCTGGTCGATAGCCGAGAGGCGAAGTCCTCCAGAATTTGGCGGCTTTGGTCGCTGTCGTCCTTGGCGTTTCCTATCAGGCCCCCGAGGACAACGCCGTTTCTTCTGTATACCAGGAGAGCTTGGGCGATGTTGTTCGCGGCGTACATTGCCATCGGCTCTTCCGAGACGACGATAAACACCCTGTCTCCAAAGCCTTTCCGTAGAGGTGCGGCGAAACCGCCACAGACCACATCGCCCAAAACGTCGAAAACAGCGATGTCGTAGAGGCCGCTGGACAACAGCTCGACGTCATCGAAGTACTCCAGCGTTCTTGCAACGCCTCTACCACCGCATCCAAGACCTGCCGGGGGACCTCCAGACTCGCACAGGTCTATCCCCAGCCGGCCCCGGTTGATCACTTGGTCCGCTGACTCCGGTGAAAGCTCGTCGCCCAGCACTTCTAGAACAGTGCGAGGACGTACATTTCCTTCCATCAGCCTCACCGCCGAGTCGCTCTTCGGGTCACAGCCGATATGGATGACCTTGTTACCCAGCCCCGCAAGACACGCGCTCAAGTTGGTTGCAACCACCGACTTGCCCACTCCACCCTTGCCGTACACGGCGATCTTTTTTGTTTCCTTCATTGCTTCTCCTGAATCTACTCGCCGGAGCCTCGCACGAGGGGTTTCAGCTCATCCAGCCCATAGCGTCGCCCATAAGCCGCCGGTACGCCAGGGCAGCGCTTGTTTTCGGGACAACCGCGGCAACCTTCCGCTTTCATACGATCAGGTGGTAGCTCGACTTCCCGATTTTCGTCTAGTAGCCACCTGCGGTCGACCTCATGCGTTTGGGGCAGTACACATGGTGGGACCGCCGCATGGGTGGATGAAAGCAGGGAGCTGGTTCGTATGCCCCGCTCGGTCGCTACCTCGGTGGCTCGAAGCACCGCCGGAACCAGTCTAGAGTAGCGAACCAGGACACCCTCGGCGGCGGGGTTGTCATGAGGACAGATTAGGGCCGACAGGTGCCACTCTACCGGCCGACCGCCGGTTCCGGCGGGAATTGCTCCCGCCATGGTCTCCAGGTGGTCCACGTTCAAGCTGCACGCCACGGTGTTCAAGGTGACTCGATGTCCCGCTTGCAGCAGCTCATCGATCCCGGCTCTCGCATGCTGGAGCATGCCGGTAGTGCCGGTACAAGCATCATAGGTGGCCGGGTCCGTGGCGTGCAGAGAGACGAAGAAGGACAAACGATCGGCAGGCTCCAAGTTTCGCGGGTCGATTCTGGTGCCGAAAGCCAGGGCGTTTGTTTGGACTTGAACCTCGCGGAGGCCCGGCTGAGCGAGGGCTTCTCTCACCTCGGCCTGAAAGCTGTCTTTCAGCGTGGGCTCTCCTCCCGTCAGAGAAAAGGTAGCTCCGGGCAGAAGCTCTGCTGCTTGCCGAGCGCAGGCCAAGACTATGTCCTCGGCCGGCTGGGAGTGGGTGGGGGCGGAACAGAATGGACACGCCTGGTTGCATCTGCTGGTGGTTCGCACCAAGACCTCCACGGAGTCGCCAAGCGGCCCGGCGGAGCGTTCCACCGTAACGAAGGGAAAGAGCTTGCGCAAAACCAGCTCGGGATCGTCCTTGATGTCGTGCACCAAGGCGGCAAAACCCTTCAGCTTCCTAGGGATGCGGTCACCCAGCCTTCTGACTATTTTTTCGAACAGCAGGAGCACCTTCATGTCTGGCTGATCGAGCTGTTGCTTTCCATGATAGGAAAGAGCAAACGGACCGATCTCGCGAAAGGCCGGCTGACCTCGTTTGCTGGGCTCCAAGACTAGGGAGAAAGGAAGGCCTCCTTGACCGTGAACGGTCACTACGAGCCGGTCATCACCCAGGATGCAGTCACGTACCGGTATTCCCATCCGGCGCATTACTGCATCGAGCATTTCCAGCCAACGCTGGTCGGAAGGCACGATAGCTCGCACTCGCGAACTACTGGCGGTGTAGATCATCTTTGGTCAATGCTCGCTGCGGCGAAGACCGAGCTCGCGGTTTCGTGGGGCCGGAGGAAGCCTTTTTCGAGGTCGCCCCCCCGAGCAGGTGGATTGTACGTTCTCGCTCGCTCTTGGCGCAAGAAGTGCTGCTCGTTCTCCATGTCTGGGGGTTGGCACGTAGGATAGAAAGAAAAAGCTCTGCTTTGAAGGTGATTGGGCAAGACACGTGGTGCGAGGGCGTGCTATGAGGAGAACTTGGGCTCGGCTCAGGGGCACTCTGTTCTTGGGCTACGTGGGTGGCTTTGACGGTTGGGCACGAAGACCGGTAGCATGCAGCAAGTGGACGGCGAAAACGAGCAAGTGGGCCGTTACGAAATCATTCGGCCCTTGGCCAAGGGAGGTATGGCCGAGATCTTCCTGGCGCGCCAGGCCGGACCCGCCGGCTTTGGTAAGACCGTAGTGGTGAAGCGCGTTCTAGCGCATCTGGCAACGGACGAAGATTTCATCGAGATGTTTCTGGACGAGGCTCGTCTGGCCGCGTTCCTCTCTCATCCCAATGTCGTCCAGGTCTTCGACTTCGGCGAAGATTCGGGGAGCTACTATCTGGCCATGGAGTATCTGGCCGGCGAGGATCTGTCGGCCGTCTTTCAACAGGCCAAGGCGCGTGGGCGTCCGATCGATCCGCAGACAGCTTGCCTAATATGCTCGCATGCCCTGGAGGGTCTTCATTATGCTCACACCTTGACCGGTGAGGATGGTGAGCCTCTCAAAATAGTGCATCGGGACATCTCTCCTTCGAACATCATGGTGACCTACCAGGGTTCCGTGAAGTTGCTCGACTTCGGCATTGCGAAAGCCGCTGGGAAGATGGTCCGGACACAGGTCGGCACGCTCAAGGGCAAGTACATGTATATGTCGCCCGAGCAGGCGCGCGGCCGGCCGGTGGATGGTCGCAGTGACCTCTTCGCGCTCGGAGCCGTACTATACGAAATGCTGACGGGCGTTCGTCTCTTCCAGAGGGACAATCAGCTGGCGACGTTGATGGCGGTGGCCGAGGAGCCCATACCAAGCCCGAAGCGGCATAGGCCCGATCTTCCCGATGAGGTGGAGGAGATCGTCATGCGCGCGCTGGAGCGAGACCCGGCGGGTCGCTTCTCTTCGGGCCAGACCATGCGCGAGGCCATCGACGAGTACCTCGCCAAATGCGCCTACGCGGCCGCAAACGCTCAGCTTCGCCAGTTCCTGTTGGATCTTTTCGGAAGGGAGCACATATCCCAAAGGGCGCGCCCACCAACCACCAGCCCGGGTGTGCGAAAGGCGAAAGACGGCGTCCGGTCGGGCGCGGCCAAGGCCGGCAAGTCTCCGGATGCTGCCCCGGAGTTCGCGGAGGAGCCGCCGAGCCCCTCCGATGAGCCGCCCACACCCAAGCCGGATCCCAGGTCCGAGGACGCCGTCGACGAAACGGGCGAAGCTGAGGAGGAGCCTACGCGCCTCACATCTCGTCCGTTCTTCAATGATGAGCCCGAAGGTGTCGAAGAAGGTGCAACGGATGGTGTCCCGCAGGTTGCTTCTGGAGAACCCGAAGCGCCGCCCGAGGAGGATCAGGATCTCGACGAGTGGGGTCAGAGCACCGGGCCCTTGGAAGATGACGAGGATCTGGAAGAGCCGGCCGGAGGTGGCGGCGGGCTGAAGAAGATCGTCGCGGGCGCCGCCGGCGCCGTGCTAATCGGCGTTGGGGCGTTTCTGGTGCTTGACGGCTACTTCGATGGGTTGATCGGGGAACAAGATATCCCGGTTGCCGAGGAAGAGGCTGTCGAGCCACCCGTCTCTCCAGACCCTGTCGAGCCTCGGGAGGAGGGGGAGCCCGAGGAAGCAGAGACCGTTTCTTCGGAAGAGTTGGAAAACGACGAGCCGGAGTCCCTGGAAGCCGACGAGCCCGATGCTCCCGTAAAAGCGGCTCCCGAGCCGGCCTCTCCCGAAAGAGTTCCGAAGCCCGTCACTCCCGCAAAGCCGGTGTCGGAGCCGGAGAAGTCTGCTCCGGCGCAAGAGCCCGGCAGGCAGGAAGAGGTTGCCGCGCCCGAGGTAGATCCAGAGCCCCAGCCGGCCGAGCCGGAGGAACCCGAGGTTGAGGAGCCGGCCGATGAACAAGAGGTGGCTAGCGCCGAGGCCGACGAGCCGGAGGAGCCGGCGGAGGCTGTCTCTCCCGAGCCTGCTCAGCAGCGGGGCAAGCTCATGGTAAACTGTGTCCCCTGGTGCAGGATATACTTGAACGGCCGCGATACCCAGCGCACATCACCCGCAAGAGACATCCGTCTTCCCGCGGGAAGTCATGAGCTGCGGGTGGTCCATCCCCCGACGGGAATGGAGCGTTTCGAGGATATCGTCATCGAGCCTGGGGATGAGACTGTGATTGTGGTAAGGTTCTAAACGGTTCGGCTGTTGTTTGGCTTCCTTTGCGCCGCACTGTTCTGATAGGGTGAACGATAATGAAAGCTCGAATCAGTCTAGTTCTTGCGAGTATTATTGGACCGCTGCTTCTCGTCTCGGTTGCAAAAGCGGAGGAAGGTAGCGGCCAAAGAGAGGCCGTCGCCGTGACGGCCCTGCACGAGCGAGCATCGCGCGAGGCGCTCATGGTCGATCGCGCGGTGCGCCGCTGGGTGGAAGCCAACGGGAGACTGGAGCTTGTCGACCTGGACGAGCACGCTCTCGGAGACTTTCTAGAAGAGGAGCGAAGGAGGCTGGAGACGGCCCGCGCGGTCAAGGAAACCGGCGTCGAAGCATACGACATGATGAGCTTCGAGACGGCGGTGATGCGGCTGGACCGAGCCATCGAGGCATACGAGCAGCTCGACCTGACGAAGTACCTCACCGAACTTCTCGACACCTACTTCATGCGTACATTGACGCTCTTTTACGAGGGTCAGCCTTCGCGTGCTCGCAATCAGATCCTCGACATATTTGCCCTAGACCGCGGCTACTCCCCCGACTCCGGCCGCATCACACCGGAGATCGAGGGGTTGCTCGACGAAGGCCGGCGCGCGGTAGACGAGTCACCCGAGACCACACTAGAGATTCAAACAGATCCTGTCCCTGCGTGGGTGTATGTCGATGGCCGCTTTAGAGGCGTATCTCCCGTCGAGCTGGGCGACCTCGAGCCCGGCCATCACTTCGTCACCGCTCGAGCTCCCGGCTACCGGTTCGCTCAAGAGAGGCACCTGGCGGCTCCTGGTCAGATAGCAAGGCTGCGGCTTAGCCACTCCGAGCGCGGTGAGGAAATGCTTGCGCACCTGCAAGCGGTCGGCTCCGGCATTATCGAACGAGATCCCGCTTCACAGGCCATGACACTGGCTCGATGGGTTGGATCCGACAATGTTCTCGCAATCGGCGTTCGCTTAGACGATGAAGGTGTGGTGCTGCACGGATGGCGTTTCGCGTCCGACGGGCACCTGAAGGCTCATGCGCGGACAAATCTTTCGCGCCGGCAAATCGGCTCGGATGGACCTATTGCTCAGTTCCTTGATGGGCTGTACGCGGATGTCAGACCGAGGGGCGATGATGGTGAGCCGATAAGGGAGCTTCACGTAGCGCGAAGCTTTTTCGACTTCGACGTGGAGTTCGGGCATAAGGGTTGGGGCCTCGTCGCCACCAGCGCGGGAGTGGCCACGGCGGTCGGCGGAGTCTTCATGGGACTCGCGGCCCGCAGTGAGGAGCAAGCAGCGAAGCAAGTGCCCCAGCTCGATATGGATAGATACGTAAGCACCATGAGGGGAGCCCGATTGCGTGCCACCGCGGCTGATACGATGTTCATCGTGGCCGGTTTGGGGGCTGCCGCCGGTGTGTACCTTTTGATAGTGGACGAGCCGCCCTGGGGCGGGTGGACGGTGGATGAGTACTCTTCGCGGATGGGCGTGGTGCCTACTGGAGACGGTGCGGCGCTGATGCTCGGGGGCAGCTTTTAAAGGGAGAGATAAATGCGGACACGCGTCGGAATGATTCTTTGGATGGTGTCGGCGGCAGGACTCCTTTGGGGCTGCACGCTAATGATCGAGGGCCAGGAGGAAGGCCGGCCCTGCAAGGACGGCCTATGCCCGTACGGGTACTACTGTGATGCGAACGATCGGTGTCAGCTGGGCGTCAAGAAGACCGAAACAGAGGTGGAGTGCACCACATCCGATGAGTGCTCATGCGAAGACGGTGGAGTGCCTGCTTGCGGAGAGGACGGCTTTTGCAGGTGCATGAGCTTTCAGGGAAGATTCGACGGTGTCGGAAGCGATATCGTGGGCCGAGAGGGGCGCTTCAACCTGGTCGGCTCGCGAGTCGGGTCAGGCAAGTGCAGCTCCGACGATACAGAAGGCTATAAGATTCTTGGAGGAATTACGCAATGAAGATGCGAACGAACCTGTGGCTCGTAGTGACGTTGCTCATTTTTGGAGTGTCTCTGGGTGCTTGGGCCAATGAAGGTCTTGCGCCCTTGAGCTATCAGGGCCGTCTTCTCGCTGACGGCGAGCCCGTGCCCAATGGGGAGTATACGTTGACGTTGGAGCTGTTCGAGGATGCCGGCGCCGCCGAGCGGATTTGCGGAGACCGAAACGTGACCTTGGATGTCCTAGGCGGTTACTTCAACCATAGCTTCCAAGATCCCAACTGCGCCGAGGGTCTTCGAAGTCACACCGGGCAGGTATACGTGCGCGTGCTGGCGCGTGGTGGAGTCTTCGGCGACCAGGACGTGAAGCTTGGCATTCATCCGATATCGACGAGCGTGTTCGCGATCCATGCCGCCTCGGGCGGCGGCGTTGTCGGCGACATAGTTGCGAGCATGCTGACCCCGGAGGAGTTTCGCGCGTTGAGAGGGGACGGATGGGTTCTGGCGGACGGCCGTGCTCATCCAGGGTCCACTTACGAGGATATAACCGGGCGCGAGACCGTTCCCGATCTTCGGGGCGTCTTCCTCCGAGGCAAGGACCACGGGCGCATGGATGACGACGGTCGAGGCAATCCCGACGGAGATCTTGCCCTCGGTGAGTGGCAGGGCGACGCTTTCGAGCAGCACAGCCACGAGGTTCTTCTGCATGTCGACGCCGAGGAGCTCATCGAGCCGCCGGAGGAAGGTGCGGGCGGCAATGGCGAGAACGGCAACGACAACGGCAATGAAAACGGAGAAGATAACGGCGACCCGGTCATGGAGGATGGACCGGCACTTCCTTTCTCCGTGATTTCCGACGACTGGAAGTACTCGGTCGAAACGAGCGAGGACGGTGAGGCCGAGACCCGCCCGCGTAGCGTAACCGTCAACTACTTCATCAAGATCGACTAGCGGGCTCCGTAAGAGGCTGCAGCGCGCGGTAACCGTGAGCCCGCACCCAGTTGACGTGGGCACCCCGGCAGTTGCTCGAGTGGGAGCAACTCCGGCAGCGGTGGCTCTTCGTGCGGTAATGCTCCAGAATGAACCGGCGGGTGTAGCCGAAGATGTCGAGGCGACCGTCCGCCCGAAGCATCGACGCATCCAGCGTGCGGGGTGACGGCCGCGGTGTGCGCTTGCAGATGCAGGCCGGTATGCCTTCGACAGGGACAGACGGGTGAAGAGAAGTAAAAAAGCTCTCGAGATCCGGGTCCAGCTCCACTGCATCGGTCAAGCGGTTGTGGGTTCGCCCGGTCACCACCAGACGTCCTTGGTGTCCCAATTGGAGCAGGTAAGGTGCGGTTGTCTTGTCCAGGTAGGCTACCACCTCGAAGCTGCCCGGCAGCGATAACAACTCTTCGAGGTGCTCCACAGTGGATGCATACGCTCGCAGAACCCTTCGGCCCGCCAGCTTCTCTTCCCGCAAAAGCTCTTCCAGGTTCGCGTAGCTATCCAGCTCCAGGAACAGGGTATCGCCGGGCAGCCGGGCAGCATCCGCCGCGGCGGCCGCCGTTGCGGCATCGGGCGCCCGAACCCACGAGGTGGCGAACGAGCAAGGGGGAGTAGGCACCGGCTCGTTGGAGCCGGAACCAAGCGTAGCGCGGTAAACCTCAAGACTGTTGCCTCTTACCGCCTCTAGAGTTGCTTCCAGGTTTTCGCAGAGATCGTGGATATAGCAGCGGCGACAGCGATCAGGTTGCCGGCAGGACAAGGGATTGCCGGTCTCCAGCAAGCAGTCGAACTCCTCGCGGCGGCCTCGCACCTCGTCTAACAGCTTGACGGGATCCTGTATTAGATGCTCGTGCCCCTCAAGATATGGAGGAGGAAACCTGTTGAACCAGATGTGTACATCCTCGCGCTTCGCCAGGCTTAGCGCGTACTGTATTGACGGCATGGCCTCTTCGATCTCGTAGAAGAGCGAGCTGCTACCGTCCTCGTAAGCCCGCCCGAATGGAACTATGTGCAAGAGATCGAACTCGCGAACTCCAAGCTCCATTAGCCCGTCGAGCAACCTGGGCAGAGCTTCAATGTTGACGCCGTTGAGGCAAACGTCCACGTTGACTATGAGCCTCCCGTTGGACAACGCGTTGCGAAGGCCTCTTATCGTCTCGTCGAAAGCACCGGGGACGCCCACCAGAAAGTCATGAGTGCGGGCGTCGTGCCCGTGTATGGAGAAGGTTACCTCGCCGAGACCGGCCCTTACGGCGCGGTCGAGAAAGCGCTCATAGGCAAAAAGGCGTCCATTGGTGATGGTTTGCACTCGCTGATAGCCGAGCTTACGCCCCATGGCCACGAAAGAGAGGAAGCTCGGGTGAATAGTCGGCTCTCCGCCCGAGAGTATCAGGCGAGTGGCTCCGGCTCGACGGCCGTCTATTATCTCGGCGTTTATCTGACGTTTGGAGACGAAGCTACCGTCATGGCTGCCGGTATCCAGGCAAAAAGCGCACCGGTTATTGCATCGCCTGGTCAAACGGACCCAGTGTCGCCGCTCCTCCGCGGCGGTTTGTCTCTTCTCCAGATCGTGTCTTACCGGACTTTGCCTCCGGTTTGGGTTATCCGACATCATTACCCCATCACAGCCTTTTGAAGTGCAGCAGCCATTGGTTGCTCGTAGCGGGTGATACGTCATGCCTGGTTATCTGCGCGAGAGGCAGGTCCGCCAGCAAGGCGGCCGCGTCGGCCGCCGAGTCGTTTCGGTAATGCTCGAATCGGGCCGGTCCTTGCTCGGCGCGGCCAGCGTGACGTGGCTTGCGTACCAGACCGAAGGCGACGTTGTCCACAATCAGCAGAGTTCCTCCCGGGCGAAGACCCGCCACGAGAGAACGCATGACCTTCTCGGGGCTGGCGATATGGTTGTAGCTTCGCAACACCAGCACATGATCAAGGCTCTCCTTTGCCGGCTCGATGTCCTCGGCTCTTGCCTCTGTAAGGTCGGCCCACGGCCATCTCGCGCCAAGGCGCTCGATGGCTCCGCGATCGGGATCCACCCCGCTGTATTCAATCAAGCCTTGCTCGCCCAAGGGCCCGAGCACATCGTCATAAAGGCCCTCTCCGCAGCCAACATCCAGCACCGTGCCTCGAAGCTTTGAGACTACCTCTCGCACCGCCGCATCATCTCTCGAGAACACGTCCTCGCGGCTGGTACGGTAGCAGCCGGTACAAGCGGAAGCATTGGGGCAGGCTTCGCATGTGTCCAGCCGTATCAGTTTCAGGAGGTCCGCCCGAAAGTCGTCGGGCGCGGGCTTGTCGGAGGCGTCCACGTATATCTGCCCATAGCTCAGCTTGCTCTCGAGCAGCTCGGCTGTAGCGAAATCACGAGAGGTCGTACGCATGAGGGTAAGGCGCTCACCGTTTCGAAGAAACAAGGTCCTCGCCCGATCATAAGGGGTAGTGGCGTTTCTAATGGGACATGGCTCGCCCTCACGCCATCTCATGATGGCCTGAGGCACGAGGTTGTAGGAGTTTGAACGCGTGCCGGGCCGGGCCTTGATCTCGCTGTCGCCTAGCCGTTCCTGGTAGCCTTTGTAGAGCCCGCCGCACGGACCGCGTAGGCCGCAGCCGGAGCATTTCGCGGGCTGCACCTTGTTGTGATCGTCTATCGGATGAAGGTCGTCTTCCCATACCTCGGCCATGGTGGCGAAGCCGTGCGACCAGAGGTCGTCGTAACGATCCTCGAAGCCGGGCATGAGGCACAAGGGAAAGCCGTCGTGTAGGATCCCACGAGCCGGAGACATCTTTTCAGCGTAGCTAATTGCGTCACACGCCGCCGCCGCCGCATCGGTGACCGACGGCACCACCTCGTCGAAATGTCTCCAGGCCTCGCCTTTCGGCTCCGTCATGGACAGCTTCAGTCGGGCCGTGCTGAAAGGCAGTACACATTCCACCCAGTCGCGAAGGTGGTTGATGTTGAGCCGGTTGACGACACAGTTGATTGTAAGGTCGACTTCCTTGTCCGCTAGGTTCGATATTCCGGCCAGGGTTTGGTCGAACGCGGGCGTGCGGGTGACGGCGTCGTGAATATCGGCGGTGCCGCCGTGCAGAGAGACGTATGCGTATCGAAGGCCCTCGCCGACCAGCCTATCCGTGAGGTCCGGTACCGCCAGCGCCCTGGCGTTTGTAATAAGCCCCAGCTCCAGCCCCAGGGAAGAGGCGCGCCGAACCAGGCGAAAAAGGTCCGAAGATATGGTGGGCTCTCCTCCGGAAAGCACTACCATTCGGTGACCAAGCTTGGCGGCGCGAGCGATTTTCAGCTCGGTCCGGCGTCCAACATCTTGGATGTGCCGGTGATCCGCCGCGTGACACAGAACGCACCTATCGTTGCATGCGTATCCGACCTTGATGAGTGCTTTCATGGGCAGCGGCGCGGGCGCCCCCCGGCCACGCCGCCGCCATCATCGTCTTTTCGCACGGCAGCCGCGGCCTCGGTCATGTTCTCCGGTGTCGAGGGCGAGGTGCCATTAGAGCGATTGCCAGCAGCGCGAGCATCGCGAACCAGGGATCGCCTCCTCGCGCCGTGGTGCAACAGCCACTAGGAACAGCAAAGTCCGATTCCTCGCCAACGATGACGGACGTGGTGTCGGCGGGTCCGCACACATTTGCTTCGTCGAGCGCACAGGCCTTGATGTACCACTGTTGCAGGTTTGTCAGACCCGTTACGGTGAACTCGCTGATGTCGCCGGGATCGAATGAGGACTGTGGCTCCCTGTCCCAGTCGGCTTCGAACTCCGGGCAGTCCGAGAATGTGGGATCTAGGCTCGAGCACCATGCAATGTCGATTGCAGCGCCGGGGACGACGGTGTCCACGTCGTACGCGTTTTGAACCGTTACCCTGACCTCGGTCGTGTTCATGCGCAACCTGTTCTCCTCATTGGCCGGGTCCGGATCGAGAATTACTATCGGTGTGGGCTCGGTGTTACGCACGTTGTTCCAGATGTTGCACTCATGCCAGTTATCCGAGTAGAGAGCGCCGTCCCAGCTTCGAACCCTGATGCTGTACCGCTCGTTTACCGGTATTACTCCGAGGTCGATCTCCACCTGGGTCATCTCGCCTTCATCCACCGGCACCTTGGTATCCAACACCAGAGTGTCCTCTGGGGTCTCCCCATATGGGTACATTTGAAGGTGTATCCAAACGGGATCACCGTCCGGATCGGAACCGTGGTTTACCGGCAGTATGAAGGGGTTGTGAGTAACGACATGTCCAGCGCTGCACTGCGCGCCGGCTAGGTCGCCCTCCATTTCACTGTCGGAGGGCTGCTGATTCTGCCGGAGCGAGACGGCGTGCGTGTCAGTGTAGTCTCCCACCACGCCGTGCACATCCGTGGCGTACGCGCGGACCCAGTAGTCGCGTCCCCAGTCGAGAGGTGGATCCGCCCGCCAGCTGGTTTGGCCCGCTTGTTCATCTTGCGGTACGCCGGACGGCGGAGTTCGTGAGACCACCGAGTCGAAAGCCGCGTCGGCCGCGATCTCGAAGTGCATGAACACCGCTTCCCCCTCGGGATCAACGGCGTTTTTCGCCAGAAGAACGGGGTCTCGGACGAGCAGTATCTCTCCGGGTTCCGGCTCCAGCAGTACAGGCGAGGTGGGCGGAAGGTTTCTCGAGTCCACCTCGATGTGGTGTATTACCTCGGTTGTATATCGTCCGTCGTTGGCTACGAAAGCTACCCGGTACGGGCTTCTTTCCGAATCGAGCGCGCCGACCCACCAGGTCCAAGCTGCTTCTCCAACCTGATTGGTGGCATCCAAGATCTCCAGCTCGTACTCTCCATCGTGAACCCGGCCGTAAACATCGCGCAGCTCGGCGGTCAGATTGGGAACAGGCCCATAAGGAGCCTGGTATAGGATGTCGAGTACGACCGTGTCACCTTCGTACACGTCGATGAACTCCGGAGCAGGCTCCTCTTCGAGGTAAACGAGCACCTCCGGAGGATAAGCATGCGTGAAGAAGCTCCACGGCTCGGTCCAATCGCTGTACTGATGCTGGGACTGATGATCGTTGGCCCTGACTCTCCACCAGACCATCTGCTTTTCGGGCAGCTCATCAAGCGGCACCGAGATCACTCCGCCGACACCCGAGGTGTGCTCGATGTCGGTGATCTGGCGCTCCGGATTTCCTCCTTCACTTGGGTCACTGAACCAGACCTCGAGATCGTAAGAGAGTGCCTCGTCGTCGCCGTCCGGATCCTCCGATTTCTCGAACCTCAAGGTGGGAGTGAGAAAGTCGATCACCAAGCCGTTCTCGGGGCTCACGTGAACCGGGGTGGTTGGAGGGATGTTCTCCGGTGCCCGGAACAGATGAGGATCGCTGGACGGGCCGGCAAGCTCATGAATGTCCTTGGCGTACGCGCGTACCCAGTAGTCCGTGCCCCACTCCAGCGGCGTGGCGGATTGCCAGCTCGTCACGCCTTCGCTCTCGTCCTGCGGGAGCGACATGGGCGGCGTGGACAGGACTATGTCTTCTTCCTCGAAGGCGTCGCTCTTCGAGACCTGGAAGTGCATGTACATGTCCTCGCCCTCTGGGTCGGTTGCATTCTCGGCCACGAAAACGGGATGCAGATCCGAAACGGATGAGTCGTCCTCGGGAAGGACCATGATCGGGGCTGTTGGAGGCAGGTTTTTCTCGTGCACGGTTATGTCGTGGTAGTGCTCGGTGGTGAGCCGCCCGTCGTACGCCGAGAATGTAACGGTGTAGGGGCTGTCCGCCGCATCCAGCGCGCCGACCTGCCACCTGTAGACGGCGGCGCCTTCACCGTCGTCGTCGTCTAGAACCTCCAGGCCGGGCTCCTGGGAGACCGGTTCGCCATCCGTGTCGAGCAGGTTGCTCCACAAATCCGGTACCGGGGCCAGCTTGCCTTCGTCGCCCTCGGCAGGTGCCGGGGCGCGGTATGTAAGCTCGATGACCAGCAGGTCGCCTTCATCAAGCTCGAACTCGTCCCCGCTGTCGATCTGCTCCGCACCGACAAAGGCCTCTATCTCCGGTGGGATGGAGTGGACCACGAAGCATTCCACGCCGCTCCACGCGCTGTAAGCGGGGGGTAGATCGTCTTCTCCAGGAACCTCCACGCCCGAGTCCTGCGCCCGAACCCGCCAGCAAGCCGTCTCTTTTTCGGGAAGCTCCACTGGCGCTGTCCAGGTGACGACGCCGCCGTCGTCAGCGCCGTGAGAAATGCCCGTCTCTTCTATGTCCGGGTCGCTGTCCGGATCGAAGGCCTCGTAGTAAATCTGCACTTCGTAGGTCAGCTCTTCGTTCGGCCCGTCGGGATCGTCACTCTTTCGGAACTGGAACTCGGGAGACCGGGTGTCTACTACTTGCCCGTCTTCGGGGCTTTCGGGCTCGGGGATGGTGGGCGGATAGTTCACGGCTCCCACGAGCAAGTTTACTTCTCGCTGAACCGATACGTTCTCGCCGACGTCCTCCACCTCGATGACGAGCTCGTAGGTTCCCGCATCCTCCAGGCCCGCCTCCCACACAAGCTCTCCTTCCCATTTTTCGCTCACGACATTGTAGGAGTAGGAAACGGATGGCGCGTTCGTTGGTGGGTTACCATGTTCGTCGGTCAAGGTTACCGTGGGCTCGAGGTTCTCATCGCCGTCAGGCGCGCCGAACTCGAAGAAGAGGGTCATCTCCATGCCCTCCGCAAGACCGATGTTGGATGGGTTTGGAAAATTCGGCCAGGCGGGTGGGTCCTCGCTGAATTCGGCATCCGTGATTTCCAGCCAGGGAGGCCTCGTGCCCATCTCGACAGTGAGACGATAACGCCCCGCCGTCTGCTGGCCGTGTCCATCGAAGTTTGAGTCACCAAAGGTGGTTACGGCGACGCAGTAGTCTCTGTCTCGCGGAATGACCCCCGTGTCTACCCGCGCATCCAGCGCGCCGGGTCCCGACAGGTTGTCCTCACCACCCGGGATGGTGTTTCCGTTATCACGGTACACAACTTTGATGTGCGGATCGGTCCAGGGGCAGTAGCGGTCGTCCGAAAGGCCCGAGATGGTGCCCTGGGTGCTGGCGGTGACTATGAACCTCTCATCCTCGAGTGCGCTCCAGCAAAACCAGTTGACCCGTCCGGTATTGCGGGGCGCGATCCTGGCCTGGCTGCTCGACTCCCACGCCTCCGGGGGCTCCGAGCCGAAGCCGGCTCTTCCGATGTTGAAGGCTTCGTCTAGGCTGTCATTGCCAAAGTATGGATCCCAAGCCGAAAAGGCCGGCATATCGAAGGTGTCAATGTTGACGCGCTCGCCGGCGGTGGTTTGCACCTCATCGCTCAAGACGGTCGTCTCGTAGTTGCCGTCCCGGTCGTATGCAATGATTCTGTGGCTTTGAGCCGAGCGGATGCCTCTCGACCTGAACTGCCCGAGCCGCCCCGCGTGCCCGGGAGACGGTCCGATGGTTTCGGTGAAGTTGTGGCGTCTCCAGTCGTCCGCTTGCTCGACCCGCACCTCGATGCCGGCCATATAGGTTCCACCCATGGAAACGCGGCCCCTTATCGCCGAGCCTTCGAACAGTGGGAAGTTGATTCCCTCGATCGATTGATTGCTTCCTACCGGCAGCGGGGTGGCGTGCTCTTGTCGGTGGACGGTGCGCTCCTGCCAGCCGCTTTCACCCGATGGGCCTTCGTGCCACATCTCTTGTCGCCAGTAGGCGGAGCCGAGGTCCTCGTCGTATGGACGGTTATGTTCGGCAGGGTGACCCGGCTCCGATCGGAAGTCCGCGGCGGTCAAGCGGACATCGAGCTTGTACTCGCCCGGTGGAACTTCCAGGGAGTAGTTGCCGCTGCCGTCCACCTGCGTCGTCGCCTCCAGCACCCAGCCCCTCGGGCCTTCCTTCCACGCGCGTACCGCCATGGTGCTCCTTATTGGATGCATGTCCATGGTGGTCACGGATCCTTCGATCGTTCCGTTCGAGCCGAACGTGGGCGAGACCAAGAACCAGATGGCAAGTACCATCAGACCTATCCCGACTATAGACGCGCGCTTCATCATCATCACCATCAGACCCTTCCCGTGAAGGCTGAAAAGACTACTTGCCACTCCTGCTCCATTGTCCGCAATTAGAGCGAATTTAGCAAGGAGGAACACCAAAGGAGAGAGCTTTCCGCGGCTGCTTCCAGGAGGCGATAAGTAGACCTGATTAGGGGCTGATCTGTCGACAGCCATGGATCATGCGAAAAACTAGACTATTTGACGAGGTTCTTCCGGCTTGCTCGTCGCAGGAGCTTACCGATGCCATCAAGAATCTTGCGGCGGCTCGAGGTGTTGGCGGGTGTTTCGGAAGCGTAACCGACGCCATAGGCCGCGCTGCCGGCCAAGTAGCGACGCCCCGGTAGGCGGGGCTCCACAATTACTCTAAACGACTCGCCTTGCTCGGACTCGAAGCTCAAGCGAAGCTGGGGCGCCTCTTCACCAAGATGCCGGCTGGCAGCGGCTAGGGCGTGCCCGTGGATTCGGCCGCCGTGCTCGGCGAGATGAGCGTCCAAACAATAAATGGCCTCCGAAAGCTCGAGGCCGTGGGTACCATCGGAGACAAGACAGGCCGAAACGAGCCCCTTACTTTCCGCGCGATCACTCCCTTTACCGGTCTTTAAATAATGACTGCGGCGTTCGCGGCGAGACGGATGTTTCGCCAGCCGTTCATCTAGCCGGCGGAGCGTGACCTCTTCATCAAGCTCGTTGTAATCGCCGCCGGCGAGGTCCAGCAGCTCCTCGAAAGCGTCGAAGGCGTCGAGCCCGGCCTCGTAATGGGCCCGGATGGTTTCTTGAACGCGCTCATAAAGAGGTTCTTGCGACAAGTCTCGAAGCTCCGGCGGCAACCGTGACGCCAGTCGGTAGACCAGGGACACGGTGGGGCTCCTAAAGCGCCACGAAAGCTCCGTCTCATGCTGGGATTGTATGCAGCCCGAGTCGAAGTACGGCTCGGAAAAATGCTCGACGGTCAAGCCGTGCCTTGCGGCCAGCAGCGAGATGGGAGTGCCCTCGACGAGCTGGAGGCGGGAGCGGAGAAAAAAGCTTCGGGAAGAGATTCCCACGCGGCGAGCCCACCGCAGGTTGACTTTGAGATCTGAAAGGTTTGACCAAGGCGTGAACAGTATGAAGGAGAAGCCTCCGTAGCGGCTGAAGTTGAAGGCTGTTGGATGACCGGCCTCGAGCTCTTCGGCAAGCCGCGCTGCTGCGAGTATCTGCTCAGGTGTTATTCCTTTGTTGAGACGGGTGTTCT
This sequence comes from Deltaproteobacteria bacterium, assembly GCA_007130885.1. Taxonomy (GTDB): domain Bacteria; phylum Myxococcota; class Myxococcia; order SLRQ01; family SLRQ01; genus SLRQ01. Next base: position 115,747 of record SLRQ01000066.1, read on the forward strand.
CTTCGGTAGAGAAGTTCTCGACGCCCATAACCCAAATGTGTATCGCGTGTTCTTGCTCCTCCAGCAGCGGAATCCACTGCTCGATGATCTTTCGTTTTGCAATCAGCTCATCGGCGCGGCAGGAGAAAAGGAAGGCACTTGGTGGGCGCGGCGACGAGCAGAGACGTTTCAGGAAGACATCGAGCCTTTGAAAGGCCAAGGCTCCTTGAACCAGGAAGTGGAATCGCGGATCTTCTTCGCCCCGATGGAGATCTTGCAGTAGGCGGTTTTCGTGGATGCAGGCGAGCGCCCCGTCGATCTGTTTGAAAGCAAGGTCGATTGCGGGCGTTTTGCAATCAAACCCCAGATCAGAACCCGGCTCCCTTATGCAAAACGAGCAGCCGCGGTGACGCATGACATCTTCTTCGTCGAGCTCATCGAAGAAAGGGTTGCCGGTAAGAGGCCGGCGGTAAGCGCACTCCGCGCCGAGGAGCACCCGCGGCAGGATGAGCGGGGGTAGCTTCGATTGCAAAAGGGGCTCTCTAGCAAAGGAAGGCTGTACCTCGTCGAGCAGCTTTCCATCGGGCCGTAGAGTGGAACACGAGGCAAGCTTTACGTCCAAAAACGAAAGAAGCTCTCGCACGGTTCCTGTAAGCAGCTCGTGCTGCCGAGGCCTGTCCATGTCTCCTATGCAGATGATCTCGGCGGCCGGCTGCAGACGACGGAAGAAACCGGCCAGCAGGGGAGACAGACTCTCGTTGAAGACTATCCTGGAGATGCCGTCGCTGGACAGGGCGGATGCCAACGCGCGCCGCTCTTCATCGTCGAGGTCCAAAATGAAGCGCTCATCATTACCGGACCCTTCCGTCGAGATGCCGATGGTTTTCCATGAAGCAGGTAACTCGGTCTCCGCAAGCAGTCCCCGGATGAAAGGAAACAGCTCGTTCCTATGATGGCGAAAGGGGTCCTGCCCCAGAAGTTCGCAAAGAAGAAGCATCGGCTTTCTAGGTCAGCGGCTTGATAGAGCGTTCATCAGCGCGCGCATTCCTTCCCTTACCTCCGGAGAGGCAGGGCCTTTTTCGATTCGATATCCTCCTCCGGTGCGTCGCCCTCGTGGCTCCAGCCAGAAAACGACCTGTTCGCCGGAAGGCCCGTCGAGATGAATCTCCGCCTTGCCCGGTCGCACTTCCGTTGCGGACCAAACCAACGGCGGAAAAGGAGCGGCTCGGCGAAGGCGTGCGAGCTGTCTGCCCATGGATCCTGGAGGAGTCACGACGGCGTCGGTTCCAAGGGGATGCCAGGGGACGCTATCTTTTGCGAGCACTCGCCAAAGAAGCTCGAGCGCGCTCATTGCGAGCTTATGGCTGGCCGGAGCCTTTCGAATGTGGAGGCTGAAGAGATCGCAGGCGGCGCAACCTATGTGAGAAGGGGGGCGAAGTGATACGACAATGGCTTCGGGTCCGTGCAACGTGATGGTCACCTCGTTATCGCCTGTCGTGGACCAGGATGCTTCGGAGAGAGGGGCGGGCCATTTGGTGTGCATGACCGCGGGCTTTAGGTGGGCGACATGCTGCGGTAGAAGCATCCTTGATGGGTCGACGGCCGCGAGCCGCGCGCGGCTGATCGGAGACAGATCCTCGATGCCGTGAATGCGCGCGTAAGTCTCGTAGACGCCGCTGCATCGGTCCGCGAGAACGCACTCCCGGCAGCGTGATGGTTTGATCTTGTCTCTCGCCTTGACCTCGTATTTGTTCCATGGCTTCGAGAGGCGGTCGGTGCCGTCTATTGCCACTGTCTCCGTCGTTTCTCCATCGTGACGGATCCACCGTGCCAGCTCGGGAGCCAGGCATGGCGGGTAGTTTCCGATGTTCACGTCGAACCCCGGAGCTTTCGACTCGAAGCCGGATATCATTCGCTCGAGCGCGGGCACCATCTTCGCGTAACGCGGAATGATTTCCTCCAGCTCCTTCGGCTTGCGCTCACCAGCGTCTCGTGGACGAACCATGTCCAAGTGGAGCTGTTTTACGTCGAAGGGGAGAAGCAGATCCGGGAACCGGTCCACGCTTCGGTAGTTCGACCGGACCATGCAGGTGTTGACCGTGATGGTCTGGTTCCGCGCGGCCAGGTTCTCCAGCGAGGCGAGAATGCGTCCGAACGAACCCGGCCTGCGAGTAGTTTGCTCGTGTGAAATCTTGTCGGCGCCTTGAATCGAGAGACGCCAAGTGAAGCTTCCCCCGGTTGCGAGCACCTCATCGACGAACGACGGCCGGGCGGTCTTCACTCCGTTGGTGAAGATGACAATCTCTTCGTATCCTAGGCCCACGCAGCGGCGAACGGCATCCATGAAGCCGGGCTGGATAGTCGGCTCTCCGCCGAGCAAGGTGATTCTCTCGTGCCCAGCTTCCCGTGCTTGTTCTATAGAAGTCAACAAAGCCGCGGCTTCCAGCGGGCCCGCCGTGCCGAGCTCGTTTCTCTGCCCGCTCACGCAGAAAACGCAGCGGTTGGTGCATAGATGGCCGAGCTGAATCTCGACCTGGCGGTCAGGCTCCATCGCTTCGCAGACTACCGCAGGTTGAAGCGGCGAGTCGACGTTGGGAAAAGCCAGAAGTAGGTGGTTGGCCGCGAGGTGTGGAGGTGCTCCTATGTCGACAGGGCAAGCATACGTTCAATGGGAGCCAGGGCCCGTTCACCAAGCCGGCTATCGACCTCGATTCGGGGCTGAAGGTCACGGAGGCAGTCTCGAAGTTTCTCTACCGTGTTCAGCCGCATGTAAGGACACACGCTGCAAGCTGCATCCGGGCTCTCGCCGGGCATGGGAATGAAGAGCTTACTCGGAGCGCGCTTGCTCATCTGATGGATGACGCCTGACTCGGTGGCGATGATGGCGGCCGGCGCCTTGCTCGCTGCGCCGTGCTCGATGATCTTGCTCGTGGATCCTATCAGGTCGGCGTGTCGCAGTATGGACTCCCGGCACTCGGGATGCGCCAGTACCTCGGCCTCGGGGTGCTCGGCCTTCAGCCGGAGCAGATCCTCCTCTCGGTAGACGTCGTGAACGACACATACGGCGTTCCAAAGAAGCATGTCCCGGCCGGTCTTGTGCATGAGATAGCGCCCAAGATTGATGTCCGGCGCGAACAGGATCTTTTTGCTTCGAGGAATGGACTCGATGATGGTCTGGGCGTTCGAGCTGGTGCAGACGAGGTCGGAGTGAGCTTTTACCTCGATGCTGCAATTTATGTAGCTGACGGCGACGTGGTCGGCGTGCTTTTTTCGGAAGCTTGCGAACTCTTCACCCGGACAGTCGTCGGCAAGCGAGCAGCCCGCTTCAATATCAGGCACGACGACGGTCTTGTTTGGGTTCAGGATCTTGGCGGTGTCGGCCATGAAGTTGACGCCGGCGAAGACGATGACCTCCGCCTCGGTGCGCCGTGCCGCTTGTGCCAGCGCCAGCGAGTCTCCACAGACATCGGCCAAATCCTGTATCGCCGGTATCTGGTAGTAGTGAGCCAGAATGACGGCGTTACGCTCGCGGCGGAGCCGCGCTATCTCGTCCAGCAGTTCAGACGTCGAAGCTTGGTCTTCAGTACTTTCCATCATGTTTCCTAACGCCGCTGCGTCCAGGGTAATGACCGGCGACGTGCCGGGACCATTTAAGCTAACCGGAGGTCTTTCGGCTGCCAAGTACACTTTTCAGCGCTGTCCCCCGTTGACGTCGTTTTCCTCCCTTGCAGCGGCCTGAAAGACCTGCCGGTCCTCTAGGCGCACGGCAGTGAGGGCACCGCCCCAAACGCAGCCGGTATCAAGGGCCATGACATCCGGTCTTAGATACAGCCCGAGCGCCGCCCAGTGCCCGCAGATCACGGTTGCATCGTTGCTTCGTTCGGACGGTACATCGAACCAAGGGATCCGTCCGGTTGGGGCCTGCCTTGGAGGTCCGGTAAAGTCGAGGTCCATTGCGCCATCGCTGGTCAAGGCGCGAAGACGCGTGAGTGCCGTGATTATGCAGCGGAGGCGGTCGAGTGCCGGGAGGGTTCTGCTCCATCGAGTTGGAGGTGGCGCTCCGTAGACTATTTCTAGGAAGCGCCGGCGATCCGTTCGTAGGGCCTCGGTTGCTTCATTCGCGAGGGAGAGCGCTTCGGAGAGGGACCACTCCGGCAGCAAGCCTGCGTGGACCATAAGAAAGTGACCTTCCATGTGAATGAAAGGCCGAGAAGCCACCCATTCCAGAAGACTCTCCTTGTCGGGCGCCGAAAGCACGTCGTCCATGGTGTCGTCTTTTCTCGGCGGCCTAACGCCGGCTCCTCTGGCAAGAAGGTGCAGGTCATGGTTTCCCAGCACCGAGACCAGAGACTCCTGGTTCCGCTTTGCCCATCTCAACACCTTCAAGGAGTCGGGGCCTCGGTTTACAAGGTCCCCGCAAAGCAGCAGGCGGTCCTTCGCGGGATCGAACGAAATGACCTCGAGTAGGCGGCAAAGGGGCTCAAAGCAGCCCTGAATGTCTCCTATCGCGTATGTAGCCATTTGGAGGAAGGCTGACCCAAGGCCGGCTCTCTTTCAAGCTTGTCGAGCCTTGATTTCTTGGCGATTGCATCACGTGTCGCCGCAATTTCCTCCAGCCAGGCCGGTCTCCTTGCCCGCGCCCATTCCGTGAATGCGTCCAGATCGTCCAAAACTCGTGTTACGGATTCGGCGCAGTCATAGAACGCCGGACCTCGGCTGTGGGGGGTCATGGGAAGCAGCCGAATGTCCAGGTCGCGGGCCGCCGCTATCTCCCCAAACTCTATGAGCCCAGGCGTAGCAAGAGGTTGAACGACGAAGCTTAGCTTGATTCCGAAATGGCCGTGTTTCTCTCTGTGGCGAAGCAGCTGGTCGAGGTTGTTCAGCACCGGCTGCATCCTGGCTCCACCGTGTACTCGCTCGTACGTTTCGGCAGTCCCGGCGTTGAGGCTTATAACTACCGCCCCGAAGGCGCAGCCGCCTATTCGGTCGAGCGTATGTTTGGTGAGCAGCGATCCGTTGGTCACCAGGTCCACTCCTCCGTCCGGATACTTGTCTCGCTCGAAACGCCTGAGCAGGTCCATTACGGCTCTAGATACCAAGGGCTCGCCGCCCAGCAGAGTGAGAGTACGCAGTGTGGGCAGGAACTCGTCCACCTGCGCTAGGACCGACTCGGGCAGGTCGCGCCTTGGCAGACGTCCGTAGCTGCACATGATGCAGTCGTAGTTGCAGGCCGTGGTCGGGCAGAGAACCATGTAGAGCGGCTTTGCCCTCACCTCTTCGCGCCGCAAGGCAAGATCTTCGGCGAGCTGAAGCTGGTTTTCCACGAACCTGTCGGATCGCTCCATGATCTCTAGCTCGTTCTCGGCGAACTTCCGATCATTGAGCCTTGGGCATATCGAATGGCACAGCGGTCCCGGATCCAGGCCCAGCATTCGCCGCCTTGCGGCGCGGAAGTTGGGGCCGTTCCAAAGCTCGGAGAGTGATCGGACGCGTGTGTTTCCGCGTGATCCAACAGTCCAGTCCTTGCAGCAGTGGTTCACGAGACCGACGGGATCGACGATCTCCATGACCGTCCAAGGCATGATGCATGTTATCTCCGGCCCGCTGCGCAGCCGTGCTATTTCGCTCGGAACAGGTCTGCGCCTGCCGGAGCCGTTGCCGGAGCTTCGCGGCCTCACGGCGGATATCCTCTCGAGGGTTTCGCTCCCCAGCGCTCCTTTGTCCGAGAAACCGCATCGCAAGGACAGCTCACAATTCTTGCATATCGGGAAGATATCGTTCGGTTTCTCGTCCCGGCGTTCGGCGAGCAGCGTTCGCCACACCTTGGGCCGGCTGTCCCAGACGCGCGGCATGGCGCAAGGCGGAAGGTAGGCGCTGCCCTCGAGGCGATGATGCTCGAAAGTCAAGTTGCCCGCTTGAAGAAACGCTTCTTCGACGACCTGGGGTCTAATGACGGCGGAACGACCATCTCCACCTCGGCGAGATATCTCGAGGGTGACGGCCACGGGAGCAAGCCATCGAGCCATGGGGACCACCATCCCAAACGTGTCGGCATCGGCCCGAAGGCGGACCCGGGCTTGCAGTCCCAGCCGTCTTGCCCTCATTAGTATCCCCTCGTCCGGATGATCCCCTTTGGTGTCGAGAGGCTCGGCGGATGGTCGTTTTTGCGGAATAGGGCGCAGAAGGGTCAGCATTTCGGGGGTTGCGTCCGCGTGAGCCACGATTCCACGAGCGCCAAGGGAAGCCAGCCGTGACAAATGCCCGGTTCCAAGCGACGCCGCCGGAGCTTCTATCCACACCCGCGCTCCTGGGCGGGAGGCGGCGACAGCTTGGAGGAAGGCACTTAGATGAGGCCATCTCGTCGCGTCTCCTCCCCCAAGCACGATTCTCCTGCCCTTGGCGGCGGCAAGAGCCTCCTCCAGGCTGGGGTGCCCTCGCGCCGGATCGCAGGCATCACAGCTCCGGCAAGGCGAATGGCAGGCAGGTGATACGACCACTCTCACTGGCATTACGCGAGTATGCTCACCCGCCGGCACGGAGCGCAAGGAGGGCACGCCCGGCCGTGGGCTCAGCTTCCCACGTCCACATCCAGGTCCGGATGCTGTTCGTGCGTCGCCTCCATGAGGGAGGCGTCATCTCTGCTCCTCCAATGTTGATGGGAGGATCTCCAATCTCTCGGCCGCCGCCGCGATCTCGACCTCCAGACCGCTGGAGGCGAACAAGAGGTCCAAGACGGCACCGAAACCTTCCGCCGGCGGAACTAGCCTGACCGTGGCCAGTCGTGCGGCCTCTTTCTGTTCCAGAACCGTGATGGTCCTGTAACCTCGGCTCTGAAGATCGAAGATGACCTTCTCGGCCTCCTGGTTGCTGCCAACCGCGACCACGGCATCGACGTCACGCGTGGTTCGGGGCTCCGCTCTCGCGCTGACCGCAAGTCCACCGACAAGCGCCCAGGACACTCCAAGGTCCGTGAGGTCGGTTACTATACGCCTCAAGCTTTTTGCCAGAACGCTCATGCGCGTCGTCTTGGCCACGAAACGGGACGCCCAACGGTGTCGCCGTGCTCGGCCCCAGGACGATGGGCGTACCAGCGGGCAACGGCCTTGTCGAGTTCCTCCGGGGAGGCATCCGGCTTTTCGCGCAATACCCTCGCTCGGATCATTTCCTCGGCAAGCTCCGCAAGCTCGAGTGTCATCCGGACTCTCTCCATCGGGAGAACTACCTCCTCGCGGCTCATTTCCAGATCATAGCCTCGCAACAACGCGCTGTCATCTCGTCTATACACGCGCAGCTCGGCCGCTACTTGATCAGCAGCACCGGACACGGTGCGAGAAGGCCGACCTGGTAGCTCAAGGCGCCTCTCACCGGCTTGTCCGGCTCGAGGGGATGAGAAGCCAGGACCACGAGGTCCGTCTCATCGTCCACCACGAAACGCACCACCTCCACGGCTCGCGCACCGAAAAGCACCTCTGCCCGCCAAGAGATCCGCCTCTCATCCAAGCGATCCCCGAGATCCGCGAGGTGTCTTCGAGCGGTGCGCTCGAGCCTTTCGTAAAAGGCTCTCTCCTCCTCCAAAGATAAGCCGGGTATGAGTTCTATTACATGTAAAAGCAGAATACTGCCGCCGGGCTCCAACAGATGAGCCGCCGCATCGAGGACACGCTCGTGGCGATCGGCCAGGTCGACCGGTACCAGAACGTTTCGGAACATGCGTAAACGGTAACAATCACCTGCCTGGGGGGAAGGGAGCGTCGCGGTTCATCGCCGATGGTGCTTGCAGAGAGGGGGGCTACGGCGATATTTCCCCGTTCCATGACAAAGCCAGCAGACACACAAGTCGTCCCGGAGCGCCATCCCGCCGACCCCGAGCTTACGCCGGAGCTGATAGCCGAGCATCTCAGCGACGCCGAGTACCGCCGCGCGGTCGGTATTCTCGGGCGTGAGCCCACCTGGACCGAGCTGGGCGTCTTCTCCGCCATGTGGAGCGAGCACTGCTCCTACAAGTCCAGCCGAGTTCATCTAGAGAAGCTGCCCACGGAAGGCTCGAGGGTGCTGCAAGGTCCCGGAGAGAACGCCGGCGTAGTGGACATCGGCGACGGTCTTGCGGTGGCCTTCAAGATGGAGAGTCACAACCACCCGAGCTACATACAGCCGTACGATGGAGCCGCTACCGGGGTGGGAGGGATTCTGCGGGATGTCTTTACGATGGGCGCCCGCCCGATAGCATCGCTCAACTCTCTGCGATTCGGGAGGCCGGAGCATCCCAAGACGGCCGGGCTCGTAGAGGGAACGGTGGCCGGAATGGCCGACTATGGCAGCGGCGTTGGTGTGCCGATGGTCGGCGGCGAGATCTGCTTCGACCGCAGTTATGACGGCAATTGCCTCGTCAATGCATTCACGCTGGGCTTTCTACCGGTCAATAAGATCTTCAGGGGCTATGCGACGGGTGTCGGCAACCCGGTCCTGTATGTAGGAGCCAAGACCGGACGTGATGGGATACACGGGGCCACGATGTCCAGTGACGTCTTCGACGAGGAGGAAGCCGTTGAAGAACACAACATACCGGCCGGCGATCCTTTGACCGAGAAGCGGCTCCTCGAGGCTTGCTTGGAGCTGATGGAGACGGATGCCGTGGTCGGCATTCAAGACATGGGAGCGGCCGGTCTCACCAGCTCGTCGCTCGAGATGGCCGGCCGCGCGGGCACCGGCATTGATCTGAACCTCGACGCCGTCCCGACCCGCGAGGAGAACATGACCCCGTACGAGCTCATGCTTTCCGAGACCCAGGAGCGGATGCTCCTGGTTCTCAAGGCGGGCTCGGAGGAGACTGCAAGACGGATATTCGAGAAATGGGAGCTCGATGTGGTCGTGGTAGGGGAGGTCACCGACACGGGGACGGTGGTGCTGCGTCAAGATGGGAAGGTCGTTGGCGCCCTGCCGGTCACGCCACTGGCGGAAGAGGCACCGAAGTACGACCGGCCGAGAGAAAGACCGACCTGGCTTGATGACCATCACTCCTTCGATCCGTCGACCTTGTCGGGCGACGACGATCATTCATCGGTCTTGCTCCGGCTGCTCTCCTCTCCCACCGTGGCGAGTAAGCGCTCGGTATGGGAGCAGTTCGATCGCGCCGACACTCCCGTTTCGCCCGGCGAAGGTGACGCGGCGGTGGTTTCTGTTCCCGGCGCCGACAAGGCAATCGCCCTCTCGGTGGATTGCAACAGCAGGTTCGTGTTCCTGGATCCTCACCTCGGCGCGGCTCATGCGGTGGCCGAGTCCGCTAGAAACGTTTCTTGCGTTGGCGCGGAGCCTCTGGCGGTCACGGACTGTCTCAACTTCGGGAGCCCCGAGCAGCCGGAGATAATGTGGCAGTTCGCACGCGCCGTCGAAGGCATCGCCAAGGCATGCAGCGAGCTTTCGACACCGGTGGTGAGCGGCAACGTCAGCCTCTACAACCAGACGGATGAGACGGCGATTCTGCCCACGCCGACTATCGCCATGGCAGGCCTGATCGAGGATCCCGAGAGATACGCGGTAAGCCACTTGCGTGGCGGAGGCCGAAAGATAGTCCTTCTTGGAGAAACCCGCGGGGAGCTGGGCGGCTCGGAGTACCTCGTCACGATCCACGACAGGTTGACCGGACGTCCGCCGGAGCTGGACTACGAACGTGAACGCGCGGTGCAGGCGGCGGTGCGCGGGATGATCCGAGACGGTCTCGTCGAGACGGCCCATGACGCCAGCGAAGGCGGCTTGGCCGTGGCCCTTGCCGAGCTATCGCTTACCACCCGCGGCTCCAGTGACCCGGTGGTGGGCTTTTCGGTTCGGCTTCCCGATCCTCCCGAAGATTGCGTGGACGCGCGTCCCGAGGCGCAGCTATTTGGAGAAGACGCTTCCCGAATTTTGGTGGCCTGCGAGCCGGAGAATCTCGACGCGGTTCTCGAAGCCGCCCGGGTTTGCGGCACGACGGCGCGCCTCATCGGGGAGAGCGGAGGCGGCCGCATCGAGATTTCCGGTGCTGACGGCTCCAAGCTGATCGACATCGACGTAGCGGAAGCGAGAGACCGCTACGAGCACGCTTTGACTCGTGCTCTCGGATCCAAATAAAAAGAGGCGGCCTCACGCCAGTCCGAGCAAGGCGGCTCCGTATGCGCCGGTGAGCTGAGGCTCCGAAAAGGACTTCACCTCGCATTGCAGCTCTTCGGCTAGGAGCATCCGCACGGCCCGGCTTTGGGCGACACCACCGGACAGCATCACCGGCGGCCGCAATCCAGCTCCGCGAGCCAGAGAGCCGACTCGGCCGAGGAGAGCGCGATGCAGGCCTCTCACTATTTCGGGTACAGGGTGCCCGCCGGCAATGAGTGATATTATTTCCGATTCCGCGAACACCGTGCAAGTACTTGAAATGGAAACCTCTGTCTCGGTGGACAAGGCCGTGCTGGAAAGCTCATCCAGGGATAGGCGAAGCCTTCTTGCGCAGACCTCCAGGAACCGGCCCGTGCCCGCGGCACATTTGTCGTTCATAACGAAGTTAGTCACCGCTCCTGACCGGTCCATGATCATGGCCTTGGTGTCTTGGCCCCCGATGTCGATCAGCGTGCCTCCGCCGCCTGACCACTGATAGGCACCCCTGGCATGACACGTTATTTCGGTAACCTTGCGGCCGGCCTGCTTCACAAGCCCGCGTCCATAACCAGTTGCTATCAAGGGAAGCTCGTCTACCCGGTGCAAAAGCTTGCGCGTCGACTCGAGAAGCTCCTCCACCTGGGAGGTCAGATCCGGCTCTGTCTCTTCAACCCGGTGCCAGACCATGGTCCCTGCTTCGTCGACGGCTACGAGCTTCACGGTTGTCGAGCCCGCGTCCAACCCCAAGGCTCCGGCTTCAATCATACGCCAAGCACCTCGAGAAACGCGTCCAAGCGGTTACGGACCTGCTCTTCGGAAAACGAACGAGGATCATTGTGGTCTGCTTCGATCAGCAACGCCGGCACGCCGGCCTCCGAAGACAGACTTTCCCTTTGAGGCAGTTGCCCTATCGAGTATGGCTTGCAGGAGCGATCCGAATGGAGCAGCACACCGTCCACTTCATAATAATCGATCATGCGTTTCATAGTTTCCAGCTTGTGACCGGTCCCGCGATTCAGAATAGGGTGGAGGTACACGCTAGCACATGAGTCGAGAGGACGCTCCGGGTCGATCATGTCGGCCAGCTCCGCCCAGGCATTGGTGTAGGTCGAAGCAACGAGGGAGACGCCGCGTTCCGCAAGCAGGTCCCCGAGCCAACGGACCCGAAACCAGATAGGCAGGTTGTCCCACAAGAGCCGCTTTCGTTCGTCCTTTAGGGCTCCCATGCCGCGCCCCACCCTCGTGTTCAGCTCACGAAGCATCGAAGCGTAATAGTCCACTGTGTACCGATGACCCCGCATTTCGACTATGGGAGCCAGATGAATGAACTGATCGAAAGCCGTTATGGGCGACGGTTTCATTCGGCCGCTCTCGACTATGCGAAGCCACAGCTCGCACGCATCCCGTGACATTCGTGTTACATCGCGCAGTCGCCCATGAGACAAGCTCCGGCCGGCGATCCTCTCCAGTACGGGAATCGAGTCTTCGATTTGATTTTTCACGAAGGCAACGGCGTGGCTCGGTGCCTCTCGATACAAGAAAGGCGTATCGATAATCACCAAGGGAACACCAAAGTGGTGTGCCAGAACCTGGTACCAGTACAAAACCGTCTGACAGATGTTGGTGCAGCAAATGAGGACGTCGGGACGCGGCAGCCGGCCGACAGGCGTCTTACCCGATAAGATGGAGCCTATGTCCGTTCGCGCGTAGGAGCAGAGATCTCGGGAGTATCCCGCCGCTTCCGCGTGCTTGCAGTACTCCTCGGCTGTTCGCCGAATGCCGCACACGGCACCATGGTTCTCGGGATAGATAGGAAAAATGTTGAGAGCGGTAAGCACTTCTATGGGAGCGCCCGAGGTGACCCAGGCTACTTTTCTTGCTCCATTGGCATACCGGCCCGTTAGGTAGTGCCGGCTTATCAGCTCCTTGAGGCGAGGCGAGACATCGAGAGGCCTTTCTAGATGACGATGTCTCCAAGACTCCCGCGACCTCATTTTGTGCTCTGAGCGGAGGCGCTCAAAGCGCAACGCGGCTCGTCCGGCGATGTGTACTCCGAAGAGATACCGCAACCGGCCGGCGGCGCTCATGACATAGTCTCCAAGAGAGCTTCCATGCGGGTTTTTAGCTGCTGCGGGAGAGGCTCGGTGACATCGACTTCCAAAATGGTGGTTCGAAGCCCTGCTCTCTCCAGAGCCGTTTTGAGTAGAGGAAGCTGAAAAAGCTCCGGCTCACAGAACTTCACCACGGCGAACACCACCGCCTTGGCTCCGGATCTTTTTGCCAGATCCAAGAGGTGTCTGCTGCGTTCCTCCACCGAGGCTCCTCGCGTGGGGCAAGGCGGCGCGCTCGCCATGCGTTCGGCCATCCGGCGATACGCACTTTGGTCGCGGCCCTCCGGAGTCAGTCTCCTCCCGCATGCGATGGTGTCATCCGCGACTACAACCGCGCCTGCTTCATTAAGAGCATCCAGAAGGCCTGACGGCTCCGGTACTACCCCCGACAGCAGCACCGGCATCGCCGATGATGGGCCGCTTTCGGAAGAGAGCCAAGGCCTTGCGAGCGCCGTGAACTGCTCGGCCGGAAGGTACTCCCTGCATCTGACCAGCCTGTAGTAATCGCGGCAGCTCAGGGCCACTTGAAGGCGCCCGGCCAGCAGCTTCGCCAGCACGGAGTCTGCTTCTTCCTCTCTTATCGTTGCTTCGAGAGCATCCGTGGCCTCTCTCCCGGTGATCTTTTGCAGTTCTTCGGCAAGAGATTCTATCTCGGCCTCTAGGTAGTCGACCGAGGCTCTCGACCGTGTCCGGGGATGGTAAAAGGAAAGAGCCGGTTTGGACAAAACTGGAAAATCGAGCAATACCGAGCCGAGGCCCTGAAGCGAGTCGCAACCGTGGGGGACCAGGATGATGTCCGCATGATCTTGGCCGCCGCCGGCTAGAAAGGCGAGCCCGCCACGGATGATGCTGCAGGTGTATGCCTGGAGCCAGCGGTCGGCAATCGCGGTTTTGGTCCCTGGTGGTCCCCAGAGTTCCACCGGCAGCACCCCGAAGGATCGAAGCAGCTCTCGGGGATACAAGATGGGAAGAGCAGCAGCAATCATCTCACCGCGCTCCCGGGCCGCCGCGATGGTCTCCCCGCGAGAGGGTGGCTGTAACTGTTGCGAGGAGCTTTGCATCTCGACGAGAATCGGCCGCTCTACACCGCCCGTCAAGCCGTTTGCGGGTTCAGCTCATTCCAACCCGGTCTGCCGGGAGACATCGTTCGGTCTGGGCAACGTTCGTGTTGTCACACTCCAGAACCGGGTTTCGGGCAAGCCTTTGCAGAAGCAGCCAAGCCGGCACCGTTACCAAAGCGACGGCGGCCAGCCAGGCAGCCACCGCTCCGGCCGCCACGCCCAGAACCGGCATAATGGCGGCTGCAAACAGCGCGAAAGCCGATACGCTGGTGGAGCCGAGCATCATTGGGCCTACAGCTCCAGACGGAACGGTCTCTCCCTGGGAAAGCCACAACGCTACTACGGTGGTAATGAAGATGGCCGGAAAAATGCTCACTATGCCCGCAATCACGGGGCCCGAGATCCCGGCCAGCGCAACCGCAAGTCCGATGGCCAGGGCCGCGAGCAACCCCCTGGCCAGGTACGTGCCCATGCTCACGGGATTGCTTCCGGCGGGCGCGGGGCGGCGGCCCAGGCAGGCCGCTACTCCAAAAAGCAGCGCCAAGCAGAAGAACCCCCAGCCCCAGAAGACCATGGGAAGCCCCGCCGCGCGGTAGAACTCTGTCGCCGCGAGAAGAGCCAGCGCCAGCACGAGCCACCCGCTCATGGATAGCACCACCATGGCTACCAGCTTGACGTTGAAGGGCCAGCTAGGGAGGCGGCCCGGCAGCTCGCGCCAGAACAACAAGAAGACGGCATTCAGCAGCATGCCCGCGGGAACCACGAACAAGGCGTCTCGAAAATCGACTGTAGTGGCCGAGCTCCACCAGAATCCGACCGCTGCCGGTACGATGGTGGTGGGCAGGGTTCCAAGAAGGCCTCCCTTCCGGCCACCCAGCCGCTCGATGGCGACCGTTACCAGAATGGCCACGAGACCGGCCGCCAGAGCAGTGATGAGAATGCTCGTCACTTCAGCTCCCGTCCACTATTTGATCTCGATAGGAAACCATGCCCGCCAGCGCCTTCACGGCACCTTCCGGGGTGTTATAGAAAACTCCCTGGAACGGCGATCCCGAAACTTCTCGGATGAGCTTGCTTTGGCCGTCCGCAAGAAGGCTCACCCCGATTACCGGTTTTTCGTGTCGCACCATCATTTCCACGGAGTGGCTTACATGCGTGCTCTCGAAATGATCCACGAAAGCCTTCACCTGGGAGATTCGATCTTCGTCCACCGACGGGTCCGCTTTTGTCGCCGCCGAACCGAGACTGCTCATGAAAAGCTTTCTTCCCAGTATGCCAAGACACATAACCGCGTCGCAGCCGTCCCAACTCGCCAGCGCCTCGAGCACGCGGTTTGGCACGGTAGGATCCTGCTCACCCACGAGATCAACGGGATTCATCCTGTTCCAGTACGGGGGAAGGATCTCGTCTATGCGGGCGGTAAGAGCCTCGTCGAGGGCCGGCACCTCCAGCCCGTTTCTTTCACAAAGGTCGGCCGTGACGACGCCCCATCCGCCGCCCCAGGTCATGATGGCTACTCGGGGACCACGGGGAAGCGGCAGCGAGGAGAAAGCAGCAGCCAGGTCGAGCAGCTCCATCGGCTGCTCCACCTTGATTATCCCCGCTTGGCGGCACATGGCATCGAAGACTCGCTCGTCGGTCGCCAGTGCCCCGGTGTGGCTCGCGGCGGCCTTGTGGCCGACCGAGCTTCGACCTCCCTTGAGCAGCACGATCGGCTTGCCGGCCGAGATGCGGCGGGCGCTTTCGAAGAAACGGCGACCGTCCTTCACGCTCTCGACATAAAGCAGAATCGTGCGAGTTAGGTCGTCATCGCCGAAGGCGTCGAGGAGGTCTTCCACCGAGACCATGGCTTCGTTGCCGCTTCCGGCAAAGGCGCGTATTGCAAGGCCTTGCTGCTCGGCAAACGCGAGGAGCTGCGTCCCAAGGTTGCCCGACTGAGAAACCATCACGGTGGTGCCGGCTTTGGGCGTGACGGTGGAGCCGGTGCAGAAGAAGCGTGCGTGGGGGTTGGAAAGCCCCATCGTGTTCGGCCCGAGCACGACCAAGTCGGCATCGTGGGCCTTCTCGACGAGGTTGGCCTCGAGTTCCTTCCCTTCGCTCCCGGTCTCGGCGAAGCCGGAGCTGATGAGCAGCATGTGACGCGTGCCCTTGGCCCGGCACTGGTCCACGATATCTAGGACGTGTCTTGCGGGAACCGTTACGACGGCCAAATCCACATCACCCGGCACTTCTTCCAGGGAGCGATAAGCCTTGCGCCCCAAAATGCTCCCCCCCTTTGGGTTCACGAGGTGGATCTTGCCGCCGAAGCCTCCCGCGATGGTGTTGACCACGAGAAGATAGCCCCACTTTCCCATGGTGGCCGATGCGCCCACGAAAGCGACGCTGGAGGGGTTGAACATGGAGAGAATCGACTTGCCGGGTAGCGCCGTCCTAGGACGTGATGCCCGCGGGACGCCGGCTACCACCAGAGCGTCAACGGCCACTACGCGGCCGGCCGGCGTGATCTTGAGGGGGTTGATATCCACCTCCATGATCTCGGGGTGCTCTTCAACGAGACGTGAGAGGCCGAGAAGCACTCCCTCGAGCTCTCCGCCGGCCACCTTGGCCTCGCCCCTGAACTCCTGGAGCAGCCCTCTTGCCTGGATGCTCCGGATCATCCTTTCCGCCTCACGCGGATCGAGGGGCGCCAAGGCAAGAGCGGTATCGCCTATGGCCTCGGCAAGCACTCCGCCCAGGCCGAAGAGAAGCACGGGACCGAAATGCTCGTCCCGGTAAAAGCCGGCCATCAGCTCGCGCGTACCGCTTATCAGCTCCTGCACCAGCAAGAACTCGAGCTCGTCGCCGGCCTCCTCCTCGATTGCGCGTGCCGCCGCCTCGACCGCCGTCGGCCCCGCCAAGGGCAGATGTACCAGGTTTCTTTCCGTCTTGTGCTGCAAGGCCCTTCCGGCGCCCTTCAGCACCACTGGATACCCAATTTCCTCCGCCGCTCTAACGGCCTCTTCGACTCCGTGAACGGCACGCTCGGCGGTCACTGGCACACCGTAGGCCTCGAGAAGGCGCTTTGATTGGTGCTCGTCGAGAGAGCCCGGTGACAAGCAGTTTTGCTGAGGGTCGACACGGTCGGCTGACACTTCGCTCCTCCGTAAATGGGTGATGGGCACGCCGCGCGCGGAGCCGGGCGGCCGCTCTTCGGGTTGGGCGCAGTGGTAATACCCCGTGACGCGTCCCGCTACAATCCGCGGCCGAAAATGCAGAGTTCTTCGAGGTGGGGGAATCAGACAGCGTGGAGATGGTCTGGTGGACAGCGGCGGAAGATGAATCTTCACTTCAGTTGTCCCCCGTGCTTAGTGTCCCCCGTGCTTAGAATCGATCTCGAAACCCCTCGCCGTCGTGAGGGCCGCGAGGGCTGATGCGCAGTGAAAAGCGACGCCGGCGTAGTCGGAGCTACGTCAGGGAAGCGGCGAGCGACTACGCGGGCCGTAGCCCCCGGATCGTGGTCCGAGGAAGGCGTCGGGGTTATGAGATCGGTGCTTGACACCCCAACGAACGAGACTGCTTGGAGACGAACATGCCAGCGCAAGACAAAAAAAACGTGCCGGGCCTTCTAGCCAGGCTTCTAATGGCGCTTTTCGTGCCCTGGAAGATCATTTTCGACAAAGCATTTGCCGAGGAGGTCGAGCAGCTTGCTGGGGGAGAGCCGGCCTCGGCCTTGCCTTCGGGCCACGCTTTCATCGCCCACCACCTTTCCGAGGGCGATCATGAGGAGTCCACCTCCAAGGCCGCCGCGCCAGCGGAAGCGGAACCCTCCCCGAAGCCGGATTCCGGAGCGGTGGATCCTGCTCCTGCTCTTCGCATGCTGGCCGCGCTTCAGCGAGACGGACGCCTGCTCGATTTCCTGCAGGAGGATATTGCCGCAGCGCCGGACGCCGATGTCGGTGCCGCCGCGAGAATAGTCCACGAGGGATGCCGCAAAACTCTCGCGGAGTACATCGATCTGGAACCGGTGTTGAAAGAGGAGGAAGGAGAGACGGTTACCGTCGAGACCGGCTTCGACCCCGGTAAGGTGCGCCTTACCGGCAACGTCGTTGGAAAGCCGCCCTACAAAGGCCGGCTCGCTCATCCAGGCTGGAGAGCGGCACGTCTCGAGCTTCCGAAGCAGACCGAAGAGTTGGACCCGCGGGTGCTGGCTCCCGCGGAGGTGGAGATATAGATGACAGCAAGACGAAGCATCGGCATTGACCTCGGAACCACCCATTGCTCGTTGGCCCATGTGGAGCTTGGGGATGCGTCCAAGAGCCCGAGCACCTTTGATTTGGAACAAGTGGTTCATTCGGGCGAAGTAGCCGGCAGGCCGCTTCTGGCCTCCTTCATTTACTTGCCCGGCGATGTAGAGCTGCCGGAAGGGGCGCTCGCGCTGCCTTGGGAGCCGGCGCCAAGCGGGGCTGTCGGTCTCTTTGCCAGGGAGCAGGGCGCGTTGGTGCCCGCTCGACTAGTCTCTTCGGCCAAGAGCTGGCTGTCGTACTCGGGGGTGGACCGCCGGGCGGCGGTGCTTCCCTGGGAAGCGCCGCCCGAGGTTCCGAAGCTATCTCCTCTAGAGGCGTCGGCAGCGTTTCTCGATCATCTCCGTAAGGCATGGAATGCCGCCAACCCGGCCGAGCCGCTCGAGGAACAGGATGTGATCCTGACGGTTCCCGCCTCTTTTGACGCGGTGGCTCGGGAGTTGACGGTTGATGCGGCCCGACTTGCCGGCCTGGGCGATAACCTCACCCTCATAGAGGAGCCTCAGGCCGCGCTCTATGCATGGCTGGTCGGCGCGGGCGAGAGCTGGAGAGACAGGGTCGAGGTTGGCGATCTGATACTGGTTTGCGACATCGGCGGTGGAACCACCGATCTCTCCTTGATCGCGGTGCGGGAGGAAGAAGGAGCCTTGTTTCTCGAGCGGGTCGCGGTCGGCGACCACATCCTCCTTGGCGGCGACAACATGGATCTTGCCTTGGCACATGCTCTCCGCGCTAGATTGGAGGCCGAGGGCAAGACGCTCGATGATTGGCGAATGCGGGCGCTGACTCACGGCTGCCGCAAGGCCAAGGAAGCCTTGCTCGCCGATCCGGACGCGAAGAGTCATGCCGTCGCGATACCCAGCCGAGGCACCAGGCTCGTCGGCGGCACGATACGAACCGAGCTGCCGAGGGATGTGCTAGAGCAGACCCTGGTCGAAGGCTTCTTCCCGGCTGTAACGGCTGAAGAGGGACCCAGAGCCCCCCGCCGGGTGGGCCTTACGACCCTCGGCCTACCCTATGCCCAAGATCCCGCCGTAACCCGGCACCTGGGCGCGTTTCTTCGAAGACATGCCGGCTCTGGAGACATCAAGGCCGAAGGCCAAGCATTGCCCCATCCCACGGCCATTCTCTTCAACGGGGGAGTGACCAAGTCCGAGCTTCTGCGAGAACGCATCGTCTCGATCGTGGGCTCTTGGATCGAGGCCGACGGTGGAAAGCCTCCCAAGGTGCTCGAAGGAACCGATCCCGATCTCGCCGTGTCTCGTGGTGCCGCGTACTATGGCAGCGTGCGTCGTGGTGGGGGTGTGCGAATCAGGGGCGGAACCGCCAGGGCGTATTACGTGGGAATAGAGCGGGCCGAGTTGGCGGTGCCGGGTGTGCCGCCGCGCGTCGACGCGGTTTGCATAGCGCCGTTCGGAATGGAGGAAGGAAGCGAGGTGGTGCTCCCACAGACGTTGGGTCTCGTGGTCGGGGAGCCGGCTTCTTTCCGGTTCTTCGCCTCATCCACACGCAGGGACGACGAAGTGGCCGATACGGCCGACCCAGGTTGCGAGAGTGAGCTCGAAGAGCTTCCTCCCATAGAGACAACCCTTCAAGGTGACAGTGAGAAGGCTGTGGGGGCCCTAGTGCCTGTAAGGCTGCGTGCCCGGGTTACTGAAATCGGGACTCTGGAGCTGTCGGCGGAAGAGGAGTCGGGAAAACGCTGGAGGCTGGAGTACAACGTGCGAAGCACGGGGTGAGACATCCGCGAAGCAATGAGCAAGCATCGATACATAGTCGGCATCGACCTTGGAACTACTCACTCGGCTGTCGCCTACACGCCCGTAGGCGAGCCGGAGGTGAAGGTCTTCGATATTCCACAGCTCGTGTCTTTTGGAGAGGTAGCCGGCAGGCCACTTCTGCACTCCGCGGTATATCTTCCGGCGGAAGGTGAGTTACCACATGCAGCGAGGCGTCTCCCATGGGGTGATGCTCCCGGATACGTCGTCGGCGAGCTTGCCGTTCGGCATGGGGCGCGGGTTCCGGGACGTCTCGTATCCAGCGCGAAGAGCTGGCTCTGTCATGAAGGGGTCGACCGAACGGCTTCAATACTCCCATGGGGATCATCGGGGGAAGTCCCGGCCATCTCTCCAGTCGAAGCCTCGGCCCGCGTTCTGGCGCATATTCGGGCGGCCTGGGACGCGGCCCATCCCAACGCGCCGCTAGCCGACCAGGAGGTCGTCTTGACCGTTCCGGCTTCCTTCGACGAAGTCGGGCGCGAGCTGACTTTGGAGGCCGCCTTGAAGGCAGGACTCTCCAGGGATCGGCTGCGGCTGCTCGAGGAGCCGCAGGCGGCTTTTTACGACTGGCTGCTTCAGCACAAAGATCGTACCGCCGAAGCTGTTGGTGATGCCCGGTTAGCCCTGGTTATCGATGTAGGCGGCGGGACAACGGACCTTACTCTGATCCAGATCGAACATCAGGAAGCGGGCGTGCCGAAGCTTACCCGGATAGCGGTCGGAGACCATCTCATACTCGGCGGCGACAACATGGACGCGGCGCTTGCTCGTCATGTCGAGGAATCCTTGGGGGATGGTAAGAAGACCGACGCAGCCGAGTGGGCCTCTCTCATGCAGTCCGCCCGAAACGCAAAGGAGGCTCTCCTGGGTTATGACCCTCCTGAAGAGATCAGGGTGACCATGCATCGACGCGGGGCCAAGCTGGTCGGCAAGGCTCGGACTCAGCCGCTGAAAAGGGAGGAGGCGGAGAGCCTTATTCTGGATGGCTTTCTGCCAAAGACGGCACCGGACGCGCTACCCCCGCGAAGTCGGCGTCTGGGCCTAAGTGAGCTTGGCCTCGCCTACGCCGATGACCCGGCGATTACCCGTCATGTCTGCGCGTTCTTACGCAGGCATGTTCAGGCTGCTTCGGACACTGGGATCCGAGTATTCGACGGGTTGCCGAGGCCTGACGTCGTGCTGCTGAACGGAGGCGTTTTCGACGCTCCAGCCATCGTGCAGCGGGTATCGGAGGTGCTGGAGGGTTGGTACTCTGGAGAGGCTGTTCCGTTGCTGCGAAGGCATTCACCGAAATCGGGTGCGCCTTCGCCGGATAGCCGAAGGGAGGAGGGCGACGGACTCACTCTGGCGGTAGCCCGCGGTGCCGCCTGGTATGGGCTGGCTCGACGCGGCTTCGGAGTGAAGATAGGCGGAGGCGCCGCGCGGGGCTACTACATGGGAGTCGATGGGCCCGGGAGAGAGAAGCAGGCGTTTTGTGTCGTTCCAAGAGGTATGGAAGAAGGTACTTCCGCGACGGTCGGGGAAAGAGTCTTTCGGTTGGTGCTTGACTGTCCGGTCACGTTTCCTATCTACACATCCACCGGCGACAGGCACGACTCCATGGGAGAGGTGGTGGCGGTCGATGATGAGGATCTGTCGCCACTGCCGCCTCTTCACACGGTCCTCCGTGGAGCCGGCGAGAGAGGAAACGTGCCGGTTAGGCTGAAAACCAGCCTAACCGAGATCGGAACCCTGGAGCTGTCACTGGTCACTGTAGAGCAGCCCGAGAGACGATGGAGGCTCGAGTTCGCGGTCCGTGGCGATGATGCGGCCGGTGGAGGCGCGGTGGTTGCTCCCATAGAGGCCCTGCCCCGCAGGTTCGATGAGGCTCGGTCGCTGATGGAGCTTTGCTACGGGCGCGCGGCGAAACCGGTGGAGCCGCGCGAGATCAAGAATCTGTGGCGCTCGCTGGAGAAGATTCTCGGCAAGCGAGACGGCTGGTCGTCGGCGGCGAATAGGGAGCTTTGGGGAATCGTGTGGGGTGGAGCCAAGAAGAGGCGGCGCACTCCGGATCACGAGAGGGTCTGGTTCCAGCTCTCGGGCTACTGTCTACGTCCGGGGTTCGGTGCTCCCTTGGATGAGTGGAGAGTGGGCCAGCTCTGGTCGCTCTTCGAGCAAGGCGTGCAGTACACCACGGAAGCCGCGGGTTGGGCGGAGTGGTGGATCATGTGGCGTCGGGTTGCGGGCGGCCTTTCGCCCGACCAGCAGGAGGAGCTTTTCGAAGCGACACGCCCGTGGCTGGAGCCCTCCGAAGGACGTCTGAAGAAGAAGCCCAAGGGCCCCCGGGTTCGTGGTCATGAGGAGATGCTTCGAATGGTGGCCTCCCTCGAGAGGCTCCCCGTCCAGAAGAAGATCGAGGCGGTCGGTTGGGTGCTCGATCGTCTGGAGACCGGCAATAGCCGTTCTTGGTGGCCGCTCGGCCGGATAGGAGCAAGGCACTCATTCTACGGGAGCGCTCACAACGTAGTGCCGCCAGCCGAAGCGTCGGCGTGGGTGGACAGGCTCTTGTCCCTTGATCTTCGCCGGGCGGACGGAGCGTCTTTCGCGCTCGCCCAAATAGCCAGGTTGACGGGTGACAGAAGAAGAGACCTCGATGAGTCGCTACGGCGACGGGTCGCGGGCCGTCTCGAGGAGGGGGGTGCTCCCAAGGGTTGGGTCGAGATGGTGCTCGAGGTTTCGGACCTTACGGTGCAGGACGAGATGCGGGTCTTCGGAGACACCTTGCCCGTGGGCTTGAGGCTGGCCTAGGCCGTACGCTCCGGCTTTTTCCGATGGGTGCTTTGCACAAGGGGGGTCGCATTTATTTCGCGGGATGCTATTCTCGCGCGCCTTCGGGCCAGGAGAATATGAGCCTAGCCGGTCTCGTTCGAACTTAGATGGCCGTTGCCACAGTCGGCGAGATCGGTCCGTGGCGCCGGATGCTCGAGGTGAGCGCCGCACACATGAACCCACAGAAGGAACCTGCATGCGAAAAGATTCAAGCTGGGTAGTAGTGAAGTATGGTGGCACGAGCGTGTCCAGCCGCGGCAACTGGGAGACCATTGCCGAGAACATGAGAAGATTGGTAGCCGCCGATCAGCGACCTCTAGTGGTTTGCTCGGCACTAAGCGGCGTGTCCGACAGCCTGCAGAGGTTGATTGACTCCTCGACTCGCGGAGAGCATGAGAAAGACGTAGAAGCGCTTTTGGCTCTGCACATGCGGTTTGCCGACGAGCTCGGGGTCGACGGGAAAAGCATCATCGCCGATGAGATGGAGCAGATCTTTCGCCTGTCGCAAGGGGCAGCGCTCGTGGAGGAGGCCAGCCCAGCCTTGCAGGCAAGGATGATGTCGATTGGAGAGATGATTTCCACCAAGCTGGGAGCGGCCTTCCTGGCCTCCCAGGGCATGGACGTGGGATGGTGTGATGCCCGCGAACTCTTAACCGCTGTACCGCTCGAACACGCTCCTCTTCGCAAGCGCTTCCTTTCAGCTACTTGTCCGTTCGAAGACGATCCGGAGCTGCGGGAGCGGCTCGCCTCGAGACCAGAGAAGGTGCTTTTGACCCAGGGCTTTATTGCTTCGGACGAGCAGGGACGCACGGTTCTCCTGGGACGCGGAGGATCCGACACATCCGCGTCTTATCTCGCCACGAAGCTGGGGGCCGAGCGTCTGGAGATATGGGCCGACGTTCCCGGCATGTTCAGCGCCAATCCGCATCAGGTCCCCAGCGCCCGCCTCCTCAAGCGCCTCGATTACGACGAGGCGCAGGAGCTGGCCTCGATGGGGGCCAAGGTTCTTCATCCTCGGTGCATCCCTCCCGCCAGGAGCAGGTCCATCCCCATTCACCTGCGCTGCACTCCCTACCCGGAGATGGAAGGCACCGTAATCGTGGAACAAAGCCCCGACGAGAAGGCCAGGGTCAAGGCCATCTCCGCCAAGAAAGGAGTAACCGTCGTGTCCATGGACACGCTCGGCATGTGGCAGCAGGTCGGGTTTCTATCCGATGTTTTCGCGGTGTTCAAAAAGCACGGCTTGTCGGTGGATCTGGTCGCGACCTCGGAGTCGAACGTGACGGTCACGCTTGATCCCGCCGCCAACCTGTTGGGTTCGGAGGTCAAGGACCGCCTGCTTTCGGACCTCGATGAGGTTTGTACCGCGAGCCTGAAGGACGACTGCGCGGTGGTGAGCCTGGTTGGTAGAGACATAAGATCCATCTTGTCGAAGCTGACTCCCGCCATGGAGGTCTTCGAGGAGCACAACGTGCACCTAGTCTCCCAGGCGGCCAGTGATCTGAACATCTCGCTCGTGGTGGACGAGGAGCAGATCGACAGGCTGGTCAAGAATCTCCACGCCATGCTGCTGGCGGAGGAGCATCAGGATGCGGTTCTCGGTCCTAGATGGAGCTCACTGTCTCCCGACGAGGACTCCAACGGCGGGATATCGACCCCCTGGTGGAAATTGAGGCGAGCCGAGCTTTGCCGCATCGGAGAAGAGCGCGGCGCCGCTTTCGTGTACGACGCGGCTACGCTGGAGCGGCAGGCACGGTCTCTTCTCGAGATGAAGTCGGTCGACAGGATCTTCTACGCCATGAAGGCAAACTCCAACGAAGAGGTTCTTCGCCGCTTGGAGTCGCTGGGCATGGGTTTCGAGTGCGTCTCGGCCGGAGAGATACGGCATCTACAAGCGCTTTTCGGCGATTGCGGAGGAAGGCTGCTCTTTACACCCAACTTCGCGCCGAAGTCGGAGTACGAGCTTGGATTCGAGGCGGGTGCCATGGTTACCTTGGACAACCTCCACCCGGTGAACGCCTGGCCCGAGGTCTTCGAGGGTCGCGAGGTACTGGTGCGCGTTGATCCGGGCCGCGGCCGCGGGCATCACCGCTATGTGCGTACCGCGGGCTACCAGTCGAAGTTCGGGGTGTGCCCGGAGGAGCTGCCTGATCTGGCGAAGACGGCGGAGAAGCTGGGCATGCGGGTGAAGGGCCTTCATGCACATGTCGGAAGCGGGGTTCAACACATACGTACCTGGTCCGATATCGCCGCCTTCCTCGAGTCGTTCTGCGAGCTGTTCCCAAGCGCGGATGTGCTCGATCTCGGAGGAGGTTTGGCCGTGCCGGAGCGCTACGGTCAGGCTCAGATCGACATCGATGAGATAGACAAGACGCTCGGGCGCTTCAAGGCGGCGCATCCGTCGCTCGAGCTGTGGCTGGAGCCTGGGAGATATATCGTCTCCGAGGCCGGAGTGCTTCTCTCCCGAGTGACTCAGCTCAAGACCAAGGGGAGCGTTCACTACGTAGGCATCGAAACCGGGATGAACTCTCTGATACGGCCGGCGCTGTACGGTGCTCATCACCGAATTGCCAACTTGACGCGGCTGGGCGAGAAAGCCACCGAGCACTTCGATGTCGTGGGACCGATATGTGAGAGCGGTGATGTTCTGGGTCACGGGCGAAGGCTGCCCCAGCCTCGCGAGGGTGACGTGATGGTCATTGCCAATGCCGGGGCCTATGGGCGGGTAATGAGCTCGGAGTACAACCTGCGTGAGCCGGCCAAGGAAATAATGCTGGAACCGTAGGTGTGCTCCTACTCGGGAAGGCCTCACAATCGTGGTAACATGTCCTTCCGAGCAACCGAGCCCTCACATCCCAGGATTTCTGCAAGGCGCCCATGAAGCGATGCTCCAAGTGCGGCGGCACGATACGAGACGAAGCCGTTGGATGCACCAGCTGTGAGCCGCGTGCTCGCTCAAGGAGCAAGAGCGGTCTCGAGCAGTTGGGCAAGAGTGAACGACCTTCCGGCGGTTTTCTCGGCCGCTGGGCGCGGCCCGCCACCCTCATTGCCATTCCGTTCGCGGCTGTGGCGGTCTGGGTGCTCGAGGCAAGGGTCGGATGGCTTTTCGCTGCTTTTCTGGTGATAGCGGTGATCTCGCAGGTCATCCGGCGACGGCCCGCGCTCGACCTTCCCCGGGGGGTGACGGCGGTCCTGGCCGCGATGGTGGTGGCGGGCTTCGGCGTGAGGCTGCTTACACCGGCGGAGACCCCAATCCAGATGAGAGTCGTTGCCGAGGTCGAGTTCAACCGGCTGCTCGGGCGGGGCGAGAAGCTCTTGTCCGAGGGCCGGCACGAAAAAGCGGCGCAAGTTTTGGAATCGGCCCGCAGTGTCAAGAACGCGCCCAATTACGGCCGTTCTGCGAAGCCCTTGCTGGTGAAAGCCGCTGTGCTATCCGGTGACGAAGACTCCTTGCTTCAGGTCGCGAGGCAGGTTCTCTCTCGCGAAACGGACGAACAGCTTGCTGATTTGTACGGTTTTCGGCCCCATTACTGGCTGACCGGTGATCCAGGGATTGATGCCCGGCTGTACGACGCCATGAAGGTCGCTGCCAGGAAGCTGCTTTCCGAGCGTATGGAACAGGAGCTTGCCGAGAAGATCCGCGATGCACGCGCCGCTCTCGACGGTGGGAGCCTCGCGGCTCGTGAGGAGGCGCGCCGGGAGATGAGAGAGATGATCCGTGCCTGCACCGCCTGTGCTGGGATCGAAGAGGGCAGCCTTGTTTTGCATAAGCTCACCTCTTCCATTCGAAAGGATAGGAACGAGAAGCTCGAGCATGCCATCGAGGAGGCTTCCTCTTTGTCCGAGAAGAAGAGCCTGGAGGAGCATCAGCAAGCCTTGCGGCGCCTCGCTCCGGCCTTGGCGAACTGCCGAGGCTGCCCCGCGGGACGAGAGGGCAAAGCGCTGCTTGAAGAGCTATCCGGCATCATCGAGGCCTGGCCCCTCGAGATGGAGGGAGTCGAGGATCTGCGAGCAAGGTTCGAGGAGGCAAGGGAACACGAGGCCCGGGCCATCGGGGTTCTGACGCGTTCCGAGCATTATGACTGCAAGTACGACCGGGCCGAAAAATGGCGCTCTTTTCGGCTCGAGGGGCGCTCGGAGGAGGTAGTGAATCTATACTGCCCGCGGGGCGAAGAGCACTGCGAAAAGATTGCCCGGTCTCTTCGAGAAGGAAGCCAGTCGACGGGAGCGGCGACGGTCATGTACCCGCGCTCCAACCCCGGTTGCGAGAGGGATCAAGCCAGGCTGCTCGGCTGGGAACCGCACTAGGTCTCCCACCGCTGAACATACTCCTCCTCCCCAGGCAAATCGGACTTCCCAACCGGACATTTGGGATTGGCCGCAACGAACCCTGCCCTTGCGGCAGCGGCAAGAAGTACAAGAAGCGCTGCCTTCAATGAAGCCCGGGACCATCTTGGGCCAGTGGGTGCCGGAAGTACCGGCAGACTTACGGCCAGGACGATTAGCGGCGGCAGAGTACGCAGGGTGTGGAAGGTCTTGGCGAAGGCTCACGAGAAGCGAAACATGTCGGAGTACTAGTGATATCCGGCGCGCTTGAATAGCCGGCTACTGAGCCCTGGGGCGTTCAAGCGGACAAGCTTCGGCTCTACGTTGTCGTTTCCAATGGTATCGCCATGACGACCGTTCTCATTCCCAACTCCCCGGCACTGTAGAGCGCCGGTTTGTTCATCGCCGTCCGTTGCATGACCGTAGGTCGTCTTTGCCACGGCAACCGCCGAGGGCTGTTCATGTGCAAGCGGCCTCCCATGTCCATCCGGCAATGCAACCTGCTTTCCACGCCCTTGGCCGTCGCTCGAACACCCACCGTTCTCGACCATTTGAGACAAGCAATCCGCATCGGTGCGGGAGCTAAGCTCCTGCCTTGCAGGCAGCTTTCTCACCGAAGAAGGAACCCGCGGCTTCGGCGAGATCCTAGCTATCAGCTCCTCTATCTCCCTTTTCGATTTGCCCGAAGCCTCAACAAGAAGCTCCTTGTGATTCTCAGCGGACAGATGCGGGGCTAGCAGGCGAAGCCCGGTGAGATGCACCTTGCCGCACCGAAGAGAGTCCAGCACCGAAGGCCACTTCTTCGATGTACGCGCAACCGTAATCCAGTTGTATGCCACATCTTCAGCCCACCATATCCACGGTGCACCGTCACGAGGCCGTGGAGGTGGCCGCAGATCCGGCGCTCACGGACCGTAGCCCGACGCAGGCGTACTCACCCGTACGTCGAGGAGGGCAAAGGGAGTAAGTGCCG
>SLRQ01000063.1 GCA_007130885.1 Deltaproteobacteria bacterium
CGAGGACCAGAAGTGGGTGCCGGTTCTTGAGCGGCTTCACGAGAAATGGCAAGCAGCGACAGGCGCTGGAGTCCGTGTGGGCAGTGGTAGGGCACTTGACCTTTTTCTCTCTGATGAGACTATAGATGCCTACCGGAAGTTGGTATTGCGTGACGTTGGGTTGGCCGAGTTGGCGGTGGAGTTTCGCCAGGCCTTCGCCGAGGACTTCAAGTCATTGTCCAGGCTTCAAGTCAGAGCTAGGGGCAATCAAAGGCGGGAACTGTCGATGGAAGGGCCATGGCCGCCGGAGTATCGTTCGCTGTGGACGGATCCTGATCCAGACATTCGGAAACGAATGGTCGCCGCCACTCCCCCTCAGTATATTGCACCGGAGGAGCACCCCCTGTACGTGTTCTTGCTCGCCGACCCGGAGCCCTATGTGCAGAGGCGTGTGTGGCGTTTGCTTACGGCCAAGCAGTATCTCCATATACCGTTCATTCCCGCCCTGCGCGAGTTTCTCGAGCGGGATGGCATAGATGAGCGCACCCGCAAGTTGGCGAAGGATGCGATTAGAGTGCGTGGCTTCGCGATAGAGCGAACCCCCGAGGGCCTGCTTCTGCACCCCGATGAGGGCGAGAGGCTTCGGGCATATCTCGAGTGGTTCTCGGATTCAGAGATTACCTGGAGAACGACCACGCCCTCTGGTCTATCATCCGCGATGCGAGCGGTGTCATCGGAGACGTCGGTTCCCTTGGTGTTGGATTTGTTGGCCCGAGACGACATAGATGATGTGGTACGAGAAGTCGCCAAGAGGCTTCTCTCCGAACGCGGGTATGCGCCTGCCACCGGGCCCGGCGGATGCCTCATCGCCGTGCCGGAAGACGGTGGACCTCCGATTCTGCAAAAGGACTGCCGCCCACAAGACGAGCCCTGAGTAAGGATGCCACAAACCCAGTTGTGAAAAGACCGCGCATCACAATGCCAAGAACGGACTTGTACCGGTACCAGTAGACCCACGCCGGCTCCATTCGCTTCACTCCTCGTCCAGGTCTCAACCTCGAACCCCGCCACGCGAACGAGATTCGACCCATATGGGTCCCGATCTCAGCCCCTGCCACGCCAACGCGGTTCGCGAGACGGCCGTTTCGCGGACGTGGACGGCTTATTTTGCGAACCCGCGCCGGCGCGGATGCCGCGATACATGAAGGAGAGCGGATATGGGCGCATCGTCCGGTCGATGTGCCGCATGCGCGTTTTGACTTGCTGCTGACGCTGCTAGGTTTGCCGCCCGACGGACATGGGCTGGTCGGCCCCGAAGGGGGCGTCGTTCCACCATTACTTTTGGTGCAACATCAATTGAGCACCAAAGGCCTTCCCAACGAGGCTGTGGAATCTTTAGAGGAAGGTGGATGCTGGCATGTCCGGAGACTGGGATATGACGACGACGACATTACGATGGAATATTTCGGAGGAAGCAGGTCCGGGGAGCCATCAGGCCTGGTGGCTGATTCATGTCGGGAGGAACATGAACATCGACACCGGGGAGTTGAGTTCGATGTGTTTTACCATGGAATGCCGAAACGCCTAGATTCATTTGGTCGCGGAATCGTTGGATTCTATTATGGCGGCAGTGGCAGCACTAACGTTGGGTACGAGGTGTTTTTTCCGAAGGATGCTTACAACCATCCCGGCGCCGAGGGAGGCGAAGACGACGTCCCCAACTGGTTTTACTATTATACACAGGAGCACAAACGCGGAAGCGAGATGGAATACGCGGGCCCGTTCGACTTGGACAACCGTGAACATCGAGCCTGCTTGCACGAGGAAGGTGCTCAAGGGGCGCTTGGTTGCTGGCTTGTGTACCGGCCAGTTCACGAGCAACCCTTTGTTACTCGCATGATGCTGTTCGAGGAGGCGCGGGAACTACAGTTAGCGGCCCTATCCGCTCTCATAGACCATGAGGTGGAGCACGACATATTCTGGCGCACCGTCGTATGGAGTGGTCAGGAGACGTTCGATGAGGAGCAGGCTCCGGACGACGACTGGGCTCCGATTCTCTGGAAGATAGAGTATGGATGTGACCCGGATAATATGGATAGGCAATGTGTTGCATGCCATTCAGAGCATAACTCGTGGAACCAAGAGGTGGCTTATTGCCAACAACACTGGGACAGGCTCGAGGCGAAAGACTACGGTAGACCAGGCCCCAACTACCACGGTGATAAACCAAGGGAATGTCCGGATCAGTTGCGTGTTCCTCCGTCCTGTGAGCTGCCCAGTCCACAAGGAGATTGATGCGATGAACTATATGAATACTACAGCCTGCGTTTTCCTCTTGTTGCTCGCCGGAAGTGTGCCGCTGGAGGCGTCCGGTTCAGAGGGGTCGTCTACAGGGGAAACAGCCGAGCGGGAAGCAAATGAGAATGCAGAGGATGTCTGTGCTGGCGTAGTTCCAAGCGTTCGACGAACGTGCGAGCTTCAGCACGCCATTCGCACGAGGGAGCCTGTGAGCCCTGAACGGGCGGAGGAGGCTGCTCGCGAAATAAGACGGATCATCGAGGAAGTTCCTCGAAAAGACGACCCGGATGACGAGGGGTCTGTGACATGGTCACAGCAAAAGGAGTTGGGGAAAGCCATTGCGGATCTGGGGACAACTCGCGACCCAAGGTGGATTCCTCTTATTGAAGAGCTTTGGGAGCAGTATCGTGAGTTTCGTTGGCTGATCGCAGGTCCTAGTGGCGAGATTTCCACCGTGGCAAGCACTGCTCTGGTCAATCTCATGTGGCCGAAGATAGAGGAGCAGGGGCTGGTCGACTGGCTTCGGGAGGTATGGGCCGCCGAGCCAAAGCCCGGGTCGCTTATGCGATCTGCTTCAAGTGAGGCCCGACGGCGCTTGATAAGCAAATATGGCTGGAACTCGCCGGAACTCGCATCGCTCTGGGAGGATGAACATCCAAGTGTGAGAAGGAGTGCGCTTGGAGGAATGCCTCTGCGAGACACTGCAGACATTGAGGTTCTGGCTAGATGGGTTGACTTTCTGAATGACCCGGATGAGGAGATTCGTCGCTTCATGGCTCGGAGAATTTCCTTTCGGCCAATTGGTGGAGACATATTGGTCGAGCCGCTCCGCCGGTTTTTAGAGCGTGATGATTTGAGGGAGAAGGCCGAGAAAACGGCTATGCGGGCGCTGCAGGTAAGAGGATGGACCGTGGAAGAGACGAAAGAAGGCCTCGAAGCGGTTCAACTGGATGCGTACGTGGAGGCCGGTGACAAGAAGGAATGGAGGCTTCGAGTGTATCTCGAGTGGCTCACGGATTCAGAAGCCCCCTGGGGAAGCTCCATGTCTTTTGGTCTATTGTTTTCCGCTATGCGACCGGTACCATCGGAGAAGGTTCCCTTGGTGTTGGAATTTTTGGCCCGAGATGACATAGACGACGACGTGCGAGAGATCGCCACAAGGTTGCTTTCCTTAAACAGGTATGCGCCGGCCACTGGGCCCAGCGGATGCCTCATCGCCGTGCCGGAAAACGGTGGACCTCCGATTCTGCAAGAGGACTGCCGCCCACAAGACGAGCCCTGAAAAGGACGCCACAAGCCCAGTCGTGAGAAGAGCGCCTCTGCCGACCCCGCATCACCCTCCAAAAAGGCACTCGTACCGGGACGAGTAGGCGCACGCCGCCTCTATCAACTCAACAATTCAATCTCTCATTGAGAATGCGTCTCA
>SLRQ01000114.1 GCA_007130885.1 Deltaproteobacteria bacterium
CGCACCTCCACCGGCGCGCGAGCCCGCACCTCCACCGGCGCGCGAGCCCGCTCCTCCACCGGCGCCCGAGCCCGCACCTCCACCAGCCCAGGAGCCAGCGCCTCCACCGGCGCAGGAGGCCGCGCCACCACCGGCGCAGGAGCCCGCGCCCGCGGCGCCTCCACCGGCACCTGCCGAGCCGAAAGTAGTAGAGGTTTCCCGAAAACGTCCCGACACAAGCACCCCGCGAGAGGCAATCGGCCGCCCACTAGCGGAGGTTGATGTGGAGGAGATCCTCGCGGACGTCTTCATGCGGGTGCAGGACGTCTTCGAGCACGGTGATCGCAAGAACGCCATGCGGTTCCTTCTGGAACTGGCGATAGAAAGCGTGCCCAGCGAATCCGGCTCCATCTACCGCTCGGAGCTGTCCACTCGCCATATGTTCTTCATGGCCGCCACAGGACCCAAAGCTGAACAACTTCTCGAGATGAACCCGCGAATACCCGTGGGAACGGGCCTGGCCGGCTTTACCGTGGAAGAGGGAGTGGCGATCGCCATCGGCGACGCTCACCGAGATCCCCGCTTCTGCAGATCAATCTCCGAGAAGCTGGGTTACGAGTGCCGCTCCATGATTACGGTGCCGATGCAGCTCGAAGGGCAGGTCATGGGCGCGATACAGCTGATAAACCGGAAGGATGGCACCAGCTTCACCGAAGCCGACATGTCGATCCTGAGCTACCTCGCTCACGAGGCCGCCGAATACCTTCGCCGAAGGGGTGACGCTACCGTTTAGGCGGCTTTAGGAACATCACGACCGAGACCGCTGGCCTCTCCAGTGACCAGCCACGACGACGCGCAATCCAATGCATGGTGCGTTCGTGGTAGAAGCACACGTGAGTTGGATCACGCGCATAAGACCAGCTCGAGAAATCTCTGTGGTCATCGACCATTTCTGTCATGACCCCTAGCAGTCCGCCGGGGAGCAACAGGTCATCCAACACCTGGAGCACGCTCCATGGGGCATGAAGGTGCTCGAAAACCTCCGATGCGGTGATTATGTCATAGGCTCGTTCGAGCGCCGATCGATCCGGCTGAAAGATGGGATCGTAGTCGAACATTTCGAAGCCGTGCTCTTCCAGGAGGCTGGAGAGTGTCGGCCCCGATCCACACCCGAAATCCAGCCCTATAATGGGCCTGCTCTTGCCCATTCGGGATGTGCGCTCGGCGACAGGCCCGGCAAGTCGGCCGAGAAATGCTCTGTACCGGGGATCCGCCGGATCGTTCTCGTGTTGCTCGTACCGGGCCCGCTCCACCTCGGGCGAAGGCCATCGCTCCGGATCGCGAAACGTTAGTGAGCACTGCTCGCACCTGATGAACATATCCTTCCAGGCTTCCTCGAATAAGTAGACCTTATCGCTTCCACAAAGAGGACACCCGTCCGCGAGCCCTACATTCGTCATCCTCGAATCACCTCTTCTTCGACTTCCAACCTGCAATACAGCAGGCTTTTGCAATCGAACAATCGCCGCAGACCTTCGCGATATGCTGATGCCGGCACCTCCTCGAGATACCAAGATGAGCCAAGACGAAATCATAACGAACGGGATCGTCAGGGGCTATGCCGCGCAGATTCCATGTCACCTCCTCGGCGGTTCGCCAGGACGCATCCTTGCGAGAAGTAAGCCCCAGATAGCGGCAAAGCTTGCTGGTGTGAGTGTCGAGCGGAACCATCAATATCCGTGTCGGCACTTGCTGCCAGAGGCCTAGATCGATCTCGTCGGGTCCGCGTACCATCCAGCGCAGATACATATGCAAACGCTTGCACGCGCCCCCGCCCGAACCATCCGGCAGCAAGTAGCCCATCCATTTAGACGGTTCGTCGTGACCTCGGCGGGAACACTTTTCGACGTTTCGGAATGCGCCAACGAACGATTTCACCGCCATGCGCGGATTGCCGCCGGCCGCATGGAGACGAGAAGCAAATAACTCTCCAAGACTGCCATGCTCGGATTGAAGCCTAGAGCCGGCATGAAGCAAGGCGGCCACATCGTTGCCTCGAATCCAGCGATGCGAGAAGCCGGCCAGCTCGCCGGCCAATGAGTCGGCTCCCGCATCATCCAGAAACGAGGAAGGACGCGACCCGAGAACCTCCAGCACGCGCCGCACGGATGACAGTATCGCGCGAGCATTGCCAAACGCGAGAGACGAAGCAACAAGACCCACGATCTCCTGGTCGAGAGGTTCCGTGAACCGGTGCACCACGGAGACGGGATCGGAATCTCGCAAGCCCACGGGGTCGCTTTCCTCCAAGAGCTTCTCCAAGAGCGGCTCGAGCCGCCCAGCGAGACCGCGTCTAGCTGCCAACGCCGTTGAAACGGAGTCATACAGGCGGGGGATCATCCAAGACGGCGGGCAGTCGGGTCCGCTACCGGTGACATCAGCAGCCGGCAATTGGCTCATGGAATCTCTCCACTCCCGGATGATTCAGACCTAACCCTCACAGCGGTGGCCTTGAAAACCACTTGCACCTCCATGCCGGGCGACAGCCCCATCTCTCGCACCGACGAGTTAGAAACACGGGCGGTGAGCAGGGCGCCCTCGAGGTCGAGCGTCACTTGGTGCATGACTCCCCACATCTTCAACTCCACGACAACGGCGTGAAAACGGTTACGCGCCGACGATCGTGGAATGCCGGCATCTCCGTCGAAAAGGAGGACGTCTTCAGGGCGAACACCGACCAGCACCTTTTCTCCTTCAGGCAAAACGCCCACCGCATGAATGTGCACGCCTGATACGTCTATGGAGAGCACGCCCTCAACCGAACCAGCCACGACACCTCGAAGCGGTCTTCCCGCTCCTAGAAAATCCGCCGTCCATTGATCTGGAGGAAGCTTCATCACCTCGTCCGAGGGCCCATGCGCCACCGATCTCCCTTCCCGCATGACCATCACCCGATCAGCGATCGACATGGCCTCGGCGTGATCGTGGGTAACATAAATGGTGGTCATCTCGTCCTCCCGTATGATCCTTGCAAGATCGAAGACGAGGTGGCCCTTCACCAGGGGATCAAGGGAAGCAAAAGGCTCGTCAAGAAACAGCACTCTCGGCCGGAGCACGAGCGCTCTTGCAAGCGCGACGCGCTGCGCTTCCCCGCCCGACAGTGTCAACGCGTCCCGGCTTTCCCAGCCCTCCAACCCTATCCTGGCAAGAGAGCTTTCCACCAATCGACGCCGCTCCGCAGCCGGCACCTTGCGAAGCTTGAGACCAAAAGCCACGTTCTCCGCGACGCTCGCCTTGAATAGGTAAGGACTTTGAAAGGCGGCCGCCATGTTCATTCGAGCCGCCTTATCCCTCACTCCCACCGGAGCGCCATCGAGGTACACCTGTCCGGCATGGGGTTTCTCCAACAGTCCGAGAATGGCGAGAAGCGTCGTCTTACCCGCGCCCGACGGCCCTATCACAGCCACCGTGGAGCCGGCCGGCGCATCGAATCTGTCAACATCCACGACCGTTCGGCTCCCAAACCTCTTCTTCAGACCTACGGCCGAAAGCATCATCGGTCGACTCATTGCCATCAACCTCGCCCTGCCTTTTCGCCAGAATGCTGGAACCAGGTTATGGCCGCATTTATCGCAAACACTATCGCGAGAAGGAGAAGGCTCAAGGCAATGGCTAGCCCGAACTCACCCCGCCTCGACTCCTGAACGATGGCTGTGGTCAAAACCCTTGTTTGCCCTTCGATATTGCCTCCAACGATTAAAACGGCCCCCACGCCCCGCACCACCGCGCCAAGACCCGTTGCAACGGCAGCCAATACCCCAAGCCGAGCCTCCTTGAGGATGAGAAGCGCCTCTTGAAACCATGAAGCACCAAGAGAACGAGCTTGCAGGCGCAGTCTATACGGGACGGCCGCCACCGCCGAAGACGTGAGCCCCGCGATTATGGGAGATGATATGATTACCTGCGCTATCACCATGGCATCCACGGTGTAGAGAAGCTCCAGAGGTCCTAAAGGCCCTCTGCGGGAGAGCAGCATCATCACAACGAGACCGATCACCACCGGCGGCACGGCCATACCCGTATTGGTAAGAGTGATGAGCAGCCCCCTACCCCGAAACCTCGATGCCCCAATGAGCAAGCCGACCGGAGTTCCCAGAATAAACCCTATCAAGGTAGCCAGAAGAGCCACCTCAAAGGTGGTCAGGATCACGCTCAGAAGACCGTGGGAGCCCTCGAACGGCAGCCTTATCGCTTGAACGATGGCTTCGAAGAAAACCTGCATGAAAGCTTCCCACTACTCCTATTGCGTCAAGGTCCCTGCGTTGGGCGTGAACAGCGCCTCGCCGTAGGCAGCTGCTCCAAACCCACCTATGAGTTCCTGCGCTCGGGGAGATACCAGCCAATTGGAAAAAGCTCTAGCACCTTCGGAGTTGGAGGCTGCCCGGACTATCACGACACCGTAGGGATTGAAGAGCCTCTCATCCCCCTCGAAGATAATGGCGAGATCCAGCCTCTCTCTCATTGCTAGATACGTGCCGCGATCGGCTAGCGTATAGGCTTCCTTCTCCGAAGCCACTATGAGGGTCTCTCCCATTCCCTGACCCACGGATAGATACCACTCCCCGAAGTCATCGACACCCGCATCCTCCCAGAGGCTCTTCTCCTTGAAGTGCGTACCCGACTCGTCGCCACGCGATATGAACTCACTGCCCCCCTGGGCCAGCGCCCGGAAAGCAGCGAACACATCCGCTGCTTCAGCGATATCGGCAGGGTCGGACGGGGACCCTAGGATGACGAAGTCGTTGTACATAACGTCCCGCCTCTTCTCTCCGTATCCGGAAGCCACAAACTCTTCCTCTTCCGCTGGGGAGTGAACCAGCAACGCGTCGGCGTCACCTGCTCGCCCTATCGCCAGCGCCTGTCCCGTACCTACCGCTATGACGGAGACCGAGTAGCGGGGGTGCTCGGCCTCGAAAGCCGGAACCAGCACACCGAACAGCCCGGTGTCGTCCGTGGACGTAGTAGACGCCACCATGATTGGACGCCGTCCGCCTTCCCCGCCGGACGAGCAGCCGAAAAAGGAGCTGCGACATCCGGTCAACACCGCCGCAACTATCAGACTCAGAAGAATTAATCTGGGCAGACGAATAGAGGAACTCAAATGAAGTAGCATGGGCCTTTGCCTTGGAGCCGCGCTAATACTTCTCCCCCAAGAGTACGAGGTAAGCTCCGCCGTTTTTTTTCGGAGCCGCACGAAGCTTCCTCTTCCAACGATTAGGGGAGATCGGCAAGGATAGTCGGTCTCGGACTCGCGCTTGTCAACTAGGAGGGGCGAAGACGAATCCCCTTTATCGTCCGAGCGGCTTGGTAGTGAAATCCCGAGCTGTATCGATCACTTGATGCATTGTTCGACTTGACCTGACCACCCTCGCCCTCTTATACAGTCGCTCCCCCTCTTTGGATCGGGCGCACGGAATTCGTGCTGCCGGTCCAAATACCAAGCGGCCATGTCGCGTTCCTGGATACATCACCTCGTCGTAGCGGGTGTGCTCTTCGCTTTCTGGGTAGTTCTTTCTGGAAAGCTTGAGCCAAAGTACCTGGTGTTTGGCGCCATCTGCGCCATAGGCACCACTCTACTGTCAAGCAGCCTTCTTTATACTGAAGAAGGTCGAGGTCCAAAGGAGGAACGTGGCAGAAAGTGGCTTACAGCTCTGCCCTGGTGGCGAATGGCGGGCTACATCCCATGGCTCGCCCTCGAGATCATCAAGGCAAACCTACTGATGGTCCCCATGATCCTCGGGTCGAGAAGCCGCCTGCGACCGCGGATGGTAACCGTAAACTGTGGTCTGCGGCGTGAGGTCACCCGCGCCGCGCTTGGGAACTCAATAACCATGACCCCAGGCACACTCACCGTGGATGTGTCGGAGGACGGGGAGTACCTGGTGCACGCCGTCGACTCCAACTCCGAACAGGGCCTCCTTTCCCGCAGGATGGAGAAAAAAGTCGCATGGGCCCTCGGAGATGAGTTCCAGGAAGATCCCGAGAACGAAAAGAGAGCGGAAATCCGGCAAGGAGAGGACCATCGATGAGCGACCTCTTCCTATGGTGCGCCGTAGCCCTGGCGCTCATGCTGATCTTCCCTCTCATTCGTATCGTGAAGGGACCCACCATTTACGATCGTCTGGTGGGAGCGGCCATGATGGGCACCAAGACCATGGTGCTGCTCCTTCTCATGGGCTTCGCCGTCGGCCGCGCGGATATGTACGTGGATATCTCCATCGGCTATGGCCTCGCTCTGCTGGTAGGGCATCTAGTCACAGCCAAGTATCTCGAGAAGAGCGCCGAACGCGGCGACCTGACCGACTTGGAAGCGGCCGAAGGTGACCGCAAGGAGCCGGCTTCAGCGAGAGCCGAAAGGAGGGCGGCTGAATGACCCTCTCCTTGCTTCAGCAGGGCCTGACAATTCTCCTCGTCGCCTCGGGGATGTTCTTCTTACTTCTGGGATCCATCGGGATCATCCGGTTCCCCGACTTCTTCAGCCGGCTTCATCCTGCCGGAAAAGCCGACACCCTGGGCGCTTCACTGCTCATTTTCGGCCTTGCCCTGCACTTCGGTTGGGGGCTGGTGGCCGCTAAGCTGATAATCGTTCAGATCTTCATATTTCTCGCCAACCCAGCCGCTGCCCATGCATTAGGCCGCGCCGCCTGGCGCTCGGGCCTCCGCCCCTGGACAGGAGACGTCTCACCGACCCCAGCCACCACACCGGAGAAGGAAAGATGATCTGGCAGGTCGACATCATCTTACTGCCCATCCTGGTGGTCACTGCTCTAGCGGCTCTGCACGTACGCGACCTCGCATCCGCCACCGCTATTTTCGCTGCCTTCAGCTTCCTGGCCTGCATTCTATACGCCTCCATGGCCGCCGTTGACGTGGCCTTCACCGAGGCCGTCATCGGTGCCGGTGTGATGGGCGTGGTGTTCTTCGTCGCGCTCTACCGTACGTCGCGCAGGAGCCGGGAATGACGGCGAGCGAAACCAACCGCACGGGAGTGAAGAACCCATGAAATGGAGCGGCCTCATCATTTTGGTTCTTGCGGGCGGCCTTCTGGCCTACAGCGCTCCGGATCTCCCCGCTTATGGCGACCCAGAGTCCCCCGCCTCGCAGCATGTATCCCCCAGAATGATCGAGAAAGGCTACGAGGAGACCGGTGCCAAGAACCTAGTTACGGCGGTTCTGGTCGACTACCGCAGCTTCGACACCCTCTTTGAGGCGGTGGTGATACTGGTTGCCGGGCTCGGCGCGGCGCTGGTGCTCTGGCCCGATCACCGGAGGCGCGACCCATGACGGGCGTATATGAAAGTCCTATCATCCGGTTCATCGCCCGGGTTCAGGCGCCTGCGCTGCAGATGTTCGCGCTGTACGTTTTGATTCACGGTCACTACAGCCCAGGCGGCGCCTTCCAGGCAGGAGCGATACTCGCCGGCAGCTTCCTGCTGCCTAGAATCGTCGAAGGATCGGAAAATGGGCAGCGAGGCCTCACCACTAGAGGCGCCACCTGGATCGCGTGCATCGGAACACTGTTGTTCGCCGGGACCGGCGCGGCCGTGCTCATCATGGGCGGAGAAGGGTTCATGGATTACGCGGGTTTGCATGCCCTGCCGTTCGACATGCCCCCGGGCGGCGCTACCCGGGCCATAGGAAGCCTGTTCATCGAGTTCGGCGTAGCCATGGCGGTGATGGGCGTTATGGTAATTCTTTACGACGACGTGCTAGCCAGGGCACCCACGACCAAGGAGTAAAGACATGCTTCACGACATCCTTGGTTGGTACAACTATTGGCTCATCGCCGTGCTCATACTCGTCGG
Source organism: Deltaproteobacteria bacterium (assembly GCA_007130885.1). GTDB lineage: Bacteria > Myxococcota > Myxococcia > SLRQ01 > SLRQ01 > SLRQ01. The sequence continues at coordinate 7,845 of SLRQ01000114.1, forward strand.
CATCTACGGGATGATGGCCAAGCGCAACCTGCTCAAGAAGTTGATGGGCATGAACATCCTGCAGGTCTCCATCATCCTCTTCTTCCTAACCCTGAGCCCCAAGGAAGAGGGCAGCATGCCGGTCTTCGACGCCGAGCTGGCTTCCACCGCGGCAGGCTATGCCAACCCCTTACCGCAGGCGCTAATGCTCACCGCCATCGTCGTTGGAGTAGCCACCACCGGCCTGGCGCTGGCACTCCTGGTCAGGGTGCACCGAACCTTCGGCACCCTCGAAGAGGACGACATCATGGAGGATCTGCGGTGACCACGAGCAACTCACTAGCGTGGATCATCGCGGTCCCCTTCTTCGCAGCTGCGGTCCTGCCCATGGTGCGGCGTCTGGGCAAGGCTTGGGTCCTGCCCACCGCACTCATAGGCTCGGGGGCCGCACTGATTTTCGCGCTCTATGCGGCGGCGATAGTGGTCGGCAGCGGGGAACCGGTACGGCATGAGCTAGGAGGCTGGGAGCCGCCATGGGGCATCGAGCTTCGCATGGATCACCTGTCGGCGGTCATGACGGTGCTCATCGCCTCGCTGTCCTTCCTGGTCCTGGTGTTCGGGCGAGGCGGGATGGAGAAGCGGCTGGAGGGCCGCAGCCACTTCTACTACTCGATGTACATGCTGTTCACCGTCGGCCTGTTCGGGATGGTGCTGACGCATGACCTGTTCAATCTGTACGTCTTCCTCGAAGTCAGCTCTCTTGCTGGCTATTCGCTAATAGCCGTCGGCGAGCGAGCGAGCCCCTTCGCGGCGTTCAGATATCTAATTCTCGGCACCCTGGGCGCTCTCCTTTTCCTCCTTGGTCTTGGCTACCTCTACGCCATAACGGGAACCTTGAACTTCATCGATGTGGCCGAGCGCCTAGCACCGCTGGGTGACAGCCGAGCCGCGCTGGTTGCGCTGGCGCTGATGCTCACGGGGTTCGGCATAAAGGCCGCTCTGTTCCCGCTCCACGCCTGGCTTCCGGACTCCTACGCTTACGCGTCGAACCTGACCGTGGCTTTCATGGCGGCCGTGGGCACTAAGGTCGGTGCATACGGGATCTTCAGAGTGTTGTTCACGATCTACGAAACCGGCAACCTGCAGTTCCACATGCCGGTGGTACAGATAATGGGGATCCTGGCGGCCATAGCCATATTGGCCGGTTCCATCCTGGCGATGGCCCAGTCCGATCTGAAACGCATGCTCGCCTACTCCAGCGTTTCTCAGATCGGTTACGTGCTCCTCGGCTTCTCCATGCTGAACGCCAACGGAATCATGGGCGGCGTGCTGCACATCGTGAACCACGCCTTCATGAAGTGCTGCCTGTTCCTGGTGGTCGGAGCCATGATGGCGCAGGTGGGGCACCGTGACATACGTCGCCTTTCAGGCATGGGAAGAAAGATGCCCTGGGTGATGGCGGCCTTCTCGCTGGCGGCCATATCGATGATCGGGCTCCCGCCCACGGCGGGCTTCTTCTCGAAGTGGTACCTCATACTGGGTGCGGTTGACGCTGGAAGCTGGATATTCGTCGCTGTCATTCTCGTCTCCAGCCTTCTCAACGCCGCCTACTTCTTCAGGGTGCTGGAGAGGGTATATCTGAAGCGGGAGGATCCCGCGGAGGCCGCTTTGGAGACGGCTGTGGCTACCACCTCCGCAACGCCGGTATCCGGCTCATCCGCCCTGGCGGTGCAGCCCGAGGAAGCACTGGAAGTGCGCGAGGAGGAAGCGCCCCGGCCTTGGCTCGGCCCGGGAACCCTTCCAGCGACGATGTTGGCTCCTATCGGCATAACCGCCATCAGCTTGCTCGCGTTGGGACTGGGCTCGGCATGGCTGGTCGAAAACGTCCTTCGATTTATCGTCCCCGGGGGACTCTAGCTCACCATGGAATGGCTCCTCGAAATGCGGCCGGTTTGGGTCCTCACAGTAACGCTCCTTGCTACGGTGGCCATATTGGCCTCGGGTCGCCGACCCAACGTGCGCGAAGCGTGGACCATCATCGCATCCATCGTGCAGCTCATTCTGGTCGCCTCGATGATCCCGGACGTGGTGGCCGGCGAGGTCTTCGAGGTGAGGCTCCTGACGCTTGCGTCCGGCTTCGATCTCGTGCTCCGCACCGACCCCTTGGGCATGGTTTTCGCGTGCGTATCCTCGGTGCTCTGGGTCGCCACCGGCATCTACACCATCGGCTACATGCGGAGTTTGAACGAAAAGCACCAGACGGTCTTCTACGCCAGCTTCGCACTCTGCATCTTCGCCGCCGTGGGGCTCGCCTTCTCCGGCAACCCACTGACCTTCTTTGTCTTCTACGAGATCTTGACGCTCGCGACCTATCCTCTGGTCATCCATAAGCGAACCGAGAAGGCGATCAAGATAGGCAGGATGTATCTGGCATACACGCTCACCGCGGGCTTGTTCTTGCTGCTCGCGGTAGGTTGGTCGCATCTTATCGTCCCCGAGGGAGGGCCGGACTTCGCGCCGGGTGGCTTCCTCTCGACCAGCTTCGCGACGCCGCTGACACTGACCGTTCTCTTCGTGCTGTTCATACTCGGCGTGGCGGTCAAGGCGGGCCTGATGCCGGTCCACGCCTGGCTGCCCGCTGCGATGATAGCGCCGACACCCGTCTCGGCCCTGCTGCACGCGGTCGCCGTGGTCAAGGCGGGCGTCTTCGGGGTGCTCCGAGTCGTCGGCTACGTCTTCGGCTACGATACGGTCAGCGAGATCGGGATGGCGCTTCCACTCGCGGCGGTGGCGGCGTTTACAATCATAGCCGCGTCCGTCGTGGCGCTTACAGCCGACAACCTCAAGCGCAGGCTTGCATACTCCACGGTGGGACAACTCTCCTACGTCGTGCTCGGAGCGGCGCTGCTCACCACCGCCGCCACCACCGGCGCGGTGATGCACATCGCCAACCACGCCTTCATGAAGATCACGCTGTTCTTCTGCGCCGGCGCCATCTACGCGCATCTGCACGTCGAGAAAATCAGCGACATGAAGGGCATCGGCCGGGCCATGCCGGTCACCATGGGAGCATTCGCCGTGGGCGCGTTCGGCCTCGCCGGGATACCACCGCTTCCCGGCTTCGTCAGCAAGTGGTGGCTTGCAAGCGGTGCCTGGCAAACAGGTGACTGGATCTTCATAGTTGTCTTGATAACGAGCTCTCTACTCAACGTGCTCTACTTCTTCCCCATCATCTTCAACGCCTTTTTCCGAAAAAGCGAGCGCTTCACGGTCTACAACGAGGCGCCAGTCGCCATGAGCGGGCCGATCCTCGCCGTGGCGGTCGCCTCGATTGTCCTCGGCCTCGCGCCCGACATCGGCCCGCCGTTCTGGACCTTCGCGAATCAGGTGACCGTCGCTCTGAATGGGGGTGCCGGATGATGTCGGCGTCTCGTGCCCGCAAGGTGTTCGTGGTGGCCGCGCTGGTAGTGGTGGCCGTCACCGCCGTTTTGACATTGGTTTTCCCGTACGGCTCGGATCCGGGGGCCAAGGTAGTCTGGTACAAGCGCGTGCCGGCCTTCGCCGCGATGCTCGGCTTCTTCGGCTGCGTCATAATGGTACCCGCCGTCAAGACCCTCGCCAAGAAGGTGTTGCAACGACCGGACGATTACTACTCCGCGATGGAGCGGAGACTGGCGGAGCTTACCGGCCCCGCACCCGGGACGAGCCTTGCCGATCCGAGCGCACCGTCAGAGGCAGAGAGCCCGGCAGGCGAAGAGCCGGGCGAACCCGGAAAGGCGGCTGGAGGAGCTTCGGCCGTCCACCAGACCCGCGTAGCCAAGGGAGGCGGACATGGTTGATCTATTGCCCCCCTGGCCTTTGCCTCCGGCCGCCATACTTCTCCTTGGGGCGCCACTGCTGGTCGTGCTCCAAGGGACGCCGCGCAAGATCGTGCACCTCGCGCTTCCGGCCCTGGCACTGATTCAAGTGATTGCTCTTTATGGCGGAGAGCATGCCGCCGTGACCTTCGAGTGGATGGGATACACGGTGGGGCTCTTGGAGGTCGACCGCACCCGCCTTTTCTTCGGCACCATCTTCGCTGCGGTGGCGCTCATCAACAGCATGTACGCTCTCCACCGAGAGAATCCTGTGGAGAAGGCTGCAAGCTGGCTGTACGCCGGCAGCTCGCTGGGGGTCACGTTCGCGGGTGATCTGCTCGCCTTCATTCTCTTTTGGGAGCTGATGGGAGTCGGCTCGGTACTGCTGGTGGTAGCGGGAAGCACGGCCAGAAACCGTAGCGCCGCCATACGGTACGCCGCTTGGCACGTGCTCGGCGGCACCGTGCTGCTGGCGGGGGTGCTGGCCTGGATGATCGGCGGCAACGATCTTTCCATCACGGCCTTCAGTCAGGATGCCGGCTGGCCTGCCTGGCTCATTCTCTTCGGCGTAGCTTTGAACGCAGCGGTGGTACCCCTGCACACCTGGCTGCCGGACGCCTACGCGGACGCGCTCCCCGAGGGAGCGGCCTTCCTCGCGGCGTACACCACCAAGGTCGCCGTCTTCGCCCTGATCATCTTCTTCGCGGGCTGGCAGATCCTGATCTGGGCCGGGACGATCATGGCCATCTACGGTGTGAGCTACGCCATCGTGGAGAACAGGATCCGTCGCATCCTCTCCTACCACATCATAAGCCAGGTCGGCTTCATGGTGGCCGCCATCGGCGTGGGAACCCCATTGGCGCTGGATGGAGCCGCCGCTCACGCCTACTTCAATATTCTGTACAAAGGCCTGCTCTTCATGGCGGCCGGCGCTATCGTGATGGCGGCAGGGACCGATCGTCTCACCGAGCTTGGGGGGCTGGTGCGGCGCATGCCCTGGCTGCTTGCGCTGTACGCCGTCGGCGCGGCGTCGATTGCGGGCGTGCCGCTCTTCAACGGGTTCGTAAGCAAGGGCATGGTGGTCGGAGGAGCGAGCGCCGAGGGCTTCTACTGGGCCGAAATAGGGCTGCTGTTCGCGTCCATCGGCACCTTCCTGTCGATCGGATTGAAAGTGATCTGGTTCGGGTTCTACGGCAAGCCGCGAGAGTACCCGGATCTCGAGCCGCTTCCCTGGAACGTGTGGGCGGCGATGGTAATGGCGGCTGTACCCTGCATCGTCTACGGCGTCTGGCCCGGGCTCCTTTACCTTCAGGCCCCTTTCGAAGCCACGTTCAGCGCCTACAGCCTCCACAACGTAATCAAGCCTATCGAGCTTCTGACCATGACGGGACTTGGGTTCATGCTTCTGGTGAAGGTCGCCGCGCCCAAGCCCGGCTTTGCCCTTGACATCGACTGGTTTGTGCGGTGGCCGCTGGCCTATGCCGGTCTGATGGTGTCTCGAGGCTTCGTACGGATGCAGGAAGCCGTCGGAGCCGGTGCAAGCAGACTGGTGGTGATGGGGCATGTCCTGATTCAAAACCCCATCGTGGCCGCCGAGAGAATGCTTGGCCGAGGTATGACCAACCGCAAGACTGGCGCCTCGAAGCTGGAGCCCGAGCTGGAATCCATAGACTCATACCGCCTTCCGCTGGGCCCCACCATCGCGGTGGTGCTGGTGGTGTTCGGAATTGCGGCGGTCGTGCAGCTAGTGGTTACATCCACTGCGAGCTAATCGCAGCCGCCAACATATAAGATGAAGACCATACCGGCGCTGCCGGCGCCGCCGTGGCCTTGAACGTTGCCGCCCGCGCCGCCTCGGCCGGCGTTGCCTTCGCGGTCGGGATCATCCGGGTTGCCTGGCTGCCGGCCGCTTCCAGAGGCGGTCACCGTTTCGTGGCCGGAGAGGAAGCTCGAGCCGCCGCCGCCGCCACCAGCGGACGTTTCGCTAGCGTTGGACGCGCCGCCGCCTCCACCGCCGTAGAAGCCGCCACCGCCGCCGCCGCCGCCAGGACGGCCCTGGCCGGTCCAGCCTCCACCGCCGAGCCCACCACCGTTGACGCCGCCGCCGATTTGATCGTTCGTCAGATGTCC
>SLRQ01000028.1 GCA_007130885.1 Deltaproteobacteria bacterium
CCAAGGTCGAGACTCGCGAAGGCACGGTGTTGGCGCTGCTCCCCGAGCATCAAGCAAAACTGCTGGATGCAATGCACCGGGAGCTGGGTAGCCGCTCCGCCCTGCTGGCACCAGCCGATCTTCGCCGCCAGCTCTGGGCTCTCGCTCGAACCTGCAATCCGGAAGCAACGGTGCTCTCTTACCAGGAGCTGCCCCACGACGCGCGGGTGCAGCCGGTGGCCCGCCTATGGATCGAGGGCCTCGAAGATGCCGCCTTGCCGCCCGCGGCATGAGACGGCCGGACCAGGCGCGTGCATGCCTACGCCACCTGACGCCGCCTCGATCGCCTCGATAACGGAACCAACAATCAAAGTGTTACAATCAGCCGGCCGAACATTCCTATGTGCTGGTACCTTCCAGGGTCGCCGTGAGGCACGAGACCTTCAATGCTGTCGATTATCAGCTCGAAGCCCTCGATCTCCGGAAGCTCTATCGGCCCCAGGGCATCCTCCAACATAGGCTCGATCAAACCGATGATGGAGGGGACGATGTCTTGTAGCACCTCCGGATCCTCGGCGACCACATCGTCGTTCTTGACTCTTACTCGATTCACCATCTCGTCGAGATCTCCAAGAACCGGAAGCAGCTCGCCATCGGGCGTAACTCTAAGCCCGACGGGCACGGTAAGATCGAGATGCAAGGTGAACGCTCGGAAGAACCGGCCCTCGAAAAAAGCGTAGAAATCGAGGTCGAGATCGCTGAACTGAATGTTGATGAGCGGCTCCTCCATCACGATCTCGTCGCCCTCTTCTCTATATGTCCCCTTGCCGAAGTTGACCATCGGCCTATCCCTGGGGCGTAGAGAAATGATCAACGGAGTGTTCTCTCCTTCAGTCAGAACTCCCAAGCTCGGAAGGAACGTCGCGAAGAGACCTGTGGAAATCATCTCATCGAACTCGCTGTCGATATCGAGACAAAGACCGCCGCTTCGATAGAACTCATGCAGCGCCTTGTTCAGGAACCGCTCCGATATCCCAACGGCGAGGTCCCAGTCACCCGCCTCCGTTGCCTGACTGAAATCGACCCTGGGGCTGCGTCCCATGAGCGGCGGACTGGAAGGCGGCGGAACGCACGGGCTTTCGTGCTCCACCGACAGTCCCGTTATGAACCTTATCTGCAACGGGCCGTCGTCGTGGGGAATGATTGGATCCGCGAAGCTGCCCGCGCGCTGCCCGGCGGCGATGTGAACCTCGACTGGAGTAGGCGGAAGCAGGCCATCAAGCAGATCCCCCAGATCGATTCTTCCGACAATCCCGAGCGGCTCGCGAATGCATCGCCCCGAAGGCTTGACGCACCGATTGGTGCTCTCGTCGCAGTAGACTTCCAGATAAACCTGTGAAGAATTAGTGCCTTCGATGCAACCAAGCTCAAAGAAATCGCATCCCATGCAAGTCGCCTCATCTAGAGCCTCCATAATCTCGGGCGTGAGCTCGTCGGCGAGCATGTCATTGACCATCTCGGTAATCTCGCTCTTGAACAGACCGGCCATCGAGCACATGAAACCACCCCCGATGGAGTAATCGCTGTCTCGAATCTCAATCTCTGGAACCTTGCTGATATTCAGCCCCAGACCTTCGGTGACCGGATTTCGATTGAGAGTGACCTCGGCCTCGATCGGTTTCCCTCGAATGTGAATCCTGGCGTCGCAGTTCGCGCTGACCGGCTCGCAGGCCCTCACCGGAATCCGGCTGCCGGATCCATAGGGGTCTTGGCCGGTCGCCGCATAGAGATTGGCTTCTATTCTAATGGCGTTCGGCGAGCGCCGCATGAGAACCACGTCTTGAAGGTCGACGGCGATGGGACAGGGATCGTTTCGGTTGCAGACTCTTGCTTCCACATCACCGGTGCATCCTCCGGGATCCGGTTCGAGATCGAAGACAAACCCGTCTTCCACGAAAGCGTCGACGATTACGTCGAAGTTCTCCTCCAAAGAGTCCAGTCCGGCCGGGCTAAGCTCGATCTGGATGCCGTCATAGAGCTTGTCCTCGTCATCGAGATCCCGCTCCAGGCGCTCCACCGGCATTCCGCATCCTTCATCATCGCAACCAAAGGCCAGGGCAAGACCCAACACTACGGCAAGAAGGCCGCCGCGGCCTTTGAAGAGATTCATGAGCGGATCCTCGCTATGAAAACAACGGGATGCATTCATTCTACGGAGACTATGAGCCAACCGTCAAACCACTCCCGTGGCGGGGCTCACCTCGATGAACCTTATGCTTCTCACTTTTGCAATGTGCGTGTCTTGCAATAAGAGGCACAATACTATCGCTGTTTTGTGGCATCATGCTGCTGCTTCCCATCTCAACGACAAGGCGGACTTGTCATGGATAATAAGCTCCTAGGACAAACAAACTTAGTTTGCAAAAGCTTCTTGGTGGTTTCGTGCATCGCCGCCGTGACGATGTTGGTTCCGATTGCGGCGGAGACTCGGGAACCCGAGGCAACCAAGGAGATAGAAACAAACGAAGAACCGGAATCCGGGAGCGAGCAGTCAGGTGGTGACTCCACGACTCCCGCCGAGACGAACTCCGAGGAGGACGGTGCCCGCCGGGAAGCCGAGAAGCTTCTCGAGGAGATCGACGACATGTTTCGAGGTGAGTCCAGCGTCGCCACAGTGCGGATGGAGATTCGCACGGAGCGCTGGGAGCGTACCCTTCGCATGCGGACTTGGTCCCGGAGCACCGACCAGTCGCTGGTACGCATTCTCGAGCCCCCAAGAGAAAGGGGTACCGCGACCCTGCGGGTGGAAGGAGACCTTTGGAACTACCTTCCCAACGTCGACCGCACGGTGAAGGTGCCGGCGGGAATGATGAGCGCATCATGGATGGGGAGCCATTTCACCAACGACGATCTCGTCCAGGAGACTCGCTTCTCGGACGATTACGACATGCGTGTGACCTCTCGACCCGATGAGGAGCCGGAAGAGTCCTGGATCATCGAGATGACTCCCAAGCCGCGTGCTCCGGTGGTGTGGGGCAAGGTGATAACCGAGGTTCGCGCCGAGGATCGCCTTCCGACCGAGACTCGTTTTTACGACGAACGCGACAGGCTCATGCGAACCATGAGCTTTCATGACATCCAGGAAATGGGCGATCGCCGAATTCCTACCAGGATCCGGCTGACTCCGGCGGATAAACCGAATGAGTACACGGAGATGATCTACGAGGAGCTTTCCTTCGACGTCGACATCCCCGATGCGACTTTTACCATCGAGGCCTTGCGACGCTGATGTCGGTTCTCTCCCGCATAGCCTGGCGAAACGTAGGGCGGCATCGTAGACGTTCGATCATTACCTCCATGGCCATGGGCCTGGGGGCGGCCTTGTGCATCACCGTCATATCCTTCGCGGACGGCCTCGGCGTTCAAATGTTCGAAACCGTCGTAGGCCGGCAGATCGGTCACGCGCAGATCCACCATCCCGACTACCCGCGGCAGAGGCCCATATACGAGACTATACCCGAAGCCCCAAGCGTGCTCGGAGCCCTCGATGACCTTCCGGAGACAGTCGGAGTGGCGCCTCGCGCCCACGGGTTCGCGCTGCTGGCGGTAGGAGAAGAAGCAGCGGGAGCACAGCTTACGGGCATAGACCCAGAAAGGGAGGGGAAGGTAACGGCTCTCCCAGAAAGCATGGTCGAAGGGGATTTTCTGGACGGTACCCCCGGCCAAATCATTCTCGGCAGGGGCCTGGCGGACACACTTCGAGCGAACCTTGGCGACGAAGTCGTAGCCGTAACGCAAGCAGCCGATGGATCCATGGGCAACGAGCTGTATGAGGTGAAAGGAATATACCGGATTGGCTCGGCACAAATGGATCGCGCCGGAGCATTCGTATCCCTGGATGACATTCAGAGCTTACTGGCGCTGGATAAAGAGCTTCATGAAATCGCTCTGACGGCCCGGCACAGAAACGAGCTGCCAGCCTTACTGGAAGGAATTGACCGAGCGATCTCCGAACGCAATCTACTCGTTCGACCTTGGAGCGAGATCGATCCGGTAACGGCTCAAATGCTCGAGGTCATGGACGCAGCCATGCTGATCGTGCTGATTCTCATCTTCTCCGTGGCCTCGCTAGGTATTTTGAACACCATGCTCATGTCTGTCTTCGAGCGTATACGCGAGCTTGGAGTCCTCCAAGCCCTGGGTCTTCGTCCCCCAAAAGTATTGCGGCTCATTCTTTGGGAAACGCTTTTTCTTTGTCTCTTCGCGGCGCTGGGAGGTGGCGGTCTGGGCATTCTCCTGGCATATCTCCTCGAAACGCGAGGGCTCGACCTCTCCGGCTTCATTGAGGGAGCGTCATATGCCGGCATGGTCCTGGAGCCTGTCATGTTCGGAGAATTGCGCTTCGACAGAGTAGCCGTCGTCATCGCATTCATGTTCGTCATCTCATTTATCGCATCAATCTGGCCTGCGATAAGAGCCGCCAGGCTCGATCCGGTAGCCGCAATGAGGCAAATCTGAATGAGCGCCGCACACTACCTGTCGCTCGCGTGGCGAAACCTCGGCCGCAACCGGCGCCGCACGGTGGTGACCGGCGCAGCCATATCCCTCGGCATGGCGCTGTTCATCATCGTAGTAGCCATCGAGGACGGCTCGTACAGGGATCTTGTAAGACACGGCGTGAGTCAGGTAGCCGGGCACGTCGTGATTCAAGGTGAGGGTTATCACGAGAACCCGCAGGTCACGACAACGGTGCCGTCCACTTCCGAGGTAGTTGGATTGACACTGGAAGAGATCGAAGACGCACGCCTAGTTAGGCGTACTTTTGTTCAAGGCCTGTTGAGCTCTCCGGCCGGGGCATCCGGAATAGAAATGTTCGGAATAGAGCCAATACCCGAAGCCGAGATAAATCAGCTGTCTGATCGGTTGATTGCCGGTTCATGGGTGGAGACCGATATCGACATAGTAATCGGGCGGCTTCTCGCGGATACACTGGACGTGGGCCTTGGGGACCGAGTGGTTCTCATGGCTTCCCGAAGAGGGGAACTGGAGTCTTGGCTTTTTCGTGTCAGTGGAGTGTTTGAAACCGGCATCGACGAGATGGACGGTTTCCTGGCATTGGCACACATATCGGCCATCCAAGAAATGATGGTGCTGGGAGAGGAAGTTCACCAAATCTCGGTACATCTCGAGGATCCCAGACACACCAGACGGATCGCGGATGCCGTCCGAGATACACTGGCCAACCGAGAGCTGGAGGTGTTGCCTTGGCAGGAGGCCCTACCGGAGCTTTATGAGCTCATGATCTTTGATCAAGCAGCGACCTTCTTCGTTCTTGGGATAGTCGCCTTGATCGTGGCCCTCGGCATCCTCAATACCGTGCTGATGTCGGTAATGGAACGAATGCGTGAGTTCGGCGTTCTTCTGTCATTGGGACTTTCACCTCGCAGGCTGGGCACCGTTGTTCTCATGGAAGCGATGATCCTTGGAGCGTGCTCATTGGCAATCGGCATCGGGATCGGGCTTCTGGCCTCGTGGCCCTTAACCGTGTGGGGAATAGACGCTGCTGCCTTGCTCGGAGACACGGTGGAGGTAGGCGGCCTGGCGTGGGACATGCACATCTATGCCCATGTATATCCGGAACGCGTTATTCTTTTCGCGGCCGCCGGTTTGGTTATCACGCTGCTCGCAACGCTCTACCCCGTGCTGAAAACCTCCAGAATCCAGCCCATTGAGGCGATGCATAGGCAATGAATCCGCTAAGATCATATGAACACCACGCTCAGGCTCAAGGCCTGCTGAACAGTGTAGCCCGGCTTCCGTTTGGCGGCCGCCAAGGCACGGAGCAATCATGCCGATAGCTGAAATACGAAGCCTTACCAAGGTATACGAGCAAGGGCGCCTGAGCGTTCGGGCCCTTCAAAACGTTGATCTGGAAATAGAGCCCGGCGAGTTCACGGTGCTGATGGGTCCTTCGGGTTCGGGCAAAACAACCTTACTCAATCTCATTGGGACCCTCGATCGCCCGACCAGCGGCAAAATACTTTTGGAGGGCCGCGATGTGTCAGGGCTTTCCAAGTCAGACCGAGCCAAACTGCGACTTACGCGCCTAGGCTTCGTGTTTCAAGCATACAATCTCCTCCCCGTTCTGTCGGCCTATGAGAATGCCGAGTTCGTCCTGCTCCTACGGGGCGTACCGGCCGTTGAACGGAGAGCCCGGGTGATGAAGATGCTGAAGGAGGTGGGACTGGAGGGCATGGAGGACCGCAGGCCGAATGAGCTCTCCGGAGGGCAGCAGCAAAGAGTAGCCGTGGCGAGAGCTATCGTGGGAGAGCCGGCCCTGGTGCTCGCGGACGAGCCGACCGCGAACCTAGACTCCAAAACAGCAAAAGAGCTAATCTCCACCATGCGAAAACTTAATGAAGAGCACGGTCTCACCTTCGTTTTCGCAACTCACGATCCCGAGGTCATGGCTAGAGCCAGGCGTGTCATACGCCTCCATGATGGAGAAATCGCTGAAGACGAAAGACGTTGAACGAGCGGCAATCAAAGTTTTTTCAGTCATGCCAAAGCAAGTGCAAGTCATAGGCGACGAGAAGCAATCTGGAGGTCAGCCCTTCGGCCGTATGAATCTAGCGCGAGAACTATTTACAATCGGCTAGCCCCGCCTCGAATCCACTTGCCTCGTGCTTGGTCACTTTCTCGGCCAGCCGGGCATCCTCATGTACCACCATTTTTGGCACACTTCCCACTAGACCAATCCTATCTCCCTTCACGGCCATGGCACCCTTGATACCGGGAATGGCCACCACCGCCTCCAATACACCAGGCAGATCCTCCTCCATACGTATCTCGTTACAAGCAAGCGTAGCCGCCGCATCGGCCAGCGCGGCATCCTTCGCAAACACAGTGGCCAGATCGCAATCTCCAAGACTCAACGAGTGCCCCATAAAGGAGGAGGAAGAGCAAACAGCAAGCGGGGTTTCTTCAGGCGTGATGCGGAAACCAAGTCTTCGCAGCGACGAGCCAACGGCGCATCCCTCCACCCACGCGCCTATCACCGCGGGTACCGAAAGCAGAAGATACATATCTCCTCCGTTATCGACGATCATATCTTCATCGCCGGCCTCCGCCGCGGCCTCTACGGCTGCCTGCGCCATGGCTCCGGCCACCGCGGCCATCGGTCCGACTCGGGCGTGCCCCCCAACGCCATTCTCTATCTCACAAGCGACCGAAGCCCGATGCATTCTCGAGGCGATCTCCGGTTCTCCGGGCGGCAACACATCCAACGGCTCCAGTGACCGCCGGAACGATTCGTACTGCCGGCAGTACTCTTCAAGAAGCCGGCGTTGTCGAACTATCTCCGCCGTTGCGGCCCCATACCCGGAAGCGCTGATACGATAGCAGGCGTCGTTGTACTCGAATGTCTTGAGCTCACGCATAATGAACCAAATAACCGAAGGCCTTCGAGAACAAGCGGAAAGCAACTAGACTCGTTTAGAACATGGAAGAGCATGCCCCAAACGGGCAAACCTTTATGCAAGCCAAACACTCCACGCACTCGTTGGAATCAAACGACATTCTCATCTCTCCTCTATCCGAAACATGAAGAGCACGGGTTGGGCAATGGTTGACGCAACTGGTGCAGTGGGTACAAAGGGATTCATTCCAGCATACCCCCTTTGCGGACGTGTCCACCTCGACATTTTGTGACCGAAGGAAGGCCATTCCGCTCCGCAGCGCATCGCTTTCGCCGGTTACATCCAGGACCATGTATCCCCTCTCTTCAGGCGTTATCTTTGCGCGAAAGATATTTATGCCAAGATCGAACCTTCTTACCAGCTCACATACAATAGCCTTTTCGGCAGCTTCCTTTTCAAAGCTTAGCAACAACTTTCGTCTCTCCATGATATGCTCCATGATCTACCGTCTCACGTCCGGAGTTACCTTCAAAGGCGATACTTTTTTCTCTCTGGGCAATGAATCCGTCGGCTTCGAAAGAAGAAAGTCTCCGGAGACGATTTCACTCTTCAGAATCTCAGCAATTTCCCTAGCCTTGGCGTATGACGATACTGAGCAGGTTTCGACGGAATTACCCTCAACCATCGCTTTCCCTGACTTCATTTCCTCATAGCTCAACCGGGTTATGATTCTTCCAGTTTTCTCCGGATAATCGTATGAGTAATCTATGACAGGAGCCGTTATCTCACGGTCCCGCACCGTGGTCCGGCGGAGAACCTGGCTGTTGATAATGGGTATCGGCACCCCTACCCCCAAGGCAAGCGACACACCATATCCTTTTAGGCTCACCCCTCTGACGTATTCCGCCCGCATCTTCTTCATGTCCGCGGTAAGGGCCAAGGTACCAGCTCCCTCCATAGGAACACCATTAGCATCTCTCTCCGCAAGCGATCCGTGCTGGGTTCCCTCGGCGTACACATGGCCTCTAGCTCCCGCCAGCCAAATCGAAGTGCCGATTCCTATTGTTTCATAGAACGGGTCGTTCAAAAGCGGCGAAAGCTGTCCCGCTGAGCAGTACGCCAAGTTCCGCATCTTCGGTTTCAACACCCCAAGATACGTATAGATAGTTTTCTCGGAGCAGTTGATTGCAACGTTGTAGTTCTGATAGCAGTTTCTTGGATTGACCATGACTGCCTGATTCAGATCTCGGATACTAAACTTACCGCGAACCTCCCTAGCCGGATAATCGTCGGTAGCGTAACTCCTCGCAAGCAGCTCCAGCTCCCTGCCTGCAACCAGCCTCTCGATGACATGTCCTCCGCCGTACCGGAATTCGCCAGGGAAATAGAGGTTAGCAGGATCTCCACGCTGAATTTGTGTCGCCCCGAGGTACAGGTCGACTGCTGCAATCCCAGCGTAGGCGGATACATCGTCAATCCAGGCCTCCGTCATTCTAATCTTGGGAGTAGTGTGCCCGAAATTCAAAAAGCAACCGGACGAGCACATCGGCCCGAAAGTAGCCGTTGTTACGACGTCGATCTCGGAAACAGCGTTTTCCAAACCTTTCTTTTCAACGTAGTCCGAGACCTCTTCAGCAGTCAAAACAACAGCCTTTCCGGCGGCGATTCTTTCATTGATTTGCTCATAGCTCTTCACGGCTGCCTCTTCCATGACACGACTCCTCATGCATCAAGCTCAATTAATGGACCCTGCGCGACCAGCGCTTCGATCTGTCCCTTCCCTAGAGTTCATTTCAGGCTCGTAAGCTAGATTATCCGCGAGCCATCTTTCCACATCGCACACGCTCATGCTCTTTCGCGCGGCGTAGTCCTTGACCTGTTCATAGGATATCCGCCCCACGCCTTGGTAGCTTGCATCGGGATGAGCGAAGTAGTACCCGCTCACGGATGCGGCCGGCACCATCATATATGACTCCGTAAGGCTAATGCCGACTCTCTTCTCCACTCCCAGCAAAGACCATATCTTCTGTTTTTCGCTATGATCCGGGCAGCAGGGATAGCCGGGCACCGGACGTATTCCAGTAGCTCTTCTCGAGTCTGCCTCGATACCGGCCTCCCTTTCAGTCCTAGGCGAATTCCACAGCTCCGTCCCAATCCGCTCATGTACGAAATCAGCCAGGGCATCGGCTAGCCTGTCCGCGATAATCTTGACCATGATTGCGCTGTAGCTATCGCCCTCTCGCTCAAAACGGCAAACCACATCATCCAACCCTACTCCCGCGGTAACGGCGAAAAGGCCTATCCAATCCGATATTCCGCTACCTTTGGGAGCTACGAAATCAGCAAGGCAGGTATACTTATTGCCATACGTGGTCCTCGTCTGCCGGCGAAGGAAACGAAGTGTGGCGGCAACCTTATCCCGGCTGTCGGACTCGTAGACCTCAACATCGTCGCCAATCGAGTTCGCTGGGAGCAGCCCCACCACGGCGCGCGCTTGCAGGCTTCGATTCATCTCCACGATTTTGAGCAATCGCTTCGCCTCATCAAGCACGCCGTCCGGCCGCGGTTCGGATCCATCTTGCCACACCCGCAGAAAGGCCTTCCAATCGATATGGGGTCGTAAATTCTCCAACGGGACGTCATCCCACACGTGTATGCCCGGCCTTCGTGGAAATACGGGCGGAATTCTCTCATAGTCGGCGGAGGACGGGTTGCCGCGAGACTCTGCTAGTGACAAGCATCTCTCCCGCCGCTTCTCCAGGTGAGCTTGACGAACCTCCGCATGCCTGCGCCTGGCCCGCGCGAGGTAATCCTCTCGGATATCTTCGGAGAGCAACGCGGAGACAACGCCGGCAACACGAGATACATCCTTCACATGGATGACCGGTCCTCTGTAACGGGGCTCTATCCTCAAGGACGTATGCAGCAGTGAGGTCGTTGCGCCTCCTATCAGAAGAGGTATCTCCTGGCTCTTCTCCTCTAGAAGGTCAGCCACGTTTATCATCTCCTGCAACGAAGGCATAATCAGCCCCGACACTCCTATGGCGTCCACCTGTTCCCGGATAGCGGTTTCGACAATGCTATCGGCCGGCACCATTACACCCAGGTCCAGAACTTCAAAGCCGTTACACTGAAGAACCACGCCTACAATGCTTTTTCCTATATCGTGAACATCGCCTTTGACCGTGGCCAGCAGTACTTTTCCTTTACCACTGGCGCGTCCCACATCTTTTTCCATATAAGGTGAAAGACGGGCTATCGCCTTCTTCATGACGCGCGCGGACTTCATGATCTGGGGCAGAAACATTTTGCCTGACTCAAAGGCGTCGCCGACAACGCTCATCCCCTCGAGCAAAGGGCCGGAAATCACGTTGAATGGATCTTCAGTCGATAAACGAGCTTCTTCCACATCTTCCTCGATTCGCTCGCTTATACCGTGTATCAATGCATGCCGGAGGCGCTTCCCAACTGGAAGATCTCTCCAACTATCGCTTTCCGTTTTCTTCTTCGAAACGCCGATATTCTCATTGGTGCAGTTCTTGGAAAGCCAATTGAGCAAACGCTCCACGGCATTGCTTCGACCGGCAAGAACGACGTCTTCGACTAGTTCCCGCAGGTCTGGCGCGATTCTCTCGTACGGAGTCAGCTCTGTGGGATTAACGATACCCATGGTCATCCCGGCCTCTACCGCATGGTGAAGGAATACCGAGTTGATGGCGCTTCGAACCTTGGTATTACCGCGAAATGCGAAGGAGACGTTGCTCACGCCCCCGCTAACCTGGGCGTCGGGACAGACCTTTCGAAGTTCTCGAACCGCCTCGAGGAAATCCACACCGTACCTGTCATGTTCCGCCATGCCGGTTCCTACGGCGAAGACATTCGGGTCGAAAGCGACGTCTTCCGCATCGAATCCGGCTTTCTCGGTGAGTAGTCGATAGGATCTCTCGCAGATATCCACGCGACGCGAGAGCGTATCGGCCTGACCTTGCTCATCGAAGGCCATCACCAAAACAGCGGCACCGTACCTTCTCGCGCGCCTCGCACGCTCGACAAAGGAGGCTTCACCCTCTTTCAAGCTTATGGAGTTGACGAACGCCTTGCCTTGTATGCACTTCAGTCCGGCTTCGATTATGTCCCAGCTGGAGGAGTCGACCACTACTGGTACACGTGCGGCATCAGGCTCGACCGACACTAAATTCAAGAATTTGGTCATCGCGGCAACACCGTCGATGGATGCGTCGTCCATATTGACATCGATGACTCGAGCTCCATTCTCCACCTGCTTTCGAGCCACCTCCAAAGCCTCTTCGTAACGTTGTTCTAGAATCAATTTCTTGAAACGGCTTGAACCCGATACATTGGCGCGCTCACCTATGCTGACGAAATCCGTGTCATCTCCAATATTGAGCGCCTCGAGGCCGGACAGTCTGCAAGCGCTCTTCACGTCTGGAGGCCGCCGCGGCTCTACTCCGCGAGCCGCTTCGGCGACAGCCTCTATATGCTCCGGTGTCGTCCCACAGCATCCCCCAACGATGTTGATGAGCCCGGCACGTGCCCACTCCTCTATGTGACGTGCCATATCCGCCGGCGCGAGGTCATAGCCGCCCATGGCGTTCGGCAAACCCGCGTTCGGATGACAGGAGACGAACACATTCGCAAAACTACCCAGCTCTGCTATGTGCTGCCGCAGTTGCTCGGGCCCAAGTGCGCAGTTGAGCCCAATTGCCAGCGGCCTGGCGTGACGAACCGAGTTCCAAAACGCCTCGACCGTTTGCCCCGACAAGGTGCGTCCGCTAGGACCTGAGATGGAGGCCGAAATGAACAGCGGAACGTTAATTCCACGCTCCTCGAAGGCATCTAGTGTCGCGGCTATACCCGCCTTGCAGTTCAGAGTATCGACAACAGTTTCTATCATCAGGAGGTCCGAGCCGCCGTCCAGAAGACCCTCCACCGCCTCCCGATAAGCCTCGGCGAGCATGTCGAAGTCGACATCACGGCGACTGGGATCATCGAAATCCGAGGACAGGGAGGCCGTCTTCGTCGTGGGCCCCAACACTCCACACACAAAGCGGGCACCGCCGGTGCCATCGACCGCCCGCCGGGCCAGAGCGGCTCCTTCTCGATTCAGCTCATATGCAAGACCGGAAAGACCGTAGTCTACCAAAGAGATCTTATTTGAGTTGAATGTATTGGTTTCGATAATGTCGGCGCCGGCGTTCAGGTACGCTCGATGTATGTCCGATATCAACTCGGGCCTGGTCAGAGTCAATAGATCATTAGCTCCGAGAAGCTCCTGACCATGATCCGCGAAACGGGCACCTCTGTAGTCGGCCTCCGTAAGATTAGCCGACTGAATCATCGTGCCCATACCGCCATCCAGCAATACGATTCTCTCGTTCAATAGCCGTTCGAGTTTCCGCGCAATCATCTGTTCACTCCCAGCAGGGGGTCGCTTGGAATACGCTCCAGGCATCGAGTCTCATCCACTGAACCCACCCCTTTCAGTACCTCGTGCAGTCGGGTCAAGGCCGTCCTGAACAAGGCTTGTACGGCGGCAGTTTCCCGCTGACCTCTCGAACCGGAGGCGCGGTCGTGAGCACATACGTCGCGGGGGAAGAAGCACATCGCCAGCCACTCCGCGTCGCTAATCGACGCCGCCGCCACGAATCCGCTCCGCGGAAGGTACTCGATCGAGTCTTCCCGGGTCATGCCCGCTCCTTATTCTCCCGCGGGCACGATGGAAGCCCGCTTTAGCTGTATTTGTTGAGCGCCCGCAAGCTGTGCTCTCAAATCGGCGCTATTTATCGAATGGCGAGTAAATATCCGCCTTCGAAAGCTGTGTCAAGCACCCTATCCTCCGAGTTCGAGTCGCGCATTGGTCGCGACCAATGCTATGAGTAGCTGCATGAGATGCACCATGCGAACAAGTATCGACTCGACGGCTCTTTTCCCTCCGCTATTTATAGCCTTTTTCATGCTGGCCTGCTCTGGCCCCGCCGAAGACACCGAGATCATGGATCCCATGGACTGGACCGACCCATTCATAGGTAGCGGCGGCTGGGGCTTCGGTGTGGGCAGCGCGTTCCCTGGAGCGGCGGCTCCGCAGGGCCTAGTAAAGGTCGGGCCGGACACCAAGGGCCCCTACGGGACCGTTCGCTTCCTTCACTACTCCGGCTATTGGTATGGCGACGATCACATTCAGGGTTTCTCTCACCTACATCTACACGGGACAGGTGCTACCGACTACGGCGTGCTTTCTATGATGCCGATGGTCGATTTCGATGAAGAGCGCACCCGCCCTTCGGGCTACGAGTCTTTTTTCTCGAAAAAGACGGAGACGGCATCGCCGGGATACTACGCCGTAACACTTGACCGAGACCAAGTACGGGTCGAGCTTACGGCCACGACCAGAGCGGCGCACCACCGATACACTTTCCCGGAAGACGCCGAGAGAGCACATGTCGTAATCGACCTGGACAAACACCTGGATTCCGGCAAGGTCGAGGACGCGGAGGCGGTAGTCGATCTTTCGGAAGGACGAGTACAGGGTCGTTTGCGCAGCGTAGGGGACATGTCCAGGTCGTTCGGAGGATACGACGTGTTCTTCGATATCCAGAGCAAGCAGGACATAGATCTGGTCAAGACCTGGACGAGGGATGAAGAGCCCGCCGAGGGGCTCGAGGTTGAAGGCGAAGGCGTGGGTCTGGTGCTGGCATACGACCTCGAGCAGAATCCGGTCGTCGAGATTCAGGTCGGCGTCTCATTCGTTTCAATCGAGGGAGCCGCAAACAACCGCTCGACCGAGATGCCGAAGTTCGATTTCGACTCCACGAAGAAGAGTACCGAGTCTGCTTGGCGTGAGATACTCGAGAGGGCCAGATTGGAGGGAGCTTCCGAACGTGAGCTGCGGATTTTTTACTCCGCTATCTACAAGAGTTATCTGATGCCCACCATCATGAACGACGTTGATGGTAAGTGGCGCGGACCCGATGACGAGATACGCAAGGCTCACGACTATAGGCATGTCACGGACATGTCTCTTTGGGATACCTACCGGACCCTGCATCCCTTCTACGCCCTTTTTACGCCGGACCGCGCTCTAGACGCCGTTCGCTCACTGCACGAGTTCGCAAGAGCCGGCGGCTTTTTCCCTAGATGGCCCGTGGCAACAGGCGATACCGGGACAATGCTCGGCGCAAGCTCCGAGATAGTGCTAGCGGACGCCTGGTTGCGTGGAGTGCGGGACTTCGATGCCGAAGACGCCTATGCGATTCTGCGGGCCGCGGCCATGGACAAGCAGGCCCCCGAGGGCGGCCGTGGCGGACGAAACAGAGTGGAAGACTACATGGAGTACGGCTACGTCCCGGCCGAGCGAAGCGGGTCCGTATCGGTCACTCTGGAGTACGCATACAATGATTACGTTTTGGCCCTTCTGGCACGCAACCTCGGCTACGAAGATGACGCCGACTACCTCGAAGAACGTGCCGATAGCTACAAGGCGCTTCACGATCCCGAAAGCAACTTCATCCGGGGGAGGCTATCGGACGGTAGCTGGTCGGATGAAGACTTCGATCCGACAGGCTTTACCCGAGATTTCGTGGAAGCAAACGCTTGGCACAGCCTGTGGGCGGCGCATGATTCGGACGGTTTGGTGGAGCTGCTCGGCGGGGAAGAAGCATTTCTCGAAAAGCTCACTTTTTTCTTCGAGGAGGCGAAGAGAATCTGGGAAGAACACTGCCCAGACGATCCTCTTGGAAGACACCTCGAGCAACCATACTACTGGCACGCCAACCAGCCGCCCCTACACACGCCTTTCTACTTCTCGCGGATGGGCCATCCTCACCTGACTCAGCGTTGGGCCAGGTGGGCGGCCGACACATTCTATGATGACACCCCCGATGGTCTGCCGGGCAACGACGACGGCGGAACCATGTCGGCGTGGTATCTGTTTTCCGCTTTGGGCTTCTACCCGTTCGCGGGTACGGACCTATACATATTGAGCTCTCCGCGGTTCCCAAGGGTGGAGATCGACACGGAGAATGGAACCTTGGTGATCGAGGCCGAAGGCGCCGAGGAAGGCTATTACTATGTTCAATCCGTGGAGCTGGACGGCCAACCCCTAGACACGCCCTTGCTGCGGCACGCCGACCTGATCGAGGCCAAAAAGCTTAGCTTCGTGTTGGGGCCGGGGCCTGGAGACTGGCTCAAGTAGAATCGCCGAACCAGCGAGCCGGGGGCCTCCATCCACCAAACGCCCGCTCCAGCTCCATGGCAACGGCTATGGTCAGATGGTCGTTGCCCGGCGCCGCCACCACCTGCACGCCCAGCGGCACTCCTCGCTCGTCGAGCCCCAGCGGAACTTGAGTTACGGGAAGCTCCAGCACATTGAAGATTGCCGTATAGCGAAACTCGAAGGGCCGCAGCATGGGAACATAGTGGAGAGGAGCCGGACGGGCGAAGGATGGGTACAGCATCACCCCGTCGGATCCCAGCTCTCCCAGAACCTCTTCTTTCAAGATCTCCCCTTCGCGGAGTGCCTTTCTCGATCTTTCGGGCGTTAGGCTCTGAATGCCCTCCAGGTAGGCAAGAAGAATCGCGGGCAAGGTGTGAGGAGAGCGCCGGAGGAGCCAGCGCGCCAGAAGTCCGACCGAGCGGTCTTCTTTCCCGCTGCCAAGGAGGCATGCGAAAGAATCACCACCCGAACGATTGAGGCGCGCACTCCAGATCTCGACGGCCCTGGCCATACGAGGGAGCTTGGTCTTGTGAACCGCCGCCCCCGCCGCGGAAAGCCAGCTCGAGGCCCTCTGTTGAGCTCTCTCCAGAGAGGACGCCACCGGCCTCTTCCCGTCATTCGGCACATCCAAGACAACGATGTTCCGTAAATCCACGGATGAAGGGTCTCCCAGCAGAAAATCCCGGCACGCTTGGTCCTGCCCGTCAGGGCCGGCCATCAGCTCGAGCAAGGGCCATAAATCCTCGGCTCTACGAGCCAGAGGACCGCTGGTAAGCATGTGCAAAGCGTCGCCATGAGAAATTGGAAACTGACCGGTTGAAGGCACCAGCCCCCCTGTCGGCTTGTGCCCAAACACCCCGTTGAAAAAAGCCGGCATCCTTATAGAGCCGCCTATATCCGATCCCAACCCGAAGGGAACCGCTCCCGTCGCTATGAGCGCTCCCTCTCCTCCGGAGCTTCCGCCTACCATTCTTCTTGGATCGTACGGATTGTTTGTCCTCCCATACACGCGATTACTCGACTCCATCCACATGCACAGCTCGGAGACGTTGGTTACGCCCACCGGAATTGCTCCCCCTTCGCGAAGCCGCTTCACCACGGTTGCGTCTCGCTCGGCCGTTATCCCCCGCCGAGCCATCAACCCCGAGGTGTTCGGCATACCCGACAGCGAAAAAGCCTCCTTGATGGAGCAAGGCACTCCAAACAAAAGCGGCAGATCTTCGGGGGCCGTCTGTCGCACCCTCGCATCGGCCTCGTCGGCTTCCCGGCGCGCATGCTCGAACCTGTCATGAACGAGCGCGTTTATGACAGGGTTCACGCGCTCTATTTGCTCTATGTGCCTTTCCAGCACTTCGCGCGCGGTCACCCGGCCGGAGCGAATCAACGAGGCTAGCCTGGTGCCCGAGAGCAGGCACAAGTCGTCTTCAAGCTGCACCGCTTGCCCTTGCATGCTCGGGTCACCGCTATTTCCAAAACCAGTTCGGCCGACAGTGTTCATGCTTCTTTTCCCAGAAGATGCCCCGACTGAATTCGAGAGCCTTGAACCATAAGCCCGCTATTCAAATATCTTTTCCTCCTCCGCACCCGCCTCCTCGGCATCGGCCTCCACGTCCCTGATGAAACCGGCTTCAGGCAAGGCAGCCATCTCACTGTACCACTCATGAGCAACAATGGCGTTCATCACCTCATTAGTTCCGGTCCAAATCGAAGCCAGCCGAAGATCCCGGCAGATCCTCTCTATGGGATAGACATTGGTATAGCCGATGCCTCCCATGACTTGCATGGCGTTATTGGCAACCTTTTGGCAGCTCTCGGTAACAAAGCGCTTGGTCTGACTTATCAGACGTCGCGTCGGGCCCGGCGGCAAACCGGCGTCTACAGCACGCGCGGTCGTATAGACCATGGCCTGGGCCGCATCCAGCAGCATCGAGGCCTCCGCGATCTGAAAGCTGACTCCCTGGAAGCGATTGATGCGCTTTCCAAAGGCCTTGCGTCGAGAGGTGTAACGGCCTGCCACCTCCAGAGCGGCGCGAGGAGAGCCAATGGTCATCGCGGCGGTACCTAGTCGCTCGGGGATCATCATCGTGTCGAAGACCGCGGCGCCGCCGTGCAGCCGCCCCAGGATGTTCTCCTTCGGCACCTTGACATCCCTGAAGACCAGCCGAGCGGTTCCGCCCCCGCGGCAACCCATCAAACCGTAATGGTAGGAGACATCCACTCCGGCTTCCCGATCGACGATCAGCGCCGTGATTGCCTGGCGGGGATCGACGTCCGGATCGGGATTGGTGCGGGCATAAACCAGGAAGAAGTCGGCGCCTTCGCCACCCACGATGAACCGCTTCTGGCCGTTCAAGACCAGATGGTCTCCACCATCCTTTGCGACCGTGGTCGTCCCGAAAAAGTCGGAGCCTCCCCTCGGCTCGGTCAAGCACTCGGCGGCAAAAATTTCTCCTCGCAACAGCGGCCTGACATACCGCTCCTTCTGCCGGTCGTTGCCGTGTAGCATTATCGCGTCACAGACGAGCTCGGCCCCCACTCCGAACACGCAGGCGAATATGTATCCCAGCGTGCCGACCTCCTCCATGACCATGCATGTCGTGACCCAATCCATGTCGCGCCCGCCCCACCTGCTGGGGTATCGGCAGCCCAGCAAGTTTCGCCGGCCGGCTTCCTGGAGAAACTCCTTTGGAAAGCGAACCTCATCCTTGTCCATTGCAAGGATGAGATCTCGGGGTACCCAGCGGACCAGCTCGCGCACTTCCTCGCGCAGGCTTCTTTGAGAATCGTTCAGCAAATGGTCGTGCATCGTCTCCTCCGTGAGGCAGCGGTTTCAAAGCGCATAGTATGACGCATCAGCCTTCGTCAATCGATGGAACTGCGCGGATTACTCCAACAGACGGTCCCGCAAAACCCTCTTGGACACCGAAATACCGTCGCCCCGGCGAAAGACGCCGTAGCCGTCCCCCGGCCGCCTCCATTCGCCCGCCCTCCATTCGCCTGGCACCTATTCGGGCAGGCACCTATTCGGCCTATTCGGGCACCTATTCGGGGGCACCTATTCGGGGCACCTATTCGACCTATTCGCCGCCTATTCGCCTATTCGAGCCTATTCGATTCGGCACGCACCCAAAAGGGACTCGTACCGGTACGGGGAGGCATTATGACTTCGGGGTTTTGCGACACCCTCGACGGCAATCGTCATAATCCCGCTGGATGACGCTTGACATTATGACGCAAAGCGTTATTTTGCGCACTGCGTCATGAAGAGCGACGACAACGCAAAAAACCTTGAAGACATCAGGAGGGAAGCCATGGAGAACACGAGTAACCGGACAGCGTTTCTACGAAATGGAATCGAGAAGGGCAAGGACACGATTCAAGCAGTTGAGGAGCAAGCGCAGTCCTTTTTCGAGGACCTACGTAATCGCGGCAACCGGGAGTTAGAATCCCTGAGGGAGCGAATCCCAGCAGATACGCTGAAAAGCAAGCTCCCGGTAGAGGATCTTTTCGATCGCGCCCGCTCGGTCGAGAGCGAGACCCGAACCCGGGCCGAAGCCCTGCTCGACGATGCTGAACGCAGATTCCAGGAGCTTCAGTCCACCGTACTGAAGATGACGGGAGTGGCAAGCCAGGAGCAGGTAGCCTCGCTGGCTCGAGACCTCGACCGTCTATCGAGGAGACTCGATCGTCTTGCGCGGCAAAAGAAGGCCGCGGCCTCGGCAGCCAAGAAAAAGACGACGAAGAAGTCTTCAGCGAAGGCCGGCAAAGCACGCGGCTGAACCGGAGTTCATGATTCGGGACCGATGTCTCGCGGGCGTGGCACACACACCGACTGAGTCATCGGCCCCACCCCGCTCACTGGTCCGCCCGGACGAACGCATCGCAGAGCATGTGAATGCCCCCATCCAGAATCACGACTTTCGGGTTTAGGGTGCCACCGGCTGGGTAACCGGACCGGCTGCTTGCTGGGCGTGCCACCTGAAGTTATCGAGAAGAACCAGCGAATCGAGCAGCGGGTCACTAGTGTCCCATACTATGAACCGCAAGGTGATGGTTTCCCCGGGAACGACCGGCGCGGTCGTAGTGAGCCATGAGGTCGCGCCGGCCCTCCAGGAAGGGTATCCCGTGTCCGCGAGTGCATCGGTTCCATCCGGGCACTCGTACTCCACGCCGCTTTCATCACAACCCTTGGGTACACAGACCGTGAAGAACTGGTCGGAGTTCACACTGATGTAGTTGCCCGCGGCATCGAAGCTTATGTTCTTGTCCGCGGGGATCGGCTCCTCTCCCTCTGGAGGAACCCATGTCGTATCGAGCATGGTAATGAAAAAGTCATTGAAGTCGCTGCACGTATATCCCGCATACTCCTGGGAGAAGAATCTGAAATCAAAAGAGAAGCCGCGTGCAAAGGGGGGGACCCTGATCTTCACTTTCAAGTTCACGGAATCGAAGACACCCGACCCCCCCGGGCAGCCTTCTCTCGTAACGGGCAGGCTCCCATCGTGAGCCGCCACGAAGTCAGCGGGTGGGTTGCCGGGCACATCGCGCGTGTACTCATAGCTGTCGTCTATCGTCGGGTACGGCCAATCCTTTGCGTCCCTCGCCCTTCCGCTCGAGATGATTGCCAGGTTCTCTCCAAAGATCGGCAGATTCGAGTCATCGGTCCCAAACTGAGTTTTCACTCCATACTGCCGATAGCTGGGCTCGTCTCTGTCGGAAGGCCAGTTGGCTCTTCCAAGCACGGCGCTTCCAGGCACAATCCCCCAGCTCGTCTCACCAGGCTCGTGGAAATCGCATATTCCCATGGCGGCCAGCAGATCCTCGGCGGTGACCGATGCGCCGAGATGGTCGCCCGTACTGCAAACAGGCCGCTCCTCGCACTCCTCTCCGTTGTACCGGTACCCTTCGATGCATCTGTACCTGCAGGACTGATCGTCCGCGATCTCGTTGTAGCGGGTCTCGCTGTCTTCGGGATCCCAGCTACGTGATTCGGGGTCCCATTCCTGCTCGTACTCCGAGACCGTATTCCACTCGGCGCCTTCTCCGGGAAGCGGGCTGCAGGTAAACGTCCGGGGGATATCTTCACATACGTCCGAGTAGCACACCTGACCGGACAAGCAGTGACTGTCCTGTTCACACTCGACACAAGCATTCATTTCAACCGCGCAGTACGGCACCGGGGGCTCGCAGTGCTCATCCTCCATGCACTCCAAGCACTCTATCGTGCTTCCATCATGATGCTCGTGGTAGCCGGCATAACATTCCCATTCACATGTGTCGGGTGAAGGAACGAACGCTTCGCCGTCCCATGTTTGCGTGATCTCGCCGCCTTCATAGTCGGGCTTCCATGAAGAGTTTTCCGGCTTCGTATTGGCGCACTCGACCGTTCTCGTCCCTGGAACACACTCCCCATCATGGAGCTGATAGTTCTCTTTGCACACACAAAATGAACCTTCTCCCGTGGTACGGCAGTATGCGTTCTCAACGCAGCAGTCGTCATCGATGCATTCCTGCAGCCGCTCGGAAACGCAGACTCCTCTGTCGCACGCGAACCCCTGCTTGCAGTCGCTGTCTTCGACGCATTCGGCCTGCACGCAGACGCCCCCTCGACATACGTAGCCTGAATCGCAGTCGGCGTTCTCCACGCAAAACCGGCTTTCGGGGGATTCATCTTCCGCGCAGCCAGCCGCAAGGACAACCCCGGCTATCAGTAGCAGCCACACCGCCGAAATCAGCGCACTCGTGGACCGCGCCCACATGACGGTTGTTCTTCGGCCAGGCATCGACATCACCACATTATACCTCGACCACAATCTTCTCGATCAAGGTGCCAACCTGAATCGGAAGAAGACCAACGACTCAAGGCGCAACGGGCTGGGTAATCGGTCCGCTTTCCGCCTGCTGTGCATGCCAGCGGAAGTTGTCGAGAATCACGAGGGAATCGTAGTTCGGGTCACTAGTATCCCAGATTATGAACCGAAGCTTGATGGTCTCGCCGGGAGCAACCGGCGCGGTAGTAGTCAGCCACGTGGTAGCCCCCGCATTCTCGGGGTCATACCCCGTGCCCGAAAGCGCACCCAAGCCTTCGGGGCAGTCGTAGTCCACGGTTAAATCACCCGCTTCACATGTCTTTGGTTCGCAGACCGTGAAGAACTGTTCCGAGTTGACGCTTATGTAGTTGCCCGCGGCATCGAAGCTTATGTTCTTGTCCTCCGGGATGGGCTCCTGGCCCGCCTGGGGGGTCCACACCGTATCGAGCATGGTTATGAAGAAGTCGTTGAAGTCGGTGCAAGTGTAGTCCATGTACTCCTGCGAGAAGAATCTGAAATCAAACGAGAAGCCGTGCGCGAAAGGTGGAACCTTGAGCTCCACGCTCAGTTTGGCGTCATCGTAGATGCCCATGCCTTGCGGGCAGTCCTCCCTCGTTCTCGGCAGCCTGTTGCCATGAGGTGCCGTGAAATCGTCTGGAGCACTACCGGGGAAGAGCGTGTGGGAGTAGCTGTGGTCCTCGGTGGGGGAGGAATCATGAGCGTCTCTCGCCCTGCCGCTGGACAGAAGCGCGAAGTTGTTCCCGAAGATCGGCTTGTTCGAGGCGTCGGTGCCGAACTGAGTCTTCACTCCGTACTGCCGCGCGTTCGGACTACCGCTACCATCGGCTCTGGTGAGCTTGGCACTGCCTTGCACGATCCCCCAATCGTTCACGCCTTGTTGATAGACCTGGCAAATGCCCATTGCGTTCAAGAGATCCTCGGCCGTGACGTCCGTACCTCCGAAGAATCCACCGTCATCCAGCTTGTCGCCGGTGCTGCAAACCGGCCGCTCCTCGCACTCCTCTCCGTTGTACCAGTACCCGTCGATACACGTGTATCTGCAGGACTGATCATCCGGCTCTTCGTTGTACTCGGTCTCGCTGTCCTCGGGCTCCCAGGTCTGGGTGTCGTGATTCCATTCCTGCTGATACTCCGAGACGGTGTTCCATTCCGCTCCCGACCCCGGGAATGAGCTGCAAGTGAAAGTGCGCGGGTTTTCGGCGCAGGCATTCTTCGCGCACACCTCGCCGGAGCCGCAGTGCTGGTCGTCATCGCACTCCACGCATTCGCGCGTCTCCGACGAGCAGTACGGCGTCGGAGAGCTGCAATGCTCGTCCTCGAAACACTCGGAACACTTGATTGAGCCCCCCTCCTGATGCTCGTGATAGCCGGGATTACACTCCCACTCGCAAGTATCGGCCGGAGGAACGAACGCATCGCCGTCCCAAGTTTGAGAGATCTTCCCTCCGATGTACTCGGGGGTCCACGAAGAGTTGTCCGGCTTGGTGTTGGTGCAGTCCGCCACCCGAGACTTCGGAACACACTCGTCGCCGCGTCGCTCGTAGTTTTCCTCGCATACGCAAACAGAGCCTTCCTCGGTCGTCTGGCAGTACGCATTTTCGCCGCAGCAGTCATCACCGACGCACTCGTCCAGCAGCTCCTCCGGCACGCAAACGCCGCCTTCGCATCTGTAGCCGGGCTCGCAGTCGCTGTTCTCCGTGCACCCCGAGGATGACTCGGGAACGCACACGCCGCCCTCACACCTGTATCCTGAATCGCAGTCGGCGTTCACAAGGCATCCTTGCTCGCCACCAGACGGGCCATTGGTTTCATCTCCACAGCCTAGGCCCAACATCAATACGGCGGCCAACGCCATGACCACACACCTCGGCGGGACTCCTGGTAGCTGGGTCGGAGCCGAGTTGCCGCGAAAAAAGAATATCCTATTTACTAGCTGCATGACTGCCCCCTACTCTCTTCGAGTTACGGGTGGTGACCGGCTTTCTCTACGATCTAGATATGAATCATACCTTAGTCTCAGCAACCGGATCCATCGATATAGCCGCCACGCGGGCAAATGATGACCAACTCGGGTTATGCTGCCGACGATGTCGGCACCGACACAACGCCCGTTGCCCGCGATTCGCTGGATTCTTCCGGCTTGCCTGTTCCTGTCCGGGTTCTGCGCGCTCGCATATCAGGTCTCCTGGGCGAGGTATCTGACCAAGTTTCTTGGAGCGACGGCACCGGCCTACACCATCGTTCTCGCGACGTTTATGGGAGGCCTAGCCGCGGGCGCCGCGATAATCGGAAGAAGAGCCGACCGAACGGATCGCCCCTTGAGGCTCTACGGCCGTCTGGAGCTTCTGGTGGCCGCTCTTTGCTTCGTTTTCCCTCTGGCAATGGATCTGCTTGGTCCTCTCTACCTGGCTCTCGCCGGTCCGGTTTCGGATGTGCCTCTTCTCCGGCATGTCCTGAGGGCATTTCTCGCTGTTGCGATTCTCGCCGGGCCCTCCATTCTCATGGGCGGCACACTGCCTGCCGCGACTCGCTTCTACGTAAGGAACCTGAATCAAGTAGGCGCGGGCGTGGGGCGCCTCTACTTCGTCAATGCATTCGGGGCGGTCGCCGGGACTCTGGCAGCCGGCTTCCTGCTCATCCCCTGGCTCGGATTGCATGGAACGTTTTGGCTGGCGGCGGCGATAAACGCGGCGGTAGGCCTGCGTGCGCTGCAAATCAGCCGCCGGCTCGACGGAGCCTCGGCCTGCCCGCCGGCGGGATGGGAGGAGGAGGTCGAGGTGGACCTGGAGCCGCCACCCACGGAGTCCACCTTGCCTAAATGGGTGGCTACGGCGGCCCTCATGGCGACCGCCGCCTCGGGAGCCGCATCCATGATCTACGAGGTGAGTTGGATCCGCCTCCTTACTCTCGTGCTTGGAGGATCCACATACGCCTTCACCGTGATGGTGGCCGCCTTTATTCTAGGCATCGCCATAGGCTCCGCGCTGGTGGCCTCGGTGCGACCGCTGGCGAGAGGAGGCCTGGCCGTGTTCGGCGGATTCGAGGTCGCCGTCGCCTTCATCGTCCTGGCCTTGGTGCCGTTGTACAATCGCCTATCGTACTTCTATGTGACGCTTGCATCCGGAATCCCTCGCGAGCCTGAAGCATATCCCCAGTTTCTAGCCGTAGGATTTCTCGTCTGCGTGTCGGTAATGCTCGTTCCGACGATCCTCCTCGGGGCGACGTTTCCTCTTGCCGCGCGCCTGTCGGCCCGCTCCATCGCGACCCTGGGCGGTGGAGTGGGCAAAGCCTACGCGTTCAACACGGGAGGAACGCTGGTCGGCACCATCATCGCGGCTCACCTCCTGTTCCCCCTGCTTGGTCTACACGGGACCATCGCCTTCGCGGCGGCCCTGAACATGGCCGCCGGAGTTCTTTGCCTTACCGGCGCCGAACGAATGCGGGCCAGAGCCGAGAGGCGAGCCGGTGGCCGTTGGATGAGCCCGGCTCATGCCGGCATCGCGGCGCTCCTTTTCTTGTTCGGAGCACTGCTCCACGCAGGTCCACGCCTCGATCACCACATCCTTTCGAGAGGCATGTTTCGCACCCTGCCTTCGGGTTTCGAGAGCTATGGACAGTTCCGCGCCTGGGTGGCCTCGAGCACGGACATCCTCTACTACAAGGATGGCGCCGAGGACTCGGTCGCGGTTTTGGACCATAGAGAGCACCTGACGTTACAGGTAAACGGCAAGCCGGACGCCAGCAGCGAAGGCGACATGCCGACTCAAATCGGTGTAGGTCACATTCCTATGCTGCTTCACCCAGCCCCGGACAGGGTCCTGCTCGTGGGGCTGGGCAGCGGCGCCACCAGCGCTGCTATTCTGGCGCACGAACAGGTAACGCTCACGACTGTCGAGCTTTCTCCGCAGGTCGTCGCGGCCGCGAAGTTCTTCTCGCCGTTCACAAGAGACGTCCTGCAAGATGCGAGGCTCGATCTCGTAATCGAAGATGCCAAGGCCTACATGGGACTTTCTCGAGAGCGCTTCGACCTCATAATAAGCGTGCCTTCCAACCCTTGGGTGGCGGGCAACGCAAGCCTTTTCACCCTGGAGTCGTTCGAGCTGATGCGCTCGAGCCTCACCGAAGCCGGCATGGTCGTCCAATGGTTCCACGACTACGAAATGACGGACGACGCGGTCAAGACAATCTTGCGAACATTTACCGAGGCCTTTCCGTACACCAGGCTATTCCACACGGGGGCGGGGCGTGACTTCGCTCTCATAGGAAGCGAGAATCCCGTTCCGTACGATGCCGCGAGAATCGAGTCGATCTTGGGGTCGAACCCCGTCGTCCGCGATGATCTGGAACGCCATCTATCCATAAGCTCGGCTCTTGGAGTCTTCACCCGCAATGTGCTCGACGACCGAGGGCTGCGAGAGCTCGCAAGAGGCGGCCGCATCCACCGGGATCATCGACCGATATTGGATTTCCAGGCACCTCGTGGAGTTTTCGCTCGCGCGATGAGCAGCCTGGTACACGAGGCCGACCAGCGAAGGCTCGACCCGGATGAAGCGGATCTTCTGATAACTCGGCTGACAGGTGGAGAACCTTTAGCGACCGACGAGCAGTTCGCTGAAGTAGTCGCCAATCTGCCCTCGCCCTTCCATCGCTTGCGAGGTAACGTCTCCCGTCAGTGGGTCGCAACGACCGGCTCGGCGCAGGCTCGCCGCTTCTTGGCTATAGAACTCATGGAAAGAGACCAGGATCTAGAGGCCCTCGAGGTGTACCGAGGCCTTGAATCGACGGGTGATGCCACGCTGGATGACCGGTTCGAGCGTTGGCTACTCGAGACTCGAACAACCGCATCACTGGAGAACGAGAAACCCGAAACCATGCACGCACTGAAGAAAGCTCGCCGGATCGCGGATGAGCTGGACGACGGGCACGGCTGGGCGAGGCTGGCCGAAACCGGTCTTGACGCCGGTTTTCCCGAAATCGCGACAAAGGCCTGGCAACACGCTCTCTCCCTCACCGAAGAGAACGCTACTTGGGAGAAGCTGGAGCGCCTAGTCGGCCTTGCGCGAGCACAGCGTCAATCAGGAGACCTAAGCTCGGCCGCCGAGACCCTCGCAATAGCCCGCGACTTGAGGCCCGATTACTGGCCGCTGAAGATGGAGGTGAGGGCCATGAGGAGGGAGACGACCGATGCCCCGCTTAGCCGGGAGATCCTGGGGCGAGGATAGTCACGCCGCGGCCGCTTATTGGATGACGGCCTTTTCCTGATTCTCAATCGTCGCCCGAGACGATTCGAAGATCGGGCCTGACCGGAGTGTCCTCATCGAGCACCTTCGCAGCCGCTTCCTCGGCCGCCCGCATTGGTGAGTTGATCCGCTCGCGAAGCTCTTTTCCGGTTCGGAACAAGACGCCTTTCTTTGGCTCCACCGGTATGACCTCGCCCGTCTTCGGATTGCGGCCCCGGTACCCCTTGTAATCCTTGACGTGAAATGCGCCGAACCCACGAATCTCTATGTTCTCTCCCCCTCGAAGGGCATCACGCATAGCCTCGAAGATCGTCTCCACAGCGATCTCCGCCTGTTTCTGCGTGACCTTCCGCTCCTCCACCAATACCTGCACTAGGTCCGACTTGAGCATGCCTTTCTCCCGCGACGCCTGTGCCGGGTCCGAGGAGCCATGCCGTACTACCTCGGCCAACTACTAGCCCCGGCGCAAGAGCAACGGTAGCCGAAACATCCCAGAATTGCAAACGATTTTGGGAACAGCCTTTGATGCTCACGGCCTTTCGGCGTTGCCGACCATTCCCTTGCGCCCCGGTGTCATCGGCTGCCGCTCACTGCCGGATCTCTCGGCCAAGCTGGAGAGAGAGCATTCCTGGTAAATCTCCCCGGCAGCCTCTTCCGCCCTGCCGAGAACATCCTGCAGCAGAGCCTGCTGATCGTCCTGGGATAGCTCGATCGGGAGCCCCCTCCGCATGCGCATTGCCCATATGACGTCGGCAACCGTCATGCCGGACGGCGACCTGGCGGGCACCAGCCCGCTATCGCGACCGTTTCGGGAAACCTCCAATAGGAGACCCGTCGATATCAGTCGCTCCATGATATCGCGGACGAGTCGAATTGGAACGGAGAGGCGCCTTGACAGTTCCGGGGGGCTAGGGGGAGAGCCGCCGCGCTCGTAATCGCCTACGATCTCGACCATCAGCCTGGAGGCTACAATCTCCTTGAACTGCTGCCCTGCTTCTCTAACGCGTCCTTCCTGCTGAAAGGCGCTCACGTTCTGGTGAGCGAAGGTAAGCTCACAGCCTAGTAGAATCACGATCCAGATGATGTTCACCCAGATGATGAATACCGGCACGGCCCCGAGCGAGCCGTAAACCGCATGATGTTGAAACAGATTAGTCGCTACCCAGGCATAGGCCAGCTTCGCAATCTCGAACAAGATGCCCGCAGCCACGCCACCGGCCAACGCGTGTCGAATCGAAACTTGCGTGTTGGGAATGACCGCGTAAAACAGGGTGAACGAGCCGATGGTGATGGCCATTGGAATAAGGCCAAGCGCCGCCGCGCCGATCCCCTCGCCCAGCGGAAGCCAACCGGTAATGGCGGCTGTCCCGGCCAAAGTAGCCGCCAAGAGAATCGGGCCCACCGTCATTAGGCACCAGTACACGACGAAGCGGTTTAGCAGAGGCCTTCCGCGCTTGATGCCCCATATCTTGTTGAAAGACTGCTCCATCGAGCCGAGCAGCCCAATCGCCGCGATGATGAGTATGGCGGTACCGACACCCCCCACTGCGCCGGCATGAACCTGATCTATGAACCTGTTGAGCCAAGCTATCGCCTCCTCCTGGGAGCCCACGGCCAAGTTTTCATAGATGAACGGTTCGACCTTCGCGCGAAGATCCTCGACCCCACCCAGCGCCTGGAAAACCCAAAAAACGACAGCCAAGAAGGGCACGACCGACAGCAACGTGATCAGAGAAAGACTTGCCGCGCGAAGCCTTATCTCATCCTGGCGCATGCCCCTGACAGCGAGCATCAGCACCTGAAGCTGGCGATACAAAACTCTTCGCGGGCCCGTGTAGTGACGGTAGTCCAGCTCCCAAATGCCGCGCCGCAAGAAGCGGACGAGGCGCGACAGCTCGCTGAATCCGCCGCTTTGGTCCCTGGTCATGAGGGCCTAGTCCCGCTCGCCGGCCTCGGATCGCTCGGCTTCCGAGGTCCGAGAGGTCCCACTGTCTTCACCGTCGCTCTTGGAACGACCGTTGCCGCCGGCCTCGCGCCCGCTGTCTCTTCGGCCACGTCCTCTGCGCCTGCGACGCCTGCGGCTCGAGCCCGCTGGAGCGGACCGACCGCCGCTCTTGGAGCCCTGCTCCGCACTGGACTTGGCCTGGCCCGCTGAAGCTCGACCGCCGGCGGCTTCGGCGGCTTTCTCCTCCTCGCCGCCAGCGACACCGCCGCTCAGCATTACCGAAGCCCCGGTCTCGTCGCTCTTTGCGTACAAATCGTACTGCTCACGGTGGTAACCCTCCTGGGCCTTCATCACCAGCTTCTTTCCAGTCTGCTCCATGGTGTACCGAAGAGCGTCTCTCTCGACGGTGGTAAGCAGAGCCGAAACCTCCGGATTGCAGTTGACGAAGAGAGTGCCCTCTTTTCTGTGCACGGCCTCTCGCATGACATCGCGCAAAACCTCGTACGCTACGGTTGTCACCGTCTTGACAAGGCCCCGACCATCACAGTACGGGCACGGCTCGTTCATCATCCTGGTCAAGGACTCCCTCACCCGCTTGCGAGTCATCTCGACGAGGCCGAACTCGCTGATCTTGAGAATGTTGGTCTTGGCCTTGTCCTTTCGCAGGGCCTCCTCCAGAGCTCGATAAACCTTTTCTCTGTTGGCGGCGCTTTCCATGTCTATGAAGTCCAGAATGATTATGCCGCCCATGTTTCGAAGGCGAAGCTGATAGACCACTTCTTCGGCAGCCTCGATGTTGATCTTGGTAATCGTCTCCTCGAGGCTCTTCTTGCCGATGTATCGGCCGGAGTTTACATCTATCGCCGCAAGCGCCTCGGCCTGGTCGACTATCAGGTAGCCCCCGCTCTTGAGCCACACCTTCCGCTGCTGCGCGCGGCGAATCTCGTCCTCTATCCCATAAGCATCGAAGATGGGCTCGTTTCCCTTGTAGTGCTCGACCTTGTCCTTGAGCGACGGCATGTGCACTTCCATGAACTCCAGGACCCGGCGGTACTCCTTCTCATCATCGATGATGAGGCGCTCTACCTCCTCACCGAAGAGATCGCGGGTGGCGCGGAGAATCAGGTCGAGATCGGGATGTAGAAGCGCCGGAGCGCTGATCCGTTCCTTTCGCTTGTTGATGTCCGCCCAAAGGTGGAGCAGGAAACGCGCATCAGCCACGAGCTTGTCTCGATCCACGCCATCCGCCACGGTACGCACTATGAACCCGGTGCCGGGCGGCCTTATCTCTTCTATGATCTTCCTTAGCCGCCGCCGCTCCTTATCGGAAACAATGCGCCTGCTTATGCCCACATGATCCACCGTCGGCATGAAGACGAGATGCCTGCCCGGAAGCGA
Source organism: Deltaproteobacteria bacterium (assembly GCA_007130885.1). GTDB lineage: Bacteria > Myxococcota > Myxococcia > SLRQ01 > SLRQ01 > SLRQ01. The sequence goes on from SLRQ01000028.1 coordinate 30,045, forward strand.
AACGTGGGTCGTAACGCGGGCACCCTTACTTCCGATCGGAGCCTTGGCTACTTGAACGACTATTTCGTCGCGGTCTTTTATAAGGTCCTGTATCTCCGCATGCCTCGCGGCCTTACGGGCGCGCTCCTTGCGAGCCTCGACCTGCTCCGCACGTCCGTACGTACGGCTACGCTTTTTGGCCCGCCGGCGCGGACGGCTAGGCCTGTCCTCGCGCTCTTCCGGGCCGCCCTCGCCCTCGGAAGGCCCGTTTTCATCCTTGGGCTCGACATCATCACAGGCCTCGCTTCGTTCGCTCGGCTCCTGCGGCGATTCGCTCTCGCGCTGACTCTCCTCGCCCTTTACCTCTATAAGACCTCCGCCGCCGTTGCCGGCGTCACACTCTTCAGCCCCTTGGTCTTCTCCGGTATTTTCGTTCGATTCACCGCTGTTATCGTCACCTTCTTCGGCACCGCCAACATCGCCTGCTTCCTCGCCGGAATCGTTCTCATCCCCGGAACCCTGCGCCTCCTCATCCGCGCGGGTTTCATCGTCGCCGGCGTCTTCACCATTTCCATCGCCGTCACCGTCGCCAACGTCTTCTTCATCCCCCTCATCCGGATTGTCCCCTGACTGGACGCTTTCCGGGTCTTCCCCGTTTAGATCATCGCTTTCAGATGCACCGGAGCCGGCCGCATCCGCAATATCGTGGTGCTCCTGCTTCGGCGCCGATACCTCTTCATCTCCAGCCTGTTCCGGAATGCTTTGTTGACGAGGATGGAAAGACTCGTCATCGGACATCAACGATTCGGGCTCACCGTCATATGCCGCTTCGATGTCCTCGCCTACATCCTCATCCGCCAAATGCGGAGCAATGCCCCATTCGCCCTCGGCGAGATCGTACACCTCATCACTGAAGCTTGGATCGTACGAGACGTCGTTTACGTAAAGGAAGCCGGCCTTATCGATCCCCAAATCCACAAAGGCGGCCTGCATCCCGGGTAGCACCCTCGAGACTCTGGCTTTGTAGATATTGCCGACTATTCCTTTTTCGCGCTTACGCTCCGCGTAGTATTCCGCAATGGTGCCGTCCTCTACTAAGGCGACACGGGTCTCGAAGCTGGTGGCATTGATGACCAGGATGTTGCCCATCGGTCTTGAACTCCAACGCCGCGGCCCTCGGGGGTACCGCGGTGCGGTAACCCGGGCCTCCATCCCACCCAATCCGCTTTCGAAAACTCGCTAATGTTCGGAGCGAATGAAACTGAGAAATTGAAGGCACGGGCGGTCTCTCGAGGTATGAGCGGCGGCATATCTTGGTCAGGGCGCGAATCAGCGCGCCGCTGCACCCCCGCCGCCACGGCATGGGGCCTCGCTCGCCACCAATGGCGGCAAGTCGGCTCGTTAGGTTCGAGAGAACGGTGTGAAAAAATAATCGACACGAGTAACCCGGTGTCGCTAGTCCGCGAATAATTCTGTGATCTCTTTCGGCCTCCCCGCCTTGCCCCCAACTAACGGCCGGCTCTTCCAACAGCACCTTCGAGACTTGCTCGATACGGCACCCCAAACTCTTCGACGGGCACCTGACGCTTCCGACCGTCTTTGAGCGCTCGCGGGCATACACCGAGGCCTATCTTTGCATCGAGTCGTATCATACGACACGAGGTCGTGCAAGGCGGACCTGCCGCCATCCATCTTCCGGAATAACGGCCGGCGCCGGCCAGGATTCCCGTCAGCCGTTCGATTATTTAGAGACCAGCCTCGCCGCCCGCAGATCTCCCCTGTCGGCGTTGCCCATCCGCGAGTCTCTCGCTGTCTCGGAGCCGGACCGATCTTTCGGCTCCCTCTCCGATCTCCACGCGCGGCTCATCTTCCCCGACCTCTTTCTTTTCGGCGGCGGCTTCCTCGCCCTCGCCGAGCTTGTCACCCGAGACGGTTAGATACCGAAGCACATCCACCAGCAGCACTCCAGCGCTGGTGACGGCATGCTGGTCACCCTCATTGGCCCCGACGAGCTTTGCCACCGCCACGAAGGGTGTCAGACCTTCCCTTTCCAACGCCCGGTCAGTCTGCCCGCCCCAGACCACGAAAAGCAGAAACGCCATGGATACGTTGACGGCCGCGAAAAGACGCGGTCCCTGAAAACGCAGCAATCTTGCCACCAACCAAGGGACGACCATCGCCGCCAAAAAGGCCGCCGGCAACATGACCCAGCAAAACGGCACCAACGTTCCAACGAAGCTGGCATACACGGGCACCAGGATTGCTACAGAGATAATCGCCATCGCCACCGACGCGGCTCCGTAGTTCCGTCGCTTGCGGGTGAAAACCCTCTCTTGCGGCTTTATCAGGTGGTTTGTGGGCAGAGGCACGGGGACTTCCTATTGGCCGTCTAACGGACAAGCGGCAATACTTTAGATATTTTCGGCTCTCCACTCTGAGATCTACCACACGCCAAACGAAGCCTACAACACGTAATGCCGATAAGATGACAAATTCCTAACAATACCGGACATCCGTGTCGCGATTCCGGACCGCCGGCATCGACCCAGCCCGCGGCAAAGTTCTCTAAAAATGCGTAAACGGCTGTTCTTACTGGCAGCCACCCGGAATCGCTTCGTTGGCACATCAGTTGCTTATAATGCGGGTAAGGTCAGAGGGTGTCGAGTGGAGAGACGGTCCCCGCCATGCAACCGCGGCTTCGCTCCTCGCCCAGGGGTTCCTGATTCCCGAGTAAGGAACCCACACACCGCAGGGTCCGAAGCCCCATCCTTCGGACCCTGTTTTTTTTCTAGTAAGCTACTCTGAATGGCCCCAAATCTCCCGCGCTCTGTCGCCATTCGACGCTGACGTCGTCCACCCGCGACGCAGGCGGACCTTGCCGGCACCAGGCGATGAATTCCTCCACCGCCTCCGGAGCCCCTTCGGCGACCGCTTCCACCCGTCCGTCGGGAAGGTTACGCACCCAACCCGCTAGCCCCAGGCTCAAAGCCTTCTCCGCGGCATGGGCCCGGAAAAAAACTCCCTGCACTCGCCCTGTGACCCAAAGGTGAGCCCGCCGGCCGTCTCCGCCACCACCGGTGTGGGTACCGCTTGTCATCATCAACCTCCAAGCATGGACAAAAAAGTTTCCTCGTCCACGATCTCGATTCCATAACGGCGGGCCGTGGAAAGCTTACCGCCCGCTCCCGGGCCCGCAACCACAAGGTCAGTTTTTCGCGATACCGTACCCGAAGCTCGTCCCCCCCTTCTTTCCACCTCCGCCTTCGCCTCATCCCGGGTCATTTTTTCGAGGGCACCTGTGAAGACCACTGTCTTATCCGCGAATGGAGTATCTCTACTGACTTGCTCGGGCTCTGGGCTTACTCCCACTTCGAGCAAGCCTTCGACCGCCCGCCGGTTTTGGGGCGAGTCGAAAAACGAACGCACCGATCCCGCTACCTCCGGGCCTATTTCTCGTACGGATGTCAGATCTTCAATCGGCAGGTCGAAAAGTGCCTGCACGGAGCCGAACCTTCGCGCGAGCACTCCGGCGACATGTTCACCGACGTGCCGGATTCCAAGTGCGTGAATGAATTTTCGCAGCGAAACCCGTTTGCTTCGCTCGATGGCGTTCACCAAGTTCGAGGCGCTTTTCGCCCCCATGCGCTCCATCCGTTCGAGATCGGCGACCCGCAGCCTATACAGGTCCGCCGGCTCACGCACCAGGCCGCTCTCAATGAGCTGCTCAATGGTCCTGCCTGCAAGGCCGTCTATGTCCATGCCGGTACGAGAGGCAAAATGCTCGAGCCTGCCCTGAAGCTGCGCTGGACAAGAGACGTTTCGGCATCGGTGCGCGACCTCTCCACTTTCCCTGACCACCTCGCCCCCGCACCGCGGACACGAGGTCGGCATGTGGAAACGGCGAGCTCGATCCGGCCTCTTTTCCCGAACCACACGAAGCACCTGTGGGATGACGTCGCCGGCACGATGAACGTACACGTAGTCACCTATTCGCACATCCTTTCTATCGATCTCGTCCTGGTTGTGGAGGCTGGCGTTGGACACTCGAACGCCGCCTACAACGACAGTTCGCAGCTTGGCAACGGGAGTAAGAATGCCGGTACGGCCGACCTGAACCGCTATGTCCTTGACCTCCGTCAAAGCTTCCTCGGGAGGAAACTTGAATGCCAGCGCCCAGCGAGGTGATCTTGCAACCGAACCCAGCCGGCGCTGATGGTCGAGATCGTCGAGCTTGATGACCGCTCCATCCATCTCGAAGCTGACCTCGTGTCGAGAATCGAGCAGCTCTTGGTATTGCGTCAGCGCCTCGCCTATGCCATTGACCCTGCGGCTTAGTGGAGTCGTCTTCAAACCCATCGACCTTATCTCCTCGAGCTTTTCCCACTGGCTCTCGAATCGACTTTCCGGCCATCCTTCTTCGACCAGATCGTAGAAAAAGACATCCAGCGGGCGCTTGCCGGTTATGCCAGGATCGAGCTGGCGCAATGAGCCGGCCGCCGCGTTTCTCGGATTGGCGAAGACGCGTTCCCCGGCCTCCTCCCTTTGTTTATTGAGGCCCTCGAAGTCACGCCTGTGCATGAGCACCTCGCCCCGAGCCTCGAGAAGCCTTGGAGGCTCTCGGTCCCGCAGGACGAGAGGCAAGGCCTTCATGGTACGGGCGTTCGCGGTGACCACTTCGCCGGTCTCTCCATCTCCCCGAGTCGTGGCTCGCACCAATCGTCCCCTCTCATACCGAAAAGAGCACGCAAGCCCATCGAGCTTCGGCTCAACGACGTAGGAAAGACCTTTTTCGCTCGAAATTCCCAGAAACTTTCTGACTCTCTGGTCGAACGCCTTGACCTCGGACTCGTCGAACGCGTTCTGGAGTGAGAGCATCGGAGCGAGATGACGAGCCTTTTCGAATCGCTCACTCGGCGGCGCTCCCACACGCTGCGTCGGGCTGTCCGCTGTGATGAGGTCCGGATTGTCGGCTTCCAGATTCTGAAGCTCACGAAACAACCGGTCATACTCCGCATCGGATATCTCCGGTTGATCCAAGACATAGTAAAGGTAGTCGTGACGCTGGATCTGGCGCCGAAGCTCATCGATCCTTTCCGCGGCCCGCCCATCGGATCGTCTCTTCTCGGACATGGCGGACGAATAGCCAGGCAAAGCCGAACACGCAAGTGTTTCGTTTCGGGCGAGTGCGTTACCGGGCCGCCAAGGACCTGGGCCGCGAGCCCCTGCTTGGCGGATTTTGCTCCCGCGCGGCATCGAATGAGAAAAGGTGATAGCCCGAGCGAATGACCGGCATGGCTACATTGCGAACCGGTACACCGCCCGGCGTAACACCTTGACCCGTTCCTTTATGGGCATGACCGTGGAGAGCCAGATCCACTCCAGCCTCATCTATTACTTCCGCCAGCAGATACGATCCCATGAATGGATAGATCTCGAGCTTCTCGCCAATCAGCGTACCCTTGATCGGCGAGTAATGAGTCATCGCCACCCTGACATCGCAATTGGAAATACTCTCGAGCGCACCAGCGAGGCTCTCGGCGTCGCGCTTGATCTTGCGAATGAAGACTTTCATTTCGAGTTCTCCGAACTCCGCGCCACAAGCACCCGCGTAGCCGCCGCAAAAACCCTTGATTCCGGCGACCCCCAGCTTACCGGAGGTCACCTCCATCTCCAGGGACTCACCTTCCATTACGCGGACACCCGCCCCTTCAAGAATGGCGCGGTTCTCCTCTTGCCGATCCCGGTGGTAGTCGTGATTGCCGAACACCGCCGCCACGGGGATGGCTAAATCCTCGAGCTCGCCCGCAAGAACACGAAACTCCTCGGGCGAGCCGTGCTGGGTCAAATCTCCCGCAAGAAGCAGTATATCCGCACGCAAATGCACATGTGCCAGCAACGGCCTGTATTCGCCTCGAGACTCCCGACCAAGATGGAGATCCGCCGCGGCGGCAATTCGAATCATCGAAGATGCTCCTCCTCGCTCGTTTCCCTGTAACTCGCTATAGTCAGGTTGTTCACCAAACCGACGCTCTCCGGCAGAACCTCCCTGGATATCTGCTCCGCCGTTTCCCGGCGCTTCTCGGAGGCGACTTCACCAAGTAGGAACACTTTTCCGGCGGTCACCGTCACCTGAATGTCCAGCTCGTTCAACCGGGGATCTTCGGCCAGCGCTTTTCGAACGCGGGCGGCAAGATAGCTCTTCTCTACAGAAATCTCACGTTTCATGGCAATCGAAGGGAGTCGATCAGCTACTGTATAGCTGGTTGAACAAGGTTCTTATGACGCGGTTGGGCACGTATAGATCCACCGAGTGGGCGTAAGTCAAAAGAGAGAGAACGCGCCTCGGCGCTCGTTGTGCCCGCCGGAGAAGGTACTCCCAGTCCAGGTTCGTTCCCGCAATGACACCCAGGGCATCGTGCCAGTGGTGTGGTCCGGCTTCGTCGTGCACGACCGCCTTTAGGACCAGCAGATCCTCCGGAGGGATGAAACGAACTTTTCTACCCTGAAAATTGCCGGCCACAGCCCGATCCATCATCTCCTGGTCAAAGTAGAAGTCGCCTTTCGACTTGAAGATCACGTCGACCATCACGTGCCGCTTGAACCCTTTGAACAACCAGGTGATGTCGGTACGCTCCGTCCTGAAACCTGCTCGCTTCAATGACTCCAAGGCTCGCACCGCGTCCGCCGGCCGAACGAACAAGTCTATGTCATGGGTCCATCTAGGGCGTCCAAAACCGCTGGACGCTATGCCGCCGATCACGGCGTAGGGGATACCCTCTTGCTCGAAGGCCTGCACTGCCTCCTCTAGCACCTCCACGAAGGCGTCATGGTCGTTACCGACCGTCTCGGCCTTCATGAAAGCTTCACCGCGGGGCAGGCCGTCGTTGCTGCTCTGGGAGGCATCCGCGCGGCCTTCGCGCGGGCCCCGGTGGTTCGCATCACCCATATGCCCTCCGAAGAACCCTTGCCTTGGAATAGGCACACCCGCGTTCCTCTTCAATACGCCAAAGGGTCGGCTTTGGGAGGGAATGAACACTGGCGCCGGCAGTCGCTGAGGCGTATACCGGCGTTGTAATGAAGACCCGCCGCATAGGCTACCTGAATGACCCCAAGACCGCCGTCGAGGAGGCCGCAAACATTGTTCGAAGAGGCGGAACCGTTGCGTTTCCCACGGAGACGGTCTACGGGCTCGGAGCACTCGGGCTCGACCCCGAAGCGCTAAGAAAAATCTTCCTCGCAAAAGAGCGGCCCCGGTCCGACCCTTTGATCCTGCATGTCGTGGAGCCCTCGTGGCTTGGCCGGCTGGCGGCGGAGCTGATGCCATCCGCACGCGCGCTGACCGGGGCCTTATGGCCCGGCCCTTTGACGCTCGTCGTAACAAAGTCTTCTCGCGTTCCTGATTTGGCCACGGCGGACCTTCCCTCGGTAGCTGTGCGAATGCCTTCGGGACAGGTAGCGCTCGAGCTCATGGAGGCGGTGGGCGAACCCGTTGCAGCCCCTAGCGCCAACCGCTTCGGCCGGCCCAGCCCGACCACGGCCGACCATGTTCTGGAAGACCTCGACGGACGCATAGACGCGGTGCTGGACGCCGGTCCTACCGAAGTGGGGATGGAGTCCACCGTCCTGGACATACGCGCGGATCCTCCTCGAATCCTGCGGCCCGGGGCCGTAACGAGGGAGGAGATCGAGCAAGAGTTGGGCTTCTCGATCCAAAGCATGGAAACAGGAAGGACCTGCTTACCCTCGGCCGCGGTGTCACCTGGCCAGCTCGATCGGCACTACAGCCCCCGAGCCCGCATGCATCTTTTCTCCGGCGATGAGGAGAAGATGCCCGAACGAATGGTGTGCGCCGTCGAAAAAGCAGCGAGAGGATTGAAGGTAGGAGTGCTCGCTTATGAGAACGACCTTCCACATCTGCAACACCTGCCGGTCACCCTCCGGCTACTGGGCCGAAGAGACGACCCGAAAAGCTGCGCTCGCCGCCTGTTTTCGGCACTTCGAGAACTGGACAGCGCGGGCGTTGAAGCCATCTATGCCCGCCTGACCATCCCTCGGGGAATGGGCCAAGCGATCAACGACCGCCTGCTCCGAGCCGCCTCCGGACGAACCGAATGAGTAAGCCGAAGAGAGACTCGACCCGCCAAATGGAATAGGCTGCATCCCTACTCCGTTGCCCTCGCCTACATATACGAGCGAGAAAAGCCACCCCACCGAAGACCATTATTGAGGTTCGCATCATGAAGGAGCCGGAAGCACCAAGAAATATCGATGACAGCCCCCGGGATGTGGAGATGGTCGAGCGTCTGTCCGAGGCTCGAAAGAACGTGCTGGAAGAGATCCACAAACGCATAGTCGGCCAAGAGGAGGTGATTGATCACCTTCTGATATCGCTCTTCTCGCGCGGTCATGGGCTCTTTGTCGGCGTTCCCGGCCTTGCCAAGACGCTGCTGATTTCGACTCTCGCGGAGATCCTGGATCTGACCTTCAACCGGGTCCAGTTCACTCCGGATCTCATGCCGTCCGACATTACTGGAACTGATGTGCTGGAAGAGGACCACACAACAGGTAAGAGAGTTTTTCGATTCGTGAAAGGGCCGATATTCGCGAACATGATCCTGGCCGACGAAATTAACCGGACGCCGCCCAAGACCCAGGCCGCGCTCCTTCAGGCAATGCAGGAGCATCGCGTGACCGCGGGCGGCAATACATATGATTTGAGCCCACCGTTCCTCGTCTTCGCAACCCAGAACCCGATCGAGCAGGAGGGCACATATCCATTGCCGGAAGCGCAGCTCGACCGGTTCATGTTCATGATCGACGTCGATTACCCAAGCGAGTCGGAAGAGATCGATATAGTCAAGAGCACCACCGGCATTGTCACCCAGCAACCGTCGACGATATTGTCCCCGGAAGAGATTGTCGCCTTTCAGGATCTGGTACGGCGCGTTCCCGCTTCCGACCACGTAATATCCTACGCCGTGCAGCTCGCTAGGAGCACTCGGCCAAAACAGGAGGGAAGCCCCGACTTCGTTGGCGAGTACCTCTCATGGGGTGCCGGTCCAAGAGCGAGCCAGTACCTCATACTGGCCGGAAAAGCGCGGGCCGTCCTCCACGGTCGAACCGCGGTGGACATCGATGATGTCAGAGCTCTCGCCCGTCCCATACTCCAACACCGAATCATCAAGAACTTCCACGCGGAAGCCGAAGGCGTCTCCTCGCCACGAATCATCGAGCGACTGCTTGAAGCGATTCGGCCGTAAAGTCGCAGCCTGTCCGTCGCCTGAACTCGATGGTCGCGGAGCAGTGAAATAGGGAGTACACCCTTTCGGTTGGTCCCCCTGAAGGCCGCGCATGAGATAGAAGGGGGCTCCCAGGGGCGTCACCGACCGTTGATCAGCCACTTGGCGTTGCGGTACCAACTAACTTTCCCCGGCGAATTTCCGAAAACCGGCGTACGAACCGAACGTGGCTAGAGAATCCGAACCCAAGTCGAAAGCGACGGAGCCCGGCAACACGGGCTCATCAAAGGACAACGGCGGAGCAGCCACCACCGAAAGCCGAGGCCTCTCCCTTCTGCACCCCGACGTGGTAGCCCGCATCGGGCCTCTGCATCTCAAGGCGCGACAGGTGGTGGAGGGAGTCTTGTCGGGGCTGCACAGAAGCCCCCATCACGGCCAATCCATCGAGTTCTCCGAGCACAAGGAGTACAGTCAAGGCGATGAGATACGGCACATCGACTGGAAGGCTTACGGAAAGTTCGACAAGTACTACGTCAAGCAGTTCGAGCATGAGACCAACCTTCGCGGTTGGATCGTAGTCGATGCTTCCAATTCCATGGCCTACTCGAACGATGGCGTCACCAAGCTGGAGTACGCAAAGGTTCTGGCTGCCTCCCTGGCTTACCTGATGACCCAGCAGGGCGACGCCGTGGGCGTCTTGGTCTACGGCTCCGGTGCCCGGGCTTACTTGCCGGCACGTGCCTCCGGCGGCCACCTGCACGAGGTGTTGAAAACGCTCGACGATGCCACCGCCGCCGAAGGCACTGATCTCGGAACCACACTCGACTTCCTGGCTGAGCGCTCCCCCCGTCGAGCGATGGTGCTGCTGTTGACCGACCTGCTCGACCCCGAGGAAGCCACCTTGGCGCACCTTCGGAGGCTTCGCGCCCGGAAGCACGACATCTCGGTCTTCCATGTCATGGATCGAGCCGAGCTGGACTTCCCCTTCGAGGATCCGACTTTATTCGTGGGCATGGAGGATGAACGTCAGCTACCCATACATCCCTTGGAGATACGGGAGTCTTACATCGAGGAGGTAGAGGCTTTCATAGAGTCTACACAGCGGGCGCTCACCGAAGCCGACATAGACTACCGCCACACATTGACCGACACGCCCTATGACAAGGTGCTGATCGACTTCATCGGCCGGCGAGGCCACCTTCGCTCGAATACCTGACCCATGTCGCTATCCTTCATGCATCCGGCCTTCCTCTGGGGCATGCTGCTCGGCACCGTTCCGATCATCATCCACCTGATCAACCGGCGCCGTCACCGCAAGCACGAGTTCGCGGCAATCGCCTTCGTACTTCGAAGCAAGGTCAGGCAGGCTAGAAAGCTGCGACTGCGCAGGCTCCTACTGCTCATCTGCCGCACCCTCCTCTGTCTCCTGGTTCCACTCGCATTGGCAAGGCCGCATTTCCACTCCACCGCCACGGAGGCAGCGGTTACCGACACAGGCCCCGCGGCCGTGGCCGTGGTTTTAGACACCTCCCTTTCGATGAGGTACGAGCTCGACGGCCAAGCTCTATTCGAACAAGCGCAACGCCAGGCCCGCGAAATAATCAGCAGCCTTTCCGCCGAGGATGCCGTGGCGATACTGCCGTGCTCCAACGGTTTCGATGGACCGCTGCCGGGCACTACCTACGAGCTTGCCGAAGCACGCCGCCAGGTTCGTGCTGCAACACCGACCTATGAACGCGCCGACATGATGGAGTGCATATCCGCCGCGACGCGAGTAGTGGCCGACTCGCCGCTACCCGACAAGCGTATCTACGTGATCACGGATCTTACGGAGTCGGCTTGGAGGCTGGACTCGCCACCACCGACGATAGCAACCGATGACGGTGAAATGCAGCCTGAGATTATCGTGGTGGACTCGACGGGAGGACGCGAGCTTCCAAACCGCTGGGTGGACGAGCTGTCGGTGGAGCCGGCAATGGCGCTCGGCCCGCGCGGCTATAGCTTCAACTTCATCGTCCGGTCCAGCGGAGGGGCTTCCGCTGAAGGCATATCCGCGATGGTACGCACCGACGACTCGGCTCTCGTTCGCGGCTTCTTGGATGTACCAAAAAACGGCACCATCCACCGTACTCTTTCGCATCAGTTCAAGGAAGGAGGAGAGGTCATCGGCAGTGTCGAGATCGACGGCGACGCACTGCAAGTCGATGACTCATACCCTTTCGTGATGCAGGTGCAACGGGATGTCCGGGCGCTGGTCGTCGACGGCAACCCGAGCGTGAATCGCTTTGAAGAAGAGGTCTTCTTCATCGAGAGAGCACTGTTTCCGGGACGAGGAGCCCCGAGCACCATTCGCTCCAGGATCGTCGACACCGACGGCCTAGCTCGAGCAGACCTCGAAGCATACGATCTCCTTCTGCTTCTCAACGTGCGGGAAGTGCCATCGGCGGCAGCCGCCGACATACCGGTGTTCGTCGAACGCGGCGGAGGGCTGTTCATCTCGGCCGGCCCGAATCTGGACCCCGATGCCTACAACCGGACCCTCGGAAATCTATTGCCGGCAACCTTGCACATTCCAAAGGAAGCGGACGGTGGGCAAGCAGCGTTCTCCGCCGTGGATTGGGACCATCCGGTATTCTCGATATTCGTGGGGGAGGGCCGGGAAGGCTTCGTCTCCGCTCGGTTCTCACGCTACCTTCTCACCCGCCCGCCGCGGGAAGGCACCGAGGTGCTGGCGACCTTCGATGACGGCGCTCCCGCATTGCTGTTACGCCCTCATGGCCAGGGTCGCGTCGCCCTGTACACAAGCACGGTCTCACGCGCCTGGTCCGACTTTCCGATCCGCAGCTCCTTCCTGCCGACCGTACAACAGCTCGCGGGCTACCTCTCTCGTTCTCTCGAGGAACGCGTGGATGAGCGCTTGCTGGTCGGCCAGTCGCATACCATACCCGTCCCGCCGGAGGCCGAGGAGATCTTGGTGATGCCTCCGGATGGCCCACCTGTCGGCTTCAAGGGAGAAGCACTGGCGAACGGCGAGGTGGTCTTCTCCGGGACCGACAGACCCGGCGTCTACAAAGTCAAGACGCGTATGGGGCGCCAGGAGCCGGTGAAGAGCCGGGGGTCTTCTTTCGTGGTCGTCACCGACCGGCGTGAGTCGGACACCTCCCGTCTGGATCCATCGGAGCTTGCAAGTCACCTTCGAGGCTCCATAGCCGGCGGAGAGGAGGCTTTGCTCGGCGGCGTGGGGACGGGCGCCCGGCGACCCGCCTGGAGCTGGTTTCTGCTTCTCGCCGTGCTGGTCTTCGCACTCGAGGGCTGGCTGTGCATGCCGTCCGGTAAACGCAAGGCAAGATCGTGACCGGTGCACAGGAAACCTGCTGTGCTATGATTGGCGTTTGATGCTCAAACATTTAAAGATGAACGCCTCGCCTCAAACGGCCCGTCGCTCGCGCCTTGTCGAACAGCAGACGGCCAGACGCAAGATTGAGGCAAATAGGCTTTCCTAGGGTTTGGCTGTGCGTGTCGAGATAGAGCATAAGGAGCGGGTCCTTCGCTACCATCTCCATTTGGAGGACGAAGAACGAGGGCATTTCAGAGCCGCCTGCGAGAACTCGCAAGGTATTGGTTTGGTCCGCGATACGTACGAAGTCCGTTTGCCGGCGGTATTCGAATCCTTGCATCCCGACGCACATGCAGTAGCGATCTGGATCGCGGTAAGACCAGCCGTCGTATCCACCCTTTCCCTTCCGTTTGCAGTCTCCTCGCATCTGGCCGAGCGAATGCACACTCACCTTGGCATTAGCCTCCCTAATAAGGATGAGTGCCTAGGTCCGAGAGAGATGCCCCGGCATTACGGTCCCGCCCTCCTGTTTTCCGCCGGAGTCAACTCCATGACGGCGGCGCTGGTCATGCCCCGTGAGATCCCCCTGCTCTTCCGTGATCGGCTTCCTCACTTCCCGGAAGGACAAAATGAGGAAACTCAGGAGGCTCTCATCAGCCAGCGACAGCAAAGATGGCTTTGCGCAGACATGTCGCGTCGGGGCTGGAACGTAAAGTCGCTGACTGACGACCACGACTTCCTATATTCTCCATACCCCTCTCAAAACACCGACCTTTTCTTGCTGCCCGCGCTTTACCTCGCGGACTCCATGAAGTTTGGAGAAGTGGCCTTAGGCGAGGTGACCGCTGGCTTGTGTCGAAAGCCCCCTCGACACAGCCACATGCTATGGGGGCTATCCACCTCTGGAATGGCCGAAACCACGGACTATGAAATTGCTCTAGCCGCGGCAGGCCTTCGGGTTACTAGACCGATAATCGGTCTGACCGAGGTCGCCTCATCCAGAATCGTCAATTCGAGTGAGCTGCGAAATAGGACATCGTCCTGCCGATTTCCCTCTAACAGCAATTACTGCCTGCGATGCGACCAGTGCTTCAGGCAAATGCTCCTCGATCATATCTTCTTGAATGAGGAAGTCCCAGCCGAGGTAATAGAGCACTTTTTGGCACTGCCTCATATTGCGAAACAATTCGCCTCGAGTTTCCTCGACCAGCACCACGTTTGGTTCTACATCTTCCAAAAGCTTCGCTGTAAACATCCTTTGGCTGTCGAACTCCGGCGACAAGCAGCCGGAGGGCCGGACCTTTCGCTTCTCGAACGATGGTACGCCCCATCAGCGGAGTTCCTTGATTCCACCTGGAGGGACGATATCGTTGAGCGCATCCAGCAGCACCTAACTCCCATGACCGCTGCTGAAGAGACAGCATTTCAAACATTGGAGCTGCCGCAGCTGACTTCTCCTCGGGAGCTCCTGCCGCTTGACGAGAAAACCCGAACGAGCACTATCTCTACACACCAGCCTAAAAGGCCGCCGGCAGGCGAATCACTGGACCGGCTCGTGGAGCGCGCATCAGCAGAGCTTTCCTTGACCAGCGGCAAGGCCTCAGCCTCGGAGAACGAGGCTTTTGCATTCGAAACCGATGACGTGGAGCTAATTGAACGGCAAGATCAACTTGAAGGCGTACGCCAGATTTACTGCCGCGCTGCTCCAAGCGACGAGCTACTTTGGAAATGGAGATCCATCAACCGAGTTGTCGCCCATTGGCTGGATCCCAGAACTCCTTCCACGACCACGACCTCGAGCAGTCCCTTCGATGAGCCCCCACTCGAAATGACGTTGCAGCGTCTAACCGAGAATGCAGTCTCTCTTTTCAATGCGACTGCGGAAACTATGGGTTTCACTGCTTCATGGCCCGTATCCACGACGGATGAACGAGTTCTGGTCAGCCTCCGTATCAACACTGCATTCGTCGATCTCTATTTACAAAAGCTCGAGAGGAATGAACGCTGTTTCGCCAGGGCAGGAAACATTGCCGTCAGTTATTTCAATGATGCACCTCCCGATACAACGTCTAAAAAGAGCGCCCTGAAATCTTTCCTACAAGCCCTGGAGGTCACGGAAGGGGGCCAAGAAGAATGAGACGCTGGAACGAATTGTTGCGAAGCCCTCGTCTGATTGAGGAGTTATCGCGAAGTCATTTTGCGTTGAACACCACGACCCGTTGTCAACATCGGTGCGCATACTGCTTCATGAAGGAGCACTCGGCGGATCTAGACCTGTCTCCATCAGACGTCCAGGCCTTCATTCTTAGAATAGCAAAGAAGTGCGATGCAGTCCTCTTCATGGGAGCGGAACCGACACTAAACCCCAATATAGTAGAGCATATAGCGTTTTGCGTAGAGAATGGGCTTCAAGCACTCATTTCCACCAATGCCTTGCGATTTAAAAGCATCGCTTTCCTACGCCGTTGCATCGACGCTGGTTTATCCGCAATTGAACTGTCTTTTCCTTATCCCAATGAGGACATCTATTCAGCGATAACCGGCAGAACAAAGAAAGGTTATTCTTCGTTGCTTTCAGCACTTGACAACATCAACACCGTCAATGCAGAAGTGCGAGCTGACAGTTCTACCAAGAACCTGCTTGGCGTAAACGTCAACCTGGTCGTCTCTCAATATAACTACCTGAATTTGAGAGATGTTTTAAATGCTCTAGCGCAGCATATGCCCGACACCGACTTTTTCGTTACCATGAGGGGCGTGAACCCTTTCTCCCACAGCTCCAAAGGCATGGAAGAGTTTTGCAGCCGATATTTCGTACCGCTCCTGATGCTAAAACGAGTCTTCTCGGAGCTACTGGAAGACTGGCCATATTCCTTCCCAGTGATTTTTCGAGGAATTCCTCTTTGTGCCACTCCAGGACACGAGGATCTTCATGTCAGCCTGCTATATCATATAGCAGGAGCAGAAAGTCGATTCGTCCTTGAGAATGTTCGGGATCAATCCGTCGTCGGCAGGTGTCATCAATGGAAGATTCTCTGCCGGCAAGACGAAGTGATGCCCGAATGCCTTCGGTGCAACCTGGAGAAGGTATGCCTTGACAGATTCGCGCTAGGCTTTGACAGCAGCCCCTTGAATCGCCCCGTCCCCTCGAATAGGGAAATCGGTGAGCTGCTCGCCTCCATGGGTATCCCCGAATATGCACGGCAAGATCTGATAGAGAATCCCCCGCCATACACCGACGAGGTTCCGGCGGCATCAGAGGATCCGGCTTATCTTTAGGCTGTAGCCGGCTACCTACTCTTGGCAAAGGGCTTCAGCTCGTCGCTTCCGAACATCTCCAGGTAAAGAGGCCATGTTCCGGGACAACGCTTTCTCTCGTTGCAGCTTCGACAAGGGGGGGGCACGGGACGCTGTATGTCGCGAACTGATTGTTTGGACTCGTGCAGTTCCAAAAAATCGTCTACTCGATGCCGGGACCAATCCTCATGAGCTTCAGTCGAATTCCACATACTTCTCGGGAGATGGCAGAACGGAAACGCCTCGGTTCCCACCGTGATACCGTGCTTCCGAGCAATGTCAGCTGCCTTAGGCACGAATGCGGCTGCATTTGATAATCTTGGCACTGCATCGGCCACGATATTGCCGTCCAATTCGACCGGTCTGGGAAATGCAAGCTGTATTCTTTGCAAACCGAGCTTGTGAGAAAGCAACACGATACCCCCAAGATGACGCATGTTGCCCGTCAATACAGGCACGGTTCCCATGACCTTTTGCCCAGCGCGCAAAAGATCCCGAACAGCTCTCAATGTGGGACGATAGCTTCCGGCACATCGAGTAAGCTCGTCATGCAGATTCTCCCCGCCACTCAGCAGCAGTACCTCGAAAAAATCGATGCCGGCGGAAAGCAACCGTTCCATTACACCGGGCCTCGTCAGGCCATATGCGTTCGTTTGCAGTTGTACAAAGCTATAGCCCATGCGCCGTGCGGTCCGAATCAAATTGGGCAGTTCGTCCCAAAGAGTCGGCTCCCGCATAATCACAAGCTCGTCGCAGCCGGCTTTTCTGCCTTCGACCAAGGCTCGTTTTGCATCATCAAAGGAACGTCCCGGGAGACCCTGGAGATCGCGAATAGTACAGTGAACACAATCGAGACTGCACTCGGCGGCAACTCTAAGAGACAAGCGCCGCCCCCCCGGCAAGGCCTTCAACTCCTCATCCAAAGGCACGTGACCTGAACAAAGGGACCTGCGCTCCACTATGTAGCCGCCAATCGCCAGCGTGTCGGCACCGAGCTCCTCGAAGGCCTCTATGGCATCCCGAGGCGAACATACGATAGGTTCACCACGGCGATTGTACGAGGTGTTCAGAACCATCGGCACTCCGGAGAGCCGATGAAACTGAGTCAACATCTCATGATAAACTGGAGACGTTTCAGAATGAACTACCTGAGGCCGGGTAGTTCCGTCTATATGAACGACCGCGGGTATCATCCCACGCTTATCTGAACGAACAGGTACGGTGAAGAGCATAAACCGCGTATCGAAGGCTCCGTCGAACCATTCTTCCTCGTGTCCCGAAAGAATCGACGGACCGAATGGACGCCAGCTTTCACGTTCCTTTATCTCGTTGACTCGAGCATGCATGTCCGATCTTCTCGGATCGGCGAGAATGCTACGAGCACCGAGCGCTCTAGGGCCAAACTCCATGCTTCCCTGAAACCAGCAAACAACCTCGCCTCGTGCCAGTCGTTCAGCTACTTCCAGCGCCAAGGAATCACTGCGCTGATACTCAATGCCACGACTCAGCAGAATCCTTTCGATTTCATCGTCATCGAACGAAGGACCGGTAAATGCATGCTGCATTTGCTCGTCCGGATTACATCCCAAATCAACGCAAGCTTCCAATGCAGCACCTAAAGCAGTCCCGCCGTCATTGGCGGCGGGTTGAACGAAAATATGTTCGCACCCCAAGGTGCGTCTTAGTTTTTCATTCATGCGACAGTTAAGAGCAACTCCCCCAGCGAGACACAGCGATGAAACAGATGCTTGCCCTGTGGTTTGTCGCACCAGCTCGAGCATGAACTCTTCTAGGGCCGCTTGCAAGCTCGCCGCCAAATCCTTGTGCTCCTGACGCAACGGCTCGCCATAGCCACGCTCCAAGTGACCGAAAAGCTCTTGAACAGCCGTCTCGTGAACCTTGGGCTCACCGTGCTTCTCAAAACACAAAACGTCTCGGAAATCGAATGTTGGTTCTCCAAAAGACGCCAAGGCCATTACACTGCCCTGACCGTGGGGCCCAAATCCAAGGAGCCTTGTCACTCCTTCATACACGCCGCCAATCGAACGATCGACAAGTGAAAGCAACGTGTCAACCATATGAATACTTCGACCTTCACCACGATATACGGCGGCGCACTCTCGATCCCCACGGCCGTCGACAGTGACAATCAATGCGCTATCGAAGCCGGAAACTCTGTACACCGACGAAGCATGACACAGATGGTGTGGGACGTATAAAACGCGACCGGCCCTTATTTTCGGCAAGGGATTGCCGGCGTCGATAAAGGAAATACGCTCCACGTGACGTCCGTGCAAACCATTCAGCGCGAAAACGTCGACATCGTCGAGTGATATGCCCTCCTTTTGGAGTAAAGCGCGAATGGGTTTTCTACAAATCGCTTCCTCCAGGCAAAGAGTCGGATCCGACGCAAGTGTGGCATGAGGTCGACCCGGCGGATGCCATCCCGAATGACGTTTGCGGTTGAGCCGCTCGAGCTCGATTGCACCAACCAGCCTGCCGTCCTTGAAGAGCACGGCCGCGTGCTCCTGCATGGTCATCACCGCCAGCCCGAGAACATATACGGGACCGCTGGAACTCTCGGCTCGGGGCTTGAGATAACTCGGGGTAAACGGCGCGGGAAGGGCGGGCCCCGGCAGCCCGGCAAGGCGTGACAACCAGCCCCGCCGCTGCAGCAGCATGCTTGCGAGTGTCGACGTGTCAGGGCCATAGGTTGGGCGCAGGGCATCCGCCGGGCATGCTTCGACGCACTCATAACAGCTCTTGCAGTAACGCGCTGTTTCTCCTGCGCCACCGGCTTTCGGCCCTAGGTCTTCGGGGCAGATTCGCTCGCATGTTCCGCACTGTTGGCAACGGCTCGATTCCAGGGAAATACAAGCTCTTGTCCCTCCCTGATCGCCGCCCTCGAAACCGGCGACAGTCGGCCGGCGGGAGACCTTCCATGCCAGACCATCGAGAAGCAAATCCGGATCCTCGGGTGAAAACGGCTGCTCGAACCCGGCAAGAGCCATCCCCAACCATCGAATAGCCCACAGGGAGCGCGACGCGGCAATCAAGGCAGCCGGCCTGACTCCCTCATCGCCGCCGGGCCTGAACCAGACCAAAAAATGCGGCCCGCCAACAGAAGCTTCACGGCAATCCAAATCCTCGGCGGCACCCGTAACCACAAGCCTTCCCGCCCGGCGGTCCAACACGGAAATAGTCACTCCGGCGGGATCGAGCTTCCTTATGAACAGACGCTCGGGTAAAGCCTTACTCAACCTGGCAACAAGACCGGCACATAGCTGATCAGTAACCTGTGGACTCTCCGGCAATCTTTCGGAATTCGAATCCCGGATCGAGTCTTCCAGAGGCAAAGGCTTTGGCAAACGCTCGAGCAAACCGTCTATGACTGATGAAAAATCCTCCTCTGGATTCGTTATCTCCGTGAGTGCTACCAGCTTGCGCCGCCGCCTTCTCCGATCGACGAGCCTACCGCGCATCTCACCGGCAAAGCTCCCCCAACCGGAAACATCAACCGAGACCATCGGTGAGAGACGTGAGGTGAGCCAAGTGACCGCCCGCGCTACAGCAATGTTCCGCACGCTCGGCTCGTCACACTCCAACACCATTCCGCCGTCCCTTAGTACGAGCCTAAACCTCTTCAGGCCAGCGGACGCAACCCCTTCAGTGAGTGAGGACGGGGCGAGCTTCGTCCCAAAGGCATCGACAGGAACATGCTCCGCGATCGCCGCTCTCGACAAAGACGTCTTCGGCGGAGAAGACTGGAGGCCGCAATCATATAACATTTCGTAAGAGACCGCCGAGAACTCTTCATCGCCGTACAAATCGAGGTATGTGCAGAACACGCCGCTGCAGCGCAGCCTAAGATCGCATTGCCGGCACGCCGACACATGCCTTCTCATCGAGGAGTGCCAGGCATACTTATCTACTGCTTCCTCCAGTCCGAAGGGGTCGGAGGATTTAGTTTCCGTATATCTTCCGCCATGACGAATATAGGGAAACCTGAGCGGCAGCACACAATAGGGCAGGTTCCCGATGTGAACGTCGAAGCCGGGCGCCAATGACTCGAATCGTTCGAGCATTTCGTCCATGTAGGGCGCCATGGTCGAGTAGCGAGGCATTATGGAGCCAAGGTACTCCTCGGTCCTCTCTCCCGTGCTGGATGGGCGGATGATGTCTACATGGAGCTGCCTAACGCCATTGCCCAAGATCAGCGACGGCAGCTCCGGCATCGTTCTATAGTTCTGCTCACAAAGGCACATGTTGGCCGTAATCTGCTGCTCTCGCCCATGCAGCAAATGCAGGCCTTCGAGAATACGGTCAAAAGAGCCTTTTCTTCGCGTAACGGCCTCATGGGACTTGCGGTTTCCTCCCTGAATGGACAATCGCCACTCAACCGGAGCAATCCCGCAAACCCTCTCAACGAACTCCGGCCGCGAAAGTAAGGCTCCGTTGGTAAAAACCACGATCCTCTCAAAGCCTACCCTGGAAGCATGCTCGAGGGCTTCGAAAAAATCTTTGTGCAGAGTTGGCTCGCCCCCCAAAAAGATGATTCTCGCGGCTCCTTCCGCTCGAGCCCGGCTGATAGCTTCGAGTGCTTCATCCAAAGGGACCGGATTAGCAAGTTTGCTTTCACTCAGCTGACCGCTGGAGCAGAAAACGCATCGGTTGTTGCATACATGCCCTAATTGGATTTCGAAGTCGTGCCCTTCCCTGAGGGAAGAGGGCCCCATATCACCTGAATGACGGTTTGAGCTGAAGGTATCGGTCATTTTGAAGCAAGATACAGCCTTGCGACCGCCTGTACAACGACCGCCGGAGCTACCCCACCCTACTTTCGCTCATCAAGAAGCTCCAGCATCCGCCGTCTGACCATCGGGCGCATAAAACGAGGGTTGCAGCATATCAAACGAAGTGTGATTTCTTGTTTGCGTTTCAGGTCGATTTCCGGCTGTGCCAATTCGATGGCGACATTCAACATCGCAGCGGCCTGCTCGATACGACTTGCAAGCTGCGTCCACAACACCCCATCGGCCTCATCGGCTGATTCGAGCAAAGCAATGTTTTTTCGTCTGCCCACCTGGAGAGTCCAGCCGGGCAAATCCGAAAGGAACGCGAAGAGAACCAGCTCCCACGGGTCGACCGTGGCACGTATCATCTTTTCACAGAAAAAAGAGCTGCAAATGAGGGGTCGCCCCACCGAAAGACGGCACCCGTCCACTCCCATGGCCGGACACGTCTCTGTTTCCTGGTAGTCATTCGGCCACCACCTACCATGAACGTGAGAGCTTACAGTTCGAAACCACCATGACTCGATGGCTTCGATCCCCACGTCGGGCCGACAGCAGCTTCGCCCCTCGGCACCACAGCGAGCACATAGGCGCATGAAGAAAGTCGGCATATGCCTGGCTATCCGCTGTTCCAGCCGGGCATAGCCCATAACAGCCTGATCTATTCGCTCGTTCATCAGACCGGTTCACCTGTTCCCTCTGAAGCTCGCAATGTACGAGAGCGGCGGAATGGTAGCCACAACATGGGGCCGGAACAACCTGGAGGGCAAGATCAAGGGGCCATGGGGTTCGGTGTGCGAACCGCTTCGGCGTTGTTAAAGTTGGATGGAGGGCGGGGTTAAGCCACCAGCTTCGCGGAAAAGACCATTTTCGCTTGGGAGATAGCCATGGCCACGTGTGACCGTTGTGGGAATGATTACGACAAGGCTTTCGAAGTTCGCATGGGATCCAAGTCTCATACCTTCGACTGTTTCGAGTGCGCCATCCAGACCCTGGCTCCTACCTGCACTCAGTGCGGACTTCGGATTATCGGCCACGGAGTCGAGGCCGGCGGAGACATGTTCTGCTCCGCGCACTGCGCCAGAACGGCGGGCATTCAAACCCTCCACGACAGGGTCTAGTCAAGAGCCTCTCGCTCATCGATCCATTCGTCCGGAATCACGGTCTCTGGTTTAGCCGGTGCCAGCGTGTATCATGGCCGCATGACTCAGAAAAAATTGAGCCTGGATGCGGCCATGGATACGGCGTTAGCCGCCGTCAAGGCGGCCGGGGATGCCGCCCTGCGCCACTTCAGAACCGGTGTACGGATTGAACACAAGCAGGACAGGTCCCCTGTCACCGTAGCAGACCGGGAGGCCGAGGCCGCGGCCCTCGATGTCATAGGAAAGGCCTTTCCCGACCACGCGATCCTTGGAGAGGAGACCGGTCTTCGACCGGGAGAAGGGCAAAGCCGCTGGATAATCGACCCTATCGACGGCACCCGTGGCTTCATTCGCGGCGGTAAGGCCTGGGGCCCCCTGGTAGCACTCGAGCTGGGTGGCCGGATGGTCGCGGGCGCAATGGCGATTCCGGCGGAGGGTCGGTGCTATTGGGCGGCCGAAGGCAAGGGGGCCTACCGCGATGGCGAGAGGCTTCACCTTACAGAGGTCAAGGATTGGTCCCAGGCCACCTTGAGCCTAGGAGAGCTCCAGAACCTCCTTGCGCCCCCCTATCGCGAGGACGTGCTCGAGCTCGTCGGAACCTGTGAAGCCGCCCGCTGCGAAGGAGATCTCGTCGGGTGCGCGATGCTCTTGGATGGAAGAGCGGACGCGTGGCTCGAAGCCGGAGTGCGCATCTGGGACTTGGCACCCTTGAAGGTTCTAGTGGAAGAAGCGGGCGGTCGCTTCACAAACTTTTCCGGCCGGAACGTAGTCGACGAGGCGTCTTCCATCGCCAGCAACGGCCACGTCCACGAACATCTGATCGAGACCCTAAACCGGAAGGAATCCCTTTAGCGTAAAGTGGATTGGGCCGCGCTGTTCGTCCCGCCGGCTGGCTCCCGGTGAGCTGTCCGCCGTACAATGGTCATATGACTCGCCCCGCCGAGAAAATCCGGCCTCCAGGTAAGCTGGAGAACCTGGACGATCCACGAGAGGTCGGCAAGGATGAAGTCAATGTCGTGACATCCGCCTCGGATAAGCTCGAGTGGCGCGAGACGGCCGTTGAAAGAATGCTGCGCCGGCGAGGGCTGGAGCGTGTTCCCCGTTACAGCACCGAAGGTTACGAGCAGGAACGCTTCATTACACGTGCCCGCACCTTGTTCTACGCTCGGCTGGCGTTTCTGGCTTTGGGTCTGGGTGTGCTCGCGATACCAAGATGGTCGGAAGCCTTCGGTATCCACACGCTTTGGGCATTCGCCGTCTACTTCGGCATGGTCGGCTACAGCGTCCTCAACTACTTGGTAGTGGAGCACCCAAAGGCGGGGAGAGTGGTCACTTTCGTGACCCTCTGCTTCGATCTTCTCGTCATGGTCTACATGATCGCCGCCTCCGGCGGGCTGCGCTCTCCCTTCTTCGCAACGCAGCTGCTATTCACTCTGCTGTTCGTCATCCTGTTTCCGAAGCCCCTGGCCATCCTGCCTCCGCTGCTGACCTTACCGGTGCTGGCCAAGATCGACCAGCTCCTCCACGGACCCGCGGTCGGGATGATCGATCTGTTCATTCTGCTTTGGTTCTCGGCCATCAACCTCATCGTCGTGTATGTGATGGTCTACCTGAATGAGCGGGAAGAGTCGCATTACCGGGACGTGGTCTCTCTCCAAGCAGGGCTGCGTGAGCTGGCGGTCGTCGAGGAGCGCAACCGAATGTCTCGGGAAATTCACGATGGTCTTGGGGCCTCCCTCTCGTCCCTCATCATTCAAGCAGAGTACCTGGAGAACCTCTCGAGCGCCGGTGACGGGGAAAGATCCCGAGGCGAGATAACCTCGGAGATCCAGGAGCTGAAATCGGTGGCTGAAGAGAGCATCGACGAGCTGCGCCGAAACGTCTCCATGATGCGGGAGGACTTCGACTTGATACCGGCTCTCGAAGACTACTGCGACACTTTCGAAGCTCGCGGCAAAATCCGAACGGGCTTCGAACACGTCGGTCGTCCACCCGAGCTTCCTCCGGACGTACAGCTCACTATCTTTCGTGTATTGCAAGAGTCCCTTACGAATGTCGTTCGCCATTCGGAAGCCACCGGCGTAGAGGTAAAGCTGGCATGGCGCCCACCCGAGCTGACTCTTGCCGTTACCGACAACGGACGGGGCTTCGATGCAACCGGCACACTCCGTAATCACTACGGCCTGACCAACATGCGGGAGCGGGCACGTTCAGTCGGAGGAGATCTCACGATCGAAAGCACCCCTGGGGAAGGAACTCGGGTTATTCTATCGCTAGCGGTCGAGGAAAGGGATTGACGATGCCCATTCGCGTTCTGGTGGTGGAAGATCAGCCGAAGATTCTACGCAGCCAGTTAAAGCTCCTGCGCGGCTTCTCGGAGATAGAGGTCACAGGTACGGCGCCCTCCGGCGAGAGCGCGCTCGAAGCGCTGGAGAACGAACGACCCGATGTAATACTGCTGGATCTTGGGCTGCCGAAGATGAGCGGCATAGATGTGACAAGAGAGGTCAAGAAACGGTGGCCCGAGGTCGAGATCCTGATCTTCACCGTTTTCGACGAGGAGGACCAGGTGCTCGAGGCGATAAGCGCCGGCGCATCGGGATACCTCCTGAAAGGCGCGGAAGCCGACCGAATCGTGGATGCCATACAGGAGGTACAGTCCGGCGGCAGCGTAATTCAACCCAGCCTGGCCAGAAAACTTCTGCGTCACTTCCGCGTCCCACCGGATGGCGGCGCCGTCCCGGAGCCGGATGAAGCGGACGAGAAGAAGGAAGCCGAGACCCGGCTCACCGCCCGCGAGGGGGAGATACTCCAGATCATCGCAAAAGGGCTCTCCAACACCGAGACCGCGCGTGTGCTCGGAGTATCCAGGGCCACTGTTAGAACTCATTTGGAGCACATCTACGCCAAACTGGAGGTCACAAACCGCGTGGAAGCCGTTACCGAGGGGATTCGTAAAGGACTAATAGAGGTATGAGGGCAGCCGATGGACACTTTTTCCCGCAACATAATCCTCATGCTTCTTGGGTGCGCCATGCTCATGGGGCTTGGAATAACGAGCCTGCTCGCGTCGCGCTCCCAGCCGTACCCGGGCGCGGCTTGGCTCATGGAAGGCCCGGCACCCATATGGCTGGTAATCGTGGGTTTGATCGGTGTCGCCGCGGCTGTCGCGATGTTGCTGCGAGGCCCCTCTTCTTCAGGCACCGGAGGGGCTGACGCTGTAAGCAGACCTCCAACCGGCGATCTAGACCGAGAAGGCGACGCGCCCATCTCGGATCCTACCGTCGCCTTCGTGGATATCGAAGTCATCTTGACCCGCGCCGAGGCCTCTCCTTCGCCCGCGGTCGGAGCCGATATTCCCCCGGCTACGCTCTGCCGGGCACTGCTAGACGCTCGGCCTAGGTGGGTAACCGCCGCGATACGCCATGAGCTACAGCGCGAGCCGGCCGATTGCGCTCAACTGTGGAGGGAGGCGGCAACGCGGATCACCAGCTCGGTGCCCGTACGCGGCAGACGTGACGGTGACGCGGCCAGCTACAGGATCGCCGTCGTGGCCCACCTGCCGCCGAGCGCTAAACTTGGCGACGCCGCGACGGCACTCGAAATCATGGGCCAGCTTCCCGGCGACCGTTTCCTCGAGGTTGGGGTTGCGCGCGTCCCGGAAGAAGCCGGCACCTTCGCGGGGCAATTGACGGTCGCCGGCAATCTCGCCGCGGAGAGCCTGGCCCTCGAACCGTCCAAGCACTAAACCAGACATCATGATTCCCGATCGATGCCTCGCGGACCGGGCACACGCATCTGCTTCGTCATCCCTCGGAAGACCGGGCCGGGGCCTTTGGCTCTGCCTCGCCGGACTGCTGACGCTTACCACGATTCATGCTGTATCCGGATGCGCGACGACTGATGGCCAACCCGCGGAACCTCGCGAGCTTTTGCAGCAGGAGCTAGTGCTCGAATCACTGAAGGTGCGAGTCACCTACTGGCCCGAGGACGAAAAGACAGTGACAAAGGTAATCGCCTCCTTGGGTCAAGCCGTGCCGGCTACGGCCCTCTGGGGCGAGTTCGAGGCATCCATAGATCTTCATATTCTCCCTGATCACGAATCCCTGGCCCGCGCCACCAAGCGTTACGGGTACCCCTGGCTTCGCGCCTGGGCTCGCTACGACGAGATACTTCTGCAGTCGCCTCGCACCTTCGATCTGTTCGAGCGAGGTGCGGCCAATCTTACCGAGCTCATGGTGCATGAGCTCACACACTGCTTGATGTATCAGCGGGCGGCTTCGAAGGAGAATTGGCGGCAGGCCGACCGAACCATCCCCATATGGTTCCGAGAGGGAATGGCCAGCTTCACGGCGGAGCAGGGGCATCGCCGCCTTTCAGAGGCGCACCTGGCCGAGTGGCGAATCGATACCGGAACGGATCCGATATCGGAGGCTGACAGGCTCTACAAGGACAAGCCCGAGGTGGTTTACGCGGCCGCACATTGGGCCTTCACCCATCTGATGGAGCGTTACGGGACGGGGATCGCGGTCATCGTACTGGAGCTGATACGCAACGGAAGTGACTTTCCCGAGGCGTTCCGTAAAGCCACCGGCATCCCCGAGCACGAGTTCACAGAGGGGTTCCTCAGTCGCCTGGACAGGTACGACCAAACAGGCCGGTAGCCATCAGCTATTCCTCGTCGCTCACCCACGGCGGTGGTAGAATGGGTGCACGCTCGGCGTCACGCCGCTGCCGCTGCATCTCGATCTCCGTGATCAGAGCAGCGGGCGCTACAGCCGAGACCGGAACGAATCCAGACTCCGCGCCGCAGAAGCCATTGAACACGCCTTTCTCGCGACTCACCGCGGCAATTCGATTCACCACTGTAAGCGGAGTACCAACCATCTCGACGCCCCGCACCATCTCCCTTTCTCCCGTCTCCGCGTCAACGCGATAGACGATGCTGGGCACTCCACGAAACGCCTGATAGCCCCAGATCGATACGTTCGTGTCACCGCCGCTTATGTCCTCGATTATCAGCGCGTATTCACTGCCTTGCCGCCTTGCCTCCTCGATGAGTCGCTGCTCTAGAGCTTCCATCTCCAAAACATGGTCATCGGCGGTCTCGGCGGGCGTTACGACAAAGTTGCTCATACGGGCCATGGGATCACGGTTGCCCTGCGCGCGGCCGTGGCCCGTGCTTCTCGGCTCAACCCCTTTTACCGGCGTCCTCGAAAGGAGATAGCCTTGAAGAACGCCCTCTTCGATGAGATCGACTCTTCTGGCGGGCACTGCTTCATCATCGAATGAGTAGTACCCGTTTAGCGGCACATCGTCCCACTTCTCCAAGGTGGGATCGTCATAGACGGTAAGAAAAGCAGGAACGATCCGCCTGCCTATCTGTCCTTTGAAAGTACGTCCACTCTCGTCGTCATCCTGCCTCTCACCTTCCAATCGGTGCCCGACAGCTTCGTGAAATAGAACGCCTGTCGCTTCAGGGCGCAGGAGCGCCGGGCCGTTAAAAGGGTCCATTACAGGGGCCTTGCGTAGCGCAAGAACCTCGTCCATGACCTGCTCTACCTTTCGATGAAGCTCTTCACCCCTCGGGAGGTCGGACTCGGAGCGCCCGGTGAAGTTACGGCCGTGCGTCAGAAGCATGCCGTCCTCGGCCCTCGCGACAGCCGTCACATGTAAAGAGTAGAGAACATCCTCGGTGACAAGTCGCGCGCCTTCGGTGTTGGATACATACCGGGTTTCTTTTCGGGCGGATAAGCGGACCAAGTTGTCGAAGATCTCGGGTGCCCCTCGAAAAAGGCGACTTGCGGCACGTATCTCCTCCCTCCAGAGATCCTGGTCAAAATCGAAGTCAACGGGCTCTTGCACGTAGGTGACGGGCTCCTCCCGAGAAAACGAGGGGGCTCGCTTCTCTTCCGGCTTGTAGACGCCCTCTCCCTGCATCCGAAGATAGTCGGAGAGCGCTTGCTTGTACTTCTCGTCGGTCGTCAGCCAAAACGAGGCTTTAAGAGCTTCCATGTCAGCATCTATGGGACCGTCCTTCCTCGAGATGTAGGTAGCCTGGGTGCCTCCTCCAAAAATCCCCTGACGCGCCGCCCCGCTATTGTCCAGATCGTAAGACCCAACCCTCACCTCGACGTGGGTGACACGGTTTCGGTCCGCATCGTCCTGGAAGAGCGCCCCATATCGCGCCTGCATGTGGAAGCTCTTCGTGTCGCGCAGGCGATAAGATATGAAGTAAGGAGGCTCATGCTCTCCTATGGTCAGTCGTTCTCGTGAACGGGACAGCTCGGAGGCCATGGCATCAAGCACGGGCATGCGGGGATCGTCTTCTCCCGCCAGCACACCCAAACTGGCCGGACCCGCGGCGCATGCGCCCAAAAGGAGCAGCACGACGCACGGCACGGTGGCGGGAAACGGAACTCGCGGGAAACTGGAATCGCTCATGGGCACACTCTACAACGCTTGGGACTACAATCCATGCCCTTTACATCGGGCTTCTAAAAAGACCTTTCTTGCTCAGCTGATTCCGTAGTTCTTGAGCTTGTACAGAAGAGCACGGTGACTGATGTCCAGTCGCTCGGCGGCACGGGTCCGATTTCCTCCGGTCCTGTCCAGAGCCCGCCGTATCATCTCGGCCTCCACATGCCTCACCGCCTGCTTGAGCGAGATATCTCCTTCGGGAACTCCCGGCAGCGGCCTAGAAGGCATTCTGACCTTTTCCGGCAGATCCGAGACTTGGATTACATCGCCCTCGCATAAAACCATGGCCTGCTCTATGCAGTTCTCCAGCTCACGTACGTTTCCGGGCCACGGATGGTTGTCGAGAACGGACAGGGCTTCGTCGCTGAAACCTCGGACATCTTTTCCGATGCGCTTTCCAAGCCTCTCGAGCAAGTAGAGGGCGAGCCTGGGAACATCCCCGTCCCGCTCTCGTAGAGGAGGAAGGCGTAACGGAATGACGTTGAGCCTATAGAACAGATCCTCTCGAAACCGACCCTCGCGCACCTCCTCGCCGAGGTCCCGGGCGGTAGCCGCGATTACCCTCACGTCCACCCCGAGATCCTTTGACGAACCAACGGGTCGGATCTCTTCCTCTTGCAAGAAACGAAGCAGCTTGACTTGAAGCTGCAAAGGCAGCTCACCTACCTCGTCCAAGAACAAGGTCCCCCCATCGGCCTCCTCGGCCAGTCCGCGCCGGTTCGAGTGCGCATCGGTAAACGAGCCCTTCATGTGTCCGAACAGCTCGGACTCCATCAGAGCTTCCGGAATGGCACCGCAGTTGAGAGGAACGAACGGCTTGTCTTTTCGTGGTGATAGGGAGTGTACCGCGCGCGCCACCAGCTCCTTGCCCGTGCCGCTCTCCCCGGTGACGAGCACCGTGGTCTTATACTCGGAGATCCGCAGCATCTTCCCTCGCACGGCCTTCATGGGAGCGGACTCGCCGATTAGCTGGGAGAAATCTCCTCCTCCGCCACGTTCCGCCAGTTCCGCTCTCAAGCGGCGATTCTCCGCGCGCAGCAGCTCTCGTTCCTCCGCCTTACGAAGCAGAAGAACCATCTCGTCCGGTTTGAACGGCTTGGAGATGTAATCGTAGGCTCCTCTTCTAACCGCTTCGAGAGCGGTATCCTGAGTACCGTAGGCCGACATGACGATTACGGTTGTATCGGGCGTACGAGACCGAACCTCTTCCAAGAGCTCTAGCCCACCGACCTTCGGCATTCGCACATCGGTGATGACGACGTCGAAGCCCGTCTTGTCCAGCTCGGCAATAGCCGCTTGCCCGTCCGCGACCGCACGAGTCTCATACCCGTTCTCCTCGAGGAACAGGGTGAGGACATGACGAAGCCCTTCCTCGTCATCTACGACCAACACCGACCTGCGTCTGCTCACTCGCGGAGCCTCCATTTGGAGCATGATTCCACATCGTCTGCTGGACGACCTTCCAGATCCGTGCTCCCGACGATACCCGGGCAACAACGACGGGGGAAATGAAAGATTACCGGACGATGGCTTCCGCCTACAAGGTCCACAAGTCGAGACTGCCGTGCGGATGGCCCTATGGGTCGTCCCGGCCAGCGGCCGAGAAGCCTAACTCGACAGTCTCCGGCTACTATCCGCCTGTGGATAGCTGGCATCGTCTGATTCGCTGACGTACTCTACGACGGCATGAGCGACGACCATCTGGAGGACGATCTCACCTCCGAGCAGATCGGCGTACTGACTGAACACCTGGAAAAGCTCAGGGAGGAGATACAGGACAGCCTCGCCGCGGCCCGTGAGGAAGCCAAACCCGTTGACCTGGGCCTTTCCATAGGACGGATAACGCGGGTGGATGCCCTTCAACAGCAGCAGATGGCCGCCGCGCGACTGCGTCGCATCGAAAGTCGGCTTGCCCAGGTACGCGCGGCCGAAGCTCGTCTTTCCTCGGGCAACTATGGCGAGTGCGTGCGATGTGAGCTTCCCATCGGCTTCGCCCGGCTTCAGGCGCGGCCGGAGGCCCCGTTTTGCGCCCGCTGCCAAGACAGTGGCCCAGGTGCTACGGCAGGTTCGAGAAGATAGATACAAGTAAGAGCCCTGCCTGCTCGAAATGAACCTCTCGAGGAGCAGGTTGCCTTGATGAGCCGGTGTGCTATTAGCCGGCCCCAATACCAACCACGGTCACGGAACCCTCGGCTTGCCGCGCCGATGCGAGGGAAGAACCCCTCTCAGGCGGCCTGGTGCTGGCGGGGGCCTTCCGGACGTGCTAGATCCCGCACCAATGTTGGAAACCGTCTCAAGAGGATTCAAGAGCGCCAAGAACCGGCTCTCCGGTCAAACCGAGATCACCGAGGAGAGCATCGCCGAGGCAGTCCGCGATATTCGCGTCGCCCTCCTCGAAGCCGATGTGGATTTCAAGGTGGTCAGAGCCTTCGTCGCCCGGGTCAAGGAAAAGGCTGTTGGCGAAGTAGTCAAGACGTCCGCCAAGAAGAAAGGGCAGCACCTGAAGGCCGGACCCAGCGAGCACTTCATCAAGATCTGCCATGATGAGCTGGAAGATCTCATGGGGCCTGTCGAGCCGGGTCTCACCTATGCCAAGAAAGGCATCACTCAGGTCATGATGATCGGCCTGCAGGGATCGGGAAAGACGACCACGGCCGCCAAGCTGGCACGCCGGCTCATCAAGGACGGACGAAAGCCGTTATTGGTGGCGGCGGACGTATACCGCCCCGCAGCCGTCGAACAGCTGCAAACGCTGGGTGAGCGAATCGATGTGCCTGTCTTCCATGAACCGACGGCGGCCCCTCCCGAGCTTTGCCGTATGGCCGTCGAGGAAGCCGGGGCCCTCAATCGCGATGTGGTGATCTTCGATACCGCGGGCAGACTCGCCATCAACGAAGAGATGATGAGCGAGCTCGAGCAGATCAAGGCCGGCACAGAACCCGAGAATATCCTCCTTGTGTGCGATGCGATGATAGGCCAGGACGCGGTCCGTACCGCCGCGGCGTTCGACGAGCGTCTTGATCTGACCGGATTCGTGATGACCAAGCTCGACGGCGACGCCCGCGGGGGCGCGGCGCTGTCGATAAAGGAGGTCACTGGAAAGCCCATCAAGTTCCTGGGTGTCGGCGAGACTCTCGAGAAGCTGGAGGACTTCCGTCCGGAGGGGCTGGCGAGCAGGATCCTCGGCTTCGGTGACATCGTCGGTTTGATGGAGGACTTCAGTGAGGTGGTGGACGAGGAGACCGCGGAGAAAGATGCGGGAAAGATCCTTTCGGGAGACTTCGACCTCGACGACTTCATCGGCCAGATCCGCAACATACAAAAGATGGGCTCGCTTTCGGATCTCTTGGAGAAGTTTCCCATATTTGGGGAGCTCCCCGAGGGATTCAAAATAGACGACCGCGAGATGAAGCGCGTAGAGGCCATGGTTTCTTCAATGACCCGCGCCGAGCGGCGCAATCCGGAGATGGTCAAAGGCTCCCGCCTGGAGAGAATCGCCAATGGCTCGGGCACCGAAACGAAAGACGTCCAGGGCCTCATGGAGAGGTTCAGGGGCATGCGGGACGTGTTCAAGAAGATGGGTCCCGAGGGAAGCATGGGGATGCTGGGGCGCCTGCCGGGCCTGCGCAACCTGGCAACTCTCCAGAAGCTCAAAGGCCGCGAAGACGAAATGCAGCAGATGCTCGGAGATGGGGCATCTTCACCGCTGGCCGGCATACCCGGAGCCGGGGCTTTCCCGGGCGACGGCGCCCCGGCCGGTGCCCCCGCCGGCATGAGCCAAGCGAAGCTGGATCGCGCCCGTATGTTCGGCTACCAGCAGCCCGGAGAGCAGAAGCCCCTGACCGAGGGTGACCGCGATAAAAAGAGGAACAAGCGCAAGGCGGAAAAACGTGCTAGGAAGAAGTCACGCAAAAGGTCCAAGAAGCGGTAAGATGAGGGGCCACGGGAGGAACCTGGCATGACGACACCCCGCGAAAAATCAAGCGTCCTTTCCTGCTCGCCTCTTTGGGCATGGCCGTTGCTCCTCGCCATGGCTTGGCCGGCCGTTCTACAGGCGCGCGATAGGAGTTTCGATCCCGCCGAGTACGACGCAAAGCTCATCGAGGAGCACTTCGAGCGAGCGCCCGGCCATGAGCTCACCGTTCAAAGGATCGTATCGGCCGAGCCGGACGAGGACGAGAGGTATATGGTTGTGTGGAGCTACACTCTCGTTCTCGACTGCAAGCGCCCCGAGGTCATCTCCACCACCCGCTGCGATCCGTGCGAGTACCCCATGCACGAGTGGGTGAGACGCCCGATGGACATATGGTTCATCGAGAAAACGTGGCCGAGGGAAGGCGGGCTCGAGCGCTCCAAGGCGTTGCGTCGCATAGACCACTTCAACAACTACTTCATGATTCGAGCGATGGAAGGAAGGGAGCATGCCGGTGTCATCCATCAGTTCTGGCGCTTCGACGGCCGGCGTCCTTCCCCACTGAAGGTTTGGCATCCGCCTCCACCGGAGCCGCCGCCCGGAATAGATGCCGAGCCGCCCAAGGAGTGGGACGAGATAGCCGAGATCGAGATTCTTTACGGCGACTCACAGCCGGAGCACATCGTGACCCCGGTGGGAGAGCGCTCGATAAGTCTCGAGGCCCGCGCCTACACCCGTAGTGACGACGGCCGGCGCCTCACGGAAGACTTTTGGCCTTTCTGGTCCTCGGATTGCGGCAGCTTCTCGAACAAGAGCGGCGAGCAAGCCAGACGAACCATCTTCCGTTTGAACGACGGTGTCGAGACGTGCAGCTTGTACCTATACGAAGCCAGAACGGGAGAGCGAAGGAAGATCGAGGTGGAGCTGGGACAAGAGCCGCCCCCTCCGGTCCGTGTGGCCATCACCTTCGAAGGCGGCCGCGAGGCCGACGGCGTGGTGCTTTCGGGAACGGCCGGCTGGATTGACATAGAGGTGCACGCTTACAACCCCGAAGGTGAGGAAATTCTCGGCTTCGAGCCGGAATGGAGCGCGGAGGGCGCCACCGTCGAGTTCCTCGACGATGACAAGACCCGTCTTAGAGTGCGAGTCAACGAGGGCGTGGAAAAGGCCTTGATTCGTGCCAGAGACACGGATAGCGACGCCGAGGACACCTTCGAGATCAAGATCGCCGACTAGAAGCATCCGAAATATCCGCTCCCGGCGCCTCACTTGCCATTCGGCTATTCCTTTCGGAGGGGTCGAAATGCTATCTTGACCGGGAGCGGCACACCGCTCTATTGATCGCGGTTACCGAGGCCCGATGCCTCGCGGCAATGAACGCGGCCACGAAGCCGCAATAGACACACCCTGTTAGAGGAGGGGAAAATGAAGCTGAATCCTGGTTGGAGCGCTTGCCTCATCGCGGCAGCCTGCTTGGTCGGTCTTGGCCTAACGGGCTGCGACCCGTTCATCGATCCTGCTTGCGACCCTGGAGAGATCGAGTGCCCGGACGGAACCTGCGTTCCAGAGGGCGAGGAGTGCCCTCCACTTGAAGAATGCCCTGAAGGGTACATCGAGTGCCCGGACGGCACCTGCGTGCCGGAGGGCGAAGAATGTCCGACTGGAGAGTGCCCGGCTGACACGCCGATTAGATGCGATGACGAGGAAGGCACCTGCGTTGCATACGAGTGGGAGTGCTGCCGCCTTGCCGGCACCTGCGATCCGAACAGGTACGACCAGGCATCGCTCGGCCCGCAAGACACGAGCGCCTACCGCGACCGCCTCATGAGCGACTTCGATGTCAGGAACAGCAACGGCGACATTCTTTCCGTCAATGCCTGGGCGGAGGGCGACGCCGTCCGCTACTGGCTGCTTCAGGACGTGGACTCGAATGCTATAGCAGTCGACATGTTCCCCGACGGCGCCCGCGTCAACCGAATGTATGACGTCGTGAACGAAGATCTGCAGTACGTCCAGGATCCCGTGCTCGAGCACCTCCCAAGCGATACCCAGTACAGCTCGCTCGTCCAGATCTGGCTGGTCCACGTCCCGGACGGCTATACCCCGGACGCCATGAAGTCCGTCTCCGCCATAGAGAACGCCGCGGACGACGCCGAGACGGGCGTCTGGCTCGAGCCTACCGATAGCGTTCGAGTAGTCGAGGTCACGGATCAGTCGGTCGGTCTTCACAGGATCGGAGACATTGATGTCAACCGGCAGCCTCTTCAGATTCCGGTATGGAAGGACGGGTACGAGGCGCACGCCTGGCTGGACTTCATTACGCCGGCCGCCGACGAGGTCTCCTTGGGCGTGGCGATCAATGACGAGTCGCTGGTCACACCGCCTGATCCGCTTCCGGCCAGCCTATTCCAGCCACTGGACTGTCACGGGCGCAACATCTTCGAGGAGAAGAACCTCCCGGGTCGCACGCTCTACCAGCCGCTGACCATCAGAATGTACATCGAGTTCGACGGTGGCGATCACATCACCGGCAACGATTGCGACGACACGCCAACGAGCGCTGATGCTCTTCTCGCGGACATCAACTCCGACGACTCCACCTATCAGTTCTCGGAGCACGCGGACATGCTTCTGATGACCCCGCAGTTCCCGCAGTAGCGGCTATTCGAGAATCAAGAGCCGACCAGCCGTCTCGCTGGTCGGCTGTAGTATCCCGAGCCCCTCCGCCCCCCAAGGCGCGAGGGGCTCTTCGGTTAGGACCGCGGTAGGTGGCCCCGCGCTTGCCGCCTGCTCCTCCAGCGTGCTATTTCGAAGCGATGGAAGGGTTGCCGAAACCATGTGCGGCCCGCATCGCCGCTGTAGCGGCATCTATCATGGGGGCTGGTTGCGTCGCGGCTGAAGCGGCACCGGATGAAAACACGGCCAAGCCGTCGCCGAACGCCGCTATGGACACGCAACGCGGCGATGAGGCCGTCCAATTGCTCCATGAGGAGAGCAACCTGCCGGTTGGCATCGTCGAAGTCGAGACCGGCTGCGGTGATTGGATACCCGTCAAGGTGGAGATAGCAGCAACGAGAGAGTCCAAGACCAGAGGCCTCATGCATCGCGAGAAGCTTCCTGAAGGCCATGGAATGCTGTTCGTGTTCCGCTACCTCGAGGTTCGGGCCTTTTGGATGAAGAACACACTCATCCCTTTGGACATGATCTTCATCGGGGCCGGCGGCCGGATAGTCGGCATCGTTCACGAAGCCGAGCCGCTCTCGCCGGTGAGCCGCTCGGTAGGCATACCAAGTCGCTATGTGCTGGAGGTCCGCGGTGGATGGGCCGCCGAAAAAGGGGTCGGTGAAGGTCACAGAGTCCGCTTCGAAGGGATTTCCGGCGTGGCGGAGCCGTTCGGTCAGGAGAAGTAACTTCTTATGCGAAAGAGACCGAGCCGCTGGAGGGTTGACCGGTCCATGAGGGATTTTTTCGCTTCAACTTCGCGCGGCTACGCCTTGGCCGCCGCCGTGGGGGTTTGGCTCGCTGCCAGCCTGACCATGTGCGCCTTCCCTCTCACCTGGGTGCCGGGCTTCACTCATGCTCTCGCGCTCAACGTCCTGATGGGAACGGTAGGTCTTTGTATTGCCGTCCTGCTGGCGAGGAGGATGGCAAGGAATGCGCCCGAATCCGGTCCGACCCGCATCCTCGTACCCGCCGCCGCCTCGACCGCGGTACTCGCTTTGCTGACCGTGGTCTCCTTTCTCCTTGCGCTTGCCAACGGGCTGCGCGTCGGTCTTTGCGAGGTAGCCTCCTCGCTCTCCTTCTATGCCGTTCTACCGCTGGCTTCGGCACCTCTGGTGTCGGTGCTCGGCGCACTGCTTGCGGCATCCACGAGACGCCGGGGCGCGGCCGCAGCCATGGCCACCGGTGTCGTCACGGCCACCTTGGTGGTCACGGTCTGGCCGATACTGACCGGCCCCCAGGTCTTCGCCTTCAACCATCTGCTCGGCCACATACCGGGGCCAATCTACGACGAACGTGCCGGGATAGACGCTGCCGTCCTCGGCTGGCGCGCGCTCACCTTGGCCTGGACGGGGCTTCTACTCGGCGTGGGAAGCCTCTTGACAAGAGGAGACATGTCTCTACGAGCGGCCGTCGTGCTGGTTTTTGTATCCATCACGGCCGTGGCCGTCTTGCAGTCCAAGCGATCCGATCTCGGCTTCCACCAAAACCACGAAACCATCGCCGATGCGCTGGGGGGCGTGACCAAGACCGACCACTTCATAATTCACTACCCCAAGGAGCGTGACCAGGAATGGGTGTCCCGCACCGAACGAGACCACGAATACCAGTACCATGTCCTTCGAGATTGGCTGGAGCTGGAGCCTGGTGAGGGCACGCCGGTCCGAAGCTACGTCTTCGGATCCGCAGCCGAGAAGGGACGCCTGACGGGCGCCGGCCGGACCAGCATGGCCAAACCTTGGCTAAACGAGATGTATCTCCATGACGGTCGCTATCCGCACCGCATACTTCGTCACGAGCTGGCTCACGTCCTCGCCGGCTCCTTCGGAACCTTCCCTTTCCGAGCGTCGGGTAGCAGCCCCATCACGGTCAACATGGGCCTGGTGGAGGGGCTTGCAGTAGCGGCGGACTGGCCCGCGGACGAGCTCTCCGTTCATGGCTGGGCACGGGCCATGAGAGCGGTCGGCGCCGCGCCGAGCATTCGAAGCCTGTTTTCCGCCTCCGGCTTTCTCTCCCAAAGCTCTTCTAGGGCCTACACGCTGGCCGGGTCGTTCGTACGCTGGCTCGTCGACACCCACGGCATCGACGCCGTAAAAGACGCTTACCGTAGCGGATGCCTGTCGGTAATAGGCGAGCCCGACGATCTGTTTGTCGAGTGGGAAGCTTTTTTGGACTCGCAGCCGGTGGGCGAGCACATTCAACGTCTTGCGGAGCACAGGTTTAGAAGGCCCTCGATCCTGCGGCGTCCGTGCGCCCTTGACGTTACCGCCGCGCGAGACCGCGCCCGGAAAGCACTTCGCGAGGAAAGATTCAGTGAAGCCAGGCGATGGTTCCTTAGAGCAGCCGCCCTCGAACCTAACGATCCCTGGCACCTCAAGGGGCTCCTCGATGTTTTCATGGCCGCGTCCAAGTACCAGGAGGCGAAGGATGTCGCCCTCGAGCTCGTCGACCACGAGAACGCGGACGCCAGGCTCGAAGCCGAGGCGACCATGGCCCTCGGTGATGTCTACTGGCGCGGCGGCGACGAAAAATCCGCCAAGACGCTATACCTGAAGGTAAAGGAGGCCAAAGCCACGGAGCCCCTCACGAGGCTGGCAGCGGCCAAGGCCATCGCAACCGGCGACGCCTTTCTCGCGAAGGAGCTGAAACCGCTGCTTCTTGGCGACACCCGAAGAGATCTCTCTTTGCTGTTGCTGCGTGAAACACTCGATGAGCGCCCGGGCGACGCGCTGGTGCGTTACCTGTTTGGGAGACGGCTGTTCAACGCGCGGGCGTACGACCTGGCGGCCGAGCAGCTTTCTCTCGCCGACGAGCTTGGGCTTCCCTACGAGGGCGGACTGCTGATAGAGAGCAGGCGCCTGCTGGCCCGATCCTTGTACGAAGCGGAGGAGCATCCCGACCGGACGGTCGAAGCTTGGAAGAGCATAGCCGGTGATCCTAATGCCGGCGAAGGAGCACGGATCGACGCCCTTGACTGGGTTCGACGAACGAGATTCTCTTCCGAGTTCGAAAACAGAAAAGGAATACCTTGACCGCCCCGTGGTTGTCGGGTAGCCCGGCCGTGGAGAAAAGACTCATGCGAAAACTAATTATCGTACCCCTGACGATGGCTATCGTGCTAGCGGCCGCTTGCGCCGGCCAGCGCGCGCAAGCACCAATTCCGGACACTGCCGAAGCAAGGGAGATCCTCGCCGTAATGGAGAGGTTTCGAGCGGCGATGCAGGACCAGGATGTGGATGCCATCTTGGATATAGCATCCCGGCAGTACTACGACCCCATGGGTAGTCCGGATCCCGGCAACGACGTGTACTTCGAGGAACTGGAGAGCAAGCTTGCCGGCGACTTCGAGGACATCCTGCAGATCCGCCTGGATATAGAAGTGCTGAAGATCGAATTCGACGAGACGATGCCGCTGGCGACCGTCAGCTACCGGTACGATGTCCGGTACCAGATCTCCATGCCTTCCGGTGACAAGTGGCACAATGCGCTGGAAGTGAACCGGATGGCGCTGCAGCTAGAAGATGATGGTGCCTGGAGAGTCATCTCCGGGCTTTAGGATCGGGACCTATATCCAGCTCCAAGAAGCTCTCCGGGTTTACGTAGCGTCCCTGCAGCCTTACCCCCAGATGCAAGTGGGGACCGGTGACCCTGCCGGTTGCACCTATCGTTCCTATTCTCTGTCCCGCGCTCACCTCGTCGCCGACCTCTACCTCGAAGTCCTGCAAGTGGAAGTACACGGTGAACATTTCATGGCCGTGATCGATGAAGACGGCCTTGCCGGCGTAGTACAAGTGATGAACCAGCACGACCCGACCATCCGACATCGCGAGGATGGGATCGCCGGGTGAGCCGTCAAGGTCCAGACCCATGTGCCTGCTTCGCAGCTCACCGTTGAAGAGCCTGCGCGTGCCGAACCGTCCGGTTCGCCGCCCCTCCGCGGAACGTACGAAAGGATAGCGCCAAAGCCTCTCGTCCGCCGACTCCGAAAAGGCCTCGCGAATCATTCGCCGCTCCCTTCGTATGCGCTCGCGCTCCTCATCGGGAGGCTGGATGAACTTGGGGTCGACGCTCAAATGAGATTCATCGAAGTCGTGGGCCTTCACCCTTACCGTCTCGCTGCTACGCTTTTTCGTGCCGTTCTC
This sequence comes from Deltaproteobacteria bacterium, assembly GCA_007130885.1. Lineage (GTDB taxonomy): Bacteria > Myxococcota > Myxococcia > SLRQ01 > SLRQ01 > SLRQ01. The sequence continues at coordinate 69,088 of SLRQ01000028.1, forward strand.
GAGCTCGATCTCGACGACCAGCTCCCGGTCGCCTACGCGCGCCCCCACTGGAATCGGAGCGAACGCCCTCCAAGCGCCCTCTCCCCAAGGGAAGAAGATCAGATCGCGGTCGATGAACCGGCCTCCGAGCGACGAGGTCTCCTTGTCGAGGCGCACATCGACGACCAAGGCATCTCCCTGCTCCGGCTCCTCGGGTATCCAGGAAACTCTCGCGCCGGAGTCCGCTCCGGCCGCGCAGATCCATATACATGCCACCGTAGTAGCGGCTACGGCCTTACCACAAAATCTGCTCATTCCATGAGGCTAGCCATTCAAGGGGGTCGGATGCAAGATCGGATCTTCAAGCGCAAGATTTCCATGCCAAACCTCTACTGGCATTCGAGCGCGTGCGGGAGCGGGGCTGGCGGGGTTTAGAGTAGACCCGATCCCTTAAATGGCGAGGAGTCTTCAGGGCGGCAAGCCGCTGGGGCATCGTCCAGTTGCCCGATGCGGACTGCTCCGGGCATGGTATACCCTGACAATATGAGATACGACCATATCGTGCGGCGATGGCCCCGAGGTGCGTTCTTGGCTCTCACCTTCGGCTGTTTCTTACTCTCCGCCTGCGGTCAGGGCGAAGCGGATCCCACCGACAACGGGTCGCAGAATAATCCCGACCCGAGCGTGGAGCGCCAGCTAGCCGTGGTGGGCTCGGCCCTCGTTCAGGTCGAGACCGGCGGCCGAGCCGAGCTGGTGGTCGGCCTGGCGGAGGAAGATGTCGGGGTAGTCGGCGGCGAGCTGGTCGAGTTCTCGATCGTAGGCAGCGGTCGTGGAAGCGGCCTCACGGAGGAAGAGAGGGAAACCGCGTCGGTCATCACCAACGAGGCGGGTCTGGCATCAGTGGACCTGTTCGCGGGCGACGAGCCAACCACCTTCCAAGTCACGGCCGTATCTCCAAGCAGTAATCAAGTAGCTTTCGCTGTACACGTCGTACAGCTCCAGCACCGGATCGCAATAGTGCGTACTCCAAGTGTTCGCGTCGATCCATCGGGAACAGAAGCCACGGTCGACAGCGGCGCGGGCAACCGAGTCCTCTTGCGGGTTCGGATAACCGACCAGTTCGCAAGACCCATACCAGAGGTCAGCGTCAACTATTCTTTCGAGGGTTCGGGACCCCAATCGGCGCGCTTCGAGGACGGGAAGAGCGAAGCGCTTACGAACCCCGGCGGCGAAGCGCAAATAGCGCTGGAGACGGGCGCGGAGCTCGAGGACACTTTCACTGTTCGAGCGCAAACGGCGCACTCGACCCGCGTACATTGGACCGTCAACCTGCAAGCCGATCAAAGCAGGCTTTGCAAGACCGACGAAGACTGTGGACCCGGGTTCTACTGCCGGAACGACATGTGCGTGGGATCGGCCTCTTGCAGCGTGGAGGAGCCGATAGTCGAGTGCCCGCCGGGATACATCTGCGTGGTCAACGAGTGCCACCCCTCGGCCGACATAGGATGCGTCGACGACGACGACTGCGGCCCCGGCTTCGAGTGCATCGACGGCGTTTGCGTGCCGACCGATCCCGAGTGCGAGGACGACGACGACTGTCCTCCGGGGTTCTACTGTCGCGGAGGAATTTGCGTAGCTGATCCGGACGCCGAGGTGCCGGACGTCTCGGGCGGCTGGTACACCGCGCATGTCTTCGACATAAGCGACATGCTGGGCTTCGGCGGCGGGCTTGCAGGACCTGTGCGAGAGATCCACCGAATCCTTACGGGAAACATCGGCTTGCCTTGGCCTTTCGACGACCTCATCGAGAGCATCGTCGACCAGTTCATTCCGCCTTGGGTCACGACCTTGATAGCCATCCTGGACACCATTTTGACGTTCACGAACGAGCTTCGAGCGGAAGGCTACATGTCGATCGAACAGTCGGGGTCTAGCTTCCTGGGATCGGAGGTTTGGGACAGCTTCGTTTTCTACTACTTGCCGATGTGCTCGACCATTCCGTCCGATCCAACACCGGACTGCGCCCGCGTGGACCTGTTCGTCGACGACGTCGGCGACGATATCTCCCTCGGCCTGGCCGTCCATCCATTCAGCGGCAGCGTGGGCGAGATAGGTGACGACAACACCGCTCTCATGCTGGTCAACACCCGAAAGGTGGATCTCAACATAGCCGGCCTCATCAGGTGGCTCATAGACGAAGTCGTTCGCATGCTGACGCCCCACAACGATCTGGAGTCGGCCATTCAGGCGGCAGTCGACTGCGCTTCGCTCGGCGTAAGCATAGAGAACATGACAAACGGTCTCGTCAACCGTTCCTTCGTCGAGTCCGCCTGCATAACCGTCTTGGACGGTATGCTCGACGACATCCTCGACTCTCTGTTCGGGGGAACCGTCGGTTGGGGCATCCTGGAGTTCCATGGCCAGAGTACGGTCCATGAGATCAGCCCTCACGGCAACTACGCGGACCAGCTCGGCTACCCCGACTACGAGGAGAGGGAAGACGGCATTTGGAGAGGCACCTCGGGAGCATGGCACGGCTCCCGCCGCCCGATTCAATAGCGTCCCGATCTCGTCATCCAACGAAATCTAATCGGGCAAGGCCTCGATCTTCCTTTCAATCGAGCCGCGTCTCTCGAGGGAGTGCTCCTCGGTGAGATCCAGCGCCCGCATGTAAGCTTCCACGGCGCTCTTGAATCGGCCGGCCGCGGCCAAGACATCGCCTAAACGCTCGAGCACTGAAGGGTCCTCGATAGAGCATACTTGGATCTGCTCCAGAACCGACCCAGCCTCGACAGCTCGGCCGGCCTGCATCAGGGCTTGCGCCAAGGCAACCGACACTCTTGCATCCTCCGGCTCGGTCTCGCTTAGCGAGCGCAGGACAGTGACAGCACGGCGGTGATCGCCCCGCTCGAGAAGCTGCTCCGACATGAGAAGCCGCACCTCAACCAGCGCAAACCAGAGACTGGATGAGTCACGGTCATGGAGTCTTGCCTTTCGCAGCTCCTTTTCAGCTTCCTCGAGGTCGCCCTCGCGCATGGCAAGCATTCCTCGAAGATAATGGAGATAGGCCCGTCCGCTGACCCCGCGCCGGTCGCTCTCCTCCCTGGCCGCCAGAACCTCCGCCACCGCATCGGGATCGGCCGGCTCACGCTCGAGTTCTCTCTCACCGGCGGCGGCGCCGAGGGCGACGCCACACGTAAGGAGCATAGTTTGTAGAGCCTGCTGCATCTCGTAACCAGCCTATCGTACCTTATGACGTCTGGAGGAAGACTGTTTCGAGCAGAACCGAGATCATGACTATGGTCACATGATGGTCATAAGTAGGTGCGTGATTAGGCGCATGGGTCTTCTTCATACCCGAGCCGTCAAGCTCTCTGCTTGGGGCCTTCTTCTATACGTTCATGGAGGCATTAGGCAAATCGGTTGATTTCGGGGTCCGTTAAATCCCGCGGAGGGGGCTTTAGACCATGTTCACGCTCGCATGCCAGTGCGTAGCGTTGGGCCAGGGGGAAGTGGTCGATGACCAACGCCGAGGTGTCGAGGAGCCTGCGTGAGCTGGCGCTCTACCTCGAGATGGACGGGGTACCGTTCAAGCCACAGGCATACGAGCGAGCCGCTTACGCGATTGCTTCGCTGGACCGGCCCGTTTCGACTCTTTACGAGGAGGGCGGAGCTACGGCAATGCTCGGTATACCCGGCGTGGGCAAGGGCATAGCGAATCGAATTGTCGAGCTCGTACGGGAAGGAAAGTGCAAGGATCTGGAGCGCTATCGTTCCGATGTGCCCGTGGATATCGCAAGCCTGACCGAGCTGGAAGGTCTGGGGCCAAAGCGCGTAATGACGCTCTGGAAAAAACTCGGGATAAGAAGCATTGGGGATCTGGAGCGGGCGATCGAGCAGGGCCGGCTACGTCATCTCCCCGGCTTCGGATCCGGCACGGAGTCCAATCTGCGAGAATCGATCCGTGCCTGGCGCCAGCACGCGGGGCGCTGGCCGATCGGCGAGGTGCTGAGGTTGGCCCGCGTCTTGGAACAAAGGCTGCGCGGCGCGGCGAGCGTAGAGTCCGCATCCGTCGCCGGATCGCTTCGCAGGCTGTCCACTACGGTCGGCGACCTGGATTACTTGGTCGTAACTTCCAAGCCGAGGAGTGTGATGGAGCTTTTCGCAGGCATGCCGGAGGTCGAACGAGTCTACGCCAAAGGCTCGACCAAGACCATGGTACGCCTCGAGCAAGGCATTGACGCCGACCTTCGAGTAGTTCCGAAAGAGAGCTTTGGCGCGGCTCTGCAGTACTTCACCGGCAGCAAGGCGCACAATGTGGCCTTGCGCCGGATAGCAATCTCCAAGGGGCTCAAGCTTTCGGAGTATGGGCTCTTTCGGGGCGACAAGTCGGTGGGAGGAAGAACGGAGGAAGAACTCTACCGAGCACTGGGCCTCGAGTTCATACCGCCGGAACTCCGCGAGGATGAGGGAGAGATCGAGGCCGCGTCCGAGAAGAGGCTGCCGCGACTAATCGAGCCTGCTTTACTGCGCGGAGACTTGCAGGTGCATACGAAATGGACCGACGGTCGTGGGTCGATAGAGGATATGGCTTTGGCCGCCAGGGAACTCGGCCTCGAGTACATCGCGATAACCGACCACACACGCGACCTCGCCATGACGGGCGGCCTCGACGAGGAGCGACTACTAAAACAGATGGACCTCATCCGCGAGACCGACAAGAACATAAAAGGCATAAGGCTGCTCTCGGGCGCCGAGGTCAATATCAGAAGAGATGGGACACTCGACATCGAGGATGAGGTCCTCGCCCGGCTCGATGTCGTAGGGGCGGCGGTTCACTCTCACTTCTCACTATCAAGGGAGGAATCTACCCGCCGGCTCGTTCGAGCAATGGAGAACCCTCACGTCGACATAATTTTTCACCCCTCCGCCAGACGTCTTGGCGGCCGGCAACCCATCGACATCGATCTGGACGCGGTGTTCGATGCCGCCTTGCGAACCGGTACCGTCATGGAGATCGACGCGCAGCCGGAACGGCTCGACCTGGACCCCCGTCACGTACGAGAAGCAGTCCGACGCGGAGTCATGATGGTTATAAGCTCGGACGCCCACGACGCGAGGGAGCTGCGTTTCACGGAGGAGTACGGGATCGGGGTTGCAAGGCGGGGGTGGGCCGAGGCCGGTCACATCTTGAATACGTTGCCTCTGCACAAGCTGCTCGAAAGGCTCAAGGACGGCCGCGGCGCAAGACCCTCGCCCGACCGCCGCAGGAAAAAGAGACGACGACGGCAAGATCGTGAGAGACGAGAGGCGTGAAGTCCCTAATGGATACGCTTTTGTCATCCTTGCGCTTGGTCCTGGAAGTGGCCGGACACGCTTGTTCGTCATACTGTTCGAGATACTCGGTGTGGGCGTTTACCTTTGCCCGCGCCGGACGTCCATTCATTAGAGATGTCAAAAAGGAGCGTCGCCATAGCAGGACCGCGAGCAGATTTGGATGAGCTCGAGTCGCGAGACGACGCAGGCTTGGTGCGGGCCTGGCGCCGCGGAGACGGACGAGCAGCCGAGACCCTCGTTCGCAGGCATCAGAAAACCGTCTACCGCTTGGTGCTACGTTCAACCGGCGATCCTTCCACGGCGGATGACATCACCCAGAAGGTGTTTTTGAAAGCACTTACGAACTTGGAGCAGTTGAAGGGCGACAGGGCATTCCAGTCATGGCTGATGCGAATAGCTCTCAACTTTTCTCGAAGCAGAGGCCGTGGCCTATCACGCTGGCTCCGGGCCCCTGCCGAGGCCTTGGCTAGGCTGCGCTCTGAATCACCCGGCCAGGACGAGATCATCGACAAGAGCCGAATGTCCCAACGGATTCGAGCTGCCATGGAAAAACTACCCAAACGCCAGCAGCGAATAGTAAGGCTGCGCCTCTATGCGGAGCTTCCCTTCAAGTCCATCGCCGACACCGTGGGAACGACCGAGGCAAGCGCCAAGGTGACCTACCACAACGCCATCCAAACCTTGCGACGCCAAGTGAGGGGGAGAGCATGAAACGACCGTGTGAAGAGTGGTCCGATGCATGCGTCGATGCGGCCGAGGACCATATCAACGCGCCTTTTGCATCGCACCTAGAGAAATGCGATGCCTGCCGCGAAGCCGTCGAACGGCTCCGCGACGACCTGGAGCTACTCAAGCCGGACCCCTCGCCGGTGCCCGGCCCCTGGCTGGCCAAGTCCATCCGGCACAAGGCCGAGGCCGAACGAGAGCGTCGCCCAAGCCGCCTGTTGCTCCTCGCACCCGCCGCGGCCGCGGCCGCGGTTCTGGTGATACTGGCGCTGATTGCGTCCTGGACCGCGGAGACGGTGGACTCGCCGGTAATAGCCGAAGCACCGTCGGACAGCACCCCATTTCCGGGGCACGACATCTTGCAGCCCGGAGAAGACTCAACCCTGGTCCTCAATGACATCTGGGAGGAAGATTGGGGCCCTGGTGTGTATGGACTTCTTGCGGGGGCCGATGATGACGACCTAATCCGCATTCTAGAGAACATTCCACCGTAATCTTTTTGGAGGAATTGCAGAATGAAAACTCGACCCCGGGGTAACGCCGTCTGGTCGGCCGGGCTGATGGCTCTATTCTTGACTGTCTCGCTCCCAGCGCTAGCGGACCAAACCCCCGATCATTTGGGTAGCACCGAGGAATCACAGGCCCTACGCGAGGAGGCCGAGCGCCGCGTGAGAACATATCGCGCGGTAATGCTTGCCCGGCATCTAGATCTCGACGAGAAGAGTGCTCTCGCGCTGAACGCGACCATGTCCTCCTACGATGAGGCCAGGCGAGAGATTCAAGGGAATCTTGCCGAGAACATGCGCCTCCTTCGGGCAGCAGCCCGAGAGACGGAACCCGACGAACAAGAAGTGAAAGCGGCTATCGAGCGAGTGCTGGAAGCGCGCTCACGATTGGAAGCTCTCCGGCAGCAAGAAGCACGCGAGCTTCTCGAGGGTCTTTCACCGGCGCGGCAGGCACGACTGATGATCTTCTTTCGAGAGTTTCCGCGGGAAGTCGGGCGACTCATGCATGAGCCTAGACCCAGAGGCCCAAATGATGACCGGCCAAAAGACGGTCCTCCGGCTCATCGCCGAAAAGCCGTTCCACCCCACTGACAAGGCGGCTCAATTACTCAAATCGAGGACCTCATCCTCAACCTCGAGCCTTGAAGGATGGTCGGGGCCTACCTCTTCGAGGAAGCTCCTAAAGTGGCTCAACGCACGCTGGTTGTTTCCGGCGTCCTTGTAGGCGTAGCCAAGGAAATAATGAGGCATGGGATCCTCCGGCTCTCGCCTTAGTGCCTCGCGAAAAGCCTGCCTGGCTCGGTCATGTGCCCCTTCGGTTTGCAGCGCCCGCGCGAGACTGAAGTGTGCACCCTTCGTGTCCGGGTCTAGAGCGATGGCTCGCCCATACCACTTCACCGCCTCTCCGCCTCGGCCCCATTTCACGTAAGTATCGGCCAGCCGCATCGCAATATCGGGGTCGTCTTCTCTCAACTCCCTCGCCTTCAGATAGGCATGCGCCGCTTCGCTGTGCCGATTCAGAAGAGAGTGCACATCTCCAAGTTGTATCCAGGCGTCGACGTATCCTGGATCAATCTCCACCGTCCGCTGAAAACGCGTCAGGGCATCGTTGTAATCGCGGGCTTCCTCGTGCAACCGCCCAAGAGCGAAAATGAAATCGGCGTTCTCGGGCTCTTGCTCGATTGCGCGGCGGATCCGATCCATGGCGAACCGGCGCTCTCCCTGCCCGGCCATAACGAGCCCGAGATAGTAGAGGGTGTCTCCCACTTGACCATCGATTCCAAGCGAAGCTTCGAGGTGCTCCTTCGCCTCGTCCAGCTCGCCAAGCTCATAGAGAACGGCCCCAAGCCGAGTTCTGACTTCCGCGTCATTGTCGGCCGTCTTCAAAGCCTGCCTCAAGTCCTCCAACGCATCCTCGTAATTGCCACGCGACCACCTGAAAGCTCCTCTGTGTCTTACTAGAGCGGGGTGGTCGGACGCGATTGAAGCAGCCTTATCGAACGCCGCCTTTACCTCATCATCATCGCCTTGTTTAGCGTGAGCACGTGCCATGCCCACCCAGGCTTCCACGTTCTCGTCGTCGAGCTCCAGGGCTCTGGAAAACGACTCCTTGGCTGTCCCCGACTCTCCCACCTCTAGGAAGTAGTCGCCTAGAGCCTGGTGCGGCGCCGATGCCGAAGGCGCCACCTCCACCGCGGCGCGCAGCTCGGCCTCGGCTAAGTCCGTCCGCCCCCGCTGAATATGAAGACGCCCCAGGAAAAGCGCCGCTCGGTAGAACTCTGGATCCTGCTTGCGAGCGTCGGTCAGGTGACCGAGCGCATCATCGTGCTCATCCTGTCTCCAAGCCAGAAGCCCGCGCAGATAGGGAACGCGGATATCGCCGCGCGCTTTGCTCTCCAAATCCCGCAAACCACCAGCGGCGTCGCCAATGCGTCCCGTACGAACCAGGGCTTCCACTCGATCCGCGATCAAGTCGACGTCATCGGGCAGACCCTTCACAGCGTGGTCGAGATGCTCGAGAGCGCTTTCATGGTCGCCCCTCGCAAGCAACATTCTTCCGAAGGCCGCCCGCGCGATTGCTTCGTCCGTGCCATGCAAAGCCGAATCTTCCGACCCAAGCAAGGAATCAAAGACCTCTGCTGCCTCATTCCAGCTTCTCTTATGAGTTAACCATACGCCGCGAAAGATCTCTCGCCTGGGTGCTTGTGAAGGTGAGAGGAGATGGTCCGGCAGCTCATCGATAATCGCCAAGACCTTCTCCGCCTTGTTCGCATCAACGGTCTCATCTTGAAGCAGCAAGGCGGCAAGAGCGAAGGCGGAGTCCACATGCTTGGGTTCGGCCTGTAGAGCCTGCTCGTAGTGCTCGATGGCGAGATCCAAGTGTTCACCTCCAAGCATCTCGTAAAAGCGCCCGAAGGCATGAAGGGCCTTGGCGTTTCCCGGGTCTGTTTCCAGGACTTTCTGCAGATACCTGCTGACTTCAGCGCGGTTGCGTGACTCGAAGTACGACTCAGCCATCAGAATTTGGGCTTCGATATCGTCCGGCCTCTCCTCCAACACACCTTGCAGAGCCGCACGGGCATCACTTGGACGCCCTTCGAGAATGGCGCGCCCCATCAAGGCCTTGACATGCTCGGGGTGATCGCGCGCCAATAAACTTTGCTCCTCGAGATATGACACCGCGACCCCGACCTCGTCGGAGTAACCGCCATACAGCCTCTCCAAATAGAAAGCCGCCTGCGAATAAGTCGACCGCGCCTCCACGTCACGGCTATCCACTAGAAGCGCTTCGCGGGAGCCGGCCAAGGCATTACGGTAGCCATGCCAGGTTCCCTCTGAAATGCCCGCCTGGGCCTGCTGGATTACTTCGCCGGCAGGCCTATGGGTGGTATCGGGCGTTACGATGAAGTTGTACCCAAACCATCCGTATGGCGTAAATCCCAAGTAAACGCCGAAACCGGCGACTCCGAGAAGGAACAAAGCCGGAATTAGCAGCCAGAGCCGTCTTCTAGCCGCACCCAGCAGGCGCTGGGGAAAGGGTAGCGGGCCATCTTCAGCTCTTGCCGACGTCGGCGACATGCCGAATACGCCGTAACCGCGCCCCGTGCGCGATGCCTCTTCCGAGGTCTCCGCTGCGGGAGCTGAGTCGAACATATCGAGCTCTGTCGACGGCGGTGTTCTCGGCTCCTTCCGATCTTCGCTGGCTTCGCTGGCAAGGGCGGCCGCAATCTGGGGAACCTGTTTCATGGGTTCCCAAGGCCGCTCTTCCCAGGACACCTCCTCGTCACCGGTGAGCTGCCCGTCTTTGACCATCGAAGCGATCCTGCTCGCGCTGAAAGGACCGAAGGTCTTGCCGCTTTGCCGGCGCACCTCATACCGGTGTTCCCCGGCCGCCGCGTCGGAAGAGCTCTTTTCATCCTGACTCATGAAGTCGAACAGATCTTCTTCAGCGCCTTCTTCGATGCCCTCTTCCGGATCGGAATCCTGCAATGACTCCTCGGGCTTGGATACCACGTATGACGTGCGCTCTTCCTTTTGAGGAAGACCCTCGCCTAAACCCGCTCCTCCATCGTCATCGAATGGGTCAAAGGCACCTCCTTCATTGCCTCCGGGGGTCTCGGAGCCCTCGACCATGAAGGGATCCTCCTCCTCACCTGGAAGCTCCGAGGACGGCTGCTCTTCGGAGGCCGCGAACGGGTCGAAGCTTTCGCTCTCTTCCGGCTCACCCGACCCCTCGAGCACGAAAGGCTCGGCTTCCTCTTCACCCGGCTGCTCGGGAGCGGAAGGCTGCTCTTCGGAGGCTGCGAACGGGTCG
>SLRQ01000073.1 GCA_007130885.1 Deltaproteobacteria bacterium
CTCCGCCCTGCTCGCCGCGGTTCAGGCGTTGCTTGAGCATCTCCGACACCACGAACGTTTCGAAAATCGCTCCCCGGAGAGGATGGACGGTAAGGTGCTCCTCGGTTCGTAGGCCGAGCAGCCAGCACAGGAGACCGGTGTCATGGAAGTACAGCTTTGGCGACTTGATGAGACGCTTGTTGAAGCTTGCATGGTGAGGGCGCAAGAGAAACACCAGGTAGCTTGCCTCCAGCACGGAGAGCCATGCCTTCGCGGTGTTATGGCTGATGGCGCAGTCGGTGGCCAGCGACGAGAGGTTCAAGAGCTGGCCGCTGCGGCCGGCACAGAGGCGGACGAAGCGCTGGAAGGTCTCGAGATCCTTCACATTCAGGAGCTGGCGGACGTCACGCTCCACATAGGTGGTGACGTAGGCCGGGAACCAGGTTCGAGGCGACAGCTTCCTGTCGTGAAGTGGCGGATAGCCTCCCGTAAGCATCCGGCCATCCAGTTCTCGCGGCACCTGCTTTGAGGCGGAAAGCTCGGAGAGAGAGAACGGCAGAAGCTCCACGAAGCCCGAGCGCCCGGCAAGAGACTGGGTGACCCCCGAGAGCAACCCGAACTGCTGGGACCCGGTCAGAAGGAAGAGACCCATCCTCCCGTCCTCGTCGACCTGCGTTTGCAAGTAGGACAGAAGCTCCGGTGCGCGTTGAACCTCGTCGATTACTCCGCCATCACGAATGTCTCGGAGAAAGGCGCGTGGGTCCTCCAGCGCCATTCGACGAACATCCGGATCCTCCAAGGAGCGGTAGGGCTTATCCTCGAAAATCTTCCGCGCCAACGTGGTCTTGCCGGACTGACGAGGGCCGGTAATGGTGACGATGGGGAAACCCCGAAGCAACTCCCGCAAGAGAGGCTCCACTGCTCGTGGGATCATGGTCGGTAAGGTAACAGTTTTTATGCGGATCGGCAATGGCGCCCTAAATGTGCATAAAATGTTGGCCCGACGGCAGATGAGGCGGCGGGTCTCGTCCCAGCGGTCGCCCGCCGCCATGCATTATAGCCGAATAGCCGCAACTAAGGCGCGGAATTTCGCTGAATTACCGCAGCACAGTTGCGGTAATTTACAATTTCCGCTACAGAAGGGGTATGTACCTCCTGCGAGCCGCTCCCATCGAGGCGGATCTGAAGCGCGGCAGCGTTCTGCTGCTGGGCCCGCGGCGAACCGGCAAGAGTGCGTTCATCCGGCATGAGGTCCAGGCCGACGCCGTCTACGATTTGCTGCGAAGCGACGTTTTTCAGCGGCTGTCGCAACGCCCAGCCATCATTCGAGAAGCCCTTCGTCCCGGCGATCGGCTGGTGGTCATCGACGAGATCCAGAAGCTGCCCGGCCTCATGGACGAGGTGCACCTTATGGTCGAGGAGCATGGGGTGCGCTTTCTTCTGACTGGGAGCAGCGCCCGTAAACTGCGGCGCACGCACACCTCGCTGATGGCGGGGCGTGCTCGCATCAGGAGGTTGTGCCCGTTTGTGAGCGCAGAGGTGGAAGCGCTCGACTTGGATCGCGCTCTCGCCTTCGGCATGCTGCCGCCGGTCTACTTGTCCGACGAGCCCGCCGAGGAGCTGCGAGGGTATGCCGGGCTCTACCTCAAGGAGGAGATTCAGGCGGAAGCCATCAGTCGCAACATAGAAGGCTTCTCCAGGTTCCTCGGTCGCGCGGCCCAAAGCAGCGGTGAGGTGCTGAACTTCGAGTCGGTGGCGGACGACTCCCAGGTTCCCGCGCGCACCGTGCGGGAGTACTTCCACGTTCTAGAGGACACGCTGGTCGGCGCCATGATCGAGCCGCTGGCTTCCGGCGGGCGCCGCAAGACCATCAGCAAGGGGAAGTTCTTCTTCTTCGACGTCGGAGTCATGCGGGCACTGCGCGAACCGCGCGGACTCGATGCCCCCCTGCCTGCGTCGCTGCTTGGGCCGGCTTTGGAGCACTTCGTCTTCCAGGAACTGTTCGCCTACATTCAGTACTTCGCGCGCGACACCCCTCTGAACTTCTGGCGAACCTACTCCCAGCAAGAGGTCGACTTCGTGGTGGGTGGTGACATCGCGATCGAGGTGAAGGCGTCCGCCACGATCCACGACCGGCACGTCAAGGGCCTGCATGCGCTCGCCAAGGAGCGGCCCTTGCGCCGGCGCCTCGTGGTTTGTCGCGAGCCGCGGTGGAGGCGTCACGGCGACGTGGAGGTCTACCCCGTCATGCACTTTCTGAACGCGCTCTGGTCACACGAGTTCAGGTTGAATGGCCAGTGATGTCGATCACATTCAGAACACCCAGCCTGATGAAGCGCCCCTTTCGGAACGCAAGCATGTACTAGGCACGATCAGGCGACGGCTCGCGGACGGGCCTCTGGCCGGCCGGTGGGGTCGTCCAGCCCGTCGTGTCCGAAAACTCAGCCGACAAGGAAGAAGCTCTCGACCTTATAGATACGGGTTCAGATTCCCGTCAGTGACCGGCGTCCTCGGTCGAGATCGGGCCTCCGTTCGGTGAGATGCTGCAGGGCTGAGCGGCATGAGTTCGGGCTGTGCCGCACCCTGGGCAGACGTCGGATAAGCTAACTTTTCCCAATCCGCCCCTGGGGCGGATGTGATTTCAGGGACTTAGCTGCCTCCGGCTTTCACACTTCCCTACGGCCCCAGCAGGGCCGCCGGCACCACGGCGATGCCGTCGCGTCGCCGGTAGGCGTGAGGGCCCGTGCTCACTACAACGGCATCCAGTAGGTCGCTGCCGATCTGTTCGCGAAGCCACTTGAGTGTCGCCACGTCGCCGTCCCGGATCGCGGACCGGAGCTTCACCTCGATGGCGACGATGCGCCCGTCCGGGCGCACCACGATGAGATCGATCTCCCGCGCGCCGGAATACTGGCGCAGGTGTCGTACCTTTGCCTCCGCCGCCTGCGCGAACACGCGTACCGACAGGGTTACGAGGGACTCGAACAGGTGGCCAAGAAGCGATCCGTCACGGGGAATCGGTGGACCGTCCTCCGTCCCCGCGAGCAGGGCGGCGGCATCGAGGCCGAGGAGCCGCACGGCCAGGGCCGGGTCGACCAGGTGATGTTTGGGCGGGTGTGAGAGCCTGCTCAGGTAGTTCTTCGAGGGGGTCCAGGCCGGGAGAGGGTCAAGGATCCAAAGAGACTCCAGGATGTCGCGGTAGGCGGCGGCGGTCTCCTTGGCGGGCTTTTCGCCTTGGCCCGCGGTTGCCGCATCGCGAAGGGTTTCGAGAGAGGCGACCGTGGAGGTGGCCGCGGCGTAAGCCGTCATCCACCTCCAGAGGGTATCCGGCCGTCTCGGAACCAGACCCTGTCCAGGGAAGTCCCGATCCACGATGCGCCCAAGATAGCCATCGAGCTGTGCACGAAGGCCGCGGCCCCGCAGACCTCGCAATCCCGGAAAGCCGGAGGCGACGATCTCCTGTACGTACTGCTCCAGGGACACTTCGGTGCCGCCTTCCACCGGCGGTCGTGTTCCGGTTAGCAGCGCGTGCAGGCTCACGCTGGGCGTGCCGACCCCGCGCTCGACGAGAGTAAGGGGGCGCATCCGAAGGGTTACGATGCGACCGGCCCCCGAGTGCGTCGGGGACGTGGAAGGGCGCGCGGAACCGGTCAGGAGGTACTGACCTGGGCGGTTGTCCGTGTCTACCGCCCGTCGAACGGCATCCCAGGTGGCCGACACCTCTTGCCACTCGTCCAACAGGATCGGCCGCTTCCCCCGCAGGAGGTGGTCCGGATCGGCCTCCGCGAGGGTCCGGTGCGCGGGCCGGTCCAGCGTGTAGATCGTACGGGCCCTCCTGCTCGCCGTGCGGGTCTTTCCCACCGCCCGGGCGCCTTCCAGGACGACGGCGGGCAAGGCCTCCAAGAACTCGCCCAGCTCGTCGTCCACGACCCGCTGGAGATAATATCGCTGCTCTTCCATTTCGCAAGCCTATACTCTTCCGTTTCGCGGCGTCAAGCTCTTCCGAAACGAACAGGCTGTCCGAGGTCCCGAATCAATCCTTCTCCCAGAGGCATGACCTTGGAAAGACACGCCACGCCACTCGAGGGGTGGACGCGGCGTCGTCCACATCCTCGAGGATCCCTCGGGTCAGTACGGATATTTCGATTACTGAAAGAACGCTCCGCCGGCGCTTGAACCATCCTCCACCGAGACTGCAAGGTAATGGGCGCTTTACCCCGTTCGCCATTGGCGAGTCGAGTGACCCCAAACTTGAAAAACGGTAGTTTCAGTGCTATTTTTCAACCATGATTGCGCGTCCGGAGTACGAAACGAGGATCCAGGCAGCCTTGCGTCGCAGCCCCATCGTCATGTTGGTCGGACCGCGTCAGAGCGGCAAGACGACCCTCGCTCGCCGGAGCCTCCCGTCCGACGCACCCAACTACTTCGATTTGGAGCACCCCGCTGTCGCGGCGTCGATGGAGCAGCCCATGACGGCCCTCGAGGGCCTGTCCGGCCTGGTGGTGCTCGACGAAGCGCAGCGCGAGCCTCGATTGTTTCCAGTGCTGCGGGTCTTGGCGGACCGCGAAGACAACCCCGCGCGCTTCCTCGTCCTGGGCAGTGCGTCGCCGGAGCTATCCCGGCAGGCATCGGAGTCACTCGCGGGGAGGGTCGAGGTGATCGATGTGCGGGGCTTCGACACGACCGAGATCGGGGAATCGTCCATGGAGCGCCTATGGCTCCGAGGCGGCTTCCCGAGATCCTTCCTGGCAGCCGGCGACTCGGACAGTCTGACCTGGAGGGAGAACTTCATTCGCACTTTTCTCGAGCGCGACCTGGCGATGCTCGGCTTCGGTATGTCGCCCCGGACCATGGGCCGCTTCTGGACCATGATCTCCCACTACCACGGCCAAGTCTGGAATGCGTCCGAGGTTGCGGGCTCCCTTGGGGTGTCACCGCACACGGCACGAAAGTACCTGGACGCCCTCGAACAAACATACATGATCCGGCGCCTGCAACCCTGGTTCGAGAATGTGGGCAAGCGCCTGGTGAAGAGCCCCAAGATCTACCTGCGCGACAGCGGCCTATTCCACGCGCTGCAGGGCATCGGTACCCCGCGCCAGCTCATGACCCACCCGAAGCTCGGCGCGTCATGGGAGGGCTTCGCCTTGGAAGAGGTTCTCGCGCGTTTCCGCCCGCGCGAGCCATGGTTCTACGGCGTGCACAGCGGCTCCGAGCTAGACCTTCTCTTCGTGCATGAGGGACGCCGCGTGGGCGTGGAGTTCAAACGAGAGGACGCGCCGCGTATGACGCGCTCAATGCGTGTGGCGCGAGCCGACCTATCCCTCGACGAGCTCCTTGTTGTCTACCCAGGGACTCGCCGGTACTCCCTGGACAAAGACACGACTTGCATCCCCCTCGCCGAGGTGCGCCGGCTGCCATCATAGCCGCCGGGAC
This sequence comes from Deltaproteobacteria bacterium, assembly GCA_007130885.1. Classification (GTDB taxonomy): domain Bacteria; phylum Myxococcota; class Myxococcia; order SLRQ01; family SLRQ01; genus SLRQ01. The sequence continues at coordinate 5,416 of SLRQ01000073.1, forward strand.
GGACGGCGTCCGGGAATGCCCCGGTCTTACATTGCAGCTCCGCGGCCATGTCCCCGCCCCCTGCACGCACCAACCGTCGCTACCAGTCCCGAGGCAAACCCCACGCGGCGTCGTCCACATCCGCGAGGAGTTCTCGGGTCAGCACGGATATTCCGATGACCCCCTCGTTGTCCACGAACGGGCTGGCGTAGTCGCCGAAATGGCGCTGATACAGCGGCGAGTCCCTGTTGGCCGCGGCCTCGGGGTCCGGGTCCCGCAGCCGCTGTTCGGTGGTGTCCTTCCGAACAGCCCAAGAGAGGTGCCACCATGATCAGACATGCCGATAGTTTGAGGATGTCCATTCCATTCTCCATAGTCGCCGTCTACTACCTGGCGCTCTCCCTGAAGAAGATGTCAGCACCGCCGAAATTGTGTTTCCGAAAAAGCGCGTCGCGCCGGCTCCGGGATTCATTCGACGCGGCCGCATTGAACAAGTTGCCATTCGTCCACACAACCTGCTACTCCCGCCCAGGAAAGGAAAGAAATAATAGATTGCCGGTTTTGAGGTGCAGCTGATAGCCTGTTGCCATCCGGTACTAGTGTCGGCGAAGCACCGTATAAAGTGTTCCATCCGCTATCCTTGCCCCTGGCAGCCGGCAGGCGCCCAAAGGGCGGTCGAATCGCGCATCATACAACCTTCGAGGAGGTTCCCCGTGAAGCGAAGCATTCCGTGCCTGACAGCGGTCCTCACACTCCTTGCCGCCCCCGCTTGCGAGGACGCACTCTCCGAAACGACCGGCCAGCCCTACTTCCGCAACGGCGTCAACAGCATCACCGTGCTCGTCTACGACGCAATGAACGGCGCCGGCATCGTCGACGCCGACGTTACGGTGCAAGTCGGCCACTATGTCTTGCCCGCCCATGAGTACGGTCATGTGTACACCGTCTCCGGTATTCCACCCGGTACCTTTCCGATCTACATCGAGGCCGACGGCTACTTGACGTTCATCGGCAACTTCACGTTCACAGGCTCGGGCGACCTCACCAACCCCAATCAGAACCGCACCTACATCACCCGCTCCGCCATCATGTTCCCCATGGAGACGGTGGAGACGGACATTCGAATCCGGGCCTACGACGGCGAGACCGGTGAACCGGTCCACGGCGGTAGGGTGGTAGCCACAATAGATCCCGCTGTCACACCGCAGGGGGTCATCACGGTCACCGACGAGGTCCTCCAAGGCACCCTTGGCCTGCGCCCCATGACGCAGACGGTTGACCTCTCAGATGGCCGGGCGGTGTTCAGCCGCGAGGATCTCGTCTACGGCGCAACCTACAATATGGACGTGATCGGCGCCCGCAACGCCGACGACGCCTGGCTCCAGCCCACGAGCCTAGCCGGCTTTCGCGCCGGTCGCGACCACCCCGAGCTGGTCGTGTTCATGGGGCCACCGGCGGTCACGCCCGTTGCCCTGTCCGCGAACAACGAGCAGGACGGAACCCACACAGAACTCGTCATCCGCTTCCCCTACCCCATGGAGGTCTGCAGCGACGCACGCAACCACACATGGGTGAACGAATCGGGCGACACCAACGCGAACGGCGTGGCAGCCGAACCCGACCCCAACGATCCTCTGACCCTCACGCTGTCCAACGGGGACGAGGTTCTCACCCTCGCGCCCAACATCGCCAGCGGCACCCGCGATGACGGAGACCGGTTGAGGGCTCGGATCGAAGGGGTGGGCGTACGGGTGACCGGAACCCGGGGCACCAACCTTCAAACCTGCGTGCCCATAGAGCAGATCCAGCTGCGGAACACCGGGACCAACGTCTCGAATCGAATCCTCATGCAGGCCGGACCCTAACGCCCAACCGCCCGAAAGGAACCAGCGATGCCTGCACACAGGGTCATTCTCGCAGCCTTTGTCCTCGCCTTCCATCTACCGGCCTTCGGTGAGGAGGATGTCGCCGAGCCGGGGAACGAAACAGCCGCGGCGGTGGAGCAAGAGAAGCCGCCTCCGGCGCCTGTTCCGCAAGCCGAGCCACCCCCTTCGGAGCAACCCCGTCCGGTGAGTTCCGCGGCGAGTTCCCCGCCGGACGGCGAGCTCGCAGTGGATCAGGGCTGGGATGGCTCCTGGGCCCTGCTCTTCGGGCTGAACAACATCCTCGTAGTACCGGCGGTCCTCTCGGCGCCCACCAGTGCGTTCGACGCGGCGGGCATGGGCCTGGCCCTCCACCTTTCGCCCGAGACCAGCCTGCGCCTCGGCCTCGCCTCCCGCCGCGTGTCCAACCCGCCCACTCTCGTCGAGGAGATCGTCGAACTCGGTGACGAGCGGCTTGTGGTTCAGCGCCACAGCCAACCGACCGGCCCCACCTCCACCATCCAGCTCGGAGTCACCATCGACTACCTGCGACGCCTGCTCTCAGCCCCGGTGGCCCCACACCTGGGCGGCGGCATTTTCGGCGCCTGGGCCCGGGACGACAGAGTGTGGCGCGACGACATCACCGTCCCCGATCAGGTGACCAGCGTCGACGACACGAGGCACCGCATGGCTCTGGGGCTGCGGGGCGTCATCGGGGCCGAGTGGCGGGTACATCCCAGCTTCGCGTTCTTCGCCGAGTACGAGGTGCGCACCGAGATCTACAGCCGGACCACCGCGGCGACATCCACGGTACTCGAAGCCACGGTGAACGACGAGCAGACGACTAGCCGGACCCAAGACTACAGCATCCAGACGTCCTGGCTGAACGTCGCCACCGGCCTCTCCCAGGGCTTCGCCCTCGGCCTCGCGGTGCACTTCCCATAGAAACGAGTGGGGTCATGTCTAAAGCCAGAATGTGGATCCGACTGCTTGTGGCCATGCTTGTCGCCGGGTTATGCGCCGCCTGCGACGAAGAAGACACCCGGACGCCGCCGATCCAGCGAGATACGCCGCCGCCGAAGCCGAGGGTGCTGCTCGAGGCGGAGAGGGGAGTAATCAGCGCCGCCGGTGGTCTCTCCGAGGACGTGCTTACCGTAAGCTCCACGGTCGACGGGACCGTCCGCCTGACCTTTGGAGACTGCGAGGGACCGGAGATCGAGGGCGAAGCGAGCCTTGCCGGTGGCGAGCGCAAGAGCTTCACCGTTTCCGCCGACGGCCCATTGGCCCATGAGGGCGAGCACGTGGTGAGCGCTTGCTTCACCGACGATCACGGCCAGCGTGCGCGCTCGGCGATCAGCCTGCGCGTGGACAACACCCCTCCGACCGTGGTCCCCACGCTGGCGCCCGGGGGTTACTGCGGCCGGCAGTTCGTGGGCTTCTACTGCACCGACTGCACCCGGATCGCGTACGACTTCGATGGCGACGTGGCCATCGACTCAAATGGAAAGATCCTCTCCGGAAGCCGCTACCTCGGTGTGGAGATCCCGATCGCCGGAAACCCGACCCTCTACTACCGAGGCATGGACCGGGCCGGCAACGTGAGCGACTTGAGCTCAGCGACCTACAGCACGGAGATCGGCACCATCGAGGTGGTGGGCATCGACCACGAGGTGATCAGTGACAACTGGGAGAGCACCCAGAGAGAGGCGGCCGTCACCATCGCTGGTGAGCCGGGGTCGACCTTTCATATCCGGCGAGGCGCCACGTGTAACGCCGGCACCATCGTGGAGTCGGGCGTAATCGAAGACGAAGGCACCGGCACAGTCTCCGTGCACGCCTTTTCGCTGTTGGACGGCGACAACGAGATGCGGGTTTGCGCCCTCTCTCCGGTCGGCTGCGCCATGGAGGCCGCCTTCACCCTCGCCCGCAAGGACGCCTCCCTGGGATGGACGCTCCAGCCGACCCAGGGCACGGGCGACTGGCCGGCATGCGAGGCCGAAGCCTTCTTCGGCTTCGTCGACGCGGACGTCACGACGGACGGCGCCACAGCCGAGCTGACGCTGCAAGTGAGCACAAGCGCGACGAGCCCGCCCTATGTCGCCACGATCGAGGACCACGGCGTCCGGGTCGCTCTGGTGGCCCCATGCCTTCCCGAAGGGGCGCGGATCGACTTCGACGTCACGGTGGACGGCATCAGGGACGAGGCCGGCAACCCCCTTCCCGCCGTGTCCACCTGGGCGGTCACCGACATCGGTAACGATTGGCTGCCCGTGGGCGAGCGCACTTTCGAGGTAGACGGCGACGTGGCGGTGGACCAGACCACCGGGCTCGTCTGGCAACGATGCGTCAGGGGACAGGCCGAGGACTGCGCCGGCTCGGCCGCGACGGCCACCTGGGGCGCGGCTCACCAGTACTGCTACGGTCTGGGAGCTGAGGCGTTCGCCGGTCGTGACGACTGGCGCCTGCCCACGGCTCGGGAGCTCGCGAGTCTCCTCGACCCGGAGATGGCCGGCGTTCCGGCCTACCTGCCCCCGGACCTCGAGGCCGGAGGCGCCGCTAACTTCTGGACGGCGACCCGGCCCGATCAGTATGCGGCGCCCTGGGTCATCGACTTCAGCGACGGGAGGCTGCACACCTCGTCCCTGAGCCGGGCGGTACGTTGCGTGGCCGGCCGGGCCGAGGAGGTGGAGCGGACCCTGACGCGGGGGCGGTTCGAGAACGAAGCTTTCGTCGAGGATGCAACTGGCCCGGTGGTTCACGATCCAGCCGGCGACCTCTTCTGGGAGCAGGCGCCTCGAACCGCGTCGTGGACCAGCACAGAGGCCGACGACGACGCCTGCACCGGGATCCTTCATGACGCGGAGGGCTGGCGGCTTCCAAGCGCCGCTCATTTCGCCAGCCTGATCCACCTGGACGGCCTCACGCCGCATGTCGGCCGCCTCCCCTTCTCGGTGAGCCTGAGCACGACCCGTCACTGGCTCGACCCGGTGAGCGACGACCGGTGCTTCGTTCCAAGCTCGGGAGATGTGGTGCTCTGCTGGGCGACGAACCCCGCGTGGTGTGTCCACGAGGGAAACTTCCCCGCCGCCCCACCCTGATCCAAGAAAAGGCCCGCCGACATCCTCGAGCGCTCGCCTGAAATGCCACGTTGATTGCGGAAACCCATCGCCAGGAGAGAGCATCCACCAACACTCCTGCTATCACGGGGCCCACTTGGTGGCAATCGAGATGATCAGGCTTTGCAAATCATCGGCGATTGGTGGGCGGCCAATATTTCTACGACGTTGACTGCCATCGTACTTCTTCGCTATGAGCCGCCGGTACCATCTCAAGGAGGGTATCGGGAGTGACGATGGTTCCGAGTTTGCCGAGCACTCGACGAGGAATACCCTTCGCGGTGCGGGCAAGTCTGCGGCGCTGCTGGTCGGTGAACCTTGGCTTGTGACACGCCTGGTAGGCCGCGCCGGAGGGGGAGCCAATTTCGCCCATTTCCGGACACGACCGGACACCTCGCGACTTGCCTTGTGTGCTTGCATTTTGACCGCCGTATCGCGCAAAATGCTTCCTAAATGACGACTCTGCCGCGATTCCTGCGCGATCCAGGCGTTCACTTCTTCCTGTTCGGTCCTCGGGGGACCGGAAAAACCACCTGGCTCAAGGCAACCCACCCCGACGCTCTGTGGATCGATCTTCTCGAGCCCGACGTCGAGCGGGAGCTGACCGCGCGCCCGGAAAAGCTTCGCCGGATGGTGGAAGCCGGCGCCGGCCCAGGCGTGGTCATAGTCGACGAGGTACAGCGTGCGCCCGAGGTGCTCACGGTCGTTCATCGGCTGATGGAGGACCGCAAGGGTCACTACCGCTTCATCCTGACCGGTTCCAACTCCCGCAAGCTGAAGCGCGCTCACGTCGACCTGCTGGGCGGCCGCGCGCTGAAGAGAGCGATGCACCCGTTCCTGGCCGCGGAGATCGGCCCCTCGTTCGACCTGGAGAAGACCTTGGTCACGGGGATGGTCCCGGCCGTTTGGAACCACCCCTCTCCATCGGAGGCCATCCGTGCCTACCTCTCGCTCTATATCCGCGAGGAGGTGAAGATGGAGGGGCTGGTTCGAGACCTCGGTGGCTTCAACCGCTTTCTCGAGGCCGTCAGCTTCTCTCACGGCGGAGTCCTCAACCTCGCCGCCATCGCGCGCGAGTGCGAGGTCGGGCGTAGCACCGTATCCGGTTACCTCGACGTGCTCGAGGACTTGATGCTCTCATTTCGGCTGCCCGTCTTCACGCGAAGGGCAAAGCGTCATCTGACCAGGCACGACAAGCTCTATCTCTTCGATGCGGGCGTGTACCGCACATTGCGCCCGAGCGGCCCCTTGGACCAGCCGGAGGAGATGGGGGGTGCCGCCCTCGAGGGTCTCGTCGCCCAGCACTTGAGAGCCTGGATCGACTACTCGCAGGCCTCTCTCTCACTCTACTACTGGCGCACGAAGTCCGGCACCGAGGTGGACTTCGTCCTGTACGGAAGCGATGGGCTCTTCGCCTTGGAGGTGAAGAGCCACGCTCGTGTCTTCCCCAAGGATCTCCGAGGCCTGAAGGCATTTCGAGAGGACTACCCGATGGCGCGGGTAGCGCTCCTGCATGGGGGGCCGAGGCCCTTGCTCATCGACGGCATCCCTTGCCTTCCGTGTCGGGATTTTCTCGGTGCTCTCGTTCCCGGGGATCCGCTGCCCATTGCAGAGGCCTAAACCGGAGATCGTCGCCCCCCGGTCCGGACGCGGTGCTGGCGGCCCGCCAAAAAACCTCGACAGAATGTCCTTACCGCCACCTTTCGGGGCACCCTCGCAACCCAATGAATCCTCTGAAAACAGTGGAGGATCGATTCGAGATCACCGTCGAAGAGGTGCACGCGGTCGAGCTTGGTATTTATCATTGGCTGGAAACCGAACAGGTGATACAGGACATTCCTTTACGTTTAGAGAAGCGCCTCGCGAACGCCATGGGCGAGTCCTTGATTGGTTACGGAGACGTAGACGTCGTCATCGAGCCGGACACGGCGGGTGATATTGTGCCGACTCGCGAAGTAAAGCACCTTAGAATTGAGTTCGTTGAGCCGGGAGAGGTACGTGTCACGGGCCGCAATGACGATCCCATCTCCTTGAGGGTGTTGCATGTGGACGAAGTCGACGGAATTGCTATCGTCGTCGATCATGTAATTCTCTCCGAGGGTGCTCATCCCTTGACCGCCCATCTGGCTGACGAGGATGGACGCGGAATAATCGGTCTTCATTACCTCGACCATGAGCTCGTCTATACGACGGACGACGAGACGGTATGCAAAGTTGTTTCTCTCGATATCGAGTTGCCTGATATTCCCGAGCTATCTGATACGCGCTTGCTCGAGGTCTTGAGCGAAGGGGAGTGCACCATAAGAGCCACGGCCGGTCCGTTCGAGGGACAAAAGACCATCCGGATCGATTAGGGGCTACGCTCGCAACCCTCGATACTTATTGGAGTGTCGGTGGGTCTATGGGCGCGGGGTGGCACCTGTCCAGGTCAGTGAAGATGGGATCTCGATCCATGATGAGGTAGCGGGTATTGCGGAGGAAGCCGTCGAGTTCATCGGTGAGGTTCCTTGCAATTTGTTCGGTCCACCGACCAACGAAAGCGCCTGCAATACAGGTGCTTAGCGCGGAAAATAGGGGTTCAAACGGACACCTGCGGCGGCACACGGAACCCCACGGGATGTGCAGTTACTGGGAGAGAAGCCGGGCGAGAGGGTGGACAAGCTCGCCTCTCCGGTGCTTCTCACGCGGCGAAGCCGGCCGTCAGGTCGAACGGTTGGTTAGCGCGCGTCGCTTCTTCCTTTGCTGAAGTGGCCGAAGTCGAGAGATTCGCTCTGCCTCCTTCGTTCGCAGGGCGTGCCACAAGTCCCAGTCCTGTTGAAGACCGAGCCAGAAGTCGGCGCTCATACCCGTTACGCGCGCAAGCCGCAGGGCCGTGTCAGGCGTAACGCTGCGTCGGGCATTAATGATGCCATTTAGCCTGGGGAAGGATACTCCGAGCTGCTGGGCGAACGCCGACTGCGTGATTCCCAATGGCTTGAGGAACTCCTCGAGGAGCATTTCACCAGGATGGGTCGGCGGCTGATTCTTCGGCAGTCTACGTTCAACCAAGCCCTTTGGCCCTCGCGACCTAGTGGTAGTCCGTGATCTCGACATTGTGGGCATCGCCATCCTCCCAGCGGAAACAGACCCTATACTGCTCGTTTATCCTGATGGAGTACTGACCCTCCCGATCTCCATGCAATTTCTCCAGCCTGTTGCCGGGGGGTA
>SLRQ01000016.1 GCA_007130885.1 Deltaproteobacteria bacterium
CCAAGGTCGAGACTCGCGAAGGCACGGTGTTGGCGCTGCTCCCCGAGCATCAAGCAAAACTGCTGGATGCAATGCACCGGGAGCTGGGTAGCCGCTCCGCCCTGCTGGCACCAGCCGATCTCCGCCGCCAGCTCTGGACTCTCGCTCGAACCTGCAACCCGGAAGCAACGGTGCTCTCTTACCAGGAGCTGCCCCACGACGCGCGGGTGCAGCCGGTAGCCCGCCTATGGATCGAGGGCCTGGAGGATGCCGCCCTGCCGCCCGCGGCGTGAAACGTCGGGAATGGGGTCCGGTATCAGGGATGCCTGGCCGCTCGATCGAAGGTGCGTGCCGAGGTCGTGCCCGGCGGCTCGAGGTCTACCAAGGAACCGGTGCAGTTGAGGCTTTTCTCCGAGGACGGCAAACTGGAAAGCGCGCGGCCAACGAAGCGGTCCCACTCCTCGAGACACCCCTGGGCGTACCTCCTTCGGAGGGTGTTTGCGGCGGACGTGGAGACCTGTGCTCGGTGCGGCGGGCGGATGAAGCTCGTCGAGATCGCCAACGACAGGGACGACATCGCCCGAGTGCTTGCCCTCCACGGTCTCGGGCCAGACCCTCCAGTTCATATGGGTCCATTGCCGGGCCAGTTGGCTCTCATGCTTGCCTGAATGAGAGCCCGGCCGTGGTTCTCTGGGGGCGGTAGTTCAAGGGGGAGCGCCGCGACGGCACCCGTCCGCCTGGACTCGCCGAGATTGGGCCACCGCTAAACCCGGGAGGCTAACGATGGCGCCTCAAACGGCGCCCAGCGCCCTCGGATGGGCAAAGAGGGTCTGACAGAGCACGGAAAGGAGGGGGTTCGGAGGCTTGTGGAAAGCGGTTCAGTGCTGGCGCCAGCGAAAAACTCTGGCTACAATACCTATACGCCACAGAGCTATTATGAGTGCCAACTGCTTGGTTGGCACTTCAAGCGGCACCGGTGATAAACGTAGCGGATTAGCTGAGCACGTACCCGATAGGCGACACGCGGCAATAGGCGCTCATCAAATCATCTTGCCTCACCAAGACTCGTGGCGTAGGGTGAGAAACGGTCTGAGAGCGTCGCGGTTCCATATCGATGGCGTTATTTGGAGCCGCCCAGAGAAGATCGAGGGGCAGTGTCGATGGGATGCCAGAAGCTTTTCACTATACGTTTCATCACTCTCCTTGCTCTCGCGCTCCTTCTTTGCAGTTGCCTCTTCGGCAGCGAAGAGGAGGAGCCGTACTATATGACGTTCTGGGGGCTGGATACGATGGACCCCGGCATCACTTTTGCCGTGGGATATGAGACCACCGGCACTGCCCATTTTGCGCCTTCGCTCCCCGAAGGCCTGCGCGTGGTCAGCAGCAATACGGATGTGTTTACTGTCGAGTCCATCCCAGGGTCGACCGATGACCGCAATCTTGACTTCCGATTTCATGTCGTCGGTCCAGGAACGGCTCAGATTTCTGCGCAAACCACAGACAAGGTCTATCTGCAGGAGACACTTCGCGCTGCAGAGATTGGTGAGTTCAGGCTCTTCGACAACAGGAAATACTCAGAATATCAACGTAGTCTGGCCCGCATCAATGGTCGAGAGGATGAGCTTGGTTTTGATGAGGAGGTGGAGTATCTGAGCCTGCTCCCAGACGCGGACTGGCGATTTGAGCTGCTCCCCTTTGACACCGCCGGTAACCAACTGAAGGCCGAGCCCATTACGGTTGATGTTGCCTCAGACGATCCGTCCGTGGTTAGCCCCTCTGCCGCTACGATCCAGACCACCGTGCCTTTCGTCATCTCTGGCAAAGAGTCAGGTACGTCGAGGCTCACCTTCAACGACCCCATGTCTTCGGTGAACAGGAGCTATCTGGTTGAGATCGTGGACCACTCTCAGATTAACGACGCCGAGATCATCGGCCTGAGCTGGTCAAGAGGTAGGGGGGCAGAGTCTGCCGGCCAGGGCGTCGGCTATGAAGAGGGCTTCGTCTTCCTTCAGCCCCTGCGCCTGGAAGGCAATCGCGTATTCGGCGGCACCTGCGCATTCACAATTCTTGAAGGAGAATCCATACTCCGTGAATTCCTCCCGCATCCCGAGGAAGGATGTGCGCAATCGTTCACGGCAATCTCCGATGGCACCTTCACAGTACAGGGAACGCACCTTGAGTCGGGGTGGGACGCAAGCGTCTCCGTCACGCTGTCCAAGAGCTACTATCGCGACTAGAACGCGGCGTCCATTTGAACTCGGAAGTACGCCTGCTTGAACTCCATACACTCCCCCGACCGGACGGTAGCCCGTCCGTTCACTGTAGAGAAAGGTGCCAAAACGCGCCTCCGATGTTTGGCCCATCGCAGTTCGGCAGGTTGGCACGTTCTCCTCGAAGGTCGTCCTAGCGGGCCTTGATCGACGTTTCCTTGTGGGCTCTGAACGAGCCGACGCCGAGGACTTCGTTGAGCCTGTTCACGACGAACTGGTACTTCGAGGAAGTCGCGCTCGAGGGCGGACATCGGCGACGATCCTGCTGTCCTGCTGGAGATCGACGCCGAGCACGAAGAGGACGGTGATTCCCGGACGGAGAGGTGCCACCCTTTTGGTGCCCTGCCGGAGAGGTGCCACTCACCGAAATTAGGCGGGGAGGGCGCGAGGGGCGGCTGGATGCTCGGTCTTCCATGGCCGATTCTCGGACCAGCAGAGGTCCGTCTTGAGGCCAGGGGGATGAACCGCTGTGACGTGTGCAATGGCCTCGAAGGCGTACTTCGCGGTCCTCCACGGGCCCAGGCCGCTCTCCTTGCCAGACGAGCGCCTCGACCCTGTCGCTCGGCCATGATATTTCGCGGCGAACACTAATGGACACCCACCTGACCTCTCGATGTTACACATTTCTCAACGTCTGACACCTCGCTGCCAACTCCGCCCTGGCCGAAGCGTCCGCCAAGCACGAGTACATCGCCACTGCCCAGCACGAGTGTGGGTGCATATGCGCGCCTTACTTCCAACTCGGCCACTTCATGCCACTCTCGATCCTCTCGAGCGGGCAGAGCCTCTACCGATCGCAGCACCTCTCGGAAGTTGTGACCTCCGATCACTACTACCTCACCGCTGGGCACCACGGCGGTGGCATGCCCGCGCCGCGGGACCCGAAGTGGCGGTCCAGCGCGCCACCTGCGCTCCACGATGTCCAGTATCTCCGTCGACGAGTGGACCACCAGCCCGTCGTCATCACCGCTTGAAGAGCCACCCACGACCAGCACCAAGCCATCTGCCAATGCGGTCACACTATGGCCGCGCCTCGCCTGAGCCATGCTCGGCAGCTCCTCAACCTCACCCGTGGCCACGTTCACGGTTACTGCCTCCGCCAGAGCGCGACTGCCGTCGAATCCGCCAACAACCAGCACCATGCACTCAGAAATCTTAACGGCAGCCGCATCCGCACGTGGAGGATCCAGCCGACCAACAATTTCCCACCCGTTAGCGTCACGTTGCGCATCGGGAGGGCCCTGACTTCCATCGAAGTCCGCTTTATCATCTGGCACGCGAGTCATGTCGGCGGCATTGA
>SLRQ01000024.1 GCA_007130885.1 Deltaproteobacteria bacterium
CCTTCTTCTCGGCCGGAGCCTTCTTCTCGGCCGGAGCCTTCTTCTCGGCCGGAGCCTTCTTCTCGGCCGGAGCCTTCTTCTCGGCCGGAGCCTTCTTCTCGGCCGGAGCCTTCTTCTCGGCTGGAGCCTTCTCCTTATCCTTGGCGGGAGCTTTCCTCGAGCCGTCGCCGGACGCCGCTGGGCTCCTACCGGCGGCCTTCTTTCTCGTCGAGGCCTTCTTCCTGGTGCCGGTCTTCTTCTTGGTCTCGGCCCTCGGCTCCGTTCCCGAGGAGGGAGCTTCTCCCGAGGAGGTGTAGGCTCTCGGCGGTTCGCCCTTTCCGACCTCCACAACTCTTACGGGCGCGAAGACACGAGGCGGTCCGCCGCCGGCCGCTTCTCTTTCGGCCCCCACGGCTTTCTCGGACGCCATGGTTTGCCTCTCCTGAACCGGCCTTCGCTTCCTGACCAGGGGCTTGGCTCGCTGCTCGGCCTCGGTCGAAGCAGGTCGTTCCTCCCTGACCCGGGGTTCGGGATCCGAGGGCATACCTCCGATCTCCTCGCCCCACGCCGAGGCTATGCGGGCAGCTTCCGGCGGAATGTGCTCTGGCACTCGAGGTGCCTGCGCTCGAGGCGCCGGCCGCTCGTCACTTCGCCGCGTGTCGCTCCGCCGCGCGTCACTTTTCCGTTCGACGTTGCTCTCGCCGCCGGTTCTTGCCTCGCCCCGAGGCTTTCCTCGCGGCCTTCGCCTGCGTCTTCGGCGACCGCCTTGTCTGCGTTCCCCTTCCGCGGTCTTGCCTTGTTCGTCGGCCTGGTCTGTCTTCTCTCCGCCGGCCTGGCGCTGATCGCCCTTGCCTCCCTTGCGCCTCCTGCGTCTTCTCCGCTTGCGTCCCGAAGGAGCACCGTCCACGACCTCCTCCGCCGATCGGCTGAACTTGGCGAGTGTCTGGGCGTGACGGCGCTGGGCTCTGCACTTGTCGCATTTTCCGCACTCCGGAGGATCATCTTCCCCGAAGTACTTGCGAATGAACTGGCTGCGGCAGCCCTCGGACAGGGCGTAATCCTTTACCGCCGCAAGCCGCCGCACATCCTCGGTTCGGAGCGTTTCGAAGCGACCTGCGAGATCCTCGGCTCCTTGGATGAGCTCCTCCGGCGACACCGTGACGACGTAACGTCTCTCTTCGTCCAGCTCCACAAGACCCACTTCCTCGAGCTGAGCGCAAAGAGAGCGGCAGGTCGTGGAGGGCACCTCCGCCGACAATGCGAGGTCCGCTGCGTTGACCGGCCGGTTGTCGGCGGCCCAAGCCTTCAATGCTTGTGAAACTCGCACTAGCTGGCGCGCGTTGGCTCGCCCCTGCTTCTGCAGATGATCCTGCACCTTGAGGTCGGCCTCGTCGAACAAGAACACGCAATGAGAAGGCAGGCCGTCCCTTCCGGCTCTGCCCGCTTCTTGAACGTACTGCTCGAGCGATCCGGGCGCCTGGTAGTGGAGAATGTAACGGATGTTGGGCTTGTCGATGCCCATGCCGAACGCGCTGGTTGCAACCATGACCAGACGCTTCGACGGACGCATGTACCGCCGCTGCGCCGAGTTGCGCTCCTCGGTCTTCATCTTGCCGTGGTAGCGGGCGGCGGGAATACGCGCCTTGTTCAGAGCCAGCCAGATGTTGTCCACCTCGACCGTGGTCGCGCAGTAGACGATGCCGGGCCTTTGAAGCCGCTTGAGCAGACGGCCGGCGGCCTCCGGCTTCAGGTTGCCCGGCACCACCTCGACGCCGAGCCTGAGGTTTTCCCGGTGCGGCGGAGAAGTGACGTTGACCGGGTCGTTGAGCCTAAGACGCAAGGAGACGTCCTCGCGGACCTTCGGTGTCGCCGTTGCCGTGAGAGCAAGAACGGTGGGGCTGCCGAGAAAGCGCCGCTCCGTGCCGAGACGGAGGTAGGCCGGCCGGAAATCGTGCCCCCACTCTGAAATGCAGTGCGCCTCGTCAACGCAAAGAACGGCCGGGTTGGCTTTTGCGAAGAACGGACGGGTATGCTCCGACTCCAGGCTTTCAGGCGTTGTCAGAACTATGAGGCGCCCTCCGGCCGCCACCCGCTCGAGTGCCTCGCGACGTTCCGCCGTCTTGAGGGTGCTGTCTATGCGCACGACGGGAACGCCACGACGCTTGAGGCTCTGCTGCTGATCAGCCATCAAGGCGATAAGCGGAGACACTACAATCGTTGGGCGATCCAAAAGCATCGCCGGGACCTGATAGATGAGGGACTTGCCGAAGCCGGTGGGCATGACCACGAGGGTGTCTCGCCCCTCGAGGACAGCTTGCATGGCTCTTTCTTGCTCAGGGTACAGGCGATCTATTCCAAATCGGCGCCTTGCCACCTTCCGGCAGCCGTCCAGATTGTTTGGAAGGTTGCTGGTGTCGGAGAGGGGCTTCCTCCGCCTGCGTCTTCTGCGACGCTTGCGGCGCCCGCCGTCTCGTTGACGATCGTCCGGGCGTCTCCTTCCCCGGCCGGAGTCCGGCTCGCGGGCGGTCTCCCCTGGACCGGCCCTTGCCTCGAGCTCATCTCCCTTCACCTCGCTCGGGGTGGACCGTGCGTCCTTGTCTTCCCCTTCGGGAGCAGGCTCCGGAGTCCGCCGGCCGTCGCCCTCATGCGCGGTCTTGGCGCCGCGAACGCCTCTACCTCGGCGCCCGCGCGGCTTTTTGTCGTCCTGCGTTGCAGCGGCTTCGCCGGTTTTTTCGCGGCGCCCGCGCGGCTTTTTGTCGTCCCGCGTTGAAGCGGCTTCGCCTGCTTTTTCCCGGCGCTCGCGCGGCTTCTTGTCGTCCCGCGTTGAAGCGGTTTCGCCTGCTTTTTCCCGGCGCTCGCGCGGCTTCTTGTCGTCCCGCGTTGCAGCAGCTTCGCCTGCTTTTTCGCGGCGCTCGCGCGGCTTCTTGTCGTCCTGCGTTGCAGCAGCTTCGCCTGCTTTTTCGCGGCGCCCACGCGGCTTCTTGTCGTCCTGCGTTGCAGCGACTTCACCGGTTTTTTCGCGGCGCCCGCGCGGCTTCTTGTCGTCCCGCGTTGAAGCGGCTTCGCCGTCTCGCGCCTGCTTGCCGGCTGCTTCGGGGCCGGCGTTGCGCGGTTCAGTGGCGCCCTCGTCGTTCTTGCCCTCCTTCTGCTCCGCGGCACTTTCCGCGTTCTTTCCGGGGGCACGTTTCGAGGAGCGCCTGCTCGGCGCCCGATTCTTAGCGGTTCTGGATTTGTCCCTTTTTCCCTCTTGCTCTTCGGCACCGTCTTGGCGATGAGCTCCAAGATCCTCCGATGGAGGGGTGGGCGGGTCTGACATCCTTCAATCTCCTATTAGGTCACATTGATCTCGGATCGTGGTGAGATGGTCCCGATCCGATGTGCTAGGTTTTCACCTGCCCAATGATTGGCCGGCGCCGGCCCGTTTCCAACCTAGGCCGACACTCAACACCCGGTATGCGTGTTGCTACGCAAAGAAGCCCCCACTTTACGAACTGTGATCGAGTGCTGGTCGTTCCCCTTTCAGACCGTGGCCCCTCGATACGCATCCAACTCGTATCAGGGAACCGTTGGCAGTGCAAGGGATTCCCGAAAACAACCGATGGTTACACGCGCGCTATTGATGAGGCGAGGCGTACATCTCCTTCCACTCTACCCATCCAGACTTGACGACGCTTGCCGCGGGCCGCCTCTTCAGCCGCTCGCGATAGCTGGTCAGGGCGGAGAGATCGGCAAGCAAAGGCTCGAGGCCGGCCTCTTGTATTAGACCGATGAGAAAGGGCGCAAGCGCGGCGTCAGCTAGAGAGAACTGCTCGCTTACGGCGAATCGACTGCTGGAATCCAGCTCCTGCTCCAGCGTCCAGAGGCCATCCAGTATCTCGCCTCGTAGCTCGTCGAGACTCTCTCCCGCCGTTATCTGGTCGATGTGAATGGCCTGGTAATAGTCATCCATGGGAGTGCCGACAAGTTCTTGGGCTATCGTGACCATCATGCGTACGCGGGCGCGGGCGGGCGGTGAGTCGGGAAGCAGCGGCCTGTCGGGGTAAGCGTCTTCTAGATATTCGTTTATCGTGGCGGGATCACGGATCACGACATCCCGGTCTACTAGAACGGGGAGGCTCTCGTGAGGATTGATGCCGATGAACCAGTCCTCGGATTCTTGTCCAGGCAGGACGATGTGGCGCTCGTGTGGTAGATTTTTGTCCGCTAATGCGATGCGGACCATCTGGCACCACGGCGAGCGGGGGAGGTCATAGATCCGCATGCCAAGACTCCATGTAACCCGTCGAAGCCCACAAGGCAATAGCATCTTGTTCCTCGGCTCGTATCGCGGTACCCATTTGGCATCATGCGTTTCTTGATCGCTCTCTTATTGGTGCTTGCAGTAGGCACGGGTGTAGTCGCCTACGGCCCGGGTATCTCCTTCCGGGGTGAATCCACTGAAGTTTCCCGGGAGTCCGCCGAGATCCCGGTTGGTGAGGACGACGAACAAGGTTCTCCTCCACCCGCCGGTTCCCCCGAAGCCTTTGCATATGAAGAGAGCGGGCGGGAAAAAATCGAGGAGCAATCTCCCGAGCCGAAGCCGACCATCGAGCCGGCGGCCGTGCAGGCCGGCGAGGAGATACCGGGCACCGACGGCTTGCGGGTGGTTACAGGGACCATTCGGCGGACGGTCAACCACACGTTGGCCGACAAGCTGGAAAGAGAAGTGGCGAATCCATTGTCCCAGGTCGTCAGTCGCGTGTTGGTGTGGTGGATGGAGCCTAGTCGAGACCTGCGTCCGGGAGACGAGATCGGCGTCGTCTTTAGTCTGCACGATGGAGAAGAACCTCGCGTTCATGCTGTCTCCATGAAGTCACAGCGGCACGGAAGGACCTTCAGCGCGTACCGGTTCCAGCCGGCCGAGGAGCGTTTCGGCAGGATGTACACCTCCGACGCCAAGGAGGTGGAGAAACGAATGGTCGGCTCTCCAATAAAGGAGTACGAGCAGATAACCAGCCTTCTATGGGATGGAAGAGGGCACAACGGGATCGACTTCAAGACTCCGGTGGGCACAGAGGTGTACGCTCCTTTCGACGGCAGAGTCGTTCGCCGCAACTGGAGCACCCGCTTCAACGGAAACTGCATCGACATAAGAGCTGATAACGGAAAGCACATACTCTTCCTGCACCTGGAGTCATTTGCCGAAGGCATGGTGCCGGGAAGGAGAGTCGAGCGAGGAGAGCTCATCGCGCTGTCCGGCAACACGGGCCGATCGACCGCGCCGCATTTGCATTACGAGGCCAGGTCACCATCCGGCCGTATTCTCGATCCGTTCGATCTGCACGAGACGTACAGGAAAGAGGTGCCGGAGTCCGAGAAGGCCGCTTTCGAGGCCACCGTCGAGAAGATGCGGATGCTGCTCGGCGAAAAGCCCGTCGTAGCCGATGCCGGCTAAGGAAGCTGTCGCAAAAGGTCGTTTTTTCTCGAAGTCATTCCCGCGGAAGCGGGAATCCAGCCCATACGAAAGTGGGCGGTTATTTGTCCAAGAGGACCACGAAAGGCATGATTTTCGAGGCCGATATGTCGGGGTGATGGTGCGGCGCGGTTCGCCGAACTCAGGTCAGCCTCGCCACGAAGTCGTAGGCTCGATCCGGGAGGAACCGAAGAAATCGGACGAGCTTCGCTAGTAGCCATGGGAACTCGACAACGGTTTTTCGTCTGTCAATACCCTTCATAATCTTGGAGACGGCGGCGTCCTCCTCCATGAGCAGAGGCATGTAAGATTTGTTGTCCTCGGTCATCGGGGTCTTGATGAAACCGGGGTGCACACAAGTTACATAAATGCCCGTCCCGTTGAGATCCACACGTAGCGATTCCAGAAAGGTCGAAAGAGCGGCCTTGCTCGCGGAGTAGGCCGCGTTTCTTGGGAGACCTCGCAGACCGGCAAGGCTGGAGATGGCCACCAACTGGCCCCGGCCTCTCTCAATCATCGCGGGCAGGGCGGCGGTCAAGGTCGCGGACGCTCCCAGGACGTTGGTTTGCAAAACGGGGCTGACATCTTCCCAGGTGAGCTTGCGTCCGTTGCGAATCCTTCCGACTCCGGCATTGGCTATCACCAAATCGAGGCCGTCGGTTTCTTCGTCCGCTCCGCGTATCGCCTCGATGACCGCGCCCGTATCGTTGACGTCGAGCTGAACCGGTATGAGCTCGCCGGGCGAGTCGGCCGTTGCCGCCGAAAGCTCTTCGAGCCGGTCCATTCTCCTGGCGGCGGCGTAAACACGGGCACCTCGCGCCACGAGCTTTTCGGCCAGGCCCGCACCGATGCCGCTGGACGCTCCCGTTATGAAGACGTTCTCGTATCTCATGACGAGGGTCTCTCTACGCTGCCGGCTCGGTAAGCGTCAATCCTTCGGCGAAAAGGCGCCCCCCAGCGGCGCGTTCGCGCGAACCGTGTAGGTAGGTCCGTTCCTCCCGAGCACGCTCTCGTAGATTACCGCTTCCTTGACCGTAAACTCGCCGAAGTGGGTGTCGTCGTGGCGATCCAGCTCTTTCACTAGGCGCTCCACGGCTTTTCCGGAGCGTACTCGTCCGATGGTGATGTGCGGGAGAAACCGCCGTCCGGGAGGTTCCGGTGGATCGAGGGCACCGCCAAGCATTCCGGCAAGCTGGAAGAGCTCGACCGGGGCTCCGGCTCCCACGTATACGACGCGGGGACGTTTTCGGCCGGGTAGGACGCCGGTTCCATGGAGCTGCATATCGAAGGGCCGCAGCCGAGCCGTCGCGTCGCGGACGATGCGGGTGGCGGAGTCGAGCCGGTCCTCTTCGATGTTGCCCAGAAACTTCAGGGTGAGGTGAAGGTTTTGCTCCCTTACCCACCGCACGTCGGCACCCGACTGGGCGAGCTCTCGCCCCATGCTTGCGATTCTTTTCCGGACCGCCTCCGGGAGATCTATTGCTATGAATGCGCGTATGGTCGACATAGTTCGTACCCATCAAGGGAAATAACGAAGCCACCTCCTAGATTCCAGAAAAAGGAAAGCAGCACGATCTGTGATACCACTCCGGCCGGCGACAGCGAGCCTGTCTTCAATGTATTCCATATCGGCTACTCAGGATTGTTCGATGCGTTGCAGTGAAAGCCATGACCGCACCCTCGAGGTGACCGAGATATTTCGGTCGATACAAGGGGAGAGCACCTGGGCGGGGCATCCCTGCGTATTCGTTCGGTTGGCCGGCTGCAATCTTCGGTGCTCGTGGTGCGACAGCGCTTACTCCTTCTCTCCGGGCACGATACACACCGTGGAAGAGGTCGTCGCCGCGGTTTCGGCGCTGGAGCAGTCTTCGGAACAGGACGACCAAAGCGACCCGCCGCGCCCTTCGAAGCTCGTCCAGGTCACCGGCGGTGAGCCGCTGCTCCAGCCGGCGTCCGTCTATTTGATGGAACGCCTCTTGGAAACGGGACACACGGTTCTCCTGGAGACGTCCGGAGCGTTGTCGATAAGCGAGGTCCCTGCCGCGGTCCGCAAGATAATGGATTTGAAAGCACCAGGCAGCGGCGAGGCCGGCGCGAACCTCTGGGAGAACCTCGAGCACCTCTCAATGAGGGACGAGATAAAGATAGTGGTGAGTGGGCGCGAGGACTACGAGTGGGCCCGGTTGCAGATCAGGCGGCGCGGGCTAGCGGGCCGATGTGGTGCCGTTTTGCTGGCGCCCGTGCATGGGTCGCTCGAGCCCGAGCGGCTGGTGTCATGGATGCTGGAGGACGGGCTCCCCGCCAGGCTGAACCTTCAGCTACACAAGTACGTCTGGCCGGGGGTTGAACGAGGAGTTTAGTAGGGGGGGTCAGGACCCTTCACTTGTCACTTGGGAAATTCGGAAATTCGGGGACAGCTTACGTAATTTAGGTGAGGGTCGGTGTGCTCGTGAGGCGGCGGCACCGCCGGTCAGGCGGCTGCTCCCTCGCTCTCTTCTTCCTCGGAGCGCAAACGATCGAGCAGCTTCTCCCCGATAGTGGTTATGCATTCGAGGTTGTATCGAATTCTAGGCTCGGCCCGCTCCATCCAGCTCTCGGCCAGATCCCGTCTCTCGGGGAACCGGTGCGCTTGCTTGACGAGGATCTCGGCTATGGCGACATCCGCCAGAATGCGTGTCAGATGCTCGGCGTGAAGCATGCCGAAGGAGAAGTCCCTTTTTGCATCCCAGCTCTTCAAGAAGTTGTCCAGGAAGTTAGGGAGTGGACCGCTCATGGCCTCTTTCCACTTGCCCTTGGCTATCTTTAGCAGAATGTGTTGCTGGGCCGAGTAGGACAGCGACTCGAGCGTGTGGAAACGCCTGTCCAAGCTGTCGCGGGCGCGAAGAGAGTTGTACTTGGCCGAGGCCATGTTCGCGAGGAACCCCTGCGGATTCTTCATGCACCCCATAAGCGCGTCCTTCAGCGCCATCAGGGCCTGTATTTGGCTCGTGCCCTCGTAAACCGGAAGCACCAGCGAGTCGCGCAGAACTCGCTCCGCCGGGAAATCCTTGGTGTATCCGTTGCCGCCGTGGATTTGCATGTTCATTCTGGACATCCAGACGGCCGCCTCCGCGGCGGCATACTTGATGAGTGGAGTGAGGAAGCGCGCTCTGCTTTTCAGCTTCGCGACTTTCTTTTTCAGCTCATCGTCATTCTCGTGCCCCGGAAGATTCAGCCGAATCTCCGCGCGAGAGGAGATCTCTTCGGCCACCGCTCCTTCCACGGCCAGTGCGCGAAGCCCCCTTATCGTGACATCCATCTCGTCGAGATAGTTCGCGATCATCTCATGGCGATCTATGGTCTTGCCCATGCTCTTGCGCTCGGCCGCGTACTCCTTGGCTTGCCGGAGCGCGTTCTCGCAGGCGCCTATGCTCTCGAAGCCTACCCCAATCCTGGCGTTGTTCATCAGCATGAGCATCAGCTTGAAGCCTTCGCCCGGCTTGCCGATGAGGTCGGCCTGTGAGTCTTCGTACTGTACCGATGCCGTCACCGAACCGTGGTGTCCGATCTTCTCTTCCACCCGATCGACGTGGGCATTGGTTATCGTTTCACCGTCTTTCTCGATGGTGAGGGGAACGAGGAACAGCGAGAGGGCATCCAGGCTGTTTCGGCTCTCCGTCTTCGCGAGAACGATGTGATACTTGGCATGGCCGCTCGTTATGAAGACCTTGTTGCCGGTGACTCTCCAGACGCCGTCTTCGTCCTGTACCGCCTTTGCCCGAAGTATTGAAAGATCGCTGCCGGCGTCGGGCTCGGTCAGATCCATCGAACCCCACGCCTCGCCCTCCAGGATCTCCTCGATTACTTTCCGCCACCTGGTCTCGAGGACCGTTCCGTCATCGTCGAGCTTGGTGCTGCCTTCATGTATCGAGTACTGGAGCAGGATCAAGGCGACGCCGGTGTGAAAGCCGAAGTGCGTCATGACCGATACGTCGCCTCTGGCGAACATCTCGCAAAGCAAGAAGTAGAGCGCCATGGGGCAGTTCATTCCGCCAAGCTCGCGAGGAATGCACACTCCGTATATGCACATTTCCTCGAGGCCCTCGAAGATTTCCTCGAAGGCCTTGGATGTCTCTATTTTCCCCTCGACCATCTTCGTGCCTTGCTCGTCTATCGCGGCGGAGCGTGGAGCAACCTCCTCGGCGACAAAGCTTCCCACCAAATCCAGTATGTCCTTGTAAGTGTCCACGGCGTCTCGGCACGAAGCAGGACCTTCATCGTCCTTGTAGCCACGTTCGACCAGATCCACTATCTCGTCCCAGTCGATGGCTTTCTCCACGTAGAAGCGAAGGTCGTCGTTGTCGAGGTAGAAGTTCGCCATGGTTTGCTCCTGGTAGGTGAGACGAGGCTCTCGTTGTTGCGGATGGAAATCGGAGCCTACCCACCGTGACGCGTTGCGTCAACCCTTCAGTTCGGCTCCTCGAGTCGAAGACTCACCCCGGCGTGACGTCCCCGCTCATGTGCGGACCCTGATCATCGGGTCGCTTTGTTCACGACTTCTCCGGTCGGCTACTCGGCGATTTGGGTGCGGACGGCCGTGCTCGACAGAGACCGTGGTCCTATTCCTCGTGCTCGACGGTGAAGGTGCGCTTGCCGACGTCCTGCGCGACGACAGTATACTCTCCCTCGTCCAAGCCGGGGAGCGAGGCCTCTATCCACTGGCTGTGCAACGCCATGGTGCACATGGCGTCCGGGGGGACCTCTCTGGGCTTCCAGCGAAGCAGAATTACGCCGTCCTCGTCCGGTCCCTCGGCCCAGGAACGCTCGATGCCATGGCAGCCGTTGCGGAACGTGATGGGGCCCGCGCGAACCTCGAAGGGTTTCCCAGCCATGGGAGGGTCCGGATCGAGGTGAACGGCGTCGCCGATCGATGCTGGATCGTACGGTCTAGGCGAATCCGTGCCCGGCTCCGCGGCGGCGGAGCTTTCCGTCCTTTCCAGAGTTGGAGCGTCTTCCGAGTAGGTTACCTCGCCTGGGGGGACATCATCCGCCGAACGCCGGCAGGCTCCGCCGGTGATGAACGGCAGGCAAAGCGCGACAAGGACGAGCTTCTTCATGGTCATGAAGACTGTTTAGCCTGGTTCTTGCCGCGCGTCACCATCAAGGTCATCAAGCAGGCCCGCGGAAGGTGTGTATCGGTACAAGTCAACGAGAGGTTAGTGTACCGCGTCGACCCTCGCGTTGATGGTCGCATGAGCCGAAGCCAGAGCCGTCTGCAGGCGCTCCCGAGCCTTGGCTTCCACCTGACGGGCGCGCTCTCTCGAGAACCCGAAATGGCTTCCTACCTCTCGCAAGGTCATTGGATCGTCCGACATCAACCGATGCCTGGCTATGAAACGCTCACGCTCTGTCAGTTGCTCCATGGCGCGCTCCACCGCAGCTTGCGCTATGGCTCGTATCTCGGTCCGCTCCAAGCGCTCGTCGGGCATCAGCTCGACGCAGGCCAACAAATCCTGATGCTCCGTGTCCCCGTCCTCGCCATCCAGGGGCGCGTTCAAAGATAGGTCTCTTGCGCCCATCCTGCGCTCCATGGACCTGACCTCACCGGCACGTACCCCGAGAACGGTTGCCACCGTCTCCGGTTCCGCGGCTTCTCCGCTCCCACCGTAACGAGCCAGGTAGCGGCGCGTTCGGGCAAGGCTGAAGAAGAGTCGCCTCTGCGCCTGCGTGGTTCCCATCTTCACGAGAGACCAGCGAGAGAGGATGTAGTTTTGTATGTAAGCGCGTATCCACCACCTAGCGTAGGTTATGAGGCGAACGCCGCGCGACGCGTCGAACTTCTGGATTGAACGAATAAGACCAAGATTGCCCTCCTGAACCAGGTCTTCCATCGGAAGTCCGTACGACCGGTAACCGTAGGCGACCTTCACCACGAAGCGGAGGTTGGCTTTCACCAGCTTGTTGAAGGCCTCAGGATTGGAGCGGCTTGCGTACTCTCTAGCCAGCTCGTCTTCCTCCTCCCTGGAAAGCGGCCGATGGCGGCCCACCTCGGAAAGATAACGCTCGAGCGGTCGGTGTGAGGCCTGCTGTTCCCCATTGCGCTGCATTTTGACTTCTCCCTCTTCATTCGGAAAATGAGATCCCCGTCCCCAAAAAATCTGTTTTGTCCCTGTCTGAAGATCGTCGTCACCATGACGAGAAACGCAAGGGAGGAAAAGAAGGTAGCCGGCGCGGTAGGAAGTACCGTCGTGTACCGATTACAGAAGGAGAAAATCGCCATCGTTCTAGCTAGAGTAAACAGTTACAGAGGGACTGTGTATGCAATAGTGCAAGGTCGGCTGTTTCGGAGGGTGGCTGTTCCGATCGCCGAGCATGGGCGGCCGGCAAGGAGCGCTCCGGCATCTCGGTCAGCCCGCACTCACGATTCGAACAGTGAGCTACGATCTCGGTGTGGTGGTATCAAATAATAAATCTCTCATGAACAAAGCGTTTCCTTGTTCCGGCGCAAGGATGGTTTTGCAAAGGAACGTGCGGCTTGATTGACGTGTCGACAGTGGGAAAAGCTTCGTCGACCCCGGAACGTCAGTGAAACGTAATTTCAGGCGGCATGCGAAACCATGCCGCGGAACCCCGTTTGGGCGGTGCGGAGGCCTGAAATCATGGTGGTAATAATCCCCACCGAGTTGGTTCCAGCATGTTTTCCGGATCAATCGTGCGCCGCAGGCGAATGGTCAAATCCGTCGAGCCTTCATCGGTGACCTCGTTTACAAGACCGCGATGTTCGCGGGGGTACCGATGGATTACGAAACCCGCGGCATCGAGAATCTCGACCAGTCGTCTTTCCGCTGCCAGCAGCTCATCACGGTCTTCTTGCCCGTTCGTCGCCGCCGGCGGAATCACATGAAGTATTCCATGGTCGCCCCCAGGGGACGGGCGCATCAAAATGCCGGCGGGCAAGCCTATCTCACCGTAGGCTTCATCGACCTTCGAGGCGCCGTCCACCATGGCCCGAACAGGTCCGTGACAGCTCAGTAGCCTGGGCGCAGTGTCACCACCGCGCTCACAAAGGGCCTCCGGTAGCCGGAGCGGCAGATCTCCGAGCATCGCCAGCGAAGGACAAACGCGAGCGACGCTCGATAGCGGAAGTGGATCGTCGAACCGTCCCCCTCGCTTGCTTGCTCGAGAGAGTGCCTGGGCTAGGTGTACGCGCTTGTACTCGAGATCCGGCAGTGAGTCCGCGCGGAAATCCACCGCCAGCCAAGCTTCGGGCTCTCCTGGGAGGCGCCGGCGGGGCCGGGATGCGCCGAGCAGCACACGCGGCAGTGTCCAAGGGATTACGTGAGTCTCGTCGAAAAGCTCCGTTCGGGCGAGCCTGATCGATGCGGCCATGGCGAGACGGCGCTTGGAAGAGGGTATCAGAAGCCTGCGAGCATGACGTGGCCGTGGGTCAAGGGCGACCGCGAGTCTGGTCACGATGCCCGATGCTCCTCTCCAGCGTGCGAAAAGACTTGTCATGTCGGTACCCGGACCTCTTCCCCACCATCGGCCCGTGGCGGCGCTGGCTCCGGTTTTGACCGTCTCTCCCGTCGCAAGGATCGCCTCGACGCCCAGCAAGAAGCGGCTCTCGTTACCAAGGGAGAGCCCTGCTCCCTCGGCACCGTCGAAGAGGAAAGTCGTCCACGGCCCAATGCCCGAGGGTGTGGACGTCACTGGAAGAGCGAGGTCGCCTCCTTCCTCGAGGAGGCGCTTTTCGAGTCCCTGCCATGTCACGCCCGGCTCCACGACCGCGTATCGCTCGGTGTGCTCGATCTCGAGCACCCTGTTGAGAAGCCGAAGATCCAGGATGATGCCTCCCTCTCTCGGCATTGTTACGTCGGAGGTATCGAGTCCCGGAGCTCTTTGAAGCAGAGGCAGCTTTCTCTTTTTCGCCGTGGTGAGCACCGAGAGTACCTCTTCGCTGCTTGCTGGACTCACGTGGAACACCTGAGGGCAGCCAACCTCGGCCCGGACTCTGTTTTCTCCGACCAAGCCTCCGAGCTCGTCGGCGAGATTCGAGCCTCTAATCATTGTGTTCCTCTGGTTCGTTAGAGTTCTCGGTCGAAAGCAGAGGAAGGAAGCGGCGCAGAAGCAGCAGGTTGCCGGACACCCGAACTTGGCGGCGGAGAATGTCCATGGCCCTTATCTTGCCCTGACAAATGGCGAAGAAGGAGGCCAGCGTGCCTGAAGCCGAAGCGTGCTCTCTTTGGGCGGTGTTCTCCTGCTCGAGCTGAATGGTCCGCCCTTCGAGCACGACAAAGGTTTCCATCTCTCCGGCTGTCAGGCGCACTCGTCCGCGTAGGCGCCGAGCGATGTTTCGGCCGTCCACGGTTTCGAGAGCCCGGCGGAGTCTCTCTCTCACCAGGAGAGAGAGAATGTGCAGGTCGTCGTCGTCGCTGGTGATCAGGCGCGGCACGCCCGCCTTATACAGCTTTTTGGAGGGCTTGAGAAATTAGATGCGAGAATGATCAGGTGCGAAGCACGGAGTCGTCGGGATAGATGAGCAGCGCGTGCCTGTGGCAGGTAAGCAAGTCGGCTTCGGCCATGCTATTGCGGCGGGCACCCAGGATCTCCAGCTCATCGTTGTCGTCGTTCCAAAGAAGGAACGGAGCTACTACATCCGGAGGATCGACGAGCCAAGCTTGATGGATCTCTCCTTCGGCCAGAGCCAGCGATGGGTGAGCTGCTTCCGAAAGCTTGCAAGTACCCCGGTAGGCGATCCTCGAGTCGGCTGCCC
Organism: Deltaproteobacteria bacterium; assembly: GCA_007130885.1. Classification (GTDB taxonomy): domain Bacteria; phylum Myxococcota; class Myxococcia; order SLRQ01; family SLRQ01; genus SLRQ01. Next base: position 14,184 of record SLRQ01000024.1, read on the forward strand.
GCAGGCTCCTGCGAACGGCGGCTTCGTCCAGCTCGCTGGGAGAGCCCTGGTCCAGCACGAACCAGAGGCGAAGGACGATGTCGGGCAGCCCCATGGGGTTTCGCCCCTCGATGGGCTCGAACCAGAAGCTGCTGTTTCGGCCGGTGCGCTGGTGAAGTACCGACATGACCCCTGCAGCCAGTGCTTGGACTCCTCTCCAGGTGAAGATGCTCAGAAGCTCCGGAGCGCTGAACTCGTACATCAGCCCGAACTCCTCGTGGCTGAAAGGCAAGAGTGTCAGAGCCGCGCCTTTGGAGCTAGCTCCTTTGTGGGCGATGCCGTCCATTGCACGGAGTCTCATAGGCATCGGTATCGCGCGAACCCATGCGGTTACACCCCTACGAGGCGCTTGTTCGGTGAGCCGGTGTCTAAATCGGCATCACGATCTCAGGTTTAGTCCACGCACTCTATGAGCACGTCCGCGGCGGCTCCCGCCATCTCATGCGCTCCGCTCGTTCGGGTGGCTATGAGTAGGCGCATGGTCTGGCCGCAGTAGGGGTAGAGATCGTCATTTGGAGTGTATCCCTCAAGGCAGACTTCCCGCACCTCGCCGCTGTCGAAAGGCTTCTCCGTGTCATCGGGCAATCGCAGCTGAAGCTCGAGCGCCGGGTTGTTGGTGCGCCAACTGGAGCCGCTGAACAGCCGGACGTACTCCAGCCTCACCGTCTTGCCGCCGGCGTTTTCTCCCGCCTCGAGAGAGAGAGAGAGCGTCACGTCGGCGCTGTCCCAGGGCTCGGCCAGGAGGGCTTGGATACTGACGTCTCGAATCTCCGGACGGACCACGTTCTTTGCCTCTATTTGGCCGCACGAGGTCGCGACAAAGAGAAGAAGAAAAGAGAGTAGCGCCGGGAGGGACAGACGGGGGAGTGTGACTCTCATGACTCCTTAGCATGAGCACGACCCGGCCTATCACGGCAATGGGTTCATCTCCTGGTGGGAAGATCTTCGCCCTTTCCCTTGCTCCGAGAAGGCTCCATTTCGACGCGCACTTCGGACTCGAGAGTATAAGCGCCGCCTGCGAGGAAATCGGCAATCAAGGCCGGGAGAAAAAAGATGTTCCCGAGCACCAGTGGATTGACCTTTCGCTCGATGGTCACCTCGAGGTTTTCATAGCCCTCGGCGGTGAACTCCACGCGATTTTGCTTTCGACGTTCCACGCTGAGCACGCCCGGAGTGCGCACTTCTCCGGCCCCGGCGACGTGCGCCGTTGCTCGAGGCGGGTCCGAGACCAAGCTAACGTCCTGATGGGTGCCGACCAGCAGTGTGGCGCAGCCGCTCGAGGAGGCGGACAGGGCGAGGACCGCCGCCATCGAAGCCTTGATTACCGTGTGGACTGACGGGAATGAAGAGCCGAGATCGAAGCCGGCTTCCCGCGTGAAAGAGCAGCTCATCGGAGAGGAGCCTGCCTTGTCGGCCATCCGTGGTCAACATTGTGGACGGTTGCGAAATCCCGAGATGTATCGTTCGCTTGAAGGCGAGGAAGAGCCGGAATGCAGAGTAGGGCGATTGAATCAGCTATCGAGCGAGTCCGCACCACTCTTCATATCGAGCGCGCACGGGAGTTTGGGCATGGCGAGCTACTTGGTCACTAGATCGTGACGCATGGAAGCGTGTTACAATTGCGCGAACGCCGCAAGTAACCGGAGGTCTATCGATGAAGCCACGTTACCCGAGTTATTTCTTGTATCGCCGGCTGCCGCTGCCGCTGCCGGTCATGCTCGTCTCGATCGCTTGTCTCGTTGGTTGTCCCGGTGATGACGCCGAGGTCGAGCCGGAAGCCGAGCCGTTGTCTTCCGCCGAGGTGATTGATGCGCTCCAGTCGAGGGACGCGGCCGTGGCCGGATGTGTCTCTCGTGCAAGGCATCGTAACCCACGACTGGCGGGCCGAGTGGAGGTTGCGGGGACGATCGAGACTTCCGGCAGGGTGCAAGAGGTGCGAGTGGAAGAGATCGATTCTCCAGATCGATACTTGGAGGACTGCGTTTTGACGCAGGTCCGGCGTGTACGTTTTCCGGAGGCTGAGGCGCGGACCACCTTCAGGCACTCCTGGGAGCTGGGTGACGCCACGGAGCGGCATGCCCGCGACCCTGTCGGCGAGCGAGATTTCGTTTTCGAGCAGGATGAGCCGCAAGGCGATGAACAAGCACCCGCAAAGTTCCGAAGAGAAGAGATCGAACGTTTGGCCCAGCGGTACGGTGACGAGGTGCGCGAGTGCTACGCCGATGCGGCAAAGGATGACCCGGAGCTCGCGGGCAATGTCGAGATCACGTGGGCGGTGGACCCCAGCGGTGCGGTTCGAAGCCCCGCGGTTACGGGGGGTACGCTCGATGACGGGCGCGTTCGAGCTTGTTTGGTCGGGATGGTACGGGGCTGGAGGTTTACGCCGCTCGAAGGCTCTTCCGCCATGAGGCAGACCAGCTACACCTGGGAGTTCGAGACTCGCGAGGTGCGGGAGGAACCCTAAACAGCCCGCCGCTTCAGCGCCGAAGCAGGACGTAGACCGCCCCACCACCCCCGTCGTGGGGGAGGGTCGTAGTGAAGGCGAGCACCTGCTGGCCGACCTGCCCGCGGCAAAGCCAACGCACCAGGGCCTTCTTGAGGACGGGTTCCTTGCCGGGTGAGCGGAGCCCTCGACCGTGGACTATTATCACGCAGCGACGCCCCGCTTGGCGAGATGCCCTTATGAATGCAGCTACGGCGGTACGCGCCTCGTCCTTCACCATGCCGTGAAGGTCCAAGTGAGCTTGCACGGAAAACTCCCCTCGGCGCAGCCTCTTGAGCAGCCGTCGGTCCACACCCGGTGCAATCCCCTCCACATACTCATCGGTGTCGAATACGTCGAAGTCGCCCTCTCCAGCGACTAGATCCGACAAGGCCGCCAAAACCTCCGCGTCTTCATCGGTGGAGGTGGTATTGGGCGGTGGCTGGTTTCGTCGTGCGGTTGGAACACGCCCGCGCTGGTGGTCGGGTAGCCGTTCTACATCATGAAACCAGCTCTCCAGCAGGGCTTCGTCCTCTTCGAGATGATCAGGTCGGCAAAGCGAATCCTCCCGCGGAGGAGGCTCCATGTTCTCCCGGTTGGACGGCTGCGATGCGGCGATTGGCGCCGGCCGGCGCTTGGGCTCTTCGGCGGCGGAGTGATTCGTGCTCGCGGAGCGGTGGGCCTTTCGCTTTGCCTTCAGCGCCTCCTGTATTTTTTCGAACGGGGTATTGAAACCCTTCTGTTTCTTTCCACCCATGCGAGCATAATACGTCCCAGTACCCGTCTTGCGCGAGTTCTGTTCGAATCCGACCACTACGGTTGACAGTAGCGGGGGGTTACCCTAACTTCCGGCCGGTTCTAGTAGGAACGGCTTGGCCGGGAAGAACGGTTTTTCGGCCGCGGGAAGAATCCGAAGCTGTCTTTCACAAAGCACATCTGGAGAAGACTCAAATGCGTAAGCTAGCTGTCACTATCGCTCTCTTGGCCGTTTTCATGATGCTCACCGGTTGCGCGGCTGCCGTCACTTATGGACCTCGAGGCGCCCCATTGGGACTGTATGTAGACGAAGATGGTCCCGTCATGGTCACCGAGAACCAGGTCGGCACCAAGCGTGGAGAATCCTGCTCGCAGTCGATTCTCGGTTTGGTCGTCACGGGCGACGCCAGCATTGTCACCGCCGCGCAGAACGGTGGCATCAGCCGTATCGGTACGGTGAACAGCAGCTATCAGAACATTCTCGGGATCATCGCCACGTACTGCATCGTGGTTACTGGCGAGTAGCTCGATAGTCATCCCCGATTTCGGGGCCTGGGCGTGCCAGGGCGGACAGTAGCAGCAGTCCGCCCAGGCATGTCGAGAACACCGGGTCCTCGCTGCCCGCCCACAGAGGCAGGGCCAGCGCGGCCGCCGCGGCGAACAGCAATGCTCGCAGCCAGGTCCGTCTGGCCCACCAAAGAAGCGTCACCACCAGTATTACGATGGGAAGGCCGAAGGCGGCGGAGCGTACTATCGCGGCCGAGTTTGCCATCACCGTCCCCCATTCCATGTAGAGAATGGCGGCGAGGATGGTGACGGTCGCGACGGCCAATACGAGGACTCCCGCGGCGGCGGCGTCCTTTGCGATCATGGCGTGCCTGTGGAATGACCGCACGTGCAGGTCCACAAAAGATTCCAAGGCCGTGTTTAGTATCTCCGCGAAAAAAACCAGGGCTACGCAAAACAGTAAGGCGGTGCGTGACGCAAGGTCGAAAGGCAACGTCATGCCCAGGATCATCACCATCGTAGCGCTGACGGTGTGAATACGCATGTTTCGTTGCGTTGAAACCGTCCTCATGACCCCCCGGCCGGCGTTCCTGAAGGAGTGGACCAGTCCGGGGAGGGTTCTCAGGGGACGCCCCACCCAGTCCTTGCCGGTCTCTTCCTCCGGCTTCGGGCTGTCCGGCCGGGGCTCTATAGCCCTTCCTCGATGACGGTGGGCTCCAGCGCTCGTATAATCTTCTCGTGGCATTTGCCGTTGCTTGCGACTAGTCCCGACCGGTTTACCACGTCGGCCGATTGGTATGGAATTGGCCGGCCTCGGCAGTCCGTGAGTATGCCGCCGGCCCCCCGAACGACGGCGTCGGGAGCGCATGCGTCCCAAAGCCTCGTCCCGGATGCGGAATGAATATACAGATCGGCCTCGCAAGAGGCCACCATGCCGAGCTTGATCCCCACGCTGCCTCTTCGCACCTCCCGAGTCACTCCCAGCCGGCGAGCCACCGTCTCGATGGAGGCGGGCCGGTGCCGGCGCGAGAGCGCCAGCGTCATCAGGCGAGGATCGGAAATATCACTTACCGTTAGCCTTCGCGATGGCCCGTCAGGTGCTTTCCGCACGTAAGAGCCAATGCGCGGTCCGCCCCAAAAAATCAAGCTTTGCGCCGGCATGAATAGAACACCGAGGACCGCCACCCCATCCTCGGCCAGGCCAATCATGACGGAGAACTCGCCGTTTTGGGCGATGAACTCCTTGGTGCCGTCCAAGGGATCCACGCACCATCTTCGTTTGCGATCTTCCCAGCCGGTCTCGGCGCCCGTCTCCTCCGACAGCAGCCCATCGTTCGGGAAGGTTCCAGTAAGCCCGGATACGATGATTTCGTTGGCTTCGCGATCGGCGGCGGTAACCGGTTCGCCACCCTTCTTCAGCTCGGAGTCGGCTCGACCGTACCAGCTCAGTACGTTCTCTCCCGCCTCTAGAGCAAGGGCCGTCGCAACCGCCGTTTCTTTTTCGAATGGGTTCATGTTCGCCAAGGATTTCCAGCCGCATCTCTGTACGGGCTTGCGCGGGGTAGTTTCAAGTGTCTCACCGGCCGGCCTTGTTCATCCGGCGCGCCTGCCGCGTGGATCCAGCCGGTCCCGAATACCGTCGCCGAGGAAGTTGAAACCAAGCACGGTAATTATGACCGCGAGTCCGGGAAACGCGGCGAGGTGCGGTGCCACCAGTAGATACTGGGAGCCCGATTCGAGAAGCGCGCCCCACGACGGCGTACCGGGAGGCACGCCTAGGCCGAGAAACGAGAGAGCTACCTCGGCTAGAATCACCGCGGGGAGGCCGAAGGTGGCGGAGACGAGTATCGGGCCCGCGATATTTGGGAGGAGATGGCGAACGACCACGCGCAGCGGTGTAGCTCCGAGAGCGCGCGCGGCTTGGACATACTCCCTATCCCGCAGAGCCATGACCTGGCCCCGCGCGAGGCGGGCGTACCCGACCCAGCCTGTTAGCGCGAGCGCGAGGATAAGGTGCTCCACCGCCGGCCCCAACACGGCCGTTATGAAGATGGCGAGGAGAATGCCCGGAAAGGCCAAGACGACGTCCACCAGTCGCATGAGCAGGCCATCGACCATGCCGCCCGCGTAACCCGCCAGTGCGCCGAGGCTCACGCCCACCACGACCGACACGAGGGTGGTGAGCATGGCGACGAGAAGCGATATGCGAGCTCCGTAAAGCACGTGAGTGAGAACATCAACGCCGTTGTCGCCGGTACCGAACAGATGCGCGCGGGAAGGCCCTGCAAGCTCGTTCGCCAGGTTCATCGCATCGGGCGTGTAGGGTGACAGCCAGGGGGCGAAGACCGCGGCCAAGGTGACCAGGGTAACGAGCCCGAGTCCGATCCAGGCGAGCAGGTAGCGGCGTAGTGTGCGCCGGATGCGTTCCTGTCGGCTGATTCGCCGGCTCCGAGGATGTTTGGGCGAGGACGCGAAATCCGGTATGACCTGATGACCCTCATCGTCCGTGGGCCGCGCACCGGGCAGCACCATCGCGCGGAGAATTATGTCGAAAGGAGCTTTCAACGCTTTCCTCCTCGGACGCGAATTCTGGGGTCGACGATGCCGTAGGCTATGTCGGTCACGAGGTTTACGAGTACGTACAGCACCGTGAACACGAGCACGCACGCGCGCACGGTGTTGTAGTCACGGCGCTGAATCGATTCGATCAGCAGCGTTCCCATTCCGGGCCAGTTGAAGATCTTTTCCGTGACGATGGCTCCGGCGAGCAGTGCCCCGAACTGCAGGCCGGCGATGGTGATTACCGGTACCAGAGCGTTTCTGACGACGTGGCGCCATATGACGGTGCGCTCCGCGAGCCCCTTGGCCCGCGCGGTCGTGACGAAATCTTCTCGGTTGACGTCGAGAACCGACGAGCGGGTCATCCTGGAGAGCATCGCCATCATGCCCAGACTCAATGTGATCGCGGGCAGCACTATGGCTCGCGCGCCTTCACCTCCCAGGGCGGGCAGCCAGCCGAGATGGATCGCGAATACCAGGATCAACACCGGCCCAAGCCATGCCTGCGGCACGCTCACGCCGACCAGGGAGAAGATCATCGCTCCATGGTCGGTAGCCGTGCCTTGCTTGCGAGCGCTTAGGACCCCGAGTGGTATGGCCATGGCGATTGCGAGCAGCATGGCGACGACCGCGAGCAGCATGGTCTTTGGAAGCTTCTCTCCAATCAATGGAAGGACTCGTGCCCGAAACGGCGGCAGGGAGGTCCTAAGCTCGCCAGTGGCAATATCTCGAATGAAGGTCCACACCTGCATATGAGGGGGCAGATGCAAGCCGATGGCTTCACGCAGCGCCTCTCGGTCGACCTCGCCGGCTTGCTCGCCCAGCATCACGTCGACGGCGTCGCCGGGAATCGCTCGAAGAAAGAGGGTTACGACGAGCGTCACCCCGATGATGCTCACGATGGCGGCAAGGAATCTCCTGGCCAGGAACGCCTTCATTCGTCAGCCTCCGAGCCGGGGGCCGGCCTTACGCTCGCGTGCGCGAGCGGATCGAGGAACCCGAACGGAGACGCGGAAAAGCCTTCCAGTCGTTCTCCAACCACCGCGACGGTCTCCTCGTGCCACATTGAGACGTAAGGAAGCTCCTCCGCCAGTATCTCCTGCACACGGGCATAGCGGCCCGCACGCTGGTCGGGGCACAAGTTTTCGGCCGCTTCGTCCAGGAGGCGGTCCACCTTGGAGTTTCTGAAAGCTCCCCGGTTGCCGCCGACCCAGTCGTTCTCCTCGCTCGGAATCGAGTCCGAGTGAAAGACCCAGTGCAATAGATGCGGTTCCACCACGGGGGTCCACATGAGTGTGGTCACATCGAACCTGCCACGGCGCACGTCGCCGTAGAAAGTTCCCCACTCGTAAGCTCGCAGGTTCACGCCGATGCCGACGGCTTCGAGTTGGCTGGCGACTACGAGCGCGACGGACTTTCGAAATCTGTCGGTCGAGGTGCTGTAGGTGATGCGGAAGCGCTCTCCGCCGTCCCCTTTTCTGGGGAAGCCCGCTTCGTCAAGGAGCTTCTCCGAGACCGCGGGGTCGTAGTGCCACCTTCGAGCCGGCGAGTGGGCCCAGTGCCCCTCCGGCAACATCCCCGTGGCCGGGCGTGCCGCCCCGCGAAATTTGTACCTGGCGATAGTTTCGCGATCAATGGCGTGAGCGAGGGCGCGCCTCACTTCAACGTTGGAGAGTATTGGGTGGCGCAGGTTGAAGGCCATATAGGCATAACCCGAGCCGGGGCGCCGCTGAACCGTCAGGTGCTCCGCTTCTTCAATCCTCGGAATGAGTATGGGTGAGATGCTTCCCGTTGCGAGATCGGCATCCCCATGAAGCAGAGAAAGCACTCTGGTCGTCTCATCCCTTACCACCGCGAAGACGAGGCGATCGACATCGGGCTTCCCTCCGTACCAGCCATCGAAAGGCTCCAGCACTATTCTTTCCTCGCTGGGGCGGCTCGCGAACTTGAACGGACCGGCTCCGATGGGCCGATCCTCATACTCTTCTTTATCTCCAAGGTGTCTTGGAACTATGCCCATGGTCAGGTCGATCAAGAGCGGAGCGAACGGTTCGGCGAGAACTAAGTCCACCGTTCTCTCTCCAACAGGCTCGATCTTGGCTATGGGATCGTAGCGGGGCGAGAGCGGTGAGCCGCGAAGCTTCAGGCTTTTGTACGTGTAGACGACATCCCGGCTTGTGACGGGAGTACCGTCATGAAACGTTAGACCTTCCCTCAGCACGAAGCGATAGCGTGTTTCGTCCACACGCTCGAAGGACTCGGCGAGGTCCGGGACGAGGCTGCCGTCATCATCGATCCTCACGAGACCGGGGGTGATGAGGGTGGTTACTCGCTGCGCCACGGCCGAGAGCGCGAATCGGCGGTCGAGGCTTTCGGGTGCGGAGTCGATCAGGACGACGACCTCCCCCGCCTTTCGTTCCGACCGCTCGCAGGAACACCCCGGTGCCGCGAGCAGTGACACGACACCGAACAGGGCGAAACGTCGGAAAATATTTGGGCGAATATGTCTCATCGTATGGTGTCGCGGATCCTTCCAACCGGACGGCGAATTGAAGTACCGCCCAGCGGCCCCATTCTATTCATTCCGCTGCTCCAGAGCGCGGTAGGCGTAAACCTCATTACCCCTCGGGGTGTCCGAGCTTGCTCTTTGGTGGCGGGCTGACCAACGTGGTAGCCTGCTGGCGTGCGCGGAATGATCATGGCATTGGAAAGAGCCGAGCGATTTCACAAAGAGGGGCCGGCCATTTCGATGGTTTGGCTCTCGTTGTGCGCCGCGACCGCGGCGTTCTTTATTACTACGTCGGCGTCGGCTTCGGCTTCGGAACAGGCGGTAGTTACGTTCGACGAGGGCGAACGAGAAGCTCTGGTCGAGGCTCTCGAAGAATGGACTCGAAGTGGTGTGCTTGGCGCCGCGAGAACCGGCGTGCATGTGGTCTCCTTGTCGACCGGTGAAGAGATCTACTCTCACGGCGCGGATCAGCTACTCAATCCCGCGTCCAACATCAAGCTCGTAACCGCAGCGGCCGCGCTCGAGCTTCTTGGTCCAGAGTATCGATTCAAGACGGAGATATGGGTCGACCGCCGACCCGATGCACAGGGGGTAGTCCAAGGGAACGTATACATCAAGGGGTATGGAGACCCCAGCTTCGATACCGAGCGCATGGCTCGGCTCACCTTGGACTTGTGGCACCTCGGAGTGAGGCGAGTCACTGGCGACCTGATCGTGGACGAGACCTTCTTCGACGGCCGGCGGGATGGCCCCGGCTGGGAGCAGGAGGACCGAGACCGGGCATATATGGCGCCTGTCGGAGCTTTGTCCTTGAATCGCAACGCGGTCGCGATTCGGATACGTCCCGGACCACGTCCCGGCGCGCGGGCGGTGGTCACCGTGGATCCGGAGTCCGACTACTTCGAGGTGGAGAACCGCGTCATCACCGGAAGCCGAAGAGCAAGGCTTGGTCACAGGCCCGAGTCAATCGATGAGGGGGATACGCAGCGGATAGTGGTTCGCGGAGTGCACCCGATAAACCGCGCGCCGAGCACTCATTGGAGAAAGATCGACAACCCTCCCTTCTACTTCGCCCACACCTTGAAGGCGATGCTGGGCGTTCAAGGCGTTCGGTTCAGCAGAGGAAGGATAAGAGAGGGCGAGGTCTGTGAGGACGCTGAGGTGTTCCATGCGATCTACAGCTCGCCGATGTCCGAGCTGATAGGAGCGTTGAACAAGGTTTCCAACAATCACGTCGCCGAAATGCTTCTGAACGTGATAGGTGCCGAGATCAAGGGAGAGCCCGGCTCTTGGGAAAAGGGCGCCCAAGCAGTCGCCGAGCTGCTCGAGGATTTCGGCATCCGCCGGGGGAGCTATGTGCTTCGGAACGGGTCGGGCCTCAACGACGTCAATCGTGTCAGCCCGAGACAGCTCACCTCCCTGCTTGCTGTAATGTGGGACAGGTTTCCGACTGGAAAGGAGTTCGTGGTTTCCCTGCCGGTAGCCGGAAGAGATGGGACCACTCGACACCGAATGGTCGAGGCCGGCGGTTGGGTTCGAGCGAAGACGGGAACTCTCAAGAACGTCTCGGCATTGTCTGGATATGTCGGCACGCCTCAGGGTGAGGTGATGGCGTTCTCGGTGATAGTCAACGACCCCCCCGGGCGCTCCAGAATGGCCTTGCCCGGGATAGACGGGGTGCCTGTCAAGCTGGCTGCATTTGGTGCTCCCGCCGGGTCCGAGCCGAGGATGCCGCTGATCCCAGCGCCCGTGGAGGTGGTGCCTGATCTGGATGAGCGAGCCGCCGTCTACTTGGCGCTGCTTCAGGCCGGAGACCAAAGAAACGCGACATATCTGCGGAGGGCATTCGAGTCGGAGACCGACCCGGTGCTTCGGGCGCTCGCGGCCGACGCCCTCTATCGAAGCGATCCCGGGCAGGGTGCGGGGCGGCTCATCGAGTCGTTCCAGCCGGTTGCCGAGGCGATCTCGAGGATCCGGCGACTTTCCATCGGCATTACCGATCCCATGCCGGTGCTTTGCTCCATAGCGGATTTGGCCGCACAGGGAAGCTCGGATGCAATGCACGGGCTGGTTCTCGCCGCCGGCTCCGTATCGGGCGATAGATTTCTAGAGGAATGGTTCTCGGAGACCTTGACGGAGGTCGGGCGGACCGCGCCTCGGGACATGGTCAGCGCTTTCTTGGAAATGGAGCCCTCCTTGGGGGCTCATGCGTTGGAACTCTTGGCGGAGGGCTTGGCGGTGGATGCGGGAGATCCTCGAACAGAGGAGTGGCACCCTTTTCGTGAGTCACTGCGCATGGCCGGTTTCGGTGAAGAAGTAACAACCGCCGCGGCAGGCCTTCAGGAGCAATTCGATTTGTCCGCGCTCGGCGAAAAGCTGGAGAGCCTGCTCGAGGATGCGAGCGGACCCATTGGTGAGGAGGAGAAGCCCGCGGACGACGATGGAAACGAGGAGTCCTCGGGCGCGGACCTGTCTACTCCGAGCGCTACCCTGCCTGACGTGGGTGAAGCCGGTGCTGCTCGCTGTCGCGATGAAGAAGTCGGCGATCGGGATCGGCTCGCGGCGGCGGGGCCCACATTCTGGAGGTGACGGTGATTGCCTTGATGCTGACCGCCTCGGTCGCGATGCTTCCGGCCGATCTTCCCGAGCCGGAGGGGTTGCAACCGAATATTCGTTTCTGGGAGCGAATCTACGGAGAGTGGAGTAGCGGCCAGGTGGTCTTCCATGACCGTGAGCACCTGGGAGTCGTGTACGAGGTCTTCGAGTTGGGGGAGCTTCGTGTGCATCCGCAGCCGGGTGACCCCGCGAAACGGAGCGCTCGCCGCGAAGAGAGAAGGGATCTCATAGAACGGCGCAAGGAAGAAATAGTTGCCGGATTGGAGTTGCTCTCCAAGCTGGAGCTGGAGGGCAACCTGCGGGCGGAGGCGCTGGATGATTCGGTCGCCGCGCTGTATCGGGCCGCGGTGACCGGTGGGATGCAAGAGTTCGAAGGCGCCCCGGATCGCCTTCGATGGCAGTACGGCTTGGCCGACCTCTCCTACCAGGGGCTTAAAAGATACGACAGGTATAGCAATATAGTAGCCGAGACTTTTCGCTCTCGCGGTGTGCCGGAGGAATTGCTGGCGTTGGCTTTCGTGGAGTCTTTGTTCGAGCCCAGCGCGGTTTCATGGGCGGGCGCTGCGGGGATGTTCCAGTTTATGCCGGCCACGGGACGCGAGTACGGTCTGCTTCGGGGTTCCGGCTTCGATATGAGACGGGATCCGGTACTCGCGGCCGATGCCGCCGCCAGAATGCTGCGTCGAAACTACGAACGATTGGGCAATTGGCCGCTCGCTCTGACAGGCTACAACCATGGTCCCAACGGAGTGGCGCGCGCGGTGCGCGAGGTAGGGTCGAGGGACCTTATGGACCTCATCGAACGCTATGAGGCGCGGCGCTGGGGCTTTGCGTCGAAGAACTTCTACGCGCAAGTGATGGCGGCGCGCCGGGTCATGACCAGACGGCATGAATATTTTGGTGACTGGGTTCCGGCACCGCCGATCGAGATGTCCGGAGTGAAGCTAAAGGGCTCGCTTCCGGCTACCTCTCTGGTGCTGCGAGGCTGCTTGGATCGAGCTACGCTGCTCGATTACAATCCCGCCGTGTTCGAGTCGGCGCTGGACCAAGGACACAGATTGCCATCGGGTCTTGTGATCTGGGCGCCGTCGACCATGTCCGAGAACCTTGCTTCCTGCGCCACCGAGGCGCTTCGGGAGTCGATTGGGTCCATTTTGGCCCTTACAGAGTACAGGGTCGGGAGAGGCGATACCTTGAGTCATATTGCCCAAAGGCACATGGTGTCCGTGAAAGAGCTCATAGAGCTAAACGGCCTATCCCAGGACGGGTTGATACGCGTAGGACAGGTTTTGAGGCTCCCTGAAAGATCCCCTGGAACGGGCAAGGCTCATCCGGTGACGGTAGGCACTCCAAGCGGCTGAATCCTTCGGTGGTGGAAATAGCCTTTTGTTGGAGTGATTCGCTTGCTAGATTGATCCGGTGAGCAATTGAAGCTCGCGCTTTTCCGATGGAGACCGCTGCTAATCCTCGCCCCGGTTGGCGACCTACCTCGTCGGTGCGGTTCAAGCTGGCCTTGTTCGCTTCGATAGTGGTTCTGGCGGCGGGCGGTGTTCCCTCGACCTTCACAATCGTCAGTGCTCACCGCGAGAGCAGGGCAAGTGTTGATTCGCAGTTGGAACAGTTGGCGAAGCTGGTTGCAACCGGTGGAGTATTCGCTGATGGCGGCGGCGGCATAGACGGTAGGGCGCTGCGGGCATTTGTCAATAACGCCGCCGCAATGCGGCTGCCGGTTGCATACGTCTTGGTAGAGGACGACGAAGGTGCTATCGATGAGTCTTTGTCGGCCGTGAACATCGATATACTCCGGGAGCTGTCGCCGGGACTTGCAAGAGACTGGGCTCAAGACGGCCGAGAAGTAGAAGTGCTGCGGACCTTGACCGGTGGAGGCCAAATCCATCCGAGTCATCGCTATCTGGTTATGTCTCTTCGAGATGTTTCGGGTACGCCGCTCGGCGCTCTCCGAGTAGGCATGTCGACGGTGGAGGCTGACCGGCGGACTCGTCACGCGGCGCTATCGAGCGCGGCAATCGTGGGTTGTTTCTTGGTCGGGGCCTTGTTCATCGTGACCGGAGCCGCCCGTCGCCTGGTGCGCCCCGTGCAACGGCTGACCTCCGCCATGACAAAGGTGGCGGGGGGCGATCTCGACCAGAAGCTGGCGCCCTCTTCGAATGACGAGATCGGGCAGCTCACCGCCACATTCAATGAAATGGCGGATGGGTTGCGCCAGCGCGAGCGACTGAGAGCGACCTTGGGTCGCTACGTATCTCACGAGATCGCCGAGCGACTTCTCTCCGAAGCCGACGATCTAGATCTTCGCGGCGAAATTCGAACGGTATCAGTGCTCTTTCTCGATATGCGGTCTTTTACTTCCTTGGCGGAGAAGCTCTCGCCAAGAGATGTCGTGGATCTGCTGAACGCTTACTTCGATATTATCGTCTCACGAGTTCTTTCTCACGAAGGGATAATAAACAAGTTCATCGGTGACGCCATCATGGCGGTTTGGGGGGCTCCTGGGGTCAACGAGGATGCGGCTTGGTCGGCGGTGAAGGCCGCGTGGGACATCCAAAGAGGCGTGGAACTCTTCAACGCCGAGCGCATGGCCAAGGGACAAGACATAATTTCAGTCGGAATAGGAATTAATACCGGTCAGGCGATAGCGGGAAATGTGGGCACCGCGCAGCGTCTCGAGTACACTGTGGTTGGGGACGAGGTGAACTTGGCACAGCGTTTGGAGAGCCTTGCAAAGCCCGGGCAGATTTTGATTAGCGAGGCTACTTACGAGCGTATGGGCGAACGGATACAGGCGAATAGGATGGAACCGGTAAGAGTCAAGGGCCGCAAGATGCCTGTTACGATATATGAGGTGGTAGGTGTCGCCTCCGGCGTTTTCGATGACGCTTCTTCACGGGCAGCGAGGTGAATGCATGAAAGCGATTAGCTTATCTCCGTCAAAGAAGACGCCTGTCGTGCGCAATAATTCGGGGTGTTTTGTTTTTCGTAAGTCGCTCCTGATGCCGTTGATGCTCATTGTTAGTTTGGTTTTGGGCTGTCCGGATGAAGATGTCTCCGGCAGGGAGATGACTATTTTCGTCGAAGCGGACACGGAGAGCCTTCAGGAACGAGAGTTGCAGGTCGCGAAACGCATGGAGGAAATAGAAGCGGAGCGCGTGAGATTGATTCAGGAGAGGCAAGCACTGCTCGAGAGGATGGAGGGCGGAGATGATCTCACCCGGCTCGTGGCCGAACAGCGCCGCTTGCTGGAAGAGGAAGAGCAGCTAAGGCGGCGTGAGGTGGTGGCGCATTTGGAGCAAAGCGCGCTAACCGAGGAGATTTCGTCCATAGTGGAGGCGGCCGCTTCGGGGGTTTTGGCGTCCGCGGCTGAACGAGCGGAGTCCGACGACTCGGAGAACGAGGAGACGGCGTCGAGGGCGGCCGAGGTGTCTCGACGTGAGGCCGGCATGGCTGCTCGGGAGGCTCAACTAGCGGAGCGAGAGAGAGCAATCGCCGAGCGCGAGGCCGGGCTTGCAAAAATGGAAGCCGGAGTCCTGCGCCATGCCGCTTCCGCGGCCTCTTCGGCCGAAGCGGGCGAGCGTGTTTCATCTTCGGAAGTCGATGCGGCCCACAGGCAAGCAAGGAGAGCCATGCATAGCCGGGGGATCCTCATGGCGGACTTGCCGCCCGATGTCGCTGCTCTCGATCGTCGTGTCGTCAATCTATCTAGGAGCGGCCGCTTGGAGGAAGCGCTGGATGCGGCCGAGTCATTCGGGGAGGCGGTGGAAGCCATCGAAATCGATGAAGCATTCGTGCAGTCGAAGATGCCGCGCCTTGCTCGTGCCCGAGGAAGCAAGGAGCTCTCACGGGAACAAGTTCGTGAGGTCGACGATCTTCTCGCGGAGGCTACCAGCGCTTTCATTGACGGCAGATACTCCGATGCGAACGCCAGTCTGAACGGTATCTCGGCGATTCTCTCCGATTGACGCCGTCGCTGGGTGGTCCTCCAACGTGGTGCGGTGACAAAATGCACTGCGCAAAATGTCGTCCGATGTTGTATCCTTGGCAATTGATCATGATGCCGGTGTGAAGCCATGCCGGATTGTCGTTTGTTTGGGAGATGCCGATTATGCGCTTCTGCTTAGTCGTCCGAGCCGTGATGATGGCGTGGGTGGGCTTACGGTTGCTTCTGCCGGCAATCGCTTCTTCCGACGAAGAGATCGTGGCACTGTATCCTCTTCGAGGATTGGGCGTCGAAGATGAAACAGTGGCCAACCTCCAGAGCATTGTCTATCACGAGCTGGACCGAGTTCCCGGTATGCGCGTGGTTGAGCTAGAGCGAGTTCGCGAGTTCATCCAGATGGAGGAGATTGATTGCAGGGGTAAGGATGCTTGTCTCGGCGAGCTTGCCCGGGAGTTGGACGCGGGAGTGGTTCTTTACGGTGTTGTTGGAGGGATTGGAGATTCCTATACGATTGCCCTCAAGGCAGTGGATGCGCGGACGGATTCGATCCGTTCGCGTGTGGAGCTGAGGGTCGGCGGTGCCCGTGAGGTACTGATCGATAGCATACGCGCCGGCGCGTATAAGCTTCTGCGTCCCGATTTGTATGCGGGCAGCTTGGAACTGGATCTCCCGGTGGAGGGGGCCGAGGTCTATGTTGATGGTCGGCTCGTGGGTATTACGCCACTGACTGAGCCCGTAGCGGGGCTCGAGCCGGGCCAGCGGGCGCTCAAGATCGTCAAGACCGGCTTTACCGACTTCGACCGTTTCATCGAAGTTCGATTTCAAAGAACCTCCGTTGTAAGTATTGATCTCGATCGAAGCGCGGTATCGGGAGTCATCTACGAGGAAGCACAACCGGAAGAAGAAATAGTTCGTGATGATTCTCATCGAGAGGAGCCTGTGGAAAAGGTAGCAGGCGATATCGAATCAATAGAGGAAACGGACGATATCGAACTCTCGGAGAGCGATGTCGTGATAGCCCAAGTCGCTATTGATGACCCCATCGAGACCATGCCCTCGATCGACATGGAGCGAAAGGCCGGCGCGTTACGGGTCGGAGCTCATGCTCTATTGGCCGGCGGTGGAGCCGCCCTAGCGGCAGGGGGTTATTTTGGACTGTCGGCTAGAGGGCAAGAGAATAGCCTGTCCAGCAAGTTTGACCGGCAGCAGGGCCCCCTTCTTGGAGATATTGACGCCTGGAACAAGGCGCATGACACGGCGGAAGTCGCCAACATGCTTTACGTGGCCGGTGGAGCCGTGACTCTTGCGGGTATTGTTCTTCTAGCGGTTGATATCATGCGCGTCGATGATGCAGTACGGAGTTCTTCAGAGCTGAGCCTCGTCTCTGAAAGGACATGTCTTGGCGGGGGAATGAGGATCGAAGTGCTTTTTCGCTGGTAACCGTCTACAGGGCCCAGGCAGAGAGGGAGAAGATGCGCGAGAGGGGACGCAGGAGCGGTCTCGGTTTTGAAAAAGCAGCCACGATAGTTGCTCTTCTGGTCGTAGGGTGCCAAGTGAGCCCTACATTCGAGGGCCAAGAGGTAAATTGTGAGACGGACGTCGATTGCGCGGGCCTGCCGGGAGGCACATTCACATGCGAGGAGGAGGCCGGGTTGTGTGTTCGTGTCATAGAGGCCAACAATGATGCGGATGAGGACGAGCCGGCGATCGTACAGTTTGACGTTGAGCCGCTTCACGCTCGACCGGGGAAAACGAACGTTCTCGTGGAGTGGCGGGTTGAGGATGTTGCCGCAGTGACCCTGGAAGTCGATCCTGCTTCAACGGTCTCCCCGGAAGATCTCGACGAATGTACGCGCATCGACGAGGCAGGGGAAGGAAATTGCAGGCTCCTGATCAGTGGAGAAAAAGGCGTCTCAGTAGTTCTAACGCTATGGGCGCACGGAGACACAGAAGGTGTTTCAATCTCAAAGGCGCAAACGATGAGTTTCGGTGACCCGCCAAAAGCGTCGTTTACCGCGGTGGGCCTCGAAGAGGGGGAGAGCGTTTTGCCGGCGGCCGGAGATGATGTAAAGCTGGAGTGGGTGGCTGCCGATGCCGGATGGATTCGCATTAGAAACACTGAAACCGACGAGATTGTTCTTTATGCCGGTGACGAAGAAGAAGGCGTCTGCCTCAATACCGGCTTCTATGAGAAGACCTGTGATCCGCGGGGTGACGTTCATGTGGTGCGTGAGGTTGGTGTAAGCACCAATTGGATCTTCACGGCCGGCAACAACTACGGCCAAACCACGAGGATGGATGGTGTCGAGGTAGCCGATGATTGGGAACTCCGCCCCTAAGAGTGGAAAGGGAGAGACCGGTGAAGATTATTTCAACGGCGTTGTTCGTGGTGGTGATAACGATTCTAGCTTGTGGCGTCATCGCGGAGGAAGATTATCTGCCTTCCAGGGAGCTTTCTTCCATCGAAGCGGGACCAGTGTATTACTGCACGGAGGAGACGGCTCTAATCTCCGAAGTAACCGCCACAATTATGGACTCGAATGGAGAAGCTCTTCCCGATGTTCACGTGGCTCTCTCGACGGGCAGTGACATCGTGATGTTCCATGAACAAGAATTGCTAACCGATTCCCAAGGAAAAGCTGTCTTTACGGTTGTTTCGAGGCATGCCGAGGAAGCTGTCATCTCGGCGCTGGCAAGCAACAGTAAGCCGGTGGTGATGGGAGAAGCGGTGAAGCTGGAGGCAAAGGCACATCTCGTGTTCGATGTTTCCTTGCGATTAGAGGAGATGGAGGATCCTCGATACTCTCCTGGAAAAGGATTGTTTTCTTTCTTGTTGAGCCTTACAGATGATGTTGGAGCCGTGGAAGGCGCGATAATTGAGTATCGGACGGAGGTGAGCGATGTTGTGGTGGATCCGGTTGAGATTATCACCGATACATCCGGCCAGGCTGAGGTCGATATTGCGGCGACGACGAGCGGGTTCTTCGATCTCGAGTTCATTCTCCAAGGTTTGGAGACGCCGCTCGTGGTGGAGGCTCCCCTTCTTGGACCTCCGGTTTCCGGAGAAATCATCGAGGCCATGTCTTTTCCGGAGATCCATAATCCCCGCGTGGGAGTCATGGGAGTTCGTGTTTCCGAATCCGAGCCCCGTATTCTAGGTGAGCTGAAGGACTCGGTGGCGGTGGATCTTTCGGTGGAGAATCCTGAATTCGTGCTTCATCTTCCGTTCCAGCCGCCTGTTGAGTGGCTCAAGGAGATTGACGGTGGTGTGCTCTTGGGTCATTTCCGGTTGGCTCTGTACAACGACGATAACAGAAATGGACGCTGGGATGAGGAGGAGTATATTATTGCATCCAGCGGTGCCCTAGGAAACTTGGTCTTTGTGATGCCGGATGGTTCGGAGGAACATGAGCGGGAGGGGTGGCAATTCTTAGAGGACATAGAGCAAGAAGCCGAGTTTCTTCCTCGTAAGCCGACTGCTTCCTCGCAGACCTTGAGGATCACCACTGCGCCGGTACGGGAGCCGGAGCTGACAGGATACCTGGACTACTCAACGAACGAACAAATGCGCGTGAGGTTCTCTGCTGTGGATGCGGCCGCTGTTATCTTGGCGGTTGAGGAGGGAAGAGATTTCTGGTCGCTGCTGGTTGATGAGGAACACTCTTTTCCGCTTCTCGACGAGCCGGTGGAAGACGGCTCTTTTTCCGGGTACGCCACCGATCCGGTCGATGTGCTGGATTCGGATACCTTGCAAAGCTGGAGCATGACCCAGGAAATGGGTCCGAGCTTTGACATTGAACAGTTGCTTATTTTACCTGTGCTTTATGAAGATACAGAAGAATACGAAGGACTCGAGAAAAAGGAGCAAATTGCAGGCTCATTACGACCACCATACGGCGCGCAATGGCATATTTCCTACATCCTGGATTATCCAAGCATCTTCGGTCTGTTCTCGCCGGACAAGCTTTGGATGCACGCTGGTTGGAATTGGTGGGGCGTGCCGGTGGAGCATGGGATTGAGCGGGTGATTGAGAACTTGCCGGGGTTTCCAACGCTTCAATTGGATGGTGAGGTGCCGATCGATCTAGCGGGGATTAGCTTCGATGTCCGGGCACCGGATGCCGGTGACAACGAGCCGCCCAAGGCAAATGGCCGTTTCGCATCGGGTGGGGAGCCAAGCCTCGTGGACATTACGGCTTGCACGGGTTGCGCCCGGATCGCGGAAGGTGATGTCTTGCGTGTAACGCAGGTCTATTCAGGGGCGGTGTTCGTCGACTGGTCAGAGCCTCTTACCGTCGGTCTGTATTGAAGCTGGCAATCAGCTCACTCGAGCGTGAAGCGTATCGGAACCGGGAGCTCCAAGGCTTCGCCATCGAAGCTTTTCGGCGCGGCCGAAAACGGGGCGGCCGCCTTCGTCATTCGCAAGGCCTCCCTATCGAGGACCTCATGCCCCGATGAGGAGTCGAGGGTCGGCCGGCCGTGGAGCTTGCCGCTCGGCAGTACCTTTAGGCGAACCACTACCGTTCCCTCCAGGCCCATGCGGCGAGCCATCAAGGGGTAGCGTCTTTCGGCAGCGATCACCTCGCTAAGCTCACGGGCATAGCTCTTTAGATTCGGCATGTTGGTGGCATCGGCCACGAGTGGGGCGCCAGGCGCTTGGCCGGCCTGGTCGCGCGCATCGGTGGTCGTGAGGTCGGCTAGGTGCTGCTTTGGCGCGTCCGGCATTTCCGTCGCCTCGTTTTCCGCGAGGCTTTGCTCATCCGTGGCATCGAGAGCGGCGGGTTCAGCCGGATGCTCCTCGGCGGTGTGCCGGACAAGCGTGGATTCGTCCGGGGCTTGGCAAGGTTCAATGACCTTCCGTGGCCGGGGCTCTTTTCTTCTTTGCTCGGGCGGTGTTTCTTGCCGGGAACGCTCGGCCTGCCGCTCAAGGGAAGGCGCGGGTTCCGGAGCTTCCGAGAAGGCAAGGCTCACTTTCTCGGTGGATGGCGCGCTGCCCGCGCCGGCCACGGGTTCCAAAGGAATGTGTGCCACCGCCAGGTGGCTCGATACGGCCACCGCGGACGGCAAGAGCCAGGATTTTAGCGATTTGCCAAAGCTCATGGCTCACCGTCCTCGACCGACTCCTTCCCCTTGGGCGCGGTAGCGATGGATACCGCGGAGAAACCGGCCTTACTTGCCGCATCCAGTACCGTGACCGCGCGTTGCAACGCCACCTCACCGTCGGCTACCAAAAGAAGGCTTTCGCTTTCCCTTCGATGCGCCGTGAGGACTTCGGTCAACTCGCCATCGCCGGTTTCAACGTCGGCGACGGTGATGGGACCTTTGGCGGGGACCACAACCAGTAGAGCGGCCGGATCGGCGGAGCCGGACGCCTCCGCGTGCGGCAGCGCGACGTCAAGTCTGTCCACGCGCGTGAAGGTAGCCGCAAGCAGCAGAAAGATGAGCAAGGTGAACACCACATCGACCAGAGCCGATACGTTGATGGTCGGCACCTGCCTGCGGCTGGTCTCAAGGCGCACCGGAGGAGCCTTCCGTGTGGGTCTCGTGATCCGACCCTTGGCCTTCTCCCATGCTTGGAGACCGAGCGGTGGTTTGATTCTCGGCTGGATTGGGGAGCTCGGACAGTACGCGTGCCACCGAATCTGAAATCTGAAGCTTGACCCTGTCCACTCTACCGGTGAGCCAGGCGTAGGCCCCCAGCGCCGGGACGGCCACGACAAGCCCGGCGGCCGTGGTCAATAGTGCTTTCCAGATTCCCGAAGACAAGAGATTAGGGTCTATCTCAGTAGCGCCCGCGCTTTGTATGGCCATGAACAGCTCGACCATTCCGATGACGGTGCCAAGCAGACCCAGAAGCGGCGCGGCCTGCGCTATGAACGAGAGGAGACCGAGACGGCTATCGAGGCGTTGAAGCTCCGCGCTGCCCACACGCGCCGCATCGGCCTCGGCTCTGTCGGGCCGACGGGGTAGTGCCTCTAGGAGCGCTTGCACCGCCCTTGCGGAAGGATTGGCTCTGCCGGCGCAAGTACGCGTTGCGCCGCCGATGTCTCCTTCCGCAACCGCTCGAAGCGTCGGGTCGAGCCACTCCAGATCGCGAGTCCTTGCAGCTCTAAGCTCCAGTAGCTTGTGTACGACCAGCGCCACCACGACCAGCGAGCAGGCATAGATGGGAGACATTAGCCAGCCGGCTTCCCCTAGCAGTTGCCCGAGAGTCATTGGTTCTCCGCCGAAATGTCCAGCGTTCGCATGTCGACCAACATGCGGCCGGCCGTCTCTTGCCACAAGGTTCTTACCAGAGCGTCCCGCTCTTCCACCGTGTCGACCCGGCCGGAGATTCTCAAAGTCGCCCCGAGGTAGGCAAGACTTACGGCCAGATCGGGATGTTTCCTTGAAAGGGCCTCGTCCTGTGCCCGAAGCTGGGCGAGCAGGCCCTCTTCCTTGAAGCGTACGACGAGCCGGCTGGACAGCAAGTGTTCGCTCAACTGTACGACTTTCTTTTGGCACTGGGCTGACTGCACGGTGACCTCGATGCCGTCAGGGCCTTGTCGAAGGGCTTCGCATGCCTTTCGAGCGGCCTCGATGGCCTCTTGCTTGCCGCCGCGATCGACGCCGGAGTCCACTAGCACCCGCCAGGCCGAGACCCCTTCGTCACCGTGCAGAAAGACTGTCGCCGTCCCGGGGGACAAGGCCTCAATCTCCATTTCCATCGACGAGAGCTGCTTTGCGGAAACTACGTCCGTATTGTCGACGTGGACTCGAACCGGCTGCGCGATTTGTTCGGTGGTGGTGCTCCCCGTACCAAGTCGCAGCAGTCGCTCGGCTGTCGCGGCCGAAGATATTGCGGGTAGCAGCACCAAGGCGGCGATGAGGAAGCGGGCAAGATGCATGGCCAACTGCTACCACGGTCGCGCATTCCGTTTCCAGCGGTTGGGGTCAAACCTTCTTGATGGGTGGCCTCCGTAGGGTGTCCAGCAGAGCGCCTGTTCCGCACCCGTAGTTGCACCAAGGTCTATGAAGGGCGGGGGAGAGCACCAATGCCGCGGCTCCAATCAACAGCGCCGCGAGGCCGGCGAGGCGAGGTCTAAAAGCGGAGAAGGGCTCGAGGTCGTTGAGATCGACGCCAAGCCCGAGAATGAGCGAGAAGCCGGCGAATGTGAGGACGAAATAACGAACGTACCGGAGGCCGCGGTGCCACCCGCGCCCGATCTTCACCTTGAACGGTATTGCTCTGAATAGTAGCTCTTGCAGCGCTCCAAAGGGGCAGATGAAGTGGCAGTAGAAGTTCTTGCGGAGAACGACGGAGCTCGAGATGGCCGCTCCGGCGACGATGGCGAGGCTCGGGGGGCCTGTGAGGTTCCAGTTGGTGACCCAGCCTCCGAGTAGAGCCATGGAGAGCATGGAGGCGGCGATGACGCCCAGCACGAGGAACGAGAGCCCCAGCTGAGCCTGGCGTGCCCACCGGGGGGTTCGACCATGCAAGAGGCCCAGCGCGAATCCGAGTGCCGCCACTGCTAGAACGGCGATGTCTATCGGGCCTATCCGCTGAATGAAGCTCGGAGGTGGTCTGACGGGTGCATCGGGGTCCATGAGAGATAGCCTCTGCCCAAGAGTCTCCGCAATGGCGACGCTCGTTATGGTGGCTCCCGAGACCGCGTCCACTTTAAGCGGCTCGTGCGCCACTTCTCTCCAGCTAGAGCCTGTCCACTGCCGCATGAAGCCCGCGTCGATTATTTGTCTCACATACTCTGGTGTCTCCCTGTTGTTCAGCAAAACGACACTCTCGATTACGCCGTCAGGATTCACGGCTATCAGAAGAGGAGTCGGTCCCGCGTAGCCGATGACATCGTCGGAGTAAGGAGAGGTGACGGCGATCGCCCCCAGGTGCTCGCCTGCTGGTCCAAGGACCGGGATCCACTCCCTCTTCTGGTCGGCGGGCGCCACCAGCTCCTCGGCGTGAGGAAATGCTTTCCTCACGGTCTCCAGGGTGAGCGGAGCCTCGGGCGGAGCAGGTCGATTTGCCGCCATCACCGCTCCCGTGATCAGCACGACGGCTCCGACACGAAAAAGGTAATCACGGATGCTGTTCATCATGAACGAGAAGGTTGCAAGATGACTCGGGAGATAGCTTCGACACGAACCGGTGTGAAGAGGTAGGGGGCTGAATTGTCCGGCATTACCCCTTTATCACGCCGATGGGCTTGAGGCGTGCAACTCGCCTCGAAATGCCGGCACCTTCGATCACGTCCGTAATATCGGCCACGTCCTTGTAGGCTTCCGGAACCTCTTCCGCAAGAGTCTTCATACCTCGGCTCATTACGGTTACTCCGGCCTTTTCCATTTCATCGAAGAGCTTGCGGCCCCGGGTTGCTTTTCGCGATGCCGAGCGAGAGAGCAGTCGACCGGCACCATGGCAAGAGCTACCGAATGTCTCGGTCATGGCGGCGGCGTTGCCGGCCAGAACGAAGGACTGTCTTCCCATGTCACCGGGTATGAGCACCGGTTGTCCCACGTCTCTGTAGCGGCTGGGGACTCGTTCATCTCCCGGCCCGAAGGCCCTGGTGGCTCCCTTTCTGTGCACGAGCACCAAACGCTGCTCACCCTCGATCTCATGAGTCTCGTACTTTGCGATGTTGTGGCATACGTCATAAAGAAGCCGGGCTCCGATTCGGTCGCGGCCGATGCCCAACGCTCTCGCCAGCGCGTCCACGGCCAGCCCGGTCATTACCTGACGGTTCGCCCAGGCGAAGTTGGCCGCCGCCTGCATCGCGCGAAGATAGCGATTCCCCTCATCGGAAGCTATCGGAGCACAGGCGAGCTGGCGATCCGGGACCTTGGCGTAGTCCGGCCCGTATGCGGACATGCGCCGAGCCAGCCGGGACACCGTCTCATCGCAGACCTGGTGACCCAGGCCGCGGGAGCCGGAGTGGATCATGATTACGACCTGGCCTTGGAACAGTCCGAAGGCGGCCGCAGCCTTTTGGTCGAGCAGTTCATCGACCACTTGAACTTCTAGGAAGTGATTGCCGCTACCCAGGCTGCCGACCTGGGTGGTGCCTCGCTCGAGAGCCCGCGGGCTCAAGGCGGCGGGGTCGGCTCCCTCGAGGGCTCCATTGTCTTCGCATAGCTCCGTGTCGTCTTCCCCTGCCATGAAACCCTTCTCGACCGCCCAGGCCGCTCCCCTCTCCAGAACTCGCCACAGCTCCTTCGTTCCTATCTTCCCGGTGCCGGAGCCTTTTCCCACTCCCGTGGGAATCGTGTTGTAGAAGGACTTCACCACATCTTTGATCCTATCGGTGACATCCGCTCTGGACAGCCGGGTAGTAATGACCCTGACTCCACAGTTTATGTCGAAGCCCACACCTCCGGGTGAGACGCTACCCTCGGCGGCGTCGAACGCCGCGACCCCGCCGATGGGGAAGCCGTAACCCCAGTGGATGTCAGGCATGGCAAGGCTGTGACCCACTATGCCGGGCAGGTGAGCGACATTCGCCACCTGCTGCAGCGCGGGATCCTTTCGCATCACATCCATCTGCGCGCGTGAAAGATAAACGCGGCCCGGAACCCTCATCCCTCCCGTCCTTGGAATCTCCCAGGCAAACTCACCGACCTGTTTCACCTCTAATGTCATCCCAAAATCTCCGTTTGGTTTGACGGTCCGCGCCGTCATATGTCCAGCGTCACTCGAGCAACCCAGACCCCGTTCGGGGTCTTCTCGAAACGTGGCTGGTGGTAAGTGACGGCTTTGATGTCGGAGCCTCCGCCGTGGAGTCGTTCATCATACCTGCCCATGCGTAGCACGACCTTGGTGCCGGCCGACTCATCCACTCTCACCACGCCACAACGTTCCGGAATCTCACCTCTGGTGGCGAAGCGATAGAGCACCTCGCGTAGGACGTCGATGGCCATAATCACAAGGTCGCCCGGCTCTACCTCGATGCGAACCTCCTTGTGTGCCCGCAGCTCTCCTCCACCACAAAGCTGATCAGCCAAGGCGAGAACAAGACGCGCCAATGTCTCCGAGGGGTCCGCCCCCTGAACCTCTATCGTCAGGTCCGCTGTGTGTGAGATCTCCTCGTAAGGCTGTGGGTGAGTAAGCGGCTGCGTAGCCGTACCCGGTGTTGTCTCTTTGTCGGTCGAGGTCATGGGCTTTGGTTTCGTATGCAACGGCGGGAGTGCTCCCCGTCGGTCAGTGGGCCAATCCGCCGGAGCCTTGGTTGTAGATAGACAGCAGGTAGATAATCAATGCTTCAAACGACGTCCACCAAAGACCGGGTGAGCAAGCTCTGAACGACTGGTGGGCTATTCGCCGCCTTGCTCGTTTAGGGTTTGGTCCCTCTAGTATCAAGGGAGCCGCCGGCGGCCGGAGTTTCTTCAAGACTCGAGGGGCCGGACGCCGGGCAAATGACGGCGGTTCGCTATAACTGCGCCCGTTTTGGCGGCAGGAAGCGACCCCGGCTTATGGGAGGAGACGGCATGAGAGTGGTTATCTTGCCAGTAGTTTTTTCCGGTTTGCTTATCCTTGGCTTCGTGTTGACCTCGGTTGGCGATGATTCCGCGGGAAATAACGACGCGGATCAGCAGGCGAACCACCATGATGAAGAGGAGGGGTTCGGCTATGTTCGCGCGCTTCCGGAGGAGGCAGAGCCTGTCCTAGACCCGCAAGAAAAAGAGGATGCCATGGAGCGCGCCGTTTTGATGGCCAGGGCGGCTTCGGGATGGGAAGAGGGCGAGATGCTCGCCGGTGATCTCCAGCTTCTCATCGCCAGCGCGCGATCACAGCTCCAGGTGTACGAGGATGAGCTGGAGAGAATGAGGCGGCTCGATGAGGTTCCCGAAGACACTTTGGAGGAGATGGAGGAGCCTCACCGGCGTGCCGCGCGGCATCTGGATGATTTCGAAGAGGTCGGCAACGAGCTGCGTCGAGCGATGATAGACCTTCAGACCGCGCACCAGCGCCTTGGCGAGGGGGAATGACCCTCTCTATCGCTGGATCTCTTCCAGACGTTCCTTGGATCGTATGTGGGGTTGTGAGTCCGGAGGTGTCATGGCGATCACCTGACGGAACTTACGGGCGGCCTCTTCACGATTGAGTGTCCGAACCATGTACGCTTCGAGGTAGATCTCTTCACCCAGCCGAAGAAGCTCCGCCATTCCCCGCTTGGCTTGCTCATGGTTGGGATTCATGTCGAGAGCCTTGGACCAGTTGTCATAAGCTATCGCGAAGCGGCGACCGTTGAAGGCAACACGCGCCTGGAGACTGTACATGTCCGTCAATCTCTCGAGCACTGACCTGTGAATATTGCCGTTGGCTTTTATTGCCCTTGCGTGCCGTTCGGCACGGCTCAACTGGGATATGGCCTGTTCGACTTGTCTGTTATCAGCCGCGCTCATCCCTCGCTCGTACGCCGGATGGAAGGATCGTAGTGCATTGGCCTTCTCGCCCGCGGGCCCCGAGATAGCGGGGTTGCTGCTTTGCTGCAGCTCCATGAACGCGGCCAAGGCGCGGTCGAACTCAGCTTGCTCGAACAAGGCCTGAGCGCTCGCGAGGGCTTGTCTCACTCGCTCTTGCTCGCGTCTTTGCTGCTCGGCTGCACGTCGTTGCTGGGCTCTTCTAGCGGCCTCGCGCTGCGCGGCGGTCGTCTGCCTTGCCCTGTCACGGATCTCCTGGATCGACTCGAGGCCGCGCAGGGCGTCCTCCTGGTCCGAAACCATGGTCAGGACTTGACGATAGGTCTCCTCCGCTTCGTCGAGATTCTCCTCCTCGAATAGCTCATCCGCCTTAGCCAGAACGGACCGCCACTCCGCTTCGTCGACGCGCTCTAGAGCGGCCTGTGCTTCTCCATGCCGCAGGCTTTCGGGGTCCACTCTTCCGAATGCCCTTCGTGCTTCTTCGAAGTTGCCGCCAGCGAGAAGCTTCTCGCCTTCCGCTATGTCTTCCCTCGCGGCTATCTCCCGGCGGGTAGCCACGATATAGCGTTGTGCTTCTCGATGCTCCGGGTTGTTTTCCATGGCGGCCTCGAAGCGCTCCAGAGCCTCCTCGTAATCAGCTTCCCGAAACTTGGTCATACCAAGTCCGAACTCACGAGAAGCAACCTCCGCATCGGACGGTCCGACCTCCTGTGGGGTGTCAGTCTCCGGTTGGAGCACAAAAACCGCTGCCGCCACCACGCCGGCCACTGCCACCGCCGCTACTGCAATCTTCTTCCCCTTGGAGCCGTCGTCTCCTTTTGTTCGCTTTTGGCGCGCACGCCTGACGACATCGACCGGTGGAACGCCGGCTCCTCCCGCGCCCGACCTGCGTTGTTTACCTCCGGCTTTGGGAGCGACGGCGGTCACGGTTTTCTCCGCCTCGTAGCGAAGAACGTGGTCTCCAAGCGCAATTTCGTCCCCGTCATTCAGCTCGGTCTCGGTGACTTGGTCCTCGTTGAGGAACGTGCCGTTTCCGCTTCCAAGGTCGCGAATGCTGACTACACCGTTCCTCGTGGTCACCTCCAGGTGGCGCCGGGAGACTTGAATGTCCAGCAGTGTTACGTCGCACTCGCTGCTGCGGCCTAGTACGATGGAGCCGGCTCGAAGGTCGATCACTCGACCCTCTTCCTTCCCCGTGATGACTATCAGCCTCCCCTGGGGCTTCCTGGCGCGGGGCCTGCGTGCGGCCAAGGGATTCTGCGCCACGGCGGTGGCGTCCTCCGAGCCCGTCGGGGCGTCGTGATCCGGCTTGAGGTGGACCGCCTTTCCGCGACGAGGAGGTGGCAGATCGCTATCTCCCGCAGGACCACTGGTCGCCGGCTCATCGTCGACCGCGGTGGGATCCGGTCCGACGAATGTGTCTGGAGATGAAATATTCGGGTCCGTGCTATCGTGGCCCGGCCTAGACGTCTTACCCATCGAATGCCGCTCTTTTAGTGTCGTGACTTGTTAGAAACGGGGACTTCAGTCTAGGCGCTTGTATTTTTGAGTGTCAAGCGGACAACCGACTGATAGATGCCCTTCGTCGTCCGAGTCGTCTCGCGGGATTCCCAGGCTTTTCGATCGGTTAGTGTCCATGCTGGAGCGTCATCGCCGACTTTCCAAAAAGCGGATTGCTCCGGAAATGGCCGGCCGGTATAGAGAGTTTTTTCGACTTGACGCGGGGCAACGCTATCTCGTAATAATGCTCCGCAATGCGGAATGTCTCATCTCCGGAAGAAGCGGCTAATTGCCTCAAGGATCTTCTTACAGCCTGGGGAAGGCGGCAATCCCTCCGCGATCCCATGGCGTACCTCGTGGAGGAGATAGGCATCACCCCGGCGCAGCTTCATGCCTTGATGTGGGTCGGCAGGGATAAGGAGCTGTCCATGGGAGATCTTGCGACGCGTATTGGAGTCACGGTCAAGACCGTCACCGGTGTCGTCGACCGCTTGGAAAGGGAAGGCCTCGCTTCCAGGGGCAGGCTCGATACCGATCGGAGGGTTGTAATGGTCTTTCTTACCGATGCTGGAAGAAAGAGGTACCGGCAGATCGACAAGAAGTTCGACGAGCGAATGGTTCATCTGCTTTCGCTGATGCCGGTGGAAGACAGAGAGTCCTTGCTGCGAATCATGAAGAACCTGTTGAACCGCATGGACGAGGCTCGGAAGAAATGATGAGGATGCCTCTTTGGATAGGGATAGTTCTTCCGCTCATTGTTCCCGCGCTTGCCTCGAGTGCCGATGCAGGCACCCAAGAGCGCGGCCGTGTTGTCACGCTGGATGAAGCCCTGTCCCTCGCCGATGAGCGCAACCTCGATCTCAAGGCTGCCCGAGAGGGTTTGAAGGCGGCTCGCGAGGCGTCGCGGCAGGCTTGGTCCCGCTACCTGCCCCAGGTGAGTGTGGGCGGCAACTACACTTATCACTCATCGGAGGCCTCGCTTGCTTTTCCGGCCGGCTTCTTGGTGCGAGACGTAGGTTTCGATGTCGGCCCTGAGTTCAACCCTGACTTCGACGAGGACGAGCCCATAGGCCCGGACAACATGCCCGGCTTTCCGACCAGCTATGTAGTGGTTCCTTACGAGATGATCGAGGCGGAGGTGCAGCGGCGCCATCAGCTCGGCGGTCAGCTTCAGGTCAACCAAGCGCTGGTCGTGCCGAGCTTGTGGCCGGCGATACGAGCCGCCTATCTCGGGGCCGAAATAGCGGAGCTGGGGGTCGAGAATGCCCGCGAAGAAATCCTGTTCGCCGTCGCCCAAATCTACTACGGGGCAGCAGGTTTGCGCGAGGCCGTGGCTCTGCAAGAGGAGATGGTTGAGGTAGCGTCCGAGCACGTTCGCCACGCCGAGCTTCGCGTGGAACAGGGGTCGGCGCCGCGTGTGGAGGTGCTTCGCGCCCGCATCGAGTACACCAAGGCCCAGCAGGATCTGGTCAGAACCCGCAACTCCTACGACGGAATGCTGAGCAGCCTGGCCGCCTTGCTGGATGTGGAGCCTACTTTCGAGGTCGAAGAGCCGGCGCCTTTGAAACCCCCGGCTGACGAGTTCGAGGATGACGGCGCCCTGCTCGCCGGGGCTTTGGATAGCCGGCCCGACGTCTTGAGCGCGCGTCTTTCGGTCGATGCGTCCGAGCAAAGCCGCCGCGCGGTTCGCAACAGATACTTTCCGACCGTAGGGCTAACCGGGACTTATCAGCTTACTAACGTGGAGGGGTTTACTGGAGACCGTGATAGCTGGTTTGTCGGTGTCGGCTTGTCCTGGAACTTGTTCGACGGCGGCCTTCGGGAGAGTGAACTACGGGAGGCGAGCGCGCGTTTGGCCGAGAGCCGGGTGCGCGCACGAGCCACGCAGGCCCGGGTTGAGGACGAGATTCGAAGGGCAATATTGGACCTGGAGAGCGCCAGAGCCAACGTAGTGAAGGCGGAGCAGCAAGCCTCTCTCGCCAGGGAGAACGTCGAGCTCGTTCGAACCGGGTTCGAGGCCGGCGTGACCACCTCGCTGGAGATGGTCGATGCAAACGCCGCCTTGCGTGCCGCGGAGCTGGCCAGGATCAACGAAAAGCTAAACGAGGAGCTGGCCTTGTTGACAATGCTAAGAGCGACGGGACGCTTTTTCGATGGCTACTAGAAAGGACACCATGATTCAGCAGCCACTACTTGCGGGTGGTGTGCGTATGCCGGCCGCTACAGGAAAGCCTAAAGTACGTTCATCCCTTTGCGTCTATCCGTTGCTGGCGCTTTTTCTGTTGCTGTCCGTTCATATGGCGGGATGCAACAGGGATGCGCCGCCGGATGAGGAGGGGGCGGCGAGGACCGTGCAGGTTGCGTCGGTTGAGAGGGGGGACCTCGTGGAGAGCGTTTCTCTAGTCGGCGAGTTGCAAGGCGTGGAGGAGGTCAGGGTGCTGGCCCAGGTCACGGACAGCATTCGCAGGCTCGCGGTTCGTGAAGGAGACGAGGTGAGTAAAGGGGATGTGCTCGCCGTGGTCGAGTCGGACCTCATGTCACGAGCGTTGGAGCAGGCGGAGGCCGGCCTCGAGGCAGCCACGGCCAGCCGAGATGCACTGGAGAGAGAGGTGGTCAGGATCAGGACGCTGGTCGATGCCGGATCGGCGCCGAGCTCACAGATGGAGGGGCTCCAGGACCAGCTCGAGGGCGCGAGAGCTCAAGTGCGGCAGGCCGCGGCCGCCGTGGGCCAGGCATCCGCGCAGCAAAGTCGTTCGGTGGTCCGAAGCCCCATCTCGGGTGTCGTTACCGCAATAACGGCTCAGGAGGGTGAGATTGCCGCGCCGTCGATGCCGCTTCTGACGGTGGTGAAGCCTGATGAGCTCAAGGTTGTTCTGAGGGCTCCGGAACGTCATTTCCTAGGAATCAAGGAAGGCATGAGGGCTCTGATCACTCCGCTGGCGGACCGGGACATCGAAGTCGAGGCGGTAGTGAGTCTCAGGGGGCGGGTCTTGGACCGAATGACTCGCACGGGTCTCGTCGAGCTGGTAGTTGAGAATGAAGAGGGGCTGCTCGTTCCGGGCTCCGCCGTTAGAGCTGTTATCGAGACGCAACGCGTGCCGGACGTGATCGTGGTTCCTTCCGAAGCAGTGATGTTTAGAGGTGATACCGAGGTCACGGGTAGAGCATACGTTTTCGTTGCGGAGGACGACGTCGCTTACCGCCGGGAGGTGACCATAGGTTCGAGGCAGGAGGGCCGGATTCAAATCCTCGAAGGATTGACGGAAGGCGAGTCGATCGTCGTACGCGGCGCCTACTTTCTTCGAGATGACACGCCGATTCGCGCCGTTGAAGAGTTTGAAAGTCGGGACGACCCTGGCCAAACGGTCGCTGGCGCAGACGAAGGACGCAGCCGGGAACGCGGTGAGGAGAATCTAGAGGCCGCGCCCGGCCAATCGGGAGAGAAAGACCGATGAAGATTACGGAGATCGCCGTTCGCCGGCCGGTCACCGGAATCATGGTGTTTCTGGGCCTGGGGCTTCTGGGCTTGATTACCTTCAGCCGGTTGCAGCTCGACATGTTGCCCGATATCGAGTTTCCGGTGGTTGGGGTGATAACGGCCTACCCTGGAACGGGTCCAGACTCGATAGAACAGCTGGTGACGCGTCCCATAGAGGAAGCGATCGGCTCCGTTCCGAATGTGCAGAACATTCACTCCAGAAGCTCTCAGGATACCTCATTGGTATTGGTGGAGTTCCAGTGGGGCACCAACATGCGGCATGCGGAGCAAGAGGTGCGCCGCAACTTGGAGATATTCGCGGAGGACCGTCTGCCCGATGACGCACAGAGGTCGTTGGTGTTTGCCTTCGATCCTTCCCTGCAGCCCGTGGCTTTTTTCGCCGTCAATGCCCCGGGAGGCCCCGAGCATGTAACGAGGCTGGCGGAGGACGTGGTTCAACCCTTCTTGGAGCGGATCCCTGGTGTTGCCTCGGCGGATGTGATGGGAGGGACCAGGCGCGAGATTCAGGTTCGCCTGGTGCCGGAATGGCTGGAGGCTTACGAAATTCCGGTTCAGCAGATCGTGAACGTACTGCGTGCGTCCAACGTGATTATCCCAGGCGGCAGAATAGAGCAGGGGAACCAGGAGCTGAACATCTCGACCCGGTCAGAGTTTTCGAGCGTGAGTCAGATTCGGGAAGTCAACGTGGGGCAGCGGAACGGCATGCCCGTAATGCTGGATCACGTGGCCGAGGTCGTCGATGGTTTCGAGGAGCAAAGGGCGATAGTTCGAGCGGATGGTCAGACCGCGGTGATGATGGCGGTCAGCAAGCAGTCTGACGCAAATACGGTTCAGGTCTCACGCCTGATCGAGAGGGAGATTCCTCGCATAGAAGGGATGATGCCCGAAGGATCTTCTCTTGCGACCTTATTTGATCAGGCTACGCCCATCACGAGATCGATCTCCAACCTCGCCAGCACAGCCTTGATAGCAATCCTGCTTACGGCGGCCGTGCTCTTGGCTTTCCTGCGAAGCTGGCGGACCAGCACCATCGTGTTGATAAGCATTCCCCTCTCCTTGCTGGCTACTTTTTCGGTGATGGACTGGCGAGACGTCACACTCAACATCATCTCGATGGCGGGGCTGGTCTTGGCGGTGGGGCTGCTTGTCGACAACTCGATAGTGGTGCTGGAGAACGTATTCAGACGGCTCCGAAACGGGGAAGACCCCAAAACGGCTTCCATCGAAGGCACACGTGAGATGGCCATGCCCATTACGGCCTCCAC
Source organism: Deltaproteobacteria bacterium (assembly GCA_007130885.1). Taxonomy (GTDB): domain Bacteria; phylum Myxococcota; class Myxococcia; order SLRQ01; family SLRQ01; genus SLRQ01. Next base: position 47,280 of record SLRQ01000024.1, read on the forward strand.
TCTCACTTCGGTTTCCGTATTCGCGCCCATTCTGTTCGTGCCGGGAATGGCGGGGCAGATGTTTCGGGACATGAGCCTCACCATCGTCATATCCTTGCTCTGTTCCTTGCTCGTGGCTCTGACACTGGTGCCCTTGCTCGCGAGCCTTATGATCGGCCGGCTCAAGCAGAACAGGATCGAACGGCTGCTTGGGTGGCTCACCTCGTGGGTCGATCCTCTTTCCGACAAGTATGGCCGCTTCATCGAGCGGGCTCTGCGCCACAAAGGGAAGGTTGTGCTGGTGGCGGCCGGCGTGTTTCTGGGCAGCATGGCTTTGGTGCCTCTGCTCGGGATCGATTTCATGGCCCAACCGGATGAAGGCCATATCTCCTTTAGGTTCAGCACGGGCGCCGGTACATCGGTAGGCGTTACCGACAAAGTGTTCCTAGAGCTCGAGCACATCGTCGAGGAGCTGGTGCCCGAGGCGGAGACGGTCGTATCCAATTTCGGTGGGGGAGGCGGCATTTTCCAAACCGGCAGCAGCCACAGCGGAACCTTGCAGATACGCCTTCCTCCAAGGGGAGATAGAGACCGGAGTCAAGATGAGATCGAGAGTGTTCTTCGAGAGCGTTTCGAAGATGTTCCGGGCATAGATTTCCATTCCGAACAGGTCGGCTTCATGGGTTCAGCCGATGTGGTGGTGAAGGTGTTCGGGGACGATTTCGGAGATCTTCGTGAGTATGGTCAGCGACTGGCCAGGCGCCTAGAGGCCACGCCAGGCGCGACGGACGTGGAGTTCTCGATGGAAACCGGCCAGCAGGAGCTGACGGTCGATCTGGATCGAGATCAACTCCGTGTGCTTGGTCTGAGCCCCCTTGATGTGGCGTCCACCATCTCCACCTACTTCCTCGGTACCACGGCGACCATGTTCCGTGATGGCGCCAGCGAGCATGGGGTCGTGGTGAGAGCGCCCAGAGAAGTGCGGGAGGATGTGAGGCGTCTGCGCGGGCTCCCCATTACCACTCCCCTCGAGGTTACTGTTCCGTTGGAGTCCGTCGCGGACATAGGGTCGGCCATAGGCGCGACTACCATACGCAGGGAGAATCAGCGCAGACAGGCGACGGTAACGGTCAACCGTGATCAGATACCGCTGGGAACGCTCGTTGAGCACGTGAACGAGGTCATTGAGGAGGTAGGACACGCTCCGGGTATTACCACCACGGTGGGAGGAACTGCCGAGGACATGGCCGAGTCATTTCAGTGGCTGTTCATAGCATTTCTTGTCGCGATCCTTCTCGTTTACATGATCATGGCCAGCCAGTTCGAGTCGTTGCTCGAGCCCTTCGTCATCATCTTCTCCGTACCCCTGGCTTTGACGGGAGTCGTTTTAGCTCTTCTCGTTACGGATACGACCCTTCAGGTGACCGCTTTGGTCGGGGTCATTCTCCTTGCGGGAATAGTGGTCAATAACGCCATTGTCTTGATCGATGTCATCAAGAACCGGCGGAGAGAAGGGATGGACCTGGTGGCGGCGGCGGCCGAGGCGGGCCGAATGAGGCTTCGCCCGATACTCATGACCGCGCTTACCACGATATTTGGCATGACTCCTCTGGCGCTGGAGATCGGCGATGGGGCGGAGATGTGGGCGCCCATGGCCCGGGCTGTCATAGGGGGCCTTGCGGTTTCCACCCTGCTTACCTTGGTGGTCATACCGACCGTGTATGTCCTCCTCGCGGGCTGGGCGGACAGGAGACGAGCCCGTCGATCGGCTCAAGTATGAGCCGTGCCTAAGCGTCACTTGGTGTGTTGCGGTCTTGGGTCTGGGTTTTGCGCTCGCTACTCGGTCGGGATAAGTTGCTGATCGGAGCAGAAGCAAATGGAGTTCGTTGATCTTACCGAGGAGCACCCCGCTCGCCGCGCTTTGGGCGATTTGGCCGAGCTGCACGACGAAAAAATCGACATCGTGGCGGGCTCGCTGCTCATAGCGGCGGAAGACCTAGGCCTAGACGAAGAAGATCTCGAGTGTTGCATAGGCCGGCTCGACGACATCAGCCGCCAGGTGGGAGGGTTGCTTCCGGATGATCCCGAACCCGCCGATCGCCTGGCGTCACTCCACTCGGTGCTGTTCGGGGAGCTGGATCTTTCGGGTGATGACGTGGATATCGACGATCCGGGAAGCTTCATGCTGCCTGTCGTAGTGGAGAGGAGACGTGGTCTTCCCATCAGTCTTGCGGTCATGTACATAGCCGTCGCGGAGCGCTGTGGGCTCCGGGCCTCCGGGGTAGCTTTTCCCGGGCACTTCCTCGCCCGTTGCGACATCGACGACGGCATGGTGCTGGTGGACCCCTTCAATGGGGGACGAACCTTGGATGTGGGAGACTGTCGCGAGCTGTTGGCGGCGACAAGCGGCGAAGAGGAGGAGTTTGATATGTCGCTGCTTCAGTCGGCGAGCCCCCGCTCGGTACTGACTACGTTGCTGGCCGGTCTTCGTGGCAGCTATCTTCGCCGCTCCGATGACGGGCGCGCGCTTCTGGCACATGAAAGGATGGTCTTGCTCAACCCAACCTCGATCGTTCTGTTGCGAGGTCGCGCCTCCTTATATTGGCGTTTGGGTCGCCCCGATCGAGCCTTGCGGGATCTCGAGAAGGTTTTGTCTCTCGATCCTTATCCCGATGAAGCCGCCCAGGTCAGCTTGGCGATCAAGCGCCTGCGCACGGAGAAGCCGTGGGTAAACTGAAGACGCGCGCCGATGACGGGCGTTCAGTGGCTTTTGAGGTGCTGCTGCGCGTCAACAGGGGAGGTGCGTGGGCCGGCCTCACGTTGGACGCGGCTCTGCGAGAGCGTCCCCACATGGACTACCGAGAGAAGGCGCTTGCGACGGAGCTGGTGTACGGCTCACTTCGGCTGGCGCCCGCTCTCGACCGAGAGCTCGCGCGACATTCCCGGCGGCCCCTTGCGAATTTGGACGAACGGGTGCTCATCCTCCTGCGCCTGGGTTCATATCAGCTCTTGCACCTTCGAATACCCGATCATGCAGCCGTGGCGGAGACAGTGGAGCTGGCCGAGCAGGCGGGGGTTTCCCATGCGAAAGGCTTCTTGAACGCTGTTCTTCGCGCGCTCACCCGTGATCCTCGTCCGCCGCCTCCACCCCTGGACGAGGATCCTTGCGGTAATCTTCTAGTCGAGGAAGGTCTTCCTGACTGGCTCTGTAAGCTATGGCTGGAAGATCTGCCGATACGTGAAGCAGCGAAGCTTGCGAAATCGAGCAACCAGCCTGCACGGGTTCACCTGCGAGCCGCGAGCCGGCGGCACAGAAGCGAGGTTCTGAAAAGGCTCGAGGATTGTGGGGTTGCCGCTCGTCCGGACGATCTTTCGCCGGTAGGGATAAGGCTCGAAAAGGGCATTCATCCGGAAAACATACCCGCTTGGGAAGATCTGGGCCTCCAGGCTCAAGATGAGGGAGCTCAGCTAGTCACGTATTACGCCTTGCTCTCCGGCCATGGACGCCCAGACTGCTCGAACGAAGTAGGGAATGTGCTCGACGCTTGCGCGGCCCCGGGCGGCAAGACTTGCCATCTTGCGCAGGCCTTGCCTAATGCTCGGATTGTTGCGGTGGACTTGCACCGCCGTAGGGTCGAGCGGGTGCGAAGAGAAGCGGTTAGACTCGGTCTTGCGGAAAGAGTGGAGACGCACGCAGCCGACGCCACGGGGCCGATGCCTTTTGTTCGGTCGCGTAGCTTTGACTTAGTGCTCGTCGACGCTCCTTGTACCGGGCTCGGAACTCTTCGCCGTCATCCCGAGATCAAGCTTCGCCGATCCGTGGAAGATGTGAATAGGCTTGCGAACCTCCAGTCGAGTCTGCTCGATGCCCTGGCTGATGCCGTCGCCCCGGGAGGCCTGCTGGTCTACGCTGTTTGTACGATGACCCGCGCCGAGGGGCCCGGAGTCATCCAGCGGTTCTTGACCTCCCATGCCGACTTCACGCTCGAAAGGCCCTCGGTGCCTGCGAAAAGCGACAAAGAGGCGCCTGGGACGTCCCATGAAGAACCGTCGGGCGGGAGCGGGAGCGGGGCGCCATGGGTTGACCTGTCCTCCATCCCATGGGAGAGCCTGCTGACCCCGGAGGGCGAGCTCCGGCTGTGGACCCATCGTCACGGTACCGACGGGTTCTTCGCCGCGCGGCTTCGTCGACAGTCGGAGTGACCGAACCCACAGGCGGAGACAAGAAATGCCGATCAGATCCGATACATCTCGCGCTGCAATAGCCCCATCGGTTCTTTCCGCGGACTTCGGTCGCTTGGGAGACGAGGTTGCGGCGGTCGAGGAGGCCGGTGCCGACCTCATACACGTCGACGTCATGGACGGTCACTTCGTTCCCAATCTCACGATTGGGCCGCTGGTAGTAAAAGCCATGCGGGCGGTGACCTCCCTTCCATTGGATGTGCACTTGATGATCGAAAACCCCGAGCGCTATGTGGAAGCGTTCGCGGCCGCCGGGGCCGATGTGGTGTCGGTTCACGTGGAGGCTTGTCCTCATCTGCACCGGGTGCTGCAGCAGATCAGGGAGTCCGGGGCCAAGCCGTGCGTCGCTCTCAATCCTCACACTCCCGTCAGTTCCATCGAGCACGTTCTGGACGACGTCGAGATGGTGCTCCTAATGAGCGTCAACCCGGGATTCGGCGGTCAATCATTCATTCCTCGGGTGCTCAACAAGATTGGAGAACTCTCGAGGATGATTGCAAGCCGAGGGCTCTCGGTTGACATCGAAGTGGACGGTGGCATAAAGGTCGCCAATTGCGGTTCGATTGCCGGTGAGGGTGCAACTGTTCTGGTCGCCGGCTCCGCCGTATTCGAGGCGGAGAGCTACAAAAGCGTTATAGAAAGGTTTAAAAAGGAGACAGCATAGCTGGTCTCGAGGTGTCGAGCAGTTCAATTTCGGGAAGTGGCTCAGCCTGGTAGAGCACCTGCTTCGGGAGCAGGGGGTCGCAGGTTCAAATCCTGTCTTCCCGACAATAAGCGACGGCCGCGGGGCTTTTTGTTCCGCGGCCGTTAATTGTTTGGGGGGTGGGAGGCGTGACCGATGATCGCGCAGTGCTCGACCTGCGGGAAAACATTCGATGTCCAGCAGACCGGCGCGGGGTACTGCCCTCACTGCGGAACACATGTATTCATAGAATCGGATGCGGCCGAGCCGGGTAGGCCGGTCCCCGAGCACGGCGGCGAGGAGTTGCCCGGCGGCAATCCATTCGATAGGCGGCATGAGACGGGTTTTTTGGGTGCGTTTCTTGGAGCATTGAAGCTGGTTCTGTTCGAGCCAGGTCGGCTCTTCAGAAACATGCGGATTGATTCCACCGGCGGCGCCTTCTTGTTCGGATGGCTTTGCCTCACCATAGGCAGCGTGGCAAACGGCTTCTGGAATTACCTGAGCGCCAGGTTTTCGACCACGGCCGCCAGGGAGCTGGACTTGTCCGGTCTGCCGCGGGAGATCGGCGAGGTTCTCGAGGAGATACTGCAGGAGGCGGCTGATCCTTCCGGTGCCCTGATGACGATTGTGTTGGCGCCGATTGTCGCGGTCGTCGCGGTGCTGCTGAATGCGGCTCTCGTCCATGTCGGAACGATTCTTTTTGGTGCCAACAACAGGGGCTGGAACGCTTCGTTCACGGCGGTTTGTTATGGCTTCGCTCCATGGCTGCTCTGGATAATTCCCGTGTGCGGCGGTCTCATTGGAACCATCTGGACGGTGATCTTGACCATCGTGGGTGTGTACTACCTGCAACGTACAACTGGAGCCAGAGCCACCTTCGCGGTCATGATTTGGTATATCGTTTGCTGCTTCTGTGTATGTGGAGGAGCAGTCCTGATAGGCGGTGTGCTGATGGGAACGGCCGGTGCCATGGCGGGTGGTTGATCCGGCGGGTGAAGCATGAGCGGTGACCAAAAAGGGCTTCGCCCACGGCGATTCTCTCTCGGCTGGGTCGATGCCTACGTCGGGCTCGCATTATCGGCCGTGCTGGTGGCGCGGTATTACTCCCACCTAGGTGGGATACCGTTCCTTCGTCCGTGCACCTTCAGAGCCCTAACCGGCGTACCGTGTCCAACCTGTGGCTTTACGCGGGCTTTTACGCGGGCGGGCAATCTCGATTTTGTCGGAGCATGGCACGTCAGTCCCCTTGGGACCGCTTTGTTCTTGGCGCTGGCCGGTTTTGTCGTGGTCGGGGTCTCGAGGATTGCTCTTCGTCGGCCGTGGCCGAGCCTACCCAAGGGAAGAAAGTGGCGGAGAGTGGGCATGTGGCTGCTGGTGGCCGCCGTCTTATCGAACTGGGGCTACATGATCATTCGCAAGTTCGCAGTGGGGGACTGGGCATGATTTGGGAGGCTTTGGCGTGAGCACGGAAGCAGTGATAGGCGCCGCCGTATTGCTCGCCTCCTACCTCATCGGGTCCGTGCCGTTCGGATTTCTTCTTGCCAAGTGGCGCAAGGGGGTCGACGTCACAGAAGCGGGAAGCGGAAACATCGGCGCGACGAATGTCGCAAGACTGGCGGGCCGGGGGCTTGGAGCGGCCACGTTGGTGCTGGATGCGTCAAAGGGTCTGCTTCCCGTGATTGTGATGCGGTACTTGGTGGTGCCCTGGGTCTTACTCTCTGGGACCGATGGGTGGGGCGGGGAAGGCTCGAGAGCTGAAGAGATTTGGATCGCGTCAGCCGGTGCTTTGGCTTTTCTGGGGCATTGCTTTCCCGTGTGGACGCGCATGCGTGGAGGAAAGGGGGTGGCGACGGCTCTTGGTGTGCTAATAGGCCTCGCTCCCTGGGCAGCGCTGGCGGGGGCTGTCGCTTACTGCTTGGTGTTCGCGGCCTTCAGAGTGTCAAGCGCCGGCTCCCTCGTTGCTGCTGTAGTGGCTGCCCTGGTTGCCTTTGTCCATGGGACGGTTCCGGGAACAACCGCCGTATTCATGACCATAGTGGTCCTGATGAAACATAGGGAGAACATACGCAGGCTGCTCGAAAGATCGGAGCACCGGTTCTGAAAGCATGAGTTGCCCGATGCCTCTTGGCGTTCTTGCACACATAGTTGGTGTGGGAGGAAGAATGGACCAACGAGGTGTTGCAAGAGACAGCGAGAGCAAGCAGCGGCGTGCGCGAGCATTAGTGTATCTCGTTGCCGTGGTCGTGCTCATAGCTCTCATTCTTCTACTGTTTACTCCCGTGCGGGTTTGACACCAGGCTCATCCTCGATGGCTGGAGGCATGGTGAATGACTTTTTGTTGGGGTTTGCGAAACTTGTAAGGAGTTAGAGCGATGCCTGGCCGAAAGTACGCGCGTCCGCCGCTTCTGGAAGCAAGATGCGAGGTTGTTCTCACCGGAGGGGAGTGGACGGATGACACCCCCTTCACTCTTCGCACCCATCTTGCGGAGAGTTTTCCGCGGTGGATCAACACTCCAGTTGGCGAAACCAAGGCGAGAGTCGTGATGTCTCGGCACGATGACTCTCAGACAGTCCAGGTCTTTCCGGACAAGATCGTGGTCTCCCAGCTTCGGCCCTACCCCGGCTTCGAGGTCTGGCGCCCTTTGGTGCTGGACATGGCGGAGCTGCACAAGGCCGTGATTGGAAGCAGGCGTGCCGAAAGGATTGGGGTTCGTTACGTGAATCGTATCGCCCTGCCGAACCGTCACGTGGATGTCTCGCGCTACGTCAGGGTCGATTCGAGCCTTACGAACGGCTTCCGCCGGCGAGTGACGCTCAAACCGTTCCATTCCGGGCATGAGCTGATAGCTACGGTCGGTTCTCCCAATTCTAAAAGAGGGAAACCTTCCATGCTTCTGGACCTGCACGACCGGATTGACGCCGGTGACTGCGGTGACTTGCGAGATTTGGGCCGGTGCCTCGATGAAGCCCATGAGAACGTGGACGTTGCTTTCGAAAGTATGGTGACTCCCGAGGCGCGAGACGAGTTCGAGGAGATCCGACCCTGACTTGGGCAGGTGTCGGTCGTGCCGGCGCAAGAGGGTTTTACGACCCCCCTATTAGGGTGGCGGCATGTTGAGCAGCACCTCTCTCGGCTTGCTGCCGTCGGCGGGGCCCACGATGCCTTCACGCTCCATTTTTTCGATCATTCGCGCGGCACGATTGTAGCCTATTGCAAGGCGACGCTGGATCCATGAGACGCTTATGGTGTCACGCTCGTTGACTATGGCCATGGCTTCGTCCCATTTGGGGTCCATGGCGTCATCATCGTTCGCGTCGCTACCGACCCCGTCGTCGCGGGGTTGAAGAATGCTTTGGTCGTATACCGGCTTGCCTTGGGTCTTGAGGTGGGCCACGACTCTTTCGATCTCATCCTCCGACAGGAACGCGCCGTGTGCCCGCATGGGCTCGGACTGGCCGGGCGGAATCAGAAGCATGTCACCGTTTCCGAGCAACTTCTCGGCGCCCGGCTCGTTGATTATCGTCTGGGAATCATGCCGGCTGGCCACCCTGAAGCTTATGCGGGCCGGGAAGTTGATCTTGATCACGCCGGTGAGAACATCCGTCGACGGTCGTTGCGTGGCGACCAGGAGATGTATTCCCGCCGCGCGGGCCTTTTGGGCCAGGCGTGCTATGTAAGTTTCGACGTCGCGGGAAGCGACCATCATCAGGTCGGCAAGCTCGTCGATGACGATCACCAGCATGGGAATGTGCTCGGGCGGCGGGTCACCAAGCTGTTCTTCCTCGCTGGAATCCGCCTGCTTCTCCTCCCATTCCTCACGCAGTCTTGCAACCTTCTTGTTGAAGGACGCAAGATCACGGACATTGAGCTCGGCCAGAAGATGATAGCGACGGTCCATCTCCTCGGTCGCCCACCGAAGCGCCAGAGCCGCCTTGGTCGGATCGGTCACAACGGGAAGTAGCAGGTGTGGGATTCCTTCGTATAGCTTCAGCTCGAGCACCTTGGGGTCGATCATTATGAACCGAACCTCATCCGGCGTCGCTTTGTAGAGCATCGAGGTGATCATGCTGTTGATCGCGACGGACTTGCCGGAGCCGGTCGTTCCGGCCATGAGCAAGTGCGGCATCTTGGCCAGATCCACGATTACGGGGTCGCCCTCGATCCCCTTGCCCATTCCCATTGTGAGACGGCTCTTCGTCTTCAAAAACTTGTCCTGCTCGAGGATCTCTCGTGCGTAGACGGTCTGGCGAGACGGGTTCGGAACCTCGATGCCAACGGCGTTCTTTCCAGGAATCGGCGCGACTATACGAACTCGAAACGCCTCCATGGCCATGGCCAGATCGTCGGTGAGGCTCTGGATCTTCGAGATCTTTATGCCGGGACCGGGCCTGAACTCATACATCGTGATTACGGGTCCCGGTCTGATCTGCACCACCTCGCCGGCTATGCCGAAATGCGAGAGCTTTTCCTTGAGCCGCCGCGCCGTTTCCACCAGCGTCTTCCTGTCGACTTCCGTGTTGGGATTTTCGAGTGGAGGCGTCAAAAAATCCAAGGAAGGGAGTACGAACTTGTCGCCGTGGGTCGTGTAAGCGAAGGTTTCCCGGCTGGTGCTCTTTGCCGCGGTCGGTCTGCATGACTTCGGCTTGATTATCTGGGGCTCTTTCTCTTCGCTTCGCGTCTTCGCCGCCTTCTCGCCAAGGTTGGTGCGTATTTTGGGGGGGTCGTCGTTTGCTTCAGCCGGAGCGCTAGTATTGGTGAAGGAAGATGGATTCGAGTCGACCGCCCCGGATGTCATCACCGGTTCCTCGATAAGGCAGCCGTTGGCTTCGGTCTCCGCGTTGCAGTGTTCGGGGCGGTCGGCTCCCAGTACGGAGAGACCGGCTGCCCACTCCGGGTCGGCCCAGTCGGGATCGGTCAAGAGGTCTTCCGAATGCCGGCTGGGGGCTTGGGCCTCGGAGGGTGCGACTTCGTCCGCTGGTGCTATGGAACCCAGCGGACCATCCGGAATAGGCGAATGATTCACCGCGGGCTTCGAAGTCGAGGATGCAAGCTCGGCCTCGTTCTGTCGCGGCAAGTCATCGACATCCACCTTGGAGTCGTCATCCGAGTCGAGAATGAGTCCACGTTCATCAGCCTCTATGGCGCCCTCCGACCGAAGCTTGGCGATTCGTTCCAAGCGGGCGGCCTCCTTCGAGGCTTGGGCGGCTTCGCGGCGGGCGGCTTTTTCCGCTTTCGTCTTGGCACGTCGCTCCGTTCTTTCGGCTCGACGCGCCAAAGATCGAGCCCACGACTCTTGGAGAATGGACGCCAAGCCTCCAATGACGAACGCGAGCCTTCGAGTTGCTCCTCCAAACAGGCGTGCGACGGTGAAGTCACTGGCTACCATGAAAGCTAGTAGCACGACGGCGCCAGTTACTATGACCGCGCCGGTGGTGTTGAACCAGGCGCGAAGCATCTCACCCGTGACCGCTCCGATGGCCCCTCCCGGGGCTTGAGAGAATGGCCGGACATCCACAAGGGAGAGGTGGGCAAGGGCGGCCCCGAACACGGTAAGCAACGTGTAGCCTGCCGCTTCAATCACCGTCAGGTGCAGTCTGCGCTTGGTGAAGCAGGCGAGGGCGGCAGCTAGGATCGCCGTGGCGAGCACGAATGAGCCGAGACCGGCGGCCGCGAGCAGAGCGCGGGCCACGTGATGTCCTGCCGGGCCAATCAGGTTGTGCGTGGAAGGATATCCTTTTTCGAGCAGGGTCTGGTCCTGTGGCGTGAAGGACCAAAGAGCAAGGACCAGGGTAAGCCCAAGAGCAAGCAGTACGACGCCAAGGATCTCACGGCGTCTTCCGTTAGGATCGGGGGCCGCCTCCGAGCGCCCCGTAGAGGTCTTCTTCCTTTTCCCACGTGATCCGTACGACTTGCGGCTGTTCTTACTGGTTGCTCTTCCGGCCATTTTTAGGCGCCTCTATCCCCTCTAGAAATCAAGCTACCGGTAAGAGGCGGATCGTCAACTTTTCGCCGCTCTGCCGCGTTGTTTTCTTGACCACGCTGCTTGCTGGGTCATTCTTCTGATATGGCATATGTTTCCGAGGAGAAGGCCTGGTTTGCGCCACCCGCGGGTGAGAGGGACGAGCGCGAAGGCGAAAAGGTCTCGTCCGAGTACGAAGCATCGGGCCTCGACTCGAGGGGCGATGACGTTAGCGAGGAACCGGATTGGACCATCGGAGATGCCAACTCCAGCCGCATACTCGAGCTGAACGAGCCTGCCTGGGCGACTCTGGAGGGTCCATCCGGGCCTATCGTTTCGAGCGATTCGGCGGAGCCTCACGTTTTCGGTGGCATTGACGAGGGTGTTGAAGAAGCCTCCTTCGAGCTCCAGCCGGGTTTAGTCGGTGCCGACGAGGCGTGTGCCGAAGAGCCGCTCGATGCCCGCGAAGAGCCGGACGACGCGGGCCAAGAGGTCATAGGCGCTCATGAAGGGCCGGACAACGCGGGCGAAGAGCTGATGATCGGCACCGACGATGGGTCGGCCGATGCGCGCGAGGAGATCCTTGGCGCCTATGAAGAGCCGGTCGACGTGAGCGAGGAGATCCTTGGCGCCTATGAAGAGCCGGTCGACGTGAGCGAGGAGATCCTTGGCGCTTATAAAGAGCCGGCCGACGTGCGCGAGGAGATCATCGATGCTTATGAAGAGCCGGTCGGCGTGCGCGAGGAGATCATCGACCTTCACGAAGATGAGATCGAGGTAGTCTCGCGTGCTCCTCGCCGTTCCACCGAGAATCGCGCAGGCCCAGTTCGCGCGAGAGTGGCGCAGGTTTCGGCAAGAAGCCTGTCTTGGCTCATGGACGGTGGAGTGATCCTCGCGGTCGTTGTTGCAATGATCTGGAGCGCCATGCGCTTTGCGGGCAGCGGGACGGGGCTCGCGGCTGCCATGTCGGATGGAATCCTGGTCCTGTTGGCGGTGCTTCTGGCCGGCATCGTGGGTGCCATATACACCGGCCTATCCGTGTTCATCAGTGGTCAGACCCTGGGTGGACGTGCATCTGGAGTGAAAATCCTGGACGGCGGCGGCATGACGCCGGCTCTCGTCCCAAGCCTCGTTCGTGGGCTCGCGGCGACGTTGGGGGTCTTGAGCCTGGGTGTGGGGCTGGCCTGGATCCTCTTGGACGAGCGCGGCCAGGCATTCCATGACAGGTTGGCGGGCACCTTTGCCGTAGAGGTTTGATCGTTCAGGTTTGCTCTTCCGGGCGTTTCATCGATATTGCGACCCAGCCATCTCTTTGCCGGATCCCCAAGGTGACTAGGCCTTGGTCCGCATAGGCCTGCTTCGCCATGCCCGCTTGGTCTTCCAGCAGGCCGGAGAGCACCAGATTGCCTTCTTCCGGCAGCTTCGTCGCAATGGAAGGAGCCATCTCCGTGAGAACGCCGAGGTGAATATTCGCTACCACCACATCGAAAGGCCCTTGCAGCTCATCCACGGAGTCCGCTGTGATCGTCACGGTGTCGGCAACACCATTACTTGATACGTTCTCGGCCGCCACCCGAACAGCCACCGGATCGTTGTCGACTCCGACGCATCGCTTGGCGCCCAGCTTGGCGGCGGTAATGGCTAGAAGCCCGCTGCCGGTTCCCACATCGAGGACAGCGGGCCGCTCTCCTCGATCCATGATTTCGTCCAGCAGCTCCTCCAACAGCTCCATGCACAAGGCGCTGGTTGCGTGGTGGCCGGTCCCGAATGCAAGACCCGGATCCAGCACGATCTCGATGAGGTCAGCACCTGCCGGCGGGTCTGTGGTCCTCCAGGTGGGACGGACCAATATGCGTTTGCCAAGGCGCACGGGTTGGACGGCCTCGCGAACCTTGCGCACCCAGTCCTCGGCATCGACGGTTTCGAAGGATATGTCGAAACCGGGGTCAGCGGCTCCATCCTGCTCCCCACGCATGGAGTCGAGCGTCGCGGTCAGCAAGGCCGCAACCTGCTCCGCGTTCGTTCCGGTATCCAACCAGGCCATGACGTGAGTTCGGCCTTGCGCGGGAGCCTTGCCGCCCGGCGGTGGAAGTGTCGAAGCGTCGCGGATCTCCACTCCTTTCGCCCCGACCTTTTGAGCAAGGAAAACCGCGATATCGCCGAGGCCGCTCGGAACGTCGATACGAACCTGCAAGAACTGTTTCATGGCCCGACACTAAACGGGCGATCGCGATTTCACAATACGACCTCGCGGGAGGGCTCGTGCTGTACGGTCCTCCGGGCAGCGACCCGACGATTTGGGTGTGCCACCTATAACTTGCCATTATTACTTTGTAGATGATAGTTTCGCCCATGTATTTTACGGGCGAGCCGGGAGCCCCCGGGAAGTACGTTCTCTTCCCGCCGGCCGCTGTCGCCGGCAGGGAAGTGAATGACCGACCGATTCTTCGACAAGCCTATTCTCAACTCTCCGGGGTGCAGTGATGGCTAAACAACATCGAACAAGACGAAGCACAACACCGGATGATGCCTTGACGCTTTATCAGCTACATTGTCGCTACGCGATTGAATGGGGCGCTGACATGAAAAAGGCTGCGGAGCTGTGGGCTACGATGAGGGACCGTTACTCCACACCCGAAGAACACCTGTCGGCCCTCGAGGAGCATCTTCAACCGAAGACCAGATTACAGCCCCCCGTCGTGGCGGATATCGAACTGTCCGCGATTGAAGGCGACCCTCGTATGTTCTTCCATGTACGTCGTGAGCGAGATCCGGCTCTTGTGGAGGCGAAACGCAGAGAGGCCAACGCCAACAACGGGCGGATGGAATGCGAGGTGTGCGGGTTCACCACTCAAGCCATCTTTCCTAGCTTGGAAGGAGAAGTGTGCGAGATTCACCATCGGCTTCCGCTTGCGTCGTCGTCAGACGCAGTTGAAACCCGTCTCGAAGATCTGGCCGTCCTTTGCGCCAACTGCCACAGAGCTATTCATCGAACCGATTCCTTGATGAGCGTTGAGGATTTTCGTGCCCGTTTCTATTGCGGTCCTACGGGCATCATCGAGCGATGATTCCGCCGCTTTGAAAAGCAGCGGTCTACATCGTTCCGCCCGCAGATGTGATGCTCGAAACCGAGCATCGTCTCCTACCCCTGTCTCTATGTTAATACGGGCGTGATCTTTTCGGCGTTTCAACCTCGCCATGGCGGTTCACTTGAGCTGTGCCGGCTGGATCAGTATCCCCAGCAGCTTCGCGGCATTTTCGCTGCGAGCGTGTTGGAGTCCGCCAGAGGTCTAGCTTTGAGAGCGTTCCTCACAAGCGTGTTGCACAACAAGCTTGTTGTGCGACAGATCTGTTGCTCTACGCTCGCGGTGCCCGAGGACCCGTCAGCAGACTTCTTCAGCCGACCGAAGCGCCCGATCCCCCAGCGCCCTCCGGGCCGCCACCGCCGCCAGGTACCGATAGCTCTGCGGCGGCCGAGTGACCGCCGGCAGCTCATGCACCGCAAACGGCTCCCCATAACGCCTGGGCCGCACGACACGAATGGCGAACGCCCGCTTGGCCCCGTCGAAGTAGCCCATGTACTCCCGGCGTGTCACGCCGCAAACTTCACGGTACGCCTTCCAGATTGCTGACTTGGAGCCTTCGGCGATGCCGTCCACCTCGAAGAATCCGACCACCGCCTTCACCGGGGCGGTGGCGTAAATAATGACGTGGGTCGTGTCGGGCGAAAGGCGGGTTCGGCGCAGCTCCACCAGCTTTCGTCCGTCGAGGATGGCCTCCGCGTGGCGAGGGTGGATGGACAGCAGAGCTACGCGCCCAGGCGGCTTCTCAGCCATGGGATGCCCTCCGGGTGTATCGAGATCATTGTCTGTGGGGCGCCTTTCAGGGCGCCTGCCGTTACCAGTTCATCAAGCTCGAGCGGCGGCTCCACGAAGCGGTCATGCCGAAACAGCAGTGCCAGTACCGGTCCCGAGCGGCTCCATCTGTTGTTCAACGCCGGGAGGCGGGGTCAGGTGCTTTGCATAGCCGCTGGCATTAGGAGAACCACGGACCGAAATACCCGGGCTGACGGCGAGAGTAGCAAGCTGGGCAGGTACACTCATTCACCGCCGAATGTCCGATATGTACCAAGCCGTGAGTCGTGCCGTCCTTTGTATCGAAGCACGGCAAGAGATTACGGATAAGGCGAACATCCTTCTTTTCGTACATGAGCCAAACGGCATGTGCGAGAAGATCCGCGACTTGCAGAAGGCGAGACTCTTTCATCGGCGCAAAGTAGGGGATGTCAGCGAGGTTGTTGATGGCTCCCCATTTCGTTCCTCTTCGGTGGAAATCCCTCACCCAGACCTTGGCCCGCGCATCGAAGCGTCCCTCCGAAAAGATGATGAGACCACGTTGCGGGTCTTGGCTCTCGTGGTACTTGCGTTGCAGGCAGATGTCGAAGCGACGGCAGATCTCCTCGGTAGCCTTTTCCACAGCCTTCTCTCCGTAAAGCTGGTTCGACTTTTCCACGGCAACACCAAACAGATGCCGGCCTCTGTCAGGAGCTTTTTCGATAACGGTGCAAAGCTCGGTGAGCACCTGTGACCGCGTGCTTTGAGGTACACTTCGCCACAGGCCGCGCCCCGCTCTGATCTCCGACGCATGGAAAGGGATCGGCTGCTTCCTTGGGAAGTGCTTCTCTTGGAGGCGATCGAGTTCTTGCGTCAGGAAGTACGTCTGCCGCTCGAACAAAGCGACTCCGGCCAGTACGAAATACTGATCGCCTGCGTCGTTCTCATTGCCTGACTCGTCAAGGTAGAGCAAGTACACGCTGGACCCCCCTCCAAAGAAAGAGGGGCTCATGTCCCATGAGCCCCTCAAAGAAGGCAACTGGACACTGGAGTCGCAGAGGCAACTCGCCAGTCGCACTTCCTATTATGTGCCACCCGTTACCCGTCTTGTCAACGTGCGGATGGAAGCAGTGCGGATGGAAGCAGGGCAACCAGGGATGGCCGCAAGCGATGGATGCGTGGAAGAACTGCTGCAACTGGATGCTAGCCGTGCGGGCAAAAAAAGCGACATGCCGCTGCGGGGTCATGTCGTTTCTTCCTTGACGTTCTCTTCTGACTCGCTATACTAATGTTCAGTGTGCGGACTGCACGTCCAACCCGTACACCAGGGATCCACTCGACAGTATCCAGGCGCTCGATTCGTGGCCGAGACCGGGATGCAAGGGGAACGGAGGCCTCGTGGAGTGGAGCGGGCAGGAGCGGCTGTTTTTGCGGAATGATGCTCCTGCCGTCGCGCATGCGGTTTTGGGGACATGCGTCGCGCCGGGCCGGACCGGCACATCGAAGTACTTGTGTGCTCTTGCCGCTCGAGACCGTCTCGACCTCGCCATTCGTTTCGGGACTTTCCCGCGGCGGCTTCCATCAATTCGCGAAAAAGGGGGATGCAATGTCGGAGACGGTGCACGCCGAGCGTGGGGGAGAGAGTTTGGAAACCACCTTCGAGGCCCGGCCGATGCCGGCGGGGGAGCCCGGACGGGCTCGCGCCGCCAGGCTCGCCCGGCATCTTGGATTGAACGGGCGAAGGCCGAAGGGCGCCGAGCCCGCCGAAACTCGAACCGGCCGGGGCAACAATGTCGAGGGTCGGCCGGGAACGGGGGCGGGGACTTCCGAGGTCGAGCACTCCGATGGGCTCGACTGGAAGGACATCCACCAGCGGCTCGTCGGCCTGGCGGCTGATCGAGGACGACTGGACCGGGAGGAGGCGCGCTGGCTCCTCGCCGGCTTGCGCGCGCGGGTCCATGTGGAGCTGGGTTACGGAAGCTTCCTGGAGTACCTCGAGCGCGTCTTCGGCTACGGGCCTCGCTTCGGCGCCGAGAGAATCAGGGTGGCCAGAGCGCTCGAGAACCTGCCGGTCATCGCGAGTGCCCTCGAGGACGGTCACGTCTCCTGGTCTACCGTCCGGGAGCTTGCGCGGGTGGCCGTCTCCGAGACCGAGGCCGAGTGGCTGGGGGTTTCCGCCGGCAAGACCGTGCGCGAGGTGGAGCGGATGGTGTCCGGCCTGATCCCGGGCGACCGGCCAGGAGAGCAGCCCCGGGAGCATGCGCGGCGGCACGTTCTTCGCTTCGAGGTCTCGGCCGAGACGTACGCCGCGTTTCGAGACGCGGAGCGACTGCTCGTCGAGGAGATGGGCCACCGTCCGGACGAGGACACCATGCTGCTCGCGCTCGCCCGCAGGGTGCTGGAGGGGCCGGCTGATGCCGATGGCGGAAGATCGGGCTATCAGGTCGCGATGACCGTTTGCTCGTACTGCGGCAAGGGATGGCAGGACGGCGGCGGCGATCCCGTGGCGGTGGGCTCCGAGATCGTGGAGATGGCGTGCTGCGACGCGGTGCGCGTGGGGGCGGCGGGGCAGGCCGCGCCGGAGGTGGGCCATGACGAAACAGCCGATGCGCCCGTGGCCCATGATGAACTGGCGGCGGGTGCCGAGGAGAAGCGGGATGATGCACCGCCGCCGGCGCGTGGGCTGACCCACATGGGTCCGGATGCGGCCTCAGATGCGGCCGTGGCCTCCGAGCGGAACGCACCGCCGCCGGCGCGTGGGCGGACCCACATGGGTCCGGATGCGGCCTCAGATGCGGCCGTGGCCTCCGAGCGGAACGGACGGCCGTCGGCGCGTGGGCGGACCCACGTGGGTCCGGATACGGCCTCAGATGCGGCCGGGACTTCGGAGCCGAGCACGCACAAGCCTCGCGCCCGCCAGGAGATTGCCCCGGCCGTGCGTCGTGAGGTCGTGAGGCGAGACCGAGGTCGCTGCGTGGTCTCGGGCTGCCGTTGCTCCGTCTTCCTCGACGTCCACCATCTCGACCCCGTCGCGGAGGGCGGATCCAACCATCCCGACAACGTCGTGCTTCTGTGCGGCGCCCATCACCGAGCCGTGCACAGAGGGACTCTTATCATAGAAGGTAGGCCCTCCACCGGCCTCGTCTTCCACCACGCCGACGGCACGGGGTACGGTCGTGTCGTCTCGGCTCGCAACGCCGACCTGAAGACCCAGGTGTTTCGCGGTCTTCGGGGGCTCGGAGTGAAGGAGTCGGAGGCCCGGTGGGTGCTATCCGAAACCCACGTGGGTGCGGATGCGACGGTCGCGGAGGTGCTCAAGGCGGCGCTAACGAGGCTTCGCGCCTCGTCGCCGCGTGCGTCGTAGCGCCTACGAAAGCGCCTCGTCTACCCGACGAACCTTGCCGCCATCTCCAGGTTTCGGCCGCGCAGCCCTCGAGAAATGTCTCCAACGAACCTACACCTCACCCTTGGCGCCCGCCCCAAACACCTCCGCCACCGCCTCCTCGAGCACTCTCACCTCATCATCGCCTAGCATCGCGAAGTGCGAGTCACGCTTCCGGCGTGACAGGTGCCCTTCATTCTGCCGGCATGCCTGTATGAACAGGTCTATGAGCCGGTCAGGCATGTCGAGCACGGACCGAACGGCCTCCCTCGCGCGATCGAAGCGGACGAGGAAGTCCAGCTCCCTTGCCATCTCTTCGTCGACCGCGGCTCGCAGCCACCCGTGGAGCGCGACGGTCATCCGGGTCAGGTCGGGATGCCTATAGAGATCGATGGTGTCCCCTTTGACGGTCATGTGGCCATCGGCGTCGAGTTCATAGCGAACGCGCTCCATCAGCGGCACGGAGAAGGTCTCCAGCGCCGAGTCGTAGTCCCGCCGCCGCATCAGCATGATCGCCGAGACGGGAACCGTCACCTCGCGAGGGGTCACCCCCTTTCGAGAGAGGACCCAATGAATCAGCCAACGATGAATCCGGCCATTGCCGTCCGTGAACGGGTGGATGAGGACGAAGGTGAAGGACACGACCGCGGCGGCCACCACCGGATCGATCGCGTCATCATCCATGAGCGCCTTGGTCATGGTGAAGAACTCGTCCATCAGCTCAGGCACGTCGTTCGCTTTCGGCGCGACGTAGTGAATCCTTTGGCGAGCGAGATCGATCGCTTCGCCGACGTAGACCGTCTTCCGCCGCCACTGCCGGTCCTCGAAGCGCGGCTCGACGATTGCTTGCTGTAGACCGGTCAGGGTCTCCGCATTCAGCGCTTCGATGCTCGGTGCGTTCTTCAACGCCGCGACGAAACGCTCCGCTCTGTTTCTCGGAGGCCGCTCGCGCTCGATCTCGAAACTGGCCAGTGTCTCTCGCGTGTAGAGATACGAGAGGGCGCGACGCACAATGTCGGGATCGTATCGGTCGAGAGCGGCGCGGACGCGATCGCGAAGCGCCCAGCCGTCGATCGCCTTCACCTGTTCCGTCGACCTGACGGTCGGCGACAGGCCGAGTGTCCCGATTTTGTTGACCCGGATTCTCTGTCTGCCGCTGCGAGCGGCCGGCCCCACCACATACCGCTTGGGGTTGAGCAGCGGGACGTAGTTGGCGGTGTTGAGGTCGGCGACCGGCAGCGTCTTGGTGGTAAGCGCCTCGAAAAGGTACCAGGCGCGTCGCGCGTACGCACCGGTCGGAGTCGCCTTGACGGCCTCCGTGATGCCCGCCCGCCACGCATCCAAGTCGGCATTGAACAGGGCTCGGCAGATGGACGTGCTCACGCCGTCATAACGAAGGGCGAAGAGGAGGTGTTCGATGTCCCTGTCCCCCGGCCAGCGCGGAGGTGGGAGAATCTCATGGTGGACGCCCGCGCGTTCCAGTTGCCGGCGGACATGGCTTTGACCAACGAAGGTCCAGCGCCAGTGCGGCAAGACCTCCAGCCCATACCGTTGGACGAGGGCCGCGTAACCGGCGGGCCGGGCGTCAAGCCCATGAAGCTCGAAGGGGGAACGCCGATCCTGCCTGTCCATTGGCTTCCTTGTAAGGTGGTGCCGAAATTCTCTTGAAACTTGTTACGCTAGCTTCAGTATTGTTACATATGGCTCGCTAGCCTTCAATTCTTTTACGGTGGCAGCCCGTCCCGAATGTTGTCATTCCCAAGAAGGGTTTTGCCGCCAGTGCGGCGGAGGGCTGGTCAGGGTTGTGGGCAGAGGAGGTCCGGCCTGCTCTACCCAATCCCGAAGCCGCTACTTCGCCGCATCACTTCCCGGCGAGCCCCGCCAGAGACTCCTCGAAGTTGGCGGCCGTCACCCACACCGTTTCCTCGGCGGTTGGGAAGCGCTCGTAGAACTCCTCGATGGCTTGTTGATGGCGGTCCAGAGGTTCGTCCCAGGTAACCTGAACCGGGATCACCCGGCCGTCGTCCCGGTCCTGAACCACGAAGTCGACCTCGCCCCGCCCGCGCCAGTAGAAAACCTGTCCAAATCTTTTGCGCAGCTCGAGATGGACCGCGCACTCCAGAGCCTTGCCGAGATCCCGCCCCGTGCGGGTCGTGACGACGCGCCGCAGGCCGGTGTCGATGGGATAGTACTTCTTGTTTCGGCCGGCACGGCGCCGCTCCGAGAACGCGTAGAAAGGGCAGCTTTGAACCACATAGGCGGCCTCGCTTGCTTGCAAGTAGGCGGACGCGGTGTCGACGGCAATGCCCACGGCCCCGGCTATGCGACGAAGGCTCATCTCGGAGCCGGCGGACTCGTAGGCCATCTGAACGACCTGCCTGATCGGCAAGCTCGACCGAGCCTGGAGGCGTTCCCGAATGTCTCTCTCCACTATGTCGTGGAAGTATTGCCTCCGGAGTCGATCACCATCGACCATCGTGAGCGGCTCGGGGAACCCCCCAAGCTCGAGGTACTCCTCGAGCCCGGCGGAAGGCTTGATTGCCCGTAGCTCGGAGAGGCTGAAAGGGTAGAGTTCGACCGTTAGATGTCGTCCAGTGAGGGCGGAGGACAGCTCCCCCGAGAGAAGCTCGGCATTGGATCCCGTTATGACGAACAGGTTGCCCGATGGGCGTTCGAGTTGGGTCCTCAGCCAACGCTGCCATCCCCGGACCATCTGAATCTCGTCCAAGAAGAAGGCCAGCCTCGCGGATTCTTTGCGAACGCCACGAAAGTCGCGCACCAGCTCGTCCAGCGTCACGTGCGACAGTGACATGCTCAGCCGCGGATCCTCGAAGTTCACGAAGAGGGCGTCGGCCGGGTTCAGCTCGTACTTGTTGACGAGCTGCTGGAGCAGTGTGGACTTTCCGCAGCGCCGAACGCCCTGGATTACCAGGCATGTCCTGTCAGAGAGCTGACGGGGTAGGGCCACTTCCCGCGGAACGGAGGGGGGAATCGGCCGGTCCCAGAAGCTCCATTCAGCGGCGATATTCAAGAGGTCGGACATGATGTCGACTGTACTGGACACGTCGCATGGTGTCCAGTCCGCTCGACAGACTTCCTCGTGTCATTTGCGTTGGACATATGGGTAGTCCCGCCACCGGGCGCGTTGCATCGGAAGACGTCTCGGCAGGCCCTCGAGAGAATGCTGCGTTACGGTGGCTACCCGGAGGCGTGGACATCCGGCCGGCCGGAAAGGGTGCTGAAGAATCTGGTTACCGCCTTCGTTCTCCGCGACGCGGCCGACCGGTTTCGGACCGGTTTCGGATCGAACGACCGGATGCATTTCGCGGCCTGCTCCGCCTGGCGGCCGGACAGATCGGAGACGTGGTCGACTACTCCGAGTGGGCGCGTGTTCTCGGTATCGCCAAGTCGGCCACGACCGAGTACGCCGCGCTGTGCCAGGGTGGTTGTCGCAATACCCGGCCCCCTCTTCGGATGGGAGCGGCACCGAACGTCCATCCTCCGTTACCACCGTTGTGGCGGTCTCCGTGGCCTACTCGGCAAACACCACGACCGTCGCGCCGCTTCCGCGCCCGAAGGTCTCGGGGTTGTACATCTCTTCGGCGGCGGGCGGCGGCGCCACGAAGCGACCGGGCGTGGTGGCCCTCGCGATGTAGCTGTACCGGTGCACCCCGGCGTGGAGAAGCGAGGCAAATGCCTCCGCTCGGTCGTTGACGCCCTTAGAAGCGCAGCCGTGCTCGTAAGGCGTGCTCGTAAGGTTGACAGCGTATCGCCGGTGGCAGGATCATGGGTGGCTGCTGGAACGGGCTCTAGTCGAGAGGCGTCCAAGCCGCGAGTATCCTTGCGTAATTGCGCATCGAGGTTGTCATGAATATCAACACGACAGGGTTGCTGCTCTCGCTGATGATGCTGACGGGCGCGCTGGCTACCCCTTCGAGTGCTCTCGCCGAGTGGAGGATCGTGTCCTCTGTTCCAACCGGCGACCCTTTGATCGACGTCACGGTCGATGGGGATACGATAGTGGCGATTGGCTTGCACTTCGATATGTCGGACATGTTCAACCCAGAGCTCATGCCGAGGGCTTTTCGTAGTACGGACGGCGGTGACTCGTTCACGCCGATTCATGGAAACCTCCAGGAAGGAGGTCTCGAGCCGCTGGAAGGGGTAGCTGTTTCCGGCTCTACTATCTTGATCGGGCAAGGCGAGAGGATTCTCCGTTCGACCGATATGGGTCTGGAGTGGGAAGAGCACTCGGTGGGAGCGTCCTTGATGAACCTAGCGTACATAGGGGACGAGGAAGTAGTGGGCATCGGCCGAGACGGGGCTGTTGCCATCTCCGTGGACGACGGCGTTACTTGGAGTGCGGGTGACAGCGGTACGACCATCGATCTACGAGGAAGCATGTGGCGGGGCCAGCGAGGCTGGGCGTGGGGGCACGACATCGAGCGTGACGCCGGCCCGGAGGGTGAAGACATCGTCACCGACGGCGTACTCATCGAGACGCGTGATGGAGGGGGGAGCTGGGAAGAGCTCGATTCCTTCTCGGGAGTGAGGGTGGGCCCCGCGTGGCTGGGTAGCGGAGGCCTGGGTTTTCTAGGGATTTCCACACCTGATCAGCCGGGTTCCATAGAGTCCTCCTTGAGCGTCTATCGCACGGACGATGGAGGTGAGAGCTGGCATGATCTGGAGATGTCGACGAAAGTCGGTACCCTCGAGTTTGGCGAGATGCCGTGGGGCTTTACGGGACCGATGGACATAGAGGCCGATTTCATCGTGCTCATCGGCGTCGAAGGCGAGGACGTAAGACTCGCCGCTCAGGCGTTGGTGATAGAGACATCCAGCAACGGCGACTCGCAACAAGACTGGCGTATCGTTTCGTTTTTGAGCTCTGATCTCGGAGAGACATGGGTCGCCGACGATCTAGGAACGATTGAGATGGACATGATGAACCCCGATCTGGGCGACGGATTCATGGTCGGTGGGGCAATGCATGATCTTCACTCGGGTGTAATGCTCTCGGACGACGGCCGCGTCTTCCGTTTGCGTACCGAATGCGAGGCGGATGCCGACTGCTTCGAAAACTACTCATGTGAGGAAGGGGAGTGCACCAGAATTCCGGGCACCGAGCCTCCCGACCCCGGTGACGAGCCCGGCGATGAGCCTGGCGATGGAGAAGACCCCGGGGGTGGCGGGAACGACAACGACTTCGCGGTTCCCCCTTCGGATTCCGATGACGACGAAGATGAGGATAGCCCTTCGTGTGGCTGCGTCAGCGGTGGTGTCGATACCATGCCGGGCTTGTTTGCGGCTCTCTTTCTGACCTTGTTCTTTTTCGTTTTCGTTCCGGCACGGCGGGAGAAGTGAGTCTGCCGGCTCTCTTGCCGGAAAAAAAGAAATTGGTTCTCGGGTGCGGCGTGATAAAGGTTTGCTGGAAATGGTGAGAGGAAAAGGGAAAGACGACTGGGAGTCTTCAGGTCAAGTCGAGCCTCCGTCGACGAAGGGTTTGTCCGGCTCCGAGGCCGAGATGAAGCATGACCCTTCCTGGCATGAGGGCGATCTTCTAAAAGACCAGCTAAAAAGCGGGCAGAACATGCCGGCCGCTATTATGGTGGGTGCGCTGGCGGCGGCCCTGGGGCTGGGTGCATGGCTGGTTCTCACCTGGCAGACCGGCGCCATCTTCTCGCCCATGGCCCTGGTTATCGGCTACCTGGTCGGTTACTCGGTGCGCTGGGCGGGACAGGGCAGCTCGCCGGGTTTCGGCATAGTCGCCGCCTTTTTGACCGCCGCCGCGAGCCTTGCCGCGCTGGCGCTCTCTGTTGCAATCCTGGTTGCTCAGCAGGAAGAGATACCCTTCGGTGAGGCACTGGAAGGGTTGGAGCCCGGGCTTCTGTTCGAGATGCTCTCGCAGGTAGTATCACCTCTCACCATAGTCATCGTTTTGTTCGCCCTCTATGAGAGCTATCGGGTAGCGATCTCGGTTCGAAGACCCGTGGAGCTGCCGAAAGGGGAGCACGACGAAGAGTTCGAACGTGGTCCCGAGGACGAGCACGGATCGAAGTCCTGATCGCACGACCTGAATCCGCCTACTGACCCGGCCCGGCGTCGAGCATTATTTTAGAAACGGCAAAGCATGCCTGCTGCTCCGCTGTCCCCTAGTTGTATCAGCGTCGGAGGTGAGCATGGCCACCCCTGGGAAGGCCCGGGTCGGGATCTCAGGCTCCTACGGCGGTCTGAATCTCGGCGATGAGGCCATTCTAAGTGTAATCGTTCATGGTCTGAAGGCCGCGGTGCCCCGCGTGGAAATCACGGTGTTTTCTCGTAACGCCGAGGATACCCGCCGGAGGCATCGCGTGGATCGAGCAGTGCAGGTGCGTGACTTTTCCCGCCGGGAGGTGCTCCCGGAGGTGGAACGTCTCGATCTCTTCATATTGGGCGGGGGGGGCATTCTCTACGACGACGAGGCCCGTATATATCTCAGGGAGGCGATGCTGGCGCAGGAGCTTGGCGTGCCCGTCATGGTCTATGCCGTCAGCGCGGGACCATTGCGAGAGCCCGCCGTCCAGAAAGCGGTTCGCTTGGGGCTCGAGCGCTCGACCGTGGTAACGGTCCGGGACCGGCGCGCGCAGCAAGTTTTGGAAGAGCTGGGCGTTCGTAAGGAAATCCTTGTTACCGCGGACCCCGCGTTACTCCTCAAGCCGGAGCCCATAACCTCCGAAGCGTTAAAGGCCGAAGGTATCGACCCTGACCAGCGAATAGTCGGTATTTCAGTCAGAGAGCCCGGACCGGTTGCACCAGGAATGGATGCTGCTCGTTATCACGCTCTTCTTGCCAACGCCGCCGACTTTCTAGTTGACAGGCTCGATGCTCAGGTCGTGTTCTTTCCCATGGAACGACATGTCCTCGATATGCAGCACAGCCATGCGGTCATCTCCCAGATGCACCACGCAGGTCGGGCTACCGTGCTGCGGGGCAGCTATACCTCGGGACAGATGCTGTCAATCGTAAGCAAGCTCGATTTTGCCATGGGGATGCGCCTTCACTTTCTCATTTTCGCGGCGGTTCAAGGAGTTCCTTTCGTAGCGCTGCCCTATGCTCCCAAGGTCAACGGTTTCATAGAGGATCTCGGCATGACGATGCCGCCTCTCGATCAGGTAAACGCCGGGCAGCTCATAGCTCACGTGGATCGATGCTGGGACCTTCGTAAAAGGCTCCAACAGCGGATCGAAAAGGCGATACCTGCTCTCAAGACGCGGGCGCGTGAAACAAACAGGCTCTCGGTTGCGTTGCTTCGAACCAGGCGGGCTTCGGCCGACGGCTCGTTGGTCGCCGGTGTCCGTCATCCGTAGCTCGTCGGATCGAATGTCGATGATGTGACGAGTCGCGGCTCGGGGATACCCAGTATTCGAACAACGCCGCATGCCTTCCATCAAACGCCCGAAGCAAAACCGGCGGGTTTCACTCCCGCCGCGTCAAGCGACCTTGGTCGCCGAGACGGATGTGCTCGTCGTGGGAGGTGGACCCGCCGGCTTGGGTGCGTCTTTGGGCGCCGCCGAGGCGGGAGCCAGCGTGGTGCTTGCCGAGCGCTACGGCTTTCTTGGAGGCAACGCCACCGCCGCCTTGGTGATGCCCTTCGTATCGTTTCACACCCAAAGCGGTGCCCCGGAGGCGGTTTCTTCCCGGCGGGTATTTCCCAGAGATCACGGGCCGGGCGTACCGGTCGTCGCGGGAGTGCTGAAGAAGCTTGTGGCTCGCCTTAGTCTAACCGGTGACGCTTTGGAGCCTTCGCCGGAGACGGGATACACCGTTCCGTTCGATCCCGAGGCCATGAAGAGCGCGGCACTCTCCCTCCTCGAGGAGGCCGGAGTCGAGCTGCTGCTTCATTCGATGGCAAGTGATGTAGTGACGGAACGCCCTCGACCAGCATGTGAAAGAAAACGGATAGGCGGCGTGGTCTTCGAGACGAAGCAGGGGCCGGTGGTGGTGAG
The DNA here is from genome assembly GCA_007130885.1 of Deltaproteobacteria bacterium. GTDB lineage: Bacteria > Myxococcota > Myxococcia > SLRQ01 > SLRQ01 > SLRQ01. Next base: position 73,343 of record SLRQ01000024.1, read on the forward strand.
AGCGAACACGGTAATCGACTGCACCGGCGATGGGGATATAGCGGCGTTCTCCGGCACTCCCTTCGAGATGGGTCGCGACGAGGACGGCTTGGTGCAACCCATGACGCTGATGTTCAGGATGACAGGTTTCGATGAGAGAGCTTTTTCTGCTTTCGCACGGAGCAACGAGCGCCAGTGGAAGGGAGTGCACGGACTGTGGGATCTCGTATACGAGGCGGCGGCGGCCGGCGAGCTCCATCTGCCGCGAGAGGACATCCTCTTTTTCGGTGGAATCCGCTCCGGTGAGGTCTTCGTGAACAGCACGAGAGTTGCGGGTGTGAGCGGCACCAATGTGGTCGATCTTACCCGAGCCGAGCTGGTGGCCCGCCGTCAAATGTCCGAGATAGTGCGTTTTCTGCGCCGGCGGGTGCCGGGTTTCGAGCGCGGCTACCTCGTTCAAAGTGGTGGCATCGGTGTTCGGGAGACCAGGCGAGTAGTGGGTGAGTACCGCCTTTGCATGGATGATGTCATGTCGGGGCGAAAGTTCAGCGACGTAATAGCTCGCTGCCCTTATCCGGTCGATATTCATGACCCGGCTGGTGTCGGTACCCGTCTGGAGAGGCTGCCGGACGGGGAGTGTTACGACATTCCTCTGCGTTGCCTGATTCCCAGGCGTGTCGACTGCCTGCTAGTTGCTGGACGATGCATTTCGGGCAGCCACGAGGCTCACTCTTCGTACAGAGTTATGCCTACCTCGGTGGCAACGGGCCAGGCAGCCGGTGTGTGCGCCGCGCTGGCGGCGGAGTACGGCCATGCTCCGAGAGCCGTCCCTTCGTCCGCGGTTCAAAGAGAGCTGCTGCGTCAGGGAGCGAGTCTCGGGGAAGACGTGAGCAGCCGCTTGTCCGGATCCGAGGTTGCCTGAACCCTTGGGGTTCGAGTAGCGCGGCGGATTGAGCGCCGACAAGGCAAGATCGACATCGAGGGAGGAAAAACGGCGCGACATGTTGCATATTGAACTGAATGAGTGCCCTCCTCGAAAGCCTCAACGTCCAGCAGCGGGCGGCGGCCTCTCACCTTGAAGGTCCCTTGCTGATCTTGGCGGGGGCTGGGTCGGGCAAGACCCGCGTGATCACCCATCGGGTAGCCTGGCTCGTGAAGGAAGCCGGTGTCTCTCTCTCGGAGATCCTCGCGGTGACATTCACGAACAAGGCGGCTGGGGAGATGCGCTCCCGTGTTGCCAAACTTTTGGGAGCCGGCGCGGAAGAGGTATGGATCTCCACCTTTCACAGCGCCGGTGTTCGGATGCTCCGGGAGCACGGTGAGGCCGTGGGCGTGCCGCCCGGGTTCGTCATCTACGACGACTCGGATCAGTTATCCCTGATAAAGCGCATCCTGAAGGACTCCGGCACCGATACCTCCTTCATTACTCCACGAACCGTCCGTTCAAGAATCGACTATGCAAAAAGCTGTGGTCTTGGGCCGGATGCAATGGACATCGACCGAGGCGATCCGACCGGCGAGGAGGTAAGGGAGATCTATCGCCGTTATCAAGCCGCCTTGCGCTCCTCCGGAGCCGTCGATTTCGGAGATCTGCTCGTCGAGACCGTGTCCATGCTTCGTAACCATTCAGCCGTGCTCGACGCATACCGGCGGCGGCTCCGGTTCTTCATGGTCGATGAGTTTCAGGACACAAGCCCCGTTCAATATGAGTTGGTGCGCCTCCTCGCGGGACCCGCCGAGAACCTCGTGGTCGTAGGCGATGATGACCAGTCGATTTATGGATGGCGCGGCGCGGATGTTCGCAACATTCTTTCGTTCGAAACGGACTACCCCAAGGCGAGGGTCATTCGGCTCGAGCAGAACTACCGCTCGACGCAGGTGATACTGGACGCCGCTCACGCGATTATCGAAAAGAGCCCCGAAAGAAAGAAGAAGCGCCTTTGGACAGAAAGACGGGGTGGGGATTTGCTCGAGCTGATTGCCGCGAAAGACGAAGTCGAGGAGGCGCGGCTCGCGGCGTTCCGTGTCGAGCTGCTTTCCAATACGGTTCCGCGCAACGAAATTGCTATTCTCTATCGGACCAACGCGATGAGCAGGGTGGTGGAGGATGCCCTGCGCGCCCGAAGAGTTCCCTATCAGGTGGTTCGGGGCCGCTCCTTTTACGAGAGAGCGGAGATCAGGGATCTTACCGCCTACCTTCGACTTGCCGTCAACCCTCACTCGGATGCGGATTTATTGAGAATCATCAATACTCCTCGCCGGGGGATCGGCAGCAGGACGGTGGAGCGATTGAGGTCAGCCGGCGACGAGGCGGGCACTAGCCTGTGGAGTGTGATCTGGGACTCCCATAAACCGCTTGATCTCGGACAGGCCGCCTCGCGCCGGGTCAGATCCTTCGCCGAGCTGATTAGGGCGCTGCACGATCTCGTAATAAAAGGTTCTTCGGCGTATGAGGTCGTAAAGGAGAGCATGATACGCTCCGGTCTCGTCGCTGCTTTCGAGTCGGATGTCAGCGAGGAAGGTCGCGAGCGGCTCGAGAACCTGACCGAGCTTTTGGCTGTGGCTGCCCAGCGGGAGGACGAAGGCTATTCACTTGTCGACCTCTTGGACGAGATGGCTCTCTTGGGAGATGCCGACGAAAAAGTGGAAGGGGAGCGAGTCGCGCTGATGACGCTTCACGCGGCGAAAGGCCTAGAGTTCGACGTGGTGATGATGCTGGGCGTGGAAGAGAGAACCCTGCCGCACGCCCGGGTCTTCACGGACACCGCCGCGTTCGAGGATCCAGAGGCCTTGGCCGAGGAACGCCGGCTTTGCTATGTGGGCTTCACCCGGGCGCGGTCGAAGCTGGTATTGGGAATGGCTCGGACAAGGTGGGTGATGGGCTCCAGGCAGGTAAGGGGGGCCTCGAGATTTCTAGGGGAGCTGCCGGCCGAGCTGCTCGGCGAGAGGTCACGCGCTCAACCCCGATATGAACGCGCATGCGGGAGCCTTGGCCGGCACGAAAGCCAAGGGGTGGAAGTCCACCCCAGTAAGGAAGAGATAATCCTCGACTACTCATTCGACCAAAGGCCCGAAGTGGAGGAGGTTGCCCCTCGGCCGGGAGGGCGGGTGCGGCATAGCCTACTCGGGGACGGTGAGATTCGCAGAGTTGATGGTTTCGGTCATAATGCTCGCTTCGAGGTCAGGTTCGATTCCGGATCGGTAAAAAGAGTGCTGGCTCGCTACCTCCAGGTGCTGTGGTAAGCTTGTTTGCCTCTTTGGAGCGAGGCGCGTGAATGCAGAGCCGTTGTCCAAAATGTGGGATTGACTTGGATCTCCCACCGAAAGAAGAGTCGCCGGTGCTGAGGGTGAAGTGCCGGTGCTGCGGTGCGGTTCTCGAACGCCGCAAGAGCAATCTCCGAGACAACGACGAAGGCCGGGTGATTCCGGCGGGTGCTTCGGTCGAAGGAGATAAGAAGCGTGGTGGCGTTAGAAGAACATCTCGAGCCGGTATGTCCGCTATCAGGGCCCAGAGTATTCGTTCGGATTCACCGGGCGCGGCCGATGAATCCAGGGGTGCCGCGGAAACGGAGCAGGTTTCGCATATCGGTTGGATGCTTCGGATCGAGGGTGGCGAGACTTACCATTTCAGGGATCTTCGGAGTGTGCGTGGCTGGATTGCAGCGAATCCCGAGGCTCGGGTGCAACTCTCGTCGGACGGCCGAGACTGGCGCAGTCCGGACGAGATCGTGGGAATCGAGCGGGAAGCCGCCGTCTACGACAGCTCTTTGGAGCCGGATCCTCGAGATGGCGGAACCCCGGAACCTCGACGGGTGGGTTGGGGGTGGATGACCGCCGCGTTACTGTCTACTATGCCCGTTGTGATCTTGGCCTTCATAACCCTCCACAACCTCGAGGCAGTGAACCTCGCGGGCCAAACATGGCTGGACTCTTCAGCCGCCGCCCGCTTCATGAGGGATCACTCCGTTACCGAGGTCGCGCAGCAAAGGCCCCCAAGCACGGAAGAGATCTATTTCGAGGCTTTGAAAGAGGGTGACGAGGCCAGGGAGCAAGGCAGACTTTTGGAGGCCATCGCCGCTTATCAAACGGCTCTGCAGGCCATGGAGTCCACGGAAGTGCTCGAGGCTCTTGCGTCCAGCTACGAAGATATGGGGGATATGACGCGTGCCGAGCGGGTCGCAAGGCGGTTGACGGAAATCGAAACCAAGAAAGATGATGAACTGCAACAGGAAGACGGGTGAGACGCATGGACGTTCGCTGTGAAAAATGCAGTACGGAGTATGTTCTCGACGACAAGAGCGTTAGTGCCGGCGGGATGGCTGTACGTTGTACCGAGTGCGGTCACGTATTCCGGGTGCGCGTTTCGGACCGAGGCGGTGGGGTCACATCCGAGCCGCATGGCAGGAAGTGGCTGCTTCGAAAGGATTCGGGAAAAGTCTTTGCTTTCGACTCACTTGCCACCTTGCAGCGTTGGATTGTCGAGAAAAGAGCGACGGCGGACGACGAGATAAGCGACTCGGGGATGGATTGGAAGAAGCTGACCGAGATCCAAGAGCTGTCGGCGTTCTTTCGTTTGCTGGAGCAACTGGACGAGGCCAAGCGAGCCGGTGAAGCGGGCAAGCCGCCGGCACGAAAAGCCGTCGCCGTCGAGCTCTCCGAGCCTGACGCTTCAGGCGAGGCGGGCCAGGAGGATGAAGAGGACGTCGACGATCTTTCCGACATGGAAATAGCAGTGCCGCGACGTCGCGGGAA
>SLRQ01000068.1 GCA_007130885.1 Deltaproteobacteria bacterium
GGCGGTGGCGGGGTATGAACCGTCCGCGCGGGAGGGCGTCCGCGACAAAGAACGAGCGACGGGGCCCGCGCGGTTGCGCGCGTGCCGCCGCCGCCCACCAAGCTAATCATGGCCGCTTCCTTTTTGCTCCGCGTGGGCGGCGGACTTCCGCGCGCGCTGAATAGAGACACAACATCGTGGTTCTAGCGGCCAAAACTGCGAGGGTGTGCCCTCACCCTTGCTGTCTCCATTGGATGGCACCTGTCTCCGGGCTTGTTCTCTTTCCAGGGCATGCGAGCAGAATCGCACACCCCCAAAAAGTGTCACCCATGTCTCCGGTCTGTTTTGTTACCTATGTATCCGGTTTGGACCGGACGTGGACGAGAACGCGGACGCGGACGCGGACGTGGACGGCCCTCGCTTCACCCTCTCTCCATCTCCTTCGGATTCATCCCCAAGTGCACGATAGGGCCCGATATTTCACCGCCTGCCCGCCAGGACGATGGGGGGGATTTTCGCGGTTGTTTTCGTGTTGTCTCGTTTCGGGGTAGAAAGAGGCCGTGAAAGCGATCGTCGTTCAAAAGTATGGGGGTTCTTCCGTTGCCGATGCCGGCCGCCTCGAGCAGGTGGCGGCTCGGATAGCCGCTACGTTGCAGTCGGGCAAACGGGTGGTGGTCGTAATCTCGGCAATGGGAGACACAACGGACGAACTTCTTTCTCTCGCGCGCCAAGTCACTCCCGCCCCTCCGAGGCGTGAGCTGGACATGCTGCTCACGGCCGGTGAGCGGGTCAGCATGGCTCTTCTGTCCATGGCGTTGCAGAAGAGAGGCGTGCCCGCCATTTCCTTTACGGGCTCGCAAAGCGGCATCATCACCAACGATTCGCACGCGGGCGCGCGCATTGTCGAAGTCCGACCGTTTCGTATTCAAGACGAGCTGGAACGGGGCAAGGTCGTCATCGTGGCCGGCTATCAGGGAGTCTCCTACAAGCGGGAGGTGACTACTCTCGGACGAGGAGGCTCCGATACCACGGCGGTCGCCCTGGCCGCGGCGCTGGGAGCGGAGTGGTGTGAGATCTGCTCTGATGTCGACGGAGTGTACTCGGCGGATCCGCGCCTGGTCGACTCACCCCCCCTGCTTCCGGAGGTCACACACGATGAGATGCTGACCTTCGCCGAGGCAGGTGCGAAGGTGCTCCACTCGGCGGCCATAGAGTACGCGCGCTCCGCTGGAATCACGCTTTGGGCTAGAGCGACGTCGAGTGCGCCCGAAGGCCCCGGCGGTCAAGGTGACGGCACCATGGTCAGGGTTGATGCGCCGAATGAACCTCGAAAGGTAGCTGGAGTGGCCAGCCGAGAGGTATTTCTATTGAGGCTGCCTCCCGTTGAAGGGCATGAAGCGGTTGGAGATCTGGTGACGGCACTTCGAGAGTTCGGGTTGGACTCCCGCTGGCTTGCTTGGCCGGGATCCGGTGAGGCATGGACCGCCATCGCCCCGGTGGAGGGCCTATGCGATGCCTCGGTCATTGGGGACAGGCTGGCCGAGAGTTTCCCCGGCGTTAGGGTCGAGGAAGGCCTGGGAGCCGTGAGCATCGTGGGCACCGGGCTGGATTCGGACCAAACGGTTCTTTCGGAAGCATTGGACGCCTGTGAGCTGGCGGGCGAGAGCCCAAGGCACATAGAGCGAACGTCCCTTCGGTTGACGTTCGTAGTGAGCGTGAGCGCCTCCGCCGATTTGGTTCGGGCTCTTCACGACAAGCTCTTGGGTTGAAGAGGGAAGGGGGTTTTTGTTGCCTAGCCGCCCCTGGAGGCGTAGCGTGCTTTGCACATGTCGAGCACTGTAGAAGGAATAGTTCGCAAGCATCGAGAAGGGTTCGGATTTCTAATTCAGCCCAAGGGTGTCGATGACGTCTACATCTCCGCCGATGAGCTCGTCGGCGTGATGGACGGAGACCGGATAGAGGCGCGAGTGTTCAGGCGGCGAGGTCGTCTGGCGGGCCGGCTGCTACAGGTGGTGGAGCGGGGGAGGCGCTCGGTCATCGGCATCTTTCACCGCGAGGGTAAGCAGGCCTGGGTCGAGCCTTCGGACCCTGGGCTTCACGATCCGATTCTGGTCCGCATAGCGTGCGAGTCGTCACCTGAAGTTGGAGAGGGCGTCAAGGTCGTTTTTACGGAGTGGCCTACCGGCGTAAGTCCCGCAAAGGGCGAGGTCGTCGCAAGAGTCGGGGACGCCGCGGACCCGATGAACGAGGTGCTGTCCATAGCTTTCGCTCACGGCTTCTCTGATACCTTTCCGGCGGACGTAGTCGATGAGTGCCGCTCTTTTTCGGATAGGCTGACGGCGGCCGATCTAGCCGGCCGCAGAGACCTTCGAGACCTTCCGCTGGTTACGATAGACGGCGCCGATGCCAAGGACTTCGATGACGCCGTCTTTGTCGAGCGGGTCCCCGGGGGCGGCTACAGGCTGGTGGTGGCCATCGCGGATGTCGTCCACTACGTGCGTGAAGGCGGAGCTTTGGATCGGGATGCTCTCTCGAGAGGAACGAGCGTTTATCTTCCCGGCTTGGTGTTACCTATGCTGCCGGAGGAGCTGTCAAACGGGCTTTGCTCGTTGATGCCCGGCGAGGATCGGCTGTGCATGGTCGCGGATCTCTCGTTGACACCTGAAGGCAAGACGGTCAACACCGAGATCTACGAGGCCGTAATGCGCAGTCACGCGCGGCTGACCTACGACCAGTTAGCCGACATGATGCGCGACGGGAACTTGGATGTCGACGGATCCGCGCGAGGAGCAGGAGACGGGGACGTTAAGTCAGGAAAGGCTCCCACCCCAGGTAGGAAGACCCCCGGCAAGCGACGGGCGGCCAAGCGGATTCCCAGGGCGGCCAGGTCTTGGGGCACCGAGCACCTCCCGGTGGCCGTGGAGCTTTCGAGAAAGCTCAATCGACGCCGGATGGTTCGCGGCTCCATCGACTTCGACATTCCCGAACCCGCCGTCTTATTGGACGAAGATAATCATCCCATTGCCATAGAGGCGCGCGAGCGGCTTTGGCCGCACCGCCTGGTCGAGGAGTTCATGCTCGCCGCGAACGAGGCCGTGGCGTTCTTCTTTCACGCTCATGGACTGCCGACCGTATATCGGATTCATGAGGAGCCTGACGAGCTGAAGCTTGCCAGCTTCGCTACCTTGGCGCGCGCGCATGGTTTCGCCATCTCGGCGGGCGAGGATATCCCCTCCAGGGTCATCAACGACTTCTTGCATTCGCTCGTCGGCCGTCCCGAGCAGCGCACTCTCAATCAGTTGCTTCTTCGTGCAATGCAGCAAGCCATATACAGCTCGGAGAACATCGGACACTACGGTTTGGCGGCGCCACACTACCTGCACTTCACCTCGCCGATTCGCAGGTACCCCGACTTGATGGTTCACAGATTGCTCAAGGCGCACTGGAAGCGTGGGGGGAGGACGCTGCGAAAAGTGCAGCGGGGGAAGATCGAGGAGCATCTCGACAAAGTGTCCAGCCAGGCGAGTGAGCGGGAGCGGGCGGCAGTCGAGTCGGAGAGAGAGGCCAACGATCTGTTCTCGGCGCTTTACATGAGCGATCGGATCGACGAGCACTTCGATGCCTCCATCGCCACGGTTACTTCCTTCGGACTATTCGTCGAGCTGAAGGACGCCCACGTGCAGGGCCTCGTCAAGATGGAGTCACTTGGACCGGGAGTCTCGTTCGATGAGGAACGGATGCGTATGCTCGTGCCGGGAACCGGGCGCTCATGGTCGGTGGGTGATCCGATGAGGGTGGTCTGCAGCGATGTGAGTATTGCCCGTCGTCAAATCACCTTCGAGCCCGAGGCGGTCGAAGGGTCGGTTGCTCAGGCTCGGCCATCGAAAAGAGCCCTCAAAACAAGGGCCGGTCAGGCCGGGAAGAAAAAAACCGGAAAACGCGGCGGCCAGGCGAAACGCGCACCCGACGGCACCAAACGCGGCACGGACAAGAAGGAAGAAAAACCTGCAAGGAAACGGCGCGGCGGCACAGGGAAGAAGATGCGTGCTTCCGGTCGTCGCAAGCGCAAGTGAATCCCGCCTGGCCGCAGGAACTTCGAGATGTCCCGGCGGTCGTGGAAAGCATGATGGCCCGCGGCGGCCGAGCGGTGTATATCGGTTGCTCATGGCACGGAAGCAAGGAAAAGACGGCGAGGGGCACGCGAACACGAGAAAGCCCATTCCCGAGAAGTCGGGTGCCGAGGGCGACCCAGGACCGGATGAGGAACGCTCCGACTTCATCCGCATGATGATTCGGAAAGACTTGCGAGAGGGGAAGTATGAGGGCGTGGTCACCCGTTTTCCGCCGGAGCCGAATGGATACCTGCACATCGGCCATGCCAAGTCCATCGTCCTCAACTTCGGAGTCGCGGCCGAGTTCGATGGACGGTGTCATCTTCGCTTCGACGACACCAACCCGGAGACCGAGGAGGAAGAGTACGAAAAAGCCATCATACGCGACATCCGTTGGCTGGAGTTCGACTGGGGCGAGCATCTCTACTACGCATCGGACTACTTCGAGCGTTTCTACGGCTATGCCGTGGAGCTGGTTGAAAAAGGGCTCGCCTACGTCGACAGCCAGTCGGAGGAGGAGATCAGGGAGACGCGCGGTACGGTCACCGAGGCCGGTCGACATAGCCCTTATCGTGAGCGTCCGGTGAAGGAGAACCTCGAGCTTCTGGAGAGGATGCGCGCCGGTGAGTTCCCGAACGGTGCTCACGTGCTGCGGGCCAAGATCGATATGGCTTCGCCCAACATGAAGATGCGTGACCCTCTCTTGTATCGCATACGGAACGTGCCGCATTACCGCGCGGGAGACGCCTGGCACATCTACCCCATGTACGATTTCGCGCACTGCCTCGAGGATGCGATTGAAAGAATCACGCACTCGCTTTGCACCCTCGAGTTCGAGAACAACAGGGACATCTACGACTGGGTGCTCGAGAATGTGTCCATCCCTCGCCCGCGGCCTTTTCAGACGGAGTTCGCCCGGTTGAGCCTGACCCACACGGTGATGTCGAAGCGAAAGCTGCTGTCCTTGGTGAAGGGAGGCTTCGTTTCCGGGTGGGATGATCCTCGAATGCCGACCTTGGCCGGCATGCGTCGCAGAGGGTACACCCCCGCCGCCATCCGGAAGTTTTGCGAGGATGTCGGTGTGGCAAAGGCGAACGCCACCGTGGAGATCGAGCGTCTGGAGCACGCGGTTCGTGACGACCTCAACACGAAGGCTCCGCGGATGATGGCTGTTCTTCGGCCGCTGAAGCTCGTTATCGAGAGCTGGCCGGTGGACGAGGTCGAGTGGCTCGATGCTTCGCTCTGGCCTCGTGATGTGCCGAAGGAAGGCACACGCCGGGTGCCGTTTTGCAAGGAACTCTACATAGAGCGAGACGACTTCATGGAGGAGCCCGCGAGGGGTTTCCGGCGTCTCTACCCCGGCTCGAGGGTTCGTCTCCGGCACTCCTACATCGTCGAGTGCACCGGCGTGGAGAAGGATGAAGATGGCAACGTGGTGGAGGTGCGAGTCAGGCATGACGCGGACGGCTCCGGGAAGAAGCCTAAAGGAACGATTCACTGGGTGTCGGCAAGGCACGCGGTGGATGTGCCGGTGAGGCTTTACGGAAGGCTGTTCTCCGAGCCGCACCCCGAGTCGCATCCGGACAAGCCTTACGAGGAGTTCATCGACAAGTGCTCTCTCGAGGAGCTGACCGCCAAGGGCGAGCCGGAGCTGGCAAATGTTGAGTCCGGCTCTCATGTCCAGCTCGAGCGGCAAGGATATTTCTTCGCCGATCCGACTCTCACCGAGGAGGGGCGGCCGGCGCTGAACCGAACCGTTCCGCTTCGGGACACCTGGGCAAAGGTTTCAGCGAGGGCGGGCCTTGAAAAGGCGGCCGTCCCGGATGGTGGGAGGAAGAAGGCGGCGGCTGAGCCTGATGAGGGCAGGCCCGTGGGAGAAGCGACGGCTTCCGCCGAGCCCGCGAGCCAAGGTGCCGCGGGCCGCGCCCCGCTCGACGCCGAAGCTCTCGGCCTGCGGGATGCTCATGGGCTGTCCAGCGAGCAGGCCCGTCTCCTTGCCTCCCGGCCCGACCTGCGCCGGTTCTTCGAGGCGGCTCTCCAGGTCCATGATGCGCCTGCGTCGGTCGCGCGGTGGGTGGTAAACGAGGTAGCGGCCCTGACCAAGCACCGTGAACTCGAGGAGCTTCCCATCACCGCGGGCGGGCTGGCCGAGCTGGCTCGGCTCGTGGATGAAGGAGAGGTCGCGGCTCCCGCGGCGAAGACTGTTCTCGACGAGATGTCTCGCCTCGGGGAGAGCCCCCGCGAGATCGTGGAGCGAATGGGCCTTGCGGAATCGGTGGACAGCACATTACTGGAAGCTCTGGTGCGAGAGGTGATCGCGGCCCACCCCGCCGAAGCCGATCGTTGCAGGCAGGGAAAAAAGGGCCTCATCGGCTTCTTCATGGGCAAGGTCATGGAGGCTACCGGCGGTAAGGCCTCACCCTCCGACGCGCGAAAGCTGCTTGAGCGGCACCTCGGGGGGTGATTCGTTGCGGCCTGGTCGGCTTGGCAAGGCTGACGGGGGTAGGGAATGGCCGCTGGCGTCGTGTATTGCCGGCACTGGTCCAATCGCGCCGAAGGAGCCATGATATCTGGCATGAAGCGTGACCACGATATGGACTTGGATAAGAATACCGCGCAAGAGGAAACTAGCGAGCATTTCGTTCTCGATAGTGCGCCGGAGCCCTCCTTCCTTCGTTTACATCGTTCGGGAGAGCTGGCGAGGCGGGCAAGGCAAGCGGTGGAAGGCTTGGCGGAGTGCCGGGCCTGTCCGCGAAGCTGCGGGGCGGAGCGGCTCCGGTCTTCTTCTTCGGCCCATGGACCGAAAGGAGCGACGTGCTCGACGGGAAGATATGCGCGCGTCTCCTCCTCCGGTCCTCATTACGGGGAGGAACGTTGCCTGACGGGACGCGGTGGCTCCGGGACGATATTCTTCTCGTACTGCAGCCTGCGCTGCGTCTTCTGCCAGAACCGGGAGATAAGCCACGAGGGCGCGGGCGTGGAGGTAGGGCCGGAAGGGCTTGCGGCGATGATGCTGGATTTGGCGCGGCTTGGCTGCCACAACATCAACCTCGTCACTCCCGCGCACGTGACACCACAGATTCTGGAAGCCTTGGTCATCGCCGCCGAGCGCGGTCTCAATCTGCCCATCGTCTACAACACGAGCGGCTACGAGTCCTTGAAGACTCTCGCACTCTTGGACGGCGTGGTCGATGTCTATATGCCCGACTTCAAGTTCCTGGATGAGGAGAAAGCCAGGTCGTACCTCGAGGCGGCCGATTACCCGAAGGTAGTAAGGCTGGCGATGAAGGAGATGCACAGGCAGGTGGGGCCCCTGACCTTTTCGAGCGAGGGTCTCGCGCTTCGTGGCCTGCTGGTTCGCCATCTGGTAATGCCGGGTGCGGTCGACGACACCAAGGAGATCCTCAGGTTCCTCGCGGAAGAGATCTCGCCCGATACATATGTGAACGTCATGGGGCAGTACTATCCATCAGGCGCTGTTGACCCGTCCCTGCATCCGGAGCTTTGCAGGAGACCTGATGCCTCGGAGATGGAGGCGGCCTTCTCCAATGCCCGCCGTGCCGGGCTCCGCCGGCTGGATGCACCGCGTTTCGCGCTCTGGTGAGGCAGCCTAGCCGGGCTCGGAAGTGGCCTCGGCATGCCCGGTCGTATCGACCTCGCCGGTGGTTGTAGGTCCCGATCTCGAATGCCGGCTTTTTCGCCGGATGGAAAGGAAATGGGTATTGTGGAGTAGAGCTTCCGGCACTTGCCCACTACCATTCAGCGCCGATTAGGTGGTAGCTCGATAACTCGCAAGAATAGCAGTTGGATTGCGGCGTCAAAAGCACGACATGACTACCATCGGTGCAAGCAATAAGAGTGGAGGCACGGCGTCGGTACTCGATGCATGGCCGGTGGCTTTAATTTTACGCCGGCCGGGCCGGACGCCCGGTCCGCGGAGTTCGATGTGAGTGAACTGGGTGACAATGGCCAAGGCCCGAGGAAAGAGCACGAGGGCGTGGTTGATCGTCAGCACCGCGCTTGGTGGCGACGGGCGTCCAGGGTGGCCTTGTTATTGGCCGCGCTCATGTCGATTCTACTCCTTGGAGCCGCCCTGGCCCTTTCCGCGTACCTGACGGATGAGCGATTGCGCGAAATCGCTGTCGGCACGGTGAACGACGCCTTGCGGGGTACGTTCGAGATTGAGTCGTTGGAAGTGTCCGTTCTCGAGGGTTACATCGAGGCGCGCGGGGTGAGCGTCTTCGATCCCGCGGAAGGAAAGCGCGTGCTGTCCATAAGGCGCGTTGCGGTCGGACTCGATCCCTGGCGCCTGCTTCGCAACGAGGTTCGGATCCTGTCCGCGGAGCTGGAAGGCTTGATGGTGCGAATGGTTCCGCCGGACGGAGTGAGCCCCGAAGATCCCGATGAGCCTGCATTCACTCTGCTGGAGGCGTTCGAGCCAACGGGGACTCCTGGGGAGGGAGACCCCTGGTTTGTAAAGGCCGGAGGATTATCGGTCGAGGATCTCACTCTTGTCGTTGCCACCGCTGACGGGCTCGATGTCGGCATAGCGGGAGGCGAGCTGGACGGCGGGACCTTCTCATGGGGGGAGTCGGGGCTGGAAGCGGGCTTCCAAGGCTTTTTGGAGCAGCTTTCCGTGAAGCTAGACGGAAGTGCCTATGAGCTTCGAGACGTTCGAGCCGAGGGCGTGACCTTTGTTATGGACGTCGACTCGGCGGGAAGGGTCGACATAGAGGCAATCAATGCCTTGATCGCCGGCCCTGACTTGGTCGAGCAGGGTCGCATCCAGGTATCGGGCAGCGTGAGCGGGTTCGGGCACCAGACGGACGACGCGGCCTTGGCGCTGGATATCGAGGTCGCGGGCGAGCTGGATGTCGCGGCCGCCGTCGTGCGGGAGATGCTACCGGAGGATCTTGCGTCGAGTCTCGGTCTCGAGGGCACGGTCGCCGCGACGTTGAGGATCGGCGGTAGCAGTTTTGCGCCGCGTATCACGGGCGAGCTCTCTTCGACAGACCTCGAGGCCCTCGGCGAGTCTTTCGAAGAGGTCTCCGCCGGCTTTTCTTGGGTTGACGAAAAGCTGGTCCTCGATGATGTCGTTCTTGCTCTCACGGGTGGTGGAAGCCTCGAGGGCTCGATCAGCCTCGATCTGTCGGACTCCCAGTCCCCTGGATGGGAGCTGCGCTCGAGAGCGAAGCAGTTGCCTTTGAACCGTCTTTTCGAGGCCATGCATGTTGCCATGGAAGGGGAGGCAGCGGAGCCCATGCCCATACCGGATCGGGTGGACGGTTCGATCTCGGGAAGCGGCAGTGGCTTCGAGTCGCCGGAAGGCCGGTTCATCTTGGATGTTCATCTAACCGGAATGTCACGACACCTCCCACCCGGGCTACCCGATGGCTGGAGGTTGACTGGGGCGGTCGGCGTCGGTCACGACTCCCTTCGATTGAGTTCGCTACGGCTGGCGGGCGGAGGCGTCGAAGCGACGCTCGACGGTAACGTTCCAGTGAACGGAGGTTCGCTGGATCTGGGTTTGCGAGTTCTACACCAGCGACCGGCGGATGTGCTTTCTCCATATGATCTTCCCGTCAAGGTCGGCGCCGTCGAGCTATACGCCACCGTGACAGGTAAGCTGGATAGCCCCAAGGCGGAGGGCGAGCTGCGTATCGAACGCGCCGAGGTGCTCGATCTGCCGCGGGCGAGCGTATTGGCCCCCTTTCGGCTTGACGGTGGCGTGGTCCATCTCGACGCCGCTCGAGTTGGAATCGCGGGTGGAGAGCTGACTGTCAGTGGAGCTATCCGCGCACTGGGAGACGATCTGGCGCCGGCCGAGGATCCGACCATGAGCTTCGATCTGCGGGGGGCGGACCTGAATCTCGAGCAGTTGAGCGCCGGCAAGGCGGCGGGAACCCTGACCGTTCACGGTAAGGTCGACGGCAGCCTTTCTTCGCCCAGCGGCAGAGGTCGGCTGGATGTAGAAGGGCTGGTCGTGGAGGAGATAGAGTTCTCGAGGGTTTCCGCGAATGTGACCTCCGATGGCAACGAAGTACTTCTAAGGCACTTTTATATGGTGCCGGCCGCGGGAGGCCGGCTGCATGGCGACGGCGGCTTTCGCCTCTCCGATGGGCACGTCGACGCGCGGGTGAGCGCCGAGGCAATGCCGCTTGCGCTGGCCGGGGTCATGCTCGATGAGGCTCTTCCGGTCGGCGGTTTTGTCGATGTGAGCGCGGTAATCGGCGGCCCTGCCGATGAGCTAACGGTCTCGGCGCGCCTGGACACCAAAGGCCTCGCCTATGACGATGTGCCCCTTGGTGACTTGGCGGCCGAGATCTCTGGTGGCATGCAAGAGATCACTCTCGATGCCAAGCTCGTGAGCGAGGCGGGAACGCTGACCCTCGGGGGCCGGGTCAGCCTAGAAGACGGCGACCTGGATCTCGACCTTGGCGGAGAGCGGCTGCGGGTCGAGGACATGCCGTTTCTTGTGGATTCGGACTTGAACGTCGCCGGAAGGGTCCTGGTGGAGCTGTCCTTGGGAGGTAAGCTCGGCTCGCCGATGATAAGCGGCCGAGTGCTGGCTCGCACGCTGGAGCTGGATGGCGGCAGGCTGGGAGACGGTAGGATCGATCTCCACATCGAGCCGGCCGGCCGGGATGCTCACGCGATCGAAGCGGACATCCTCGGGGCGGGCAGGATGCACGCGGACTTGCGGCTCGAGCCGAGCCTTTCGCTCGTTGCGAGTGCCGAACTGGATAGCTTCTCGCTCGCCTCGATCCTTCCCGGGCTAGCCGAAGACTCCCTCGACGCTGTCCTCTCCGGCCTTCTCGAGCTGCGGTACGGGATGGATCCGCACGAGCTGGCCATGGATCTTCGTCTCGGCGATCTGCAGGTGATTCTTGGGGACGAGGTCCTCTCCAGTGACGGTCCGGTAAGGATCTCCTGGGATGGGGAGACGGTTTTGGTCGATGGACTGGTCCTCCATGGCCCGCGGGGGATGTTCGAGGCCAGCGGAGAGATTGGCGAAGCCATCATCTTCTATGCGCGGGGATCGCTGGAGATGGAGCTCTTGGCTCCTTTTCTTGCCGATGTTGCCCTGGCTAGCGGCACGCTCGAGGTGGACTTGACGGTTGAAGGCACCGCTGACGATCCGGAGATTAGAGGCTATCTTGGCATAGCAAGACCTGTTCGGCTGCGGCCTAGAAGGGTGATTCGAGAGATCGAGATCGCCGAGGGCTTGATTCGATTCGAGCCGGGAAAGGTTTCGATGGAGAGGCTTTCCGGGCGCGTGCACGGAGGCATGTTCCGAGCATCCGGGGAGGTTCATCTCGACGGTTTGGATCTTGCTGAGTACGAGCTCACTTTTAGAGGACAGAACCTGCCGTTCAGAACCAACGAGCTCTTGCTCGAGGCGAACGCCGATCTTTCGGTTTCGGGCCACGGGACCAACGCCAACGTCAGTGGACGCATCGATGTGGTCCGGGGCCGCTATCTACAGAAGTTCGAGCTGGATAGGTTCGTGTTTCGCCCGGCCCGCCGGGTAACCGGGGACCCTCTGGCTCAGCAGGCTCCCTTCTTGAGCGACATCGATCTTTCCGTTCAGGTAACGAGCCTCGGAGCCATGGAGATAAGGGCCGATGCCGGGGCTTTTGCCTTGGACATGGTTCTCGACGCTGACCTGAAGGTGACTGGTACCGCGGCCGATCCGGTTCTGGCGGGGCGAGTGGAGGCCAGCAGGGGAGGGCTCGAGTTTCCCCGGGCTAGTCTCGACGTTGCCCGAAGCATAATCGACTTCGTTCCGAAAACGGGGGCGGGCATTTCTCCTCGCGTGGATCTTCGGGCCGAGGGAGAGATATCGCCTCCGACAGGGGGCGAGGGCGGAGAGACGACGTACTTCGTAACGCTGGTGCTGGAGGGAGATCTGGAGGAGATGCTGCTCGATCTCACGAGCGATCCGGCGCTGGACCGGTTGGAGATATTGTCGCTCCTAGTCACGGGGCGGCGGCCGGGAGATCACATAGGTGGAGAAGAGGGCCGGCACGCCGAGGCGGCCATGGCGTTCGCGGGTGCGCAGCTAGCCGAGCCCCTTACCCGCTTTCTTACGCAGCAGCTCGAGAGCCATCTCAATCTCGATCTGGATTTGTCCGCCGAGGTGACCTCGGCGGGCTTGCTCCTCATCGCGGGAACGGAGATTACCCGTCGCCTTCGCTTCGAGTGGGCCTTTCAGCGCGGCTTCGGGGACGCGGAGGCGAGCTCGGCTGCACGGGCGCGTTATCTCATATCGGACAAGGTTTTCTTGGAAGGCACCACGGAGTCGGCGATGGGCGGGGCCTCCACTTCGGGAAGTGCGGGCGACGGAGCAAGGACTCATCTCGAGCTCAAGTTGAGGCTCTACGGGGATTGATGGAAGGCATGCATAAACACGCCAAGACTATTGCTGCTCTTCTTCTGCTGATTGTGGCAGCGGATGCGTGGGCTTCCGAGCAGGCCCCATCCCGAGGGGCTCCGGAAGAGGCGCAAACCTGCGTCCTGCCGGGCGAGCGCGGGGGAACGGTCGAGCTGATCCTGAAAGGAGTAGCATGGCGGGGGTGGGATGCTCTGTGCCGGGAGCTCATACAGTACATTCGTCCGGGGCGACCGCCATGGACGGAGGAGACTGCCGATCGCACCGAAAGACTGCTCGAGGAGACCGGCTATTTCACCGAGGCCGGCTGCGTAGTGGGGGGCAACGCGGTTGAAATGACCTGCTCGCTTGGGGCCGCGCGGATAGTCCAAGGAGTGGCGTTCGGCGGAGATGTTCCCGCGGCCGTCTTGAGGGAGGATCTCCGGCGCAGGGTGTTCTTGAGACCGGGCACTCTTCTCGGGCCGGATGAGCGCGAAGTCCTCGAGCGGCAACGGCGTCGTCTGGAGGGCTTTTTGAGGAGGGAAGGCTACTTCGGGGCAGTGGTACGCATCCGTCCGGAAGATGTGGGCGACGTGCCTCCCAACCAGGGTGTACGGCTGGACGCGGAGGTCATGCGAGGACGTGCCGTGACCTTGCGTAATGTCGAGATTCACGGAGACAGCCCGCTCGACCGCTCGGAAATCGAGTCTCTCCTTACCCATAAGTGGTTTCTGTGGTGGTT
The DNA here is from genome assembly GCA_007130885.1 of Deltaproteobacteria bacterium. Taxonomy (GTDB): domain Bacteria; phylum Myxococcota; class Myxococcia; order SLRQ01; family SLRQ01; genus SLRQ01. Next base: position 13,205 of record SLRQ01000068.1, read on the forward strand.
CCCTCGCCGCTTTCGTCCTCTACAGTTCGAGGAAGATCTCGATGATATCGCCAGGCTTTTCTACGAGAGAGGCTACCCGGAAGCTCGAGTAACCGGGGATTGGAGGCTCGATCTGCCTAACGAAGCCGTGGATTTGATCCTGCGGATAGAGCCCGGCCCGAGGCTCGTGCTGAATTTCGAAGGGAACCGACATCTTGGGCGCCGCAGGCTTGAAAAGCTCGTTACCTTTCAGGAAGCCGGCATCGTCGATCCGGTGGAGATGGAAGAGACGGCGGAGGCAATCCGCATCCGTTACCAGCAGGCCGGCTATGCTGATTGCCGCGTCGAGGTGAGGCACGAGGAACCGGGTGACGGCACTCTCCGCGTCACCTACTTGATTGAGGAAGGAGAGCGCAGTCATATCGCGAAGGTCGTGTTCTCCGGCAACGAGCGCTTTTCGGATAAAGAGATTGGCGACCAGGTCAACCTTCGAACCAGGGCAAGGGGCCTCTTCGGAGGAGGGCATTGGGTGGATATTTGGGCACAGGCGGATAGACGTGCCATCGAGGCATTCTATCGGGAGCGGGGGCACGCGGCCGCGAGGGTTTCCGTGGAGAAGAGAGAGCTGAGCGGCGGAGAGATCGAGGCTAGGTTCGAGATTGTCGAGGGACCTCCCAGGACGGTGAGACGCCTGTCGATTGACGGCCTGCCGAAAGAGATCGGCTATGAGGATCTGAAGGAACGCCTTCGACTGAAAGAAGGCCGGCCTTTCGTCGAGGCGGAGGTTGGGCGCGACTACAGGGAGATCCTAAGCTCGCTTGCGGCTCACGGTTACACCAGAGCGGAGGTGAAGCAAGACGTCGAGCGGCCCGAGCCGACCGCCGGCGGGACCGTGAGCATTGAGTACAGCCTTTCACCAGGGCCCAAGAGTCGGCTTGGAGGTGTCCTCGTGAGAGGCAATTTCCGAACGAAAGCCGGTCTAATCAAGGACCAGTTGGAGCTGCGGCCGGGAGACGACCTAGACTTGGTGGCGCTTGGTCAAGCCCGACGCAGGTTGAGAGCGCTCGGGCCTTTCTCGTCGGTGGACTTGGTCCCCTTGGACGCCTGGCGAGGCGAGGAAGAGACATGGCTGCTCGTGGAGCTTCAAGAGAGGGACGCCCGCACCCTGGACGGTGTGCTCACGTTCTCCACCGAGGATCGGCTGACCGCGGGTTTGGATTACCGAGATCGCAATCTCTTGGGACGCGCGATAAGGCTCGACCTTCGTTTGCGCCTCGGCCGAGTGGTTGGAGAAATACATCCTACGCTGGCATTCCTCGGCTATGCCGACAAGGTGGACGGTCAGTTGCGCGCTCCGCGGCCGCTTGGGCTTCCTTTCGACGTCGAGGCCTCCGCGTACTACACCAACGAAGACAAACCCGCTTATGCGGAGGAGCGTCTCGGAATAGGGGCCGGGGCGGTGCGGGAGATCGGCTCGAGGTCGGCATGTTCATGGTGTCCCGATGTGATCGGCTCGCTTCGCTATGAAGTCTCCGCGGGGACTTTCGAGGATCGCAGGCAAACGGTGGATGCTCTGGAAGATGCGTCTGCTCCAAGCGGGCGTGCCGATGTAGGCAAACTGGTGCCGGGGATCACCTTGGACCGCAGAGACGGCTTCGTTGACCCGATGAGGGGGTACGCGGCGGACTTGAGGCTGGAGATCGCCAACGATGTCTTGTCGCCCCTGGGCGAGGGATACAACTTCTTGAGGTTGGTGGCGGGCACGCAGGTCTTTGTGCGAACCGGCACGCCGTTTAGGCGAAGGCTTCGGGGAGACAGATATCTTGGCGGTCCGTTGGTTCTGGCGGGTGCCGCCTCTTTCGGCGGAGCTCGGCCGTACGGATCCTCCACCGAACTCCCCGACAGCGAGACGTTCTTCTACGGTGGAGACTACAGCGTCCGCGGCCTGTCATCGCGTGCTTCACGAGTCGCTCTGCCGGGGGCGGCGTTCATGTTCGTGGCCAATCTGGAAGCGAGGTGGTACCTGCTCGAAGGCTTCGGCTTTGGCTCCGTACAGGCCGCTGCTTTCGCTGACCTCGGCACGGTGAGCCTTTCGCCTGAAGGTCTCTTCGACGAGATTACCTTGAGCGTCGGCCCGGCGCTGCGATACGTCACGCCGGTCGGACCGATATCCGTTTCCTGGGGCATTCCGATCATGCTTCCGGACGGGATTGCCGCGGACATGTCCGATACAGCAAGGCGCTTGGGCAGGCTGCACCTGACTTTCGGCTACACCTTCTGAAGCGGAACGAATGATTGGTTTCGCATTGTGACCTCGAGTGTCCTCGTCGTCGGCGAGCATCTCTCATCCGCCGTGGATGGACCGGGTCGTGTTCGTCGGGAATCACGATTGCGAAGCACACCGGGACGTAAGGTTGCAGGGCGCCTTCGCCGTCCATAAGGCGTGAAGTCCGATGACATTCATGCTCGGCTCGAGCCGTCTCGGCGTCGCCTGTGCTGTCGCGGTGGTGCTATGTCTATCTCCATTCTCGGCGGAGGCGGTGGAGCCGCTCACTCTCACGATCGAGGAGGCGGTGGATCGTGCCGTCAGGCTCGGCGAGACCGCCGCGCTGGCGCGCGAGGGCGTCGCGGCGGCGGAGGTCCAGGCTGTGCAGGCCCGCGCCGGCACCCTCCCCCAACTGGACGCGAGCCTCATCTACGAGCGGACCCTGGCATCCGTCTTCGACGTCGATCTTCCTCCGGCGGATTTGCCGGATCCGGAGCAGGAGCCGCCCCCGGAAGCACCCGCCCTCGACCTTCAGACCCTCCTCGGTGACCTCCCTTTCGGCAGGACCAACACCTGGATCCTGTCGCTGCAGGCGGGCCAGGTCTTGTATGCCGGAGGCCGGCTCGCCGCGGCCCGGGAGGCCGCCGACGGTGGAGTGAGGGCGGGCCGCCTCGCCGTGGAGGAGACCGACGCGGCGATCGCCCGCGACGTCGGAGAGGCATACTTCGGCGCGGTCCTCGCGGCGGCCGTCGTGGAAATCTCCGAGGAGGCGCTGAGGCTCGCGGAGGCTCACCTCGATCGCGTCGTCTCGTTGAGGGAGCAGGGGACCGCCTCGGACTTCGAGGTGCTCCAGGCCCGCGTCGAGCGCGACAACCTGGAGCCCGAGGTGGTCGAGGCCGAGAACGCGCGACAAGTGGCTCACCTAAGCCTGCGGCGCCTCATACGAGCGCCGGCCGGCCGCCCCCTCGTCCTGGCAACCGGCCTGACGGCGCGGATGGTGGACGTCGACCTTCGCACCGTCCTGGAGGCGGCCCGAGACCGTCCGTCGGTCCAGGCCGCGCGGGAGCAGGTGGCCGTCCAGGAGGCGCTCGTTCGAGCCGCTCGGGGCGAGCGCCTTCCCACAGTCTCCGCCTTCGGCAACTTCTCCTATCAGTCGTTTCCGGATCGCGTCTTGCCCGAAGGCCTGCCGGGCGGCGATGAGTGGAGAGAGGACTTCGGAGTGGGCGTCCGCCTCTCCGTGCCCATCTTCGAGGGAGGAGCGCTTCGCGCCGGCATCGACGCCGCGCGGGTCTCCAGCCGCCGGGCCGTCTTGGAGAGCAGGCTCCTTCTCCAGGGCGTGGAGCTGGAGGTCGCCGCCGCCTTCGCGAGTTACGAGGCCGCGCGCGCCCGCATCGAGGCGCGCCGCGGCACCGTCGAGCAGGCTGAAAGGGCACTGGAGCTCGGCGAGCTGCGCTTCGAGACCGGCATGGCCACGTTCTTGGAGGTCTCCAGCGCGCGCCTGGCGCTGCGCCGGGCCAGGCTCAACGAGGCGCAGGCACTCCACGACTACCTCACGGCGCTCGCGGCCATTGAGCACGCCACCGGAGGTCGGCTACCGCTGCTGCGTGACGCTATCGCCGAGGCGCCCTCGAAACCTGTCCCGCGCGTTCCGGAGGAGACACCATGAAGCGGATGGGAGTAGGCGGCTGGATTGCTCTGGCGCTCGGCGTTGCTCTGATAGTGCTCATCGTGCTCCGGGTGCTGCAGGCCACCTCTCCGGATGAGCCCCCGCCCACGGTCGAAGAGATCCGCGAGGCCGAGGGGGTGCCGGTGGCGATCGCCTCCGCTGTCCGCGGCGAGCTGGAGGTTTGGCGCGCCTTCGACGGCACCGTCTCGGGAGTTCGTGACGCCGTGGTGCGGGCGCGCACCAACGATCCGGTGGTCGAGGTCCGAGCCGCGGTCGGCGACCAGGTCGCCGAGGGTGAGGTGCTCGTACGCGTGGAGGGTCCGGCCGCCGAGGCCAGGCTGCGCCAGGCCAGGGCCGCGTATGCCCAGGCGAACCGCCTCGTCGAACGCCTCCATCCTCTGCATGAGGAAGGCGCGATCAGTGATCAAGAACTCGAGAACGCTCTCACCCAGCGAGAGCTTGCCGCAAGCGAACTCTCGGCCGCGAGGGAGGCCTTGACGCTGACCAGCCCTCTGTCGGGCACGGTGACTGAGGTGAACGCGCGGGAGGGCATGATCCCGGATCCCGGGGCGCCGCTCGTGCTCATAGCCGATCTCTCGATGGTGGTCGTCCGCGCGCGGGTCTCGCCTTCCGACGCGCGGCGCATCGAGGTCGGCCGGCCCGCGCGCCTTCCGGCGGACGAGGTTTCGAACGACGAGGCGATGGGAGAGGTCGAGAGAATCGCCCTGCAGGCGGACCCGCTGACCCGCCTGGTGGAGGTGGAGATCATGTTTCCGCGGGAGGCCGGGCTGGTGCCGGGTACCTTCGAGACCGTCGAGGTCCGGCTGGATCTGCGCGAGGACGTCATCCACCTGCCCGAAGCCGCCCTGGACGACGAAGGCGTCTGGGTCGTGGTGGGCGACCGGGCCGAACGCAGGGAGGTGGTCGCCGGGGTGACGGCCGACGGCCGAGTCGAGGTGGTGGAGGGACTGGAGGAGGGAGAGCGAGTCGTGATCGAGGGAGCAACTCTCCTAGAGGACGGCAGCCGCGTCCGAGTGCTAGAGGACGGCGGGGAGCGATAGATGTTTCGCTTCTTCCCGCACCTCGCCGTGACGCGGCCCGTGCTGACCACCATGCTGGTCTCCGTCTTCGTCGTGCTCGGTGTGTTCACCCTGCTCACTCTGCGAGTGGAGCTGTTTCCGGAGATCGAGTTTCCCGTCGTGACGGTGGCCACTGTCTACCCGGGCGCCGGGCCCGAGGAGGTGGAGTCGGAGGTGACCGATCCCCTGGAAGAGGCGCTTGCGAGCCTGGCCGGACTGGACGAGATGCTCTCGTTCTCGCAGGACGACCTCTCGGTGATAGTCGTCGTTTTCGATTTGGAGATGGACGTCGAACAAGCCGGCATAGACGTCCGGGATGAGATCGAGGGCGTCCGTGCCGCCCTTCCGGCCGGAGCCGAGCCCCCCACGGTGCAGCGCTTCGACTTCACCGCGCTACCGATCATGTCGCTGGCGCTGGCGGGCCCTCAAGGAGCCGATGCCCTCTACGATGTCGCCGACGACCGGATCCGCGATCGTCTCTCCCGCGTGCCGGGCGTGGCGCGGGTGGACATCGTCGGCGGCAGGCCACGAGAGATTGACGTGCTGGTTCGGCCGGAGCGCCTCACCGCCCACGGCCTGACCCTGGGAGCCGTGGTGGAACGCATTCGCTCCGAGAATGTCCGCGTTCCTGGCGGCCGCCTGCGGGACGAGCGGGAGGATACCCCGGTGCGCGTCGTCGGCGAGTATCGCTCTCTCGACGAACTCGAGGCCCTGCGCCTCTTCCCTCCCGCCGGCGGCACGGTCGGGCTGGACGAGCTTGCCGTGGTGCGTGACGGCCGCGCGCGTCCGGAGCAGTTCGCCGCGCTCGACGGGGAGCCCGCCGTCAGCCTGAGCATCACGCAGGTGAGCGGCGCCAACACCCTCGAAACGGCTCGAGGCGTGTACGCGGAGCTGGAACGGATTCGCCGGGAGATTCTGCCGCCCGGCGCCGTCATCGAGATTGTGCGGGATCAGAGCGACTTCATCCAGGCATCGGTGACCGACGTCCTCCTCAACATGCTCATCGGCATCCTCCTCACGGCGGTGGTGCTCTTCTTCTTCCTGCACTCGTGGAGGACCACGTTGATCGCGGCGCTGGCCATGCCGGCGACGATCATATCGGCCTTCGTCCTCATGGGCCTGTTCGGCTTTACCCTCAACGTCATGACGCTGATGGCGCTCGGCATCACCGTCGGCATTCTGGTGGCCAACACCATCGTCGTCGTCGAAAACATCTCCCGCCATTCCGAGCGAGGCGAGGACGCCGCACGCTCGGCGGAGGAAGGGACGAGCGAGATCGCCGTCGCCGTCACCGCCGCGACCCTCACCAACATCGTGGTCTTCACGCCTATCGCGTTCATGACCGGGATAATCGGACAGTTCTTCTATGCGTTCGGCTTGACCGTCGTCTTCGCCACCGTCTTCTCGATTTTCATTTCGTTCACCCTGGCGCCTCTGCTCGCCGGACGGCTCCTGCGGCAAAGGCCGGACAAGGAGTCGTCGGGACCGCTCGCGCGCCTGTTCCGAAGGTGGGATTCCGGCTACGCCCGGCTGGAGCGGCGGTATGGAGCCGTGCTCGGCTGGGCCGTGGGCCGGCCGCGGAACGGATGGGTGGTCATCGGTTCGATAGTGGCGGCGGCACTGGTCCTGTTGGTGGGCTCGGCGGGCTTCCTCCAGGCGGACTTCATCCCGACAGGGGACGAGGGAGCGGCGCAGGTCACGCTCGAGCTTCCGCCGGGCAGCTCGCTCGAGCGGACCACGGAGCTGGTGCTGGAGGCGGACAGGCGGATACGCACCTTCGAGGGCGTGCGCTCCACGCTCGCCACCATCGCGGGAGGCGGAGAGATGATGATCGGCGGCGGAGGAGTGAACGTCGCCGAGATCCTCGTGACCTTTCAGCCGGACGCGTCGACCGCCGTGTGCGTTGCCATGCTGCGCAGGCTCCTCGCCGATCTTCCCGACACGCGCGTCACCGTGATCGCCACCGACCCCGCGGGTCAGGTGGGCCCGCCGGGCGCGCCGATCCAGGTCGACGTGGCGGGGCCGGACTACGAGGTGCTTCAGGCGCTCGCGACCGAGATCGAGGAGGCCATGCGAGGTCTCGAGGAGTTGGCCGACGTCGTGAACACGCTGGACGAGCCTCGCCCCGAGCTCGCCTTCGTTCCGGACAGGAGGGCGCTGGCCGACCACGGGCTCTCGGCGGCGCAGGTCGGCGCGGTGGTGAGGTCGTCCGTGGAGGGCACCCCGGCGGGCGTGTACCGGGGAGAGGTGGGGCGGGAGATCGATATCCGGGTGCTGCTGGTCGAAGAGGCCCGAAGGAGGCCGGAGCACCTCGAGGTGCTGGATGTGGCCACGCCCGCCGGAGCGGTGCCGCTCTCCATGCTAGGCCGGTGGGAGGAGGCGCTCGCGCCGGCGAGCATCCAGAGAGTGGACCGGCAGAGGTCGATACGCCTAGAGGCGCAGCTCGGCGTGGCCGACATAGCGCAGGCCGTCGCCGCGATCGAGTCCGCCATGGAGGATGTGGATGTGCCACCGGAATATGGCTGGAGCGTCGGGGGTGAGTTCGAGCTGTTCGAGGAGGCGCTCGGGAGCATCGTGATCGCGCTCTTGATGGCGATAGTGTTGACCTACATCGTGCTCGCGATGATTTTGGAGTCGTTCATCCACCCGTTCACGATCATGCTCACCCTGCCGCTTGGGGCCGCCGGCGCCTCGCTGGGACTTTTCCTGACAGGCCAGTCGCTGAACATCTTCAGCATGATGGCGATGGTGATGCTCGTTGGGATCGTGGTGAACAACGCCATTCTGATCCTGGACTACACGGCACAGCTACGGAGGGCGGGCCGGGGCATCGCCGACGCGCTGCTCGTCGCCGCGCCTGCCAGGCTGCGCCCCATCATCATGGCCAACGTGGCGATAGTTGCGGCGCTCTTGCCGCAGGCGCTCTCCACCGGCGAGGGCGCGGTGTTTCGGGTCCCGATGGCGGTGGTGACCATAGGCGGCGTGCTGCTCGCAGCAATCCTCACCCTGCTGCTCATCCCCGTCATCTACACGAAGATGGACCGCCTCACGGTGATGGGGCGGCGGGAGGGGTGAGGGTGGTGGCGGGGCGCCGGACCGTTGGCCGCGCCTCCTGCGCTGAACGCTCCCGGACCGAGAATCGGTCACCATAGACCGAGCTTGCGACCATCCTTTTACGCAAGGGTTGTTCGGCTCTATCGGCTGAATCAGGCGGATGCGATCCGGCGCAATATCACCCCGATGATCAGCATGAGCAAGCCCACCCCGGCGAACGCGATGGGAACGAAGGACATGCCGCTGATGACCTGCACCGCCGTCGCCCGGATCTCCGGCATCTCCGCCGTGAGAGTGGGCACCACCGCCATCCCGGCAATTTGCAGGAGGCCCAGGAAGAGGATGCCGGTGATCATGTTGGTCGCGCCGAACCATTTCATTCCACCGGCGAGGCCCGCGAGTAGAAGGCAGAGCAAAAAGGTGAAGATGAAGCCCGCGTATGAAACGATATTCATGAGGAGGCGTGTTTGTCTTATGCTGCTCAGGAACATTTGTATTTCGTTCCATGCCATCCGGTCCGCGCCGATCATTTCTCGCATCGATAGCTGATCCGGCAGCTCACCGGCCATGGCCCGCAGCCGAGGATCGGAAGATGCCCGGAGGTGCTGCTTCGGCTCGCTGAAGTCGATGGTCGAGGTCAATGCGTCTCGTTCTCCGGCGACGACCGAGAGGACTTCCTCGACGAACTCCAGAAGCTGCGTCTCCAGCCATTCCGGGGTCATGGCTTGCTCGAGCATCAGGTCGGTGGGGTCGTCCGCACCGCCCGCGACGCCGTCTCTCATCTGCTCCGCTATGGTGGCGTGAAGCACCGCGCTGATCCCGGACTCGCGCAGAAGCCTCTCGGCGTAGGTGGCGTTCAGGACGGTTCGTTCGACGGCTTTGCCCGTTTGAAAGATGCACCCACCCACCATCAGCAGAAGACATACGACCACCAGGCCGAACACCCTCAGCCCGGACAGCGACTGCCGCTTCGGGCTTCGGGTAGCGGTTGCCGCGGGCCGCGGCCCCGGTGAAGCAGCGGGAGCGGATGGCGCGAGTGGTGGTGGGCCTTCGGCGGTCGGAGGTGCGTTCGGTGCCGCCGGGGGCGGTGGCGCGGTCGGCTCGGCCGCCGGGGCTTGTGGCGCGGTCGGCTCGGCCGCCGGGGCTTGTGGCGCGGTCGGCTCGGCCGCCGGGGCTGGTGGCAGCGGTGGCGGAGGCGGCGCCAAGCGGAATGGCGCCTCACTCAGCGTGACCCAGTCGTCCATGCCGGGACCGTGAACGAGGTCGTCCGGCAGCAGCCGGCCTTCACCGGCGAACCGCTCCATCTCGGACTCGGTGTATGGGCCGTAGGTCTGACCGTCTCTGGCTAGTTGCCACTGTCTTGACATGCTCGCACTCTGCGCAAAGGTACCCAGCGGAATGTAGCAGCATTCGCTTCCGGCATCACGCCCCCGAAGCGACCGCTCAGGGTGCGAGATCCGTATACGAAACTAACCGCACGGGGCACTAGGCTCCGCAGTTGAAGTACTTGTCGTACGTGACCTTCGGGATCTGGTCGAGCCTGCTCAACAGCCATATCGGCCACTTGCCGAGCCTGATGTACGAGTAGCTGGTCGGGTAGTCTCGGAAGGTCTTGGGCGGCAGCCGCAGGTACTCCTCGAACTCCTCTTGCGTGAGGCCGAGCCGTTTGATGCACAGATCGATGACCTTCGGATCCTCGATCTTGTAGATCCCGCCCGCCCTTGCCAGGGCCTCTTCGCGCGACATTTGCCCCGAGCGTACCAGGGCCGCGTCGCTGTTCATGTTCAAGTCGATGTTGAACTTCACGCGGTGCACGTACTTGATGAGGCTGTGATAGAGGTCGTCGAAGTAGTGAGCGCCGGGGTACACCCAACCGAGTTCCCTTCTGATGGTCTCTTCCGCTTCGCTTCGGACGTAGTTCGAGTAGTACATGGGCGTGTAGGCTCGAATGCCGCGAAGGACCGTGTAGTAGAACAGCTCCTTGACGCCGAGGTTGAAGCCGGGCGTATCGGGTTTCCACGGCGCCGGCGTTACGGTGCCGAGCTGCTTCTGAACGTTCCGCAGATAGTCCCCGTCGAAGAAGGACCATGACAGCGGCTTGACGCCCTCCGTACGGAAGGACTGCCCTATGAGGATGGTCGAGACGCGTTCCTGGTGAGCGACCCCGTACAACGAAGCCGCGATGCCAATGTCGGTTCCGAGGTTGAGGTCGGGGACGGAGGCCTTGAGAAAGGTCTTCTTCAGATCCTTCGCCTCGCGCCAGTCCGAGGTGATCGTTCGAAGCTCCACACCGAGCGCGCGGCAGGCATTGATCATGTTCTCGCCGGCCACCGGGTTGTCGAAGCCGTCGTCGAAATGAACCGCGATCGGACGAAGCCCCCATTCGCGCACCGTCCTGTACAGCAGCACCGTGCTGTCTCTCCCGCCGCTGATCCCGACGATGCAGTCGTACTTCTTGCCGCGCCCCGCTCGTCTGATCCGCCGTAAGATGCTGTCCAGACGCCGTTGCCCTTCTTCACCGTTGGGGAAGAGTTCCTCCAGCTTGTCGTGAAGCCGGCAGAAGTTGCACTGCCCGTCCGGGTCGAAGGAGATGCCGGGGACGGTGGTGTCCTGCACGCACCGTGTGCATTGCCTATATGCCAGGTCCGTCTTCCGCCCGTTTACGATTACGTTCTCCATGAATCCATCTCGTCTCTCTTCCCATATCCGTCCTTGGTATCAGGAGTCGCGCCGAGGCTCCAGAGGAATGGCCGGTGCGAGGTATGTCCGTTCACCACCCACCAACCTTCCCTCGAAAGCGGAGACGAAAAGAGGAATCGAGTCCGATTCCGTGGTAGCAATCCGTCCCTCACGCTAGGCCCAAAACAAGTGCACGACGACGTAGCGAGACACGGCCAGGGCCCGGCCAGCGGGCGCCTGGCGAAGTCGCAGACGGCGGGGTGTGCTTGATTTGGGGCTAGGGCAGGGGAGAGACCGATGATTTCCATATCAGCGCGTATAGCCAAGGAGCTGGGGGTAGCTCCGCAGCAGGTACAGGCGGCCGTCGATCTCCTAGACGATCGCGCGACGGTGCCCTTCATAGCCAGGTACCGAAAAGAGGCCACCGGCGGGCTCGACGACGCAGAGCTGCGCACCCTCCACGAGCGCCTGGACTACCTGCGCGAGCTCGACGCGCGCAAGGAGACGGTCATCGAGGCCATTCGGAAGCAAGGCAAGCTCACCGAGTCGATCGAAGTGACCATCAGGGAGGCGGCCACCAAGACCCGTCTCGAGGATCTCTATCGCCCCTTCATGAAGAAGCGCCGCACAAAGGCGCAGATCGCCCGCGAAAACGGCCTAGAGCCTCTGCTCGACGCGCTGCTCGAGGATCGGTCGAGAGTTCCCGAGGAGGCGGCGGCGCCCTTCGTGAAGGACGAGCTTACGGTAGATGATGCCTTGGAGGGCGCCGGCTACATCTTCATGGAGCGCATCGCCGAGGACGCCGGCCTCATCGAGGAGCTTCGAGACTACGGCTGGACCAAGGGCTACTTCACGAGCCGCGTCGTCTCCGGCAAGGAGGAGTCCGGGGCGCGCTTCAGGGATTACTTCCATCACGTGGAGCCCCTCTCCAAGGTGCCTTCTCACCGCGCTCTCGCGATGTTCCGGGGACAGGCGGAGGAGGTCCTTCGGCTGGAGATCGCCTGGACCGGCGCCCAGGCGCGAGGCGAGGAGCAAGTCGGTCTTTCTCCCGGCGAGGCAGCCATATTTCGGCTCTTCCTGCTCGACGATTCGGGCCGCGCGGCCGACACGTGGCTGGCCAGGCACGCCAGGCTGGCGTGGAAGACAAGGCTGGCCGTACACCTCGACGCGGCGCTGAAACGCAGGCTGCGCGAGCTCGCCGACGCGGAGGCCATCCGAGTGTTCGGCGCCAACCTCCAAGATCTGCTTCTGGCCGCTCCCGCGGGATCGAGGCGCACGCTGGGCCTCGATCCCGGGCTTCGAACCGGTGTGAAGGTCGCCGTCGTCGACGGCGGCGGCGCGGTGCTCGAGACGGCCACCATCTACCCCTTCGCGGGAAAGGGCAGGGTGGAGGAGGCCCTTCGCTCTCTCGCCGACTTGGCGCTGCGCCACGAGGTGGAGCTCGTGGCGATCGGCAACGGGACGGCTTCCCGCGAGACCGACGCGCTGGTGGCCGAGCTGATGAAGCGGCATCCCAAGCTTCGGCTGACCAAGGTCATGGTCTCGGAGGCCGGCGCCTCCGTCTACTCCGCCTCGGAGCTGGCCTCCCGCGAGCTTCCCGACATGGACGTCTCGCTACGGGGAGCCGTCTCCATCGCGCGGCGCCTTCAGGACCCGCTCGCGGAGCTGGTGAAGATCGAGCCGAAGGCCATTGGAGTCGGGCAGTATCAACACGATGTGAACCAGACCGAGCTGCAACGAAAGCTCGACGCCGTGGTGGAGGACTGCGTCAACGCTGTGGGCGTGGAGGTCAACACGGCCTCCGTGCCGCTCCTCGCCAGGGTCTCGGGGCTTGGGCCGGCGCTCGCCGCGAACATCGTGGCCTACAGGAACGAGAACGGGCCATTCCAGAATCGCTCACTGCTGAAGAAGGTGGCGCGCCTCGGCGCCAAGGCCTTCGAGCAGGCCGCGGGCTTCCTTAGGATCTCGTCCGGCTCCAACCCCTTGGACGCCTCCGCCGTCCACCCCGAGGCCTACCCGGTGGTGAAGCGCATCGTCGCCAAGACCGGCAAAAAGGTGAAGGAGCTAATCGGCGACGAGACCTACCTCCGGAGCCTGCGGCCCTCGGAGTTCATCGACGAGAAGTTCGGTGAGCCCACGGTGAAGGATATCTTGGCCGAGCTCGCCAAGCCGGGCCGCGATCCTCGGCCCGAGTTCCGCACCGCCTCCTTCCGAGAGGGCGTCGAGAAGCTGGAGGATCTGCAGCCCGGCATGGTTCTGGAAGGCACCGTCACGAACGTCACGAACTTCGGCGCCTTCGTGGATGTCGGCGTGCATCAGGACGGCCTGGCGCACATCTCCGCGCTCTCCGAGACCTTCGTGCGCGACCCCCGCGACGTAGTGCGGGCGGGAGACGTGGTGCGGGTCAAGGTGATGGAGGTCGACCTGCAGCGGCGCCGGATCGCGCTCACCATGCGCCTCGGCGACGAGCCTGGGAGGAAGCCCGGACGAGGAGCGGGAAAGACGCCAACCAAGAGATCATCTTCGGGCAATGGTTGAACACATTCCGGTGGCGTCGGCGTTGCGCGTATTGGGTAGCGAGCAAAGGAATCCAGGCGGGGATTACTTCCGGGTATAAACAAGGTTCAGCTCGTCGAGTCTCCCTATGAAAGCGGCCCCCACGACTCGAGACGTCACGTGCTCAACCGCGCTCTGCAAGAGCCGTATCCCCGGAATGGACTGGTGCCTCAACCCTTACACGGGGTGTGAGCACGCATGTGCCTATTGCTACGCAACCTTTATGAAGAGGTTCACGGGGCATCAAGGCTCTTGGGGCAGCTTCGTGGACGTCAAGTCGAACGTGACCGAAGTGCTCTCCAGGCAGCTCCGGCGCAGAAAGCGGGGGCGCGTAATGTTGGCCAGCGTTACCGATGCCTGGCAGCCCTTGGAGCGGGAAAAGGGCCTAACCCGAGCTTGTTTGGAGTTGCTCGTGGACTCGGGACTCTCGCTTTGGGCGCTGACCAAGTCCGACCTGGTCGTGCGGGACATCGATCTATTTCGCGCTTTTCGAGGGCTGCTCGGAGATGTGGAAGTCAGCGTGGGGATCACGCTGACCACGCTCTCGGACGAAGTGGCGGCGCTGATCGAACCGGGCGCTTCCAGCCCGTCCAGAAGGCTCGATGCTCTGGAGCAGCTCTCGGCGGCGGGGATTCGCACCGCGGTCTTCATGGCTCCGATCCTGCCGGGTTTGACGGATTCTCCGCGGGACATACTGGCATTGGTCGACGAGGTTCGCCGGCGCGGGGCGCAAGAAGTCCAAGCCGATCCGCTGAACTTCTACCCTGGAGCATTGCGCGGGGTGGGAAAGATCATCGAACTACATCGGCCGAAAGCTCTCCCTATCTGGCGTGCGGCGGTGGCTCGACCGGATGCTTGGCGAAAGCACCTCCGCGAAGCCTTGGGGGAGATGGTCTAGCTCCCCTGGACGTTGACATTGAGCTGTACCTGCCCCTAGTTAGGCCCAATGCTGGATTCACGAAAGGTTTTAGCCGATCTCGATGCGATCAAGGCCGCCATGGCTCGGCGGCGAGGCGACGTGGATCTGGACGCGATCAGTGATCTTGCCGGACGTCGCCGCGACCTAATAGTCAGTACGGAAGATGCTCGACATCGCCAGAAGCGTATGGGACAGGGACTTGCGAAGGCTGCGCGAGAGGGTGGGGATTACGCCGCCACGCTTCGCGCCGAGCTGAAGGATTTGTCCGAGCAGGTGAAGGAAGGCGCCTCGAGCCTTTCCCAGGTCGAGGCCGAGCTGGAAACTCTTCTGCTGTCGCTACCGAACATTCCGTATGAAGACGTGCCCGACGGCGCGGGCCCCGAAGAGAATCCCGAAGTATCGCGTTGGGGAGAAAAGCCTTCGTTCGACTTCGAGCCCAAGGCCCATTGGGATCTCGGTCCGGAGTTGGGGATTCTGGACTTCGAGCGTGGAGCGAGGCTGGCCGGTGCTCGCTTCACCGTGCTCATGGACGGCGGCGCCCGGCTCGAGAGGGCTCTTGGTGCGTTCATGCTGGATCTTGCGGTCGGTAGTGGTTACCGGGAGGTTGCGACCCCGCTGCTCGTCAATAGGGACAGCATGACCGGCACCGGCCAGCTCCCGAAATTCGAGGACGATGCCTTCAAGGTCGAGGGACAAGACCTCTTCCTCATTCCCACCGCCGAGGTGCCCCTCACCAACCTCCATCGAGGTGAGCTGATCGAGGAGACCGACCTGCCCTTTCGCTACTGCGCTTCGACCGCTTGCTTTCGCGCCGAAGCCGGCGGCTACGGAACGGACACCCGCGGGCTCATAAGACAGCACCAGTTCCAGAAGGTGGAGCTGGTCGAGATTGTCCGGCCGGAGGACAGCTCCGAGGCGCTGCTGAAGCTTCTCGACAACGCCTGCGAGGTGCTGCGGCGGCTGGATCTCCACTATAGGGTGGTCGAGCTGTGCACGGGTGATTTGGGGTTTGCCGCGGCACGCACCTTCGACATAGAGGTTTGGCTGCCCGGCCAGAATGCTTACCGCGAGATCTCCTCTTGCTCTGACTTCAGCGACTACCAAGCCAGAAGAATGAAGATGAGGTATCGGCCGGCGAATGGAGCCAAGCCTCGCTTGGTTCACACATTGAATGGGTCGGCGCTTGCCTTGGGGCGCACGCTGGTGGCCGTACTGGAGCAGCACCAGCGACCTGACGGGTCGGTAGTCGTCCCGGAGGCGCTGCGTCCCTACATGGGAGGACGGCAGGTGCTCGAGCCGGTCGCTGGAGCCGGCCGAGAGACGAGTTAGGAAAGTGCCGGGAAGGTTTCGGGTGGTTCGAAGCTTGACGAAGGGCGGGCCCCCCGGTATCAACGGGCTTTCGCTCGGAGGAGTGGCCGAGCGGTCTAAGGCGGCTGTCTTGAAAACAGCAGAGGGTGAAAGCCCTCCGTAGGTTCGAATCCTACCTCCTCCGCCAACCGTTAGTTGGGACGGAGGCTGAAAAAGCGAATAGTTTGGGAGAGGTGGCCGAGTGGCTTAAGGCACCCGCCTGCTAAGCGGGTGAACCGGGAGACTGGTTCCGAGGGTTCGAATCCCTCCCTCTCCTCACGACTAGGTCATGCAGAAAAGCGCCCGTAGCTCAGCTGGATAGAGTGCCGGACTACGAATCCGTAGGTCGGAGGTTCGAATCCTCCCGGGCGCGCCACTTTTCCCGTTCTTGCCTCAGGGGTTGGCGGACCGCTGCTAAAGCCGGCGATCGCGAGATGTGGAGTAAGAATCCGAGCCGCCTCCAGCAACGGAGTCATTTTTCCTTGCGCTCCATGAGAAAGCGGGCTTTCGTCGGGAATGTGACAGATGCGGATCATTTTCGATTCATGGAGGAAGCTCTAGTCGAGGCAAGGGTCGCCGGGGACCGTGGGGAGGTGCCCGTGGGAGCGGTGGTGACCGTGGGCCACGAAGTCGTGGCACGCGCCGGCAACCGCCGAGAAGGGGACGCGGACCCTCTTGCCCACGCGGAGGTCCTCGTCCTGCGAGAGGCAGCTCGCCGTTTAGGGCGCTGGCGGCTGCACGGCTGTACGCTGTACGTGACGCTCGAGCCCTGCGCCATGTGTGCTGGAGCCGTCGTGCTTGCGCGGCTGGATCGCCTGGTTTTCGGCGCCTTGGATCCCAAAGCAGGCGCGGTGGGTTCAGTCTTCGACATACCTTCCGATACCCGTCTTAATCACCGGCCGGAGGTAATCGGCGGTGTCCTGGCGGAGGATTGCGCCGACCTGCTGTCGAGCTTTTTCGAGACGCGGCGTGGGAGGAAACAGCCATAGGTGACTCGGCGGCGGATTACCTCTTCGCGGATTGTTCTTGATTTCGTGGTGATCCGAAGTCATTCCGTGGCTGACACGCTGGGAGCCATGTGTTAGAAACGCCGCGGAGAGATGGCCGAGTGGACGAAGGCGCCTGACTCGAAATCAGGTGTACCCTTTAGGGTACCGTGGGTTCGAATCCCACTCTCTCCGCCAAGAAAAATAGATTTGGCGGACGAGCCAAGGGCTCTATCAGCCAAGGAGAAAGGAGAGGTGACCGAGCGGCCGAAGGTGCGCGACTGGAAATCGCGTGTACCCGGAAGGGTACCGAGGGTTCGAATCCCTCCCTCTCCGCACGGGTATGGCCGGTGCACGGCGCGTTTGGGCAACCGGCCATTCAGGATTATCTTCAGTTACCAACGGAAATATGACAGCCGGGACCGGGCGACGTGGGGCGGTGAACTCCGCCAGGCCCGGAAGGGAGCAACGGTAGCCATGCTTCCACGTGTGTCCGGCACCCCGGCTGTCACCTTTTCACTGCCCCGGAAGCACCCGACATGAGCTACTTGGTCCTCGCCCGAAAGTATCGGCCACAGATCTTCGAGGATATGATCGGGCAAGGGCATGTGGTTACGACCCTTACAAACGCCATTCGCCAAGGCCGGATAGCTCATGGGTTCTTGTTTGCGGGTGCCAGGGGTGTTGGAAAGACCACCGGAGCGCGGCTCCTCGCCAAGGCTTTGAACTGCGAATCCGGTCCCACCGCCGAGCCGTGCGGTACATGCCGAGCTTGCGTCGAGATCACGGGCGGCAACAGCGTGGACGTTCAAGAGATCGACGGAGCATCCAATAATGGGGTCGATCAAGTAAGAGAGCTGCGGGAGAACGCCCGATATCTGCCGAGCCGCGATCGCCACAAGATCTACATCATCGATGAGGTACACATGCTCTCGGGCGCGGCGTTCAACGCGCTTCTCAAGACGCTCGAGGAGCCTCCTGCTCACGTCAAGTTCATTTTCGCGACTACCGAGCCCCATCGCATTCCGATAACCATACTATCGAGGACCCAGAGGTTCGATTTCCGCCGAATTCCCCTTGGGCAAATCATCAGCCGCCTGGAGCGGATACTCGAGGCCGAAAAGATCTCGATGGGCAGCTCGGCCGTGGCGCTCATCGCCCGCCAGGCCGAAGGGTCGATGCGTGATGCCTTGTCACTTCTCGACCAAGTGATTGGCGCGGGCGGGGAGGCCATCGAGGACTCCTTGGTGGAAGAGATCCTGGGCGTGATAGACCGCCAGATGGTGGCTGCTTTGGCCGGAGCCCTCATAGACGGAGATGGAGCGGCGGCTCTGGAGATCGTTGCGAGAGTATTCGACAGGGGGCTCGACCTGGCGCGACTGGCGGAGGATCTGGCTTGGCATTTGCGGAATCTGTTGGTGGTTCAGGTTGGCGGTCGAGCCGAGACGGTGCTTGACGTCGCGGACCACGAGCGTGTTGTTCTCGATGAGCAGGCGAACCGGGCTTCGGCCGCGACTCTCACATTTCTTTTCGATGTGGTGCATTCGGCTGTTCCCGAAATCGGGCGTGCGGTGCAGCCGCGGCTGGTATTGGAAGTGGCGTTGCTAAAGGCAGTCAACATGGCGCCCGGGATCGGGCTAGCGGAGCTCGTCGATCGGGTCGAGTCCTTGCACGCTGTCGTGGGTGGAGAGTCCCCCGGACCCGTGTCCTCGGGCGGCGGGGGGCGGCAAGGCAGTGGCACGGTGGATGACGGAAAGGCTTCGGTTCCTTCGTCGAGTGTATTCGGAAAGTATGCTGCCAGAATGCGGGCTCACGCCGGACAAGAGCGGAAGGAGGAGCCGCAGCCCGTTCGAGAAGCTACCCACAAGAGCACCGAGGCGGCGGTGGAAGAACGGCGGGGCTCTCGCTCGACAATCGGGAAGGCCCCTAGAGAGAAAAGCACTTCTTCTCGGAAAGCAAACAAGTCCGGGGAGAAGGGGGCGAGCGGGGTGCCCGGTGAGTCCGCTTCGCCCGGCGGCGTCGAGCTGGAAAAACCCACGACCCGCCTGCCCAAGGCAGACGATTCGAATGCTTCGATGGCGGATCGTTATGCAGCCTTGGTCGAGGCCGTCAGCGGGTTGCCGGCAATGCCTTTCCTGGGGTCTGCGCTGGAGCACGCGCGTCCTTTGTCCATAAGTGACCAGGAGATAGCGCTGGCGGTTCCGCGAGGCTTCTATCACGATCTTCTAAACGGGACCGCGAACAGGAGCGTTTTGGAGAGCCTCATGGAGGACCACTTCGGCAAGAGCCTACACTTGAGGATGGTTGCGGCGGAGGAAGCGAAGCTGGAGGGAGCGCCGGAGGCCATCGCGACGGTCAAGGAGAGGCGCTTGAACGAGGAGATTGAATCGGTTCGAGCGGAGGCACTTGCGAGTCCCGCTGTGCGGTTGGCGTTGGAAACGCTCGATGGAGAGATCGAGGACATTCGGATCCTTGATGAAAGACTTCAGGATACTAGGTCGAGCACCACAAGGGCCGGCGTACGAGCAGCCGGCGAGGAGGTGGCGGAATGAGTCCGAAGCCCGGCAGCATGGGAGGTAACTTCCAGCACGTTCTCAGGCAGGCGCAGAAGATGCAGCAGGAGGTCGCCAAGATACAGGAGCAGCACGCCGAGAGCGAGTTCGAGGGCGTAGCCGGTGGCGGTATGGTCAAGGCCACCGTCAACGGCAACAGCGAGGTATTGCGCATCGAGGTCGATCACGAGCAGGTCGATGCCAACGATATGGATTTGCTGCTTGACTTGGTTGCCGCGGCCGTAAACGATGGATTGCGGCGTGCCAGGGAGGAGCTAGAGGAGCAAACGCAGAAGGTGACCGGGGGCATGCGCATCCCCGGTTTGACTTGAGCCCAGTTTCTTTAGCGGGTTTGCCTAGCAGATAATGTCCATGCCTCCCTCCATGTCGCGCCTGGTGGCGTTGTTGAGCAAGCTGCCCGGCATAGGAGAGAAGACAGCTCACCGCCTGGCTTTTCACGTGCTCGACGCTCCTTCCGCTTATGCCTTGGAGCTGGCCGAGGCATTGTCGGCGGTGGCCGAAGGAGTCTGCTTTTGCACGAAATGCTGCAACCTCACCGACTCCGACTGCTGCGCGGTTTGTCGCGATCCGAGGCGGGATGATTCCTTGATCTGCGTTGTGGAGTCCGTTCAGGACCTTCTGGCGATAGAGCGAACCGGCGAGTACCAAGGTCACTATCATGTACTTCACGGGGCGCTTTCCCCGCTAGATGGCATAGGGCCGGAGGAACTGCGACTCGAAACGCTCTTGGCTCGTGTTCGAAAAGGTGGAGTGCGTGAGGTGATAGCGGCTACGAACCCGGACGTCGAAGGTGAGGCCACGAGCTTGTATCTCCACCGGTTACTTGGTGCTCTCGGGGTTACGGTATCCCGTATAGCTCAAGGCGTACCCATGGGTGGCGACATCGAGCACGCCGATGCGGTCACGCTGGGACGGGCGATATCAGCCCGGCGGCCTCTATGACCCGGCACCACGGATCTTTGGAAGCGGGTTAACCTGGAGGGTACCGTACCCCTACTCGACTAGCGGCGGGCTGAGTAGCGGCGGCTTGCTCGGCATCCGTGTTCCTGCTATCTACAGCATTGCTGCCTAATATCGTCCCGAAACAAATCGGGGTGTAAGATCGCTTGCCAGAAAGCAGCAAGGAGTGAGGCGCGGGTTAAAATGCATCCTCAGATGGTCATATACGAGGAAGAGTTCCAGAAGATCTCCCTCTTGTGCGATAAGTTGACGCGAGAGGCCAACGCTCAGTGCGTTTTCCTCATCGACAAGAACGGCCAGTTGATCTCTTCCGCTGGAGACACGGGCCATCTGGATACCACTTCACTCGCATCTCTGACGGCGGGCAATATCGCGGCCACCGGTGGGCTCGCAAAGCTTCTCGGTGAGAGAGAGTTCTCGATCCTCTTCCACGAGGGAGAGCGGGACAACTTGCACATTTCCATCGTGGGCGGTCGCGTGATTCTGGTGGTGATCTTCGATCAGCGCAGCTCGCTCGGTTTGGTGCGGCTGAGAGTGCGGAAGGCATCCGATGAGTTGACAGAAGTGCTTGAAGATCTTGCCCGAAAGGCTGAAGAGCCGGGCAGCGAACCCTCCGCGTTCGACGAAATTACCGACGACGACATCGACAACCTGTTCAGCGACTAGGACGACCGGCGGCCGACAATGTCGTTCATCAACTACTCTTCACGCGAAATTAACTGTAAGATTGTCTATTACGGTCCTGGGTTGTGTGGAAAGACCACCAACCTCCAGTACGTGTATGCCAAGACGAATCCTGGTGCCCGAGGCAAGATGATATCCTTGGCCACGGAGACCGAGCGCACGCTGTTCTTCGACTTCTTGCCGCTCTCGCTAGGCGAGATTCGTGGCTTCAAGACGCGTTTCCATCTTTACACCGTGCCAGGCCAGGTCTTCTACGATGCATCCCGAAAGCTCATACTCAAGGGCGTCGACGGAGTGGTCTTCGTGGCGGACTCGCAGATCGAAAGAATGGAAGCCAATCTGGAGTCGCTGGACAACCTCCGACTGAATCTTACCGAGCACGGCTATGAGCTGGACAAATTGCCATACGTAGTTCAGTACAATAAGCGCGACCTTCCGAACGCGGCGACGGTCGAAGAGCTTCGGCGCCTTTTGAACGAAGGCAGCGTACCTGATTTCGAAGCGGTGGCTACCACGGGGGACGGTGTTTTCGATACGCTGAAGTCGGTGGCAAAGTTGGTGCTGCGTGAGTTGAAGAGGGGCGGCTGATAGTGTCTTAATATAGGATCGAAAAAGGGCCGTATCGGCTCTCCGTTTGCCAGGTGATGGGGGGCCGGTTCAGCCGGAAAAGAGGCTTGCCGGTGCGAAATATTACGAGCGGCATCGCATACAAGGTCGTGAGGGGAGGCTCGGGCGGAGCTTGGAATTTTGTCGTTCCAGTACTTCTGCTCATAGGAAGCCTTATGCTCTTGCCGGGATCGGCTTTTGCCGGTGGTAACGGCTCGGCCGAGGAAGAGGACGTCGAACTCGAGGCGGGTGGAGAAACGGAAGAAGCCCGCCAGGTCGACGAAGAAGATATCGACGATAATGACTGGGGACTGGAGCTCGTTCCTCTAACCGAGTCCGATGATGAAGAGCCGGTTGCGGAGGAGCCCGAGGAGGAAGCCGGAGAAGCGATTGATGATCCCGAGGATGCGTCAGGAATGGTTACGATCGTTCCTCCCGGAGACGACCTGGAGCCGATAGTAATGCCCGAGGATCAGTTCCATTTGCAGGTCAGGGGTCTGGAGGAGCGGGTTACGGATCTCAAGGAGCGAGTCTTTCAAACGAAGGCTCGTCTGATGCTGCTGCAAGAGAGTGTCATCGGAGGCGACCTTTCCACGGGGGCAAGAGCCATCCTGGTTCACCGTAACGAGATGGGGCCTTCTTTTGTTCTCGAGTCGGTCACCTACATCTTGGATGGGTCCCCCGTGTTCAGCCGTGTTGATCACACCGGTGAGCTGGACAGTCAGAGAGAGATAGAGGTTTTCAACGGTCGGCTAATGCCCGGCTCACATCAGATAGTCGTTCAGCTCGTGTACCGCGGCAGCGGCTATGGAGTTTTTAGATATCTGAACGACTATCGCTTCAGGATCCAAAGCTCTCATACATTCAACGCCGAAGGAGGCATGGCGACTCGTATCGACATAGTCTCATTTGCCAGGGGAGGCCTGACAACGGAGCTCCAGGACAGGCCTCGGATTAGATACGAAGAAGAAGTGACGAGGGAGCTCCCCGGCACGCAAGGTGAAAGGGCGCAGGCAGAGGTAGTGCGGTGACTAGATGGCTCGTTGCCATGGCGGTTACGGCCGCCGCGTTTCAGAGCCCATCGGCGGCGGCCGATGAGTCTGTCCCAGGTGAACCGGGGGTGGATGATCCCAATTTCGCCGAACGCCTCGATGAGTTCGAGCAGGAGGCTCGCGGGCTCGCCGCAAGGGTCCAGTTCTTGGTCCAACAGTATGGGCAGGACGGCGAGCTTCTCATCGAAGAGGTTGAGCGCCGCTTCTCGGACGCGGAAATACACTTCCTGCTCGAGAACTACGCCGCCGCCATTGTTCTGCTATACGACATAGTCGACAGCCCGAGATTCAAAGCCTCGGACCGGTATGACGATGCGCTTTACTATCTGGCGGAGAGCCTATACCGCCAAGAGAGCTACCTGCCCGCCCGCGGGTTTTTCCTGGAGATTGTTCGAAGAGGAAGTCCCCAGCGACATGATGACGCCATGTTGCGTCTCATACAGATCAGCGGAAGGCTGGGAGATTTCGAGGAGGTAGAGGCTTATTACCAGCACTTCGTTCAGTCCGGCCGATCCGTGCGTCCGGAGCTGCAGTACGTTTGGGGCAAGGTTTTGTTCGAAAGGGATGACATTGATGACTCCGAGCGTTGGGCTCGTGCACTCCAGACCTTCGATCAAGTCCCGCTGGAAGGACCGTACGGTCTGGCTGCTCGTTACTGGGTCGGTGTCGTGCATACCCAAAGGGCTCGTAAGAGCTGGGAGCGCGCCCAAGTGCGGTACCGAGCCGACTTTTCGGCCCTGGAACGAGCCGAAGAGGAGATGTTCGAAGAGCTGCGGATGGCTACGGATGCATTCAGAGACGTGGTCGATGCAACCGAGCCCGATGAGCGGGGCCGAAGGGTGCAGGAGCAGGCATGGCTTGCCCTTGGTCGTGTCTTCATCGAGAGGGAAAGCTACGCCGAGGCTATCGACGCTTACCTGAACATCGATCGACATAGCGAGCATTACTTTCAGTCTTTGTACGAGGTAGCGTGGGCCTTCGTAAGGCGAGGAGATCTGGAGAACGCGCGTCGAGCAGCGGAGGTATTGCTGACGGGCGCCGCCGACTCCGTCCTTGCTCCAGAGATTAGGTTGCTGCTGGGTCACCTTTATGCAAGGGCTGAGCGTTACGAAGATGCCTCGGAAGCCTACGAGGGGGTGATAGTCGAGTACTCTCCGGTTCACGATGATCTCGAAGACCTCCTGACCCGTCACGATGATCCCGTGAGCCACTTCAGTGAGCTGATCGCCGCCGATGAGGGAGGGTTCGATGTCGAGGACTTGTTGCCGCGGGAGGCGGTGATGTGGGCTTCCACGCAACAAGAGATCGATCAAGGCCTCGGCATTGTTTCGAGCCTCGAGTCGAGTCGGACCGGAATAGAGGACGGGAGGCAGATTGCCGAGCGGATCATGGCGAGCCTTGACGGCGGAACATTGGAGCCTTTTCCAACCTTGGCCGAAGGCCATCGCCGCGGCAATCAGGCTCAGGCGGATATTCTGGGTTTCCAAAATAGGTTGGGGGATCTCGAGCACGCCATGCTCGCGCGCTTCGTTCCGTCGGAACTGGAGGAGGAGTACGAGGAGGCTCGACGGCGGCGCGAGGAAGCGGCGGCTCGTCTACAGAGCATGCCCGCCACGGTCGAGGAGCTGGAGCAACAACAAGACCAACGCCTTCGAAGGATCGATGCATTGAAAAGGGAGGCGTTTAGAGCGCGAATGGAGGCTCAATCACAGAGGGCCCAGGTCGTCGCCATGCGCCGGCACATACGTGACAACGTGGACGAGATCGCGGCGGAACCGGGCGAGGTCGAAGCCTTTTTGTCGCGGCTGGAGGGAAAGAAGAAAAAGGCGGAGGCTCTCGAGGCGGAATCGAGCTCTCTAAAGCGAGAACTCGATCGCGTGGCAGACGCGGTTAGGGCCGGGACCGCCCTGGAAGGCGCAAAGGCAGTGGTCGAGGCATACGAGGATGCCTTGGCGAAGGAGCGTTCCGTCGCCTCGAGGGTCGGCGACCTCAGCGAAACGAAGCAAGACCTCCTGCGAAACCTAGAGGTCATCCGCTCGGGCGTAATAGAAGATGGAGGGCGAGTGGTCCGTTTGTTGGATGACATAGAGCGACGAGGATCTCAGCGAAGACAAGTGCTCCGGGATCAGGTGTCCAAGGAACTTGCCAGGCTCGAGGAGTATGAGAGTGATGTGAGATATGTCGGCGAGAGCACCCGCGACCTCGTAGGGCGAATAGCTTTCGAGTCTGTTGGAGCAATACGTCGTCATTTCTATGACCTCGTTCTACGCTCGGACGTCGGTATCATCGATGTGGCCTGGGCCGAGAAGAGTAGTCAATCCACACGCATCCAGGAAATGGTCGAAGAGCAGGACCAGGAGCTTCAGGATCTGGACCGGAGGTTCAGGGAGGTTTTGAGGAATCCTGATGAGGAGCTGGAGCGGTGAAAGGTTTGCCGAGCAAGTTCGTGGCGATCTCGGCCGTGGCGCTTTGGGTTGGTTCGGCGATTGCCGATGGTCCCTCTGACGATGAAGGCGAGCACCTTTTGGGCATCTCCAGAGTGGAGCCTGTCGACCTGCGGGCGATGTTCGATGCTTTCGAGAGGTTCGAGGAGGCAGCCCGTATCTATCGCCAGGAAGTTCAGCTCCTCATCGAACAGAAATATGACCGGCGACGTGACCAGCTCTCCGAACAATACGAGAGAGCCATTCAGGATCTGGAGGTGCACGAGAGGGAAGCGCGCCTAGAGGCCATAGAGAAGTTCGAAAGGTTCGTCGAGCGCTACCCGCGGGAGCCCGCATACTCTCCCGATGCCATGATGCGCCTAGCCGAGCTTCATTACGAGCACATCGAGGACGAGCACCGCCTGGCGGAGAGAGACTACTACCAAAGGATCGCGAGTCTGCCGGCCGGAGTGGAAGTTCCGCCACCACCTACCAGGCGCTTCGATCGTCCAATGAGCTTGTACAAGCGCATAATCCGCGACTTCCCGCAATATCAGTATGCCGACGCGGCCTATTATCTGCTTGGTTATCTGTTCATACAGCAAGACGAGTTCGATTCCGCGCTGGCCACCTACGATGACCTAATCCAGCAGTTTCCTCGGAGCCGTTTCGTTCCAGAGGTGTGGATGCGCATCGGTGAGTACTACTTCGATGCCGACTTGGGGCTGATTCCGGATGCCTTGGAGCTGGCAATCGAAGCCTACCACCGTGCCTTGGAGTTCGAGGGTCATCATCTTTACGACAAGGTCCTCTACAAGCTGGCATGGACCTACTATAGGATCAGCGACTACGACAATGCCGTCGAACACTTCCTCGATCTGCTCGCCAATTACCAGGCCGAGGCCGAAGAGCAAGGGAAAGCCGAGGTTGGTGGTGACCTTCGCGAGGAAGCCATTCAGTATGCGGCGGCTTCGTTTGCCGACGACCAGTGGGGCAGTGTCGAGAAGGCCAAGGAAATTTTGGCCGATAGAGGTCACCCGGCGTATGAGTTCGATGTTCTAAAGCGGCTCGGCGAGATATTGTACGACATCACGCGATACCCTGAAGCGGTCGAGACTCTGAAGTATGTCTTGGCCCGTTATCCGGAGCATCGGGACGCGCCGGTCATACAGGACCGCATAGTAAGGGCCTGGACCAGGGACAGGTCGCTCGCGCAGGCTTTCAGAGAGCAGCAAGTGCTGGTCGACACTTATGCCCGAGGGAGCGGCTGGTACAATCTGCATCGTTACGATCGCGAAGCCATCTCCCGGGCGGAGGAGATTACGGAGCGTTCCCTGCGCCAGACGGCGTTGTTCCACTTCCAGCAGGCTCAGACCTACCGGACTGAAGGGGACGTGGAGCTTGCCATCCGTGAATATGAACGCTCGTCCGACTCCATTTCCCGGTATCTGGATCTCTATCCTCATACAGAGCACCTGTATGATCTCGAGTTCTACCTGGCTGACTCCCTGTTCTGGACCGGCAGCTTCGTGGAGGCCGCTGATTATTACGCCAGGGTTCGCGACTCGAATTTGGATGTGGAGTTCCAGGAGCCGGCGGCCCTAGGTGCCGTGGAGTCCTATGAAAAAGAGATCGCCGCGCGAGAACGGCGAGGGGTTCTAGAGCCCCTGGAGACATTGACCTCGGGCAACTGGCCGGAAGGCAAGCCCGTGGAGGCTGTTCCGTTGCCGGAGATCTATGAATCCCTAGTCGAGGCTTCCGACATGTACGTCAGGCGGCTGCCGGAGCTCGAGCGAACACCGGCTCTGGCCTATGAGGCTGGATTGGTTTTCTACCGGCACCATGACCACGAGGAAGCACGGCGTCGATTCGAGATAATCGTCGAGCGTTGGCCGGCGGCCGAGGCCGCGCCATACGCAGCCAACCTGATCATAGAGACTTTCCTAATCGCGCGTGACTGGCAGGCGGTCGAGGAAACCAGCGAGAGGTTGCTGGCCTCGGAGGCCGTTCTCGAGGCCGGTGGCGAGGTGGTCGAGACGTTTACGGAGTTCAAGCTGGCCGGGCGGTTTCGCCGCGCGGATGAGCTGATGGATGAAGAGGAGTTCGAGGACGCCGCGGAGCTTTTCTTGGCGTTGGTGGAAGAGGCGCCCGAGCATCGTTTCGCGGACAATGCCCTCTTCAACGCCGCTCTTTGCTATGAGGAGCTCATGAGGTTCGAGAGTGCGCTCGGCCTCTACGAGCGAGTTTTCAGGGAGTATCCGGGAAGTGACCTCGCGGACGACGCTTTGTTCCTAGTGGCCTTCAACGCCCAGCAGGCTTTTGATTACGACAAGGCTATTGACCGCTACATGGTGCTGGTCAACGAGTACCCGGAGTCCGAGCAACACGAATCCGCCCTCTACAACGCGGCGACGCTGCTCTACTTCATGCAGCGCTATGACCAGGCGGCGCAGCAGTTTCACAGGTTTGCGCAGGTCTACCCCGACTCCGAGGATACACCACGGCTTCTTCTCCGGGCCGCCGATGCTCGAGAGAAGCAGGGCAATCCTCGAGGCGCCATAACGGCCTATGAGGAGTTCATACGCCGATTTCGCGATAATCCCGATGTTGCCGGACAGGTCGTGGAGGCTCGTCTGGAGATCGCCAGGGCTTACCGTGGAATCGATGACGAGCGCCGGGCTTTGAACGCCTATCGCGCCACCGTGGACGAGTTCGAGCGCCTTGGGCTCTCCGATGATGATCCGGCAGTCCATTTCGCCGCCGAAGCCCAGTTCATGGTGGCGGAAGCGGCGTTCGAGGAGTACGACGCCATAGCCATAGCAGGCACCGGTAGAGGCGCCAGGCTCGAGGAGAGCTTGGCGCGGTCCCTGGAACGGAAGATGGAAAAGGCTCGGGAAGTCCAGGAGTTGTATGAGGGCGTCTTCAAGTATCCTCATCCCGAGTTCGTCCTGGCGGCCGCCTATCGCCTCGGCTTCGTTCTCGAGAGGTTTGCCCAGTCGCTCTTCGATGCGCCTATTCCTCCGGATATAGAGCGCCAGGGAGAGGAGTATGTTTGGGCCTATCAAGCCTTGTTGGCCGAGGAAGCGGTGCCTCTAGAGGATCAGGCGGTGCAGTATTACATCGATGCGGCGGCGCAGTCTCGGCGCCTGGGGGTTGTCAACGAGTGGACAAGGCGAACCCTCGAGAGTTTGGCCCGGTACCGGCCGGAGGAGTACCCAATAGTACAAGAGGCGAGATACGAGCTGGTCGAGCTTCAGGTATCGTCGCTGGGCCTAGCCTCCACACCGGAGGGCTTCAGCGACCCGGCGGAGAGTACCAGCCTTGGTGAGCTGGATCAGGCGGAGGAATTGGATGCCCTGGGCCCTCGCCGTGAGGCGGCCCAGGAGAGGCCCCGAACCGATCCCGACGAGGCGGAAGACGAAGCCGCCGAAGAAGATGGCTCTAATGATTCCGAGGATGAGGGCGCCGAGCTTCATGAGGGGGATGAGACATGAGCCGCGCAGCCAAAGCTCTCGCCGCCAGTCGCAAGGCCGCTTCCTTCGAGGGGTTGCCGGAAGTCGTTCGTTCGAGAGTTCGCGGGCGGACGGTGCTGGCGCTCGCGGTCTGCGTCGTTTTCAGTGCCGGATGCGGGCTTTTCGCGCCATCCATAAAGGATGAGCCGGTGGACGATTACGACGAGTCGCTTTCGACGCCGCCCATTCCGCGTTCCGTACCCCCCGAGAAAGAGGTCGAAGCTCCGCCGGAGGTCGAGGAGGTCGAGCCGGTCGAACTCGATGAGCACGATCCGTCTCGATTGGTGGGTCCCGCGTTCGAGTCAGGGGTAGGCGCCGCCCGGCAGGGCCAATGGCAAGTAGCCGAGGAGCTTTTTGAGCAGGTCGTGGAGTATCGGCCCGAGCACAAGTGGGGCTGGTACAATCTCGGCGTCGTCCGGGATCGTGGCGATGACGAACAGGGCGCCATCAATGCTTGGCGGGCCGCCCTGGATATTGACGGCGATTTTGCTCCAGCCGCGGTCAACTTGGCTCGACTTCTGGTCCGCCAAGACCAGGCGAGGGCGGCGGAGAGGATGCTTCGCGATCTCATCGATCGGCATCCGGCGAACTTGGACCTTCGCAACGAGCTGGCGAGTGTGATGGCCGTTCAAGGAACGCCCGCCAAGCTGGATGCCGCGTTCGACGAGGCCAGACAGGTGTTATCGGTTGATGAGCAGAATGTTGGAGCGTTGCTGGTGCTCGCAAAGGTCTTCAGCATGCAAGAGATGGACGAGCTTTCTGAATGGGTGGTGCAGAGAGTGTTGGCGCTGGAGCCCGACAACCCCACCGCGCATCACATCTTGGGTTTCCTACAGCTCCGGCAGGACCGCGGGCGTGAGGCGTTTTCTTCCTTTAGGAGCGCGGCTTCAGCCCGTAGCGAGTCCGCGGAAGTCTATGTCAACTACGGCGCCCTCCTGAATCAGGCTCATGATTTCGAGGCTGCGATTGAGCAGCTCGAAAAAGCGGTCGAATATGCACCTCGCATGGCGGAGGCACACCTGAACCTGGGTAACGCCTACAGGGGTGTTGGAAGGCATGAGGATGCCTTGAAAAAGTACAGGAGGGCCCTCGAACTCGACGAGGACAATCCCGATCCCTTGATGAACAAGGCGTTGGTTTACCTGGACGCGCCTCTGGAGGATATGGAGGTGCTCGAACGACTGGAGAAAGCCAAGGGCTTGCTCGAGGCCTACCGCGGCGCGGGTGGAGATGACGACCGGTTTTCGGATTTCATGCGGGATGCCGAACGGGCCATAGCAGTGGAAGAACGACGTTTGGAGCGGGAGACCTTGCGTCTCGCGAGGGAAGAGGAAGAGGCAAGACAAAGGGCGGAGGAGGAGGCCGCGGAGCGTGAACGCGAGGAGGCGGCCCGTTTGGCGGAGGAGCAGGAGCGGCTGGCCGAGGAAGCGGAGCGTGCCAGGCGCGAGGCCGAGGAAGAAGCGGGGCGTCGTGCAAGAGATGATGAAGATCGGCGAGCGAAGGAGGCCGAGCAAGCACGTCGCGCGGCGGAGGAAGAAGCGGCTCGTCGTTCGCGGGAAGACGAAGATCGGCGGGCGAGGGAGGCCGAGCAGGCGCGTCGAGCGGCCGAGGAAGCCGCCAGGAAAGACGGCGAGACCGGTGTTGCCGAAACTTTGCGGGAGGACGAGGACGACGAAGAGGAAGACGAGCGAGCCCGCAAAGATGAGGAGGATGAAGAAGAAGAGGAAGAAGAGGAAGATGAGTCGGATGGCGATGAGCCGGAAAAAGACCGGGAGAAAGCGGCGGATGACGGAGCGGGCAGCCTTCTTGGGGAGGACGGTTTTTGATGAAAAACGACCTTACCTTCGAGCGGGTGCTGGATCCTAGGCGACGTTTTCGGTTAGGATTCGTCTGATTGCTGGCGGGCTGATAGCCGACGGCATGAGTTTTTGGAGGTTCATCGAAGTGAAAAGGTTCATTGTAGTGACCATGGGTCTCGTGCTATCGATATCCCTCCCAATGACAGTAATGGCTCAGAGTAGGCAAGGAACTACAATTCGGCTCGAGGAAATACGAGTCGAAGGCAGAATACAGAAACCCCAAGCATTCTATATATTGCCGCGATCGAACCTTGATTATGAGGCCCTCGATCGCACGAGAAGTTTTTTACCCAAGATTGAGGAGTCGGTGGAGCGAGAACCATTTTAGATGGATAATGCTCGAGAAGTAGCCAAGGCCGGATCTAAGCTATAGGCTGGCCTGGTTCTTCGAACCACCGGGTAAGCGGAACAAAGAAAGGCTGTTTGACTAGTCTCAACTAACGGAGGAAGAAGCACCATGTCCGTAGTCGCTGAATTCTTCACCGCCGGTGGGCCTTGGATGTACCCCATCCTTTGCATGTCCATCATCAGCATCGCCATCATCGTGGAGCGGGCGATCTTTCTGTTCTTCCGCTACAACATCAATGGAAACGCCTTCATGGCGCAGATCCAGAAGTTGGTGATGGCCAACAACATCGACCGAGCAATCAAGCTCTGCAACGCTGCTCCCGCTGCTGCCCTTCCTAAGGTGATCAAGGCGGGTCTCACTCGTGCGAACAAGGGCGAGATCGAGATTCAGAACGCCGTCGAAGAGGCCACTCTCGAGGTGGTTCCCACCATTCAGAAGCGCACCAACTCGCTGCAGGCCGTGGCGAACCTGGCGACCCTCATGGGGCTGCTTGGTACAATCATCGGTCTGATCCAGGCGTTCCAGGCCGTTGAGGCTGCTGCGCCGGATCAGCGGGCGGCGATGCTCACCGCTTCGATCTCCATCGCGATGAACACGACCGCCTTCGGTCTGATGGTCGCTATTCCCACGATGGGCGCCCACGTGATCCTCGCTGGAATCACCAAGAAGATCATCGACGAGATCGATCAGTACTCGGTCAAGCTCGAGAACCTGCTGATCTCTCGGGGCCGTGGCGCACAAAGCCCTCTGGCCGCGGGCTAACAGGCTGAATCGGGATGGAGGCGTGAAGGAGCGGAGCCTTCCCGGCGCCGCTCCTTCCAGCCGACTCCTGCTTTAAGGAGAGACCTGATATGGCAAACAAACCGTCAGAACGGGGACACCGCGAGAAGGAGAAGATTCCGCCTTTGAACATCATCCCCGTGATGAACCTGATGATCATCTTGATTCCGGCATTGCTGCTGATGGCATCGTTCGTGCAGTTGGCGGTCATCAATGTAGCGGCGCCGCAGATTGGGACCGGTGAGCAACAGGATCCTCAGGAGCGCGATGAACCGCCCCTGAATCTCACCATTACGGTGACCGAGCTCGGGTTCATAGTGGCGGGCTCTGGAGCCGTTTTACCCGGCGATGATGAGGGTGGTCCGACCGTGCCGCTTACTCCGGCGGGCGATTACGACTTCGAGGGACTCACGAGCAAGCTCGAGGAGATCAAGAACAACTTCCCCGACGAGGAGCAACTGATTCTCAACGCCGAGGAGGACATCGAGTATCATGTCATCATCGACGTGATGGATGCGAGCAGGGAAATCGACGGCAGGTTGTTGTTCCATGAGGTAGTCTTGTCCGCGGGTATAGCGTAAAGGGATTTCAAAGAGGCGTCGCGTGCCGCGGCGCCTCTTATCAACCGGAGATTTGAGAGATGACTGACGAGCACAACGAGACAAATGGCGACCTCGGAGATCTCTCGGAGTTCAAAGCCTCGAGCACGGAGTACAGCGCGCGCGGCCGTAGGAAGGCCAAGCGAGGTGAGGAACCCGGCCCGTTGAACATCAACTCCCTGATGGACATCCTCACGGTCCTCGTGATGTTCCTCATCAAGAGCTACTCCGCTACGCCGGTGAACATCACGCAGGGTGAGGAACTCACGCTGCCGGATTCGACGGCGCAACTCGATACCGAGGACGCGACACCGATCGCTATTACGGCAAGACAGATCTTGGTCGCGGATCGAGCTGTGGCCAATATCCGTAACAACCGGGTGGATCCGGTGCACAAGGACGGAGAGGATGGGTACCTGATTCGTCCGGTGCGTGATGCCCTCGAGGACGAGGCCGAGGCGCAGAGCAGGGTGGCGGCGGCAAATCCCGGGGTGGAGTTTACGGGCACTGCTCTCCTGATTGCTCACCGGGAAACTAGCTTCAGGACAATCAGTGAAGTTCTCTATTCCGCTGGACAAGCGAACTTCAACCAGTTTAAGTTCACAGTAATAAAACGCGACGGAATGTGAGCCGTCTTCGTATTTGCTGGATCCCGCCAGCCCAACGTGGCCCTCTAGGCCGCCGCGCGCGTTCATGATATGCGGCAATCTTGAAACCATGAAGCCACCGCTGAACAACAAGAAGCGAGAGGCCGATGGCGGCGCGCGCTGAACAAAAGATCCTTAGAATAGGAATCATCCAGGGCGGGAAAATTGTCGAAGAGCGCCTGGTCAAGGATCGTGAAGACGTAAGCTTGGGCAGCGGGCCCAAGAACACCTTCATCATACCGGCCTCCAAACTGCCGAAAAAGTTTACGCTTTTCGAGCTGAAGGGCGGCCAGTACCATCTTTCTTTCAACGACGAGATGGATGGTCGCATCTCCGCGGGCAAGGGCGTTTTGGATCTGGCCTCGCTCAAAGCGCAAAACCTTGCTCGAAAAAAGGGCAAGCTTTATCGCTATACGCTGCCCGAGAGCGCCAAAGGCAAGGTGAGCTTCGGGGACGTTACGCTTCTGTTCCAGTTTGTGGCGCCACCCCCGGAGCCGCCGAAGATGGTTCTCCCCAAGGAGGCTCGAGGTGGGTGGGCCAAGTCAATAGACAAGGTCTTCACCGCGATCCTCGTGGTTTCGTTGGTGGTACATGTGTCAAGCGCGACCTTCCTCCACACCGTCCCCCTACCAGAGGGATATGATCTCGAACGAGCGCCGAACCGGTTTGCCGATTTGATTGTGCCGGACCGCGAAGAGACCCCTCCCGCCGAAGGGCCTGGTGAAGAGGAGAGAAAGCGAGAAGAGCCTAAGGAAGCGCAAGAGGAGCCCGAGGCTCTAGATCGAACCGAGGAGGAGATCGCCGAGGCCGCCCAGGCGGAGGAGGTTCAGGAAGCTGTTCGCGAGGAAGGTATCCTTAAGATCATCGGCAGCAGGTCCGCTGATGGAGGCAGGGGCGTCTTCGCGGATCTCCTAAAAGACGGGGGAACCTCGGAGGGCCTCAGCGAGGCTCTGGCCCGTAGCGACGGCGTGAGGACCGCTCGAGGTGGTGAGGACGTCCGGGGGCCCGGTGATGGTGATCGGCGTTCCGATATCGGAGATGTTTCCACCGAAGGAGCCGGCACGGTCGATCGTGGCGCAAGGCAAGAGACACAAGTAAGGGGAGGAATAGAGCAGGGAGCTATAGAGGCGGATACGACGACGGTGGACGCGGAGCAGATCGGCAGGTACGTAAGAACCCGTCAACAGGCCATCCAAGCGTGCTATGAAACGGAGCTGCGCCGTAATCCACAGCTTCGCGGGCGGATTTTGCTTTGTATTGCAATTTCGACCAACGGTCGGGTTGCCTCGGTCGACTTCGTAGAGGACACGGTGGGCAGCTCCGCGGTAGCAAACTGCGTTCGCAGCCGCGTTCGGCCTTGGGTTTTCCCCGTGCGGCCACCGGAAGAGACAACCGTATGCGTGCCGTTCATCTTTGCACCGGCTGGTTGATTTCTTCTCCTCCAGTCCGAGGTTAGAAAGTCCGGAGAAAGAGGTGAGAGATGAATCCCAAGCGCCTCGATGAGATCGAGGCACTTCTTGACGAGAAACCGTTTCGTGCGTGGTGGGTGGATCTGAAGGCGGTAAGAGCAGAGTTGCGCGCGGTCAGGGAGCGCAAGCAAGGCATCGACGAGCAACTCGTTGAGCTCGAGCTATCATCGGAGCGCCATCAAAAGCTGGCCATCGATGCATTGGATTCCGGCTCTGAAGCGGAGGAGCGCGCGGCTGCGCTCGATGCCGAGGTTTCAAGGATCGAGAATCAGGCTATCGCGATGGTAGGAGCGTTCGAGGACCAGAGAGCTCGCGCCTCGGACGGCTGGGTCAAGCTTGGCGCCGCCGAGAAGCGTCTCGAGGAAGCCAGCGAGCGTCTCGCCGCTAAAAAGGCTACTGTTTCGGGCGATGCCTCGAGACTGGCCGCGGAGGTGGAACGCCTGACTAGGGAACATCGCATTGCAAAGGAAACCTATGATCGGGAGAGCTCCCGCAAGGAGTCCATGTGGCGGGAGGTGGAAAGTCTGTGGACACGTGCAGCGGAGCTAGGGCTCCTCGGCGTCGAAAAACGCCTCCAGGCTGGTAGTAAGAAGAAAGAAGCGGAGCGACACCTTCAAGACGCGGAGCGCGAAAAGGCGCGGGTTACCTCCTTGGGTTCGGAGATTGCGGCTGTAGACGAGTCCTTGGCAGAGCTCGAAAAACGTGCCGTGGGCAGGCTGGCCTTGGCAAAAGAGAAGCTCGGCGCGATGGTGGGTGATAGCTTTCTTTATTGGCCGTGCAGCGACGACGACAAGCAGGTGTGGTGCCTTTCTCTCGTCTCCGACAGCAGTACCTACGGAATCGAGGTCGAGCCGCTGAGTATCTACCGGGCCACCGTTCGAGATGGAGTGAGCGGTTTGGAAGAGTCGCCTCTATTCGAAGCGGAAGAAGTCGATAGCGATTGTGGCTGACGCTTGGCACCGGGTAACATCCCGACCTATATTGAGCTGAAGTCACTTCAGGGACGAACTGTGAACAGAGTACTTGGCCATAGGTAGGGTGTCTGTTAGGGTTGCCCGTCGAGGGGGAGACGTGATGTGCATGACCCGGTCAAATCGTATTGTGAAGGTACTGCCATGAAATGGAGCATTGTGCCTAGGATATCGCTAGTGGCTCTTTTGTCGGCCGGATTGCAGCCTGCCGTTTCGGAAGAAGGTGCGCTGGAAGCCATCGGAGACGAGCGTTTAGAACGGATTGAACGTATGTCTGCAAGCGACCTGACGGATGCCGCCGAGCGCCACATCCAGCATATGAGACAGGTGCTCTCGGAAGTTCGCGGCATGCTGGAGGATGCGAGAGTTGAGCGGGACGTAGTCAAGCTCAACTGCGTGAACGAGAGGCTGACTCACCTTCGAGGGCTCGTGCGCGTCAGCGAGGAGAGTCAGCGGGCCATGCGCCAGGCGATCTCGAGGAATCTTCTCGATGAGGCCCAACATGAGTACACCAAGATCGTCGTTGCCCTCGATAGAGTTACGCAGCTTCGTGAGGAGGCCGAGGAATGCGTTGGGCTTCTAGCTTTCATCGTGGACGAGGATGTAGAGGTCAGCATGGAGGTCCCGCCGGGCCTTCCTGACGATGTGATCGATTTGACCCCCATTCAGCCGGCGTCGGTGCGCTCCCCTGTGGCGAGCACGGTCGAGTAGGTTGAAAGCCCCCGAGATTTTCGTGCTAACTCGACTAGTCGACTTTCCAGTTACGGGACGTGAGCCGACCTCGCCGGTGTCGGGTGGTCGAAGCATGGCGTTTTGGTGCTTCTGGTTGTGCGTGCTTGTGGCTACAAGCGCGGTCTCGATGCCGGCCTACGCGGCTACCAATGGAATTCGAGTAGGCGATGGCCGAATGCATCCCTCGTTGGATGTCGAAGGTCGGTACGACTCCATGGTCGGAGTCGATTTCGGAGACCAGGAAGGTCCCGTCGGAGATTTCGTTTTGAGGATAAGGCCGGGCTTTTCGCTCGAGATTCCTTCACCGACTCTCAATTTCAGCCTGGACGCCGCGGCGGATTGGAACCGCTACTCCGACTTGACGGAGCGAGGTACGCAGGTTCTTTCCTATGTGGGAGGTGACGCTCATCTCGGCTTTCACGTAAACCCGGCTTCCAGGGTCAGCATGAAGCTGGGTGATCGGTTCACTCACTCCGACAGGACATCGGCGGTGGCGCTCGGGGTTGGAGTTCTATCCATATTCAACGATCTCTACGTCAAGGCTCCCATGCAACCTGGGGGTGGTGCTCTCACATTGGAGCCTGCCTACTCTTTCGTGTTGGAGAGCTTTCTCACCACCTCACCTTCGGTGGTATTCAGCGAGGACGCCGGACAACTCAACTACTTCTCCCATCGTCCTTCACTCGATGTCAGCTGGCGCTTTCTACCGAAAACTGCTTTGGTACTCGAAGTGAGCGGGGATATCCGCCGGTATCCAGATAGTGCGTTCAACGTACCCGTAAACGCGCTGCAGGCAATGGCGGGGGTCTCGGGTTTGGTAACGCCGCGAGTGTCGGTATTGCTCCGAGGGGGATACGGCAACAGCTTCATAGCCGCGAGTCACGAGGATGAGGGGCTTCCTAACTTCGAGGGGTTCATCGGTCAGCTCGATGCCACCTTTACGATGTCGGAGACCGCCCGCCTGAAGGCAGGGCTCGTAAGGACTTTCTTCCCGGTGCCCGGCCTGGGCTGGTACAACGATAATCGATTCTACACAGGCGGTGCGCTCCTGATGGGTGGCAGGTTCCTAGTGGAGTTCGATGGCGCCGTGCACATGCTGGATTACGCCACCGGTCGAAGGGACTTTCTCGTGCAGCCTTCGCTTTCGACCGGCCTGAGGCTGACTCGCTGGCTAAGTCTCGCGGCCGGGTACCGGCACTCGCTTCGCTGGTCCGAAGATGGTGGGGAAGATCCGGCTACGAACTTCCATCGCAATGAGGTCTTCGGCTCGTTGCGAATGAGCTATTGACTTCGGCGGGACGCTTTCTCTTTCGAGAAAACTTTTCTGCTCGTTTTGTGTGCGTTTGCGTTGAGCGGCGGCTCTGGTAGATTGAGGGACGGATGAAGAGCATCTCACGCCTAATGACGTGCTTCGTATTGGTGGCTTGCGCTGCCGCGAGTTTCGCTGGCTGTGGATTATTGTCACCCGCCCGTGGTGTGCCGGTCCATCAGCCCGGCGCTGGGGCTTCCGTGCCACGGGTTGGGACGGCAGTGCACCAGAACGAACAGCAAGGCCACGCGTCGGTGCTCGGTTCCGGCGATATAGTCGAGATTAGGGTGTTCGAGGAGGATAGCCTCTCCGGCGTGTTTCGGGTCGGTAGCGACGGTTACATCGACTATTTGCTTTGCGGTAGGGTGCGGGTAGCGGGTTTGGACGCTTCCGGTGCCGGGGGATCAATAGCCGAGTGCCTTCGTGACGGTTTCCTTCGAAACCCACAGGTTTCGGTGTTCGTTCGAGAGCAGCACTCCCGTCAGGTCTTCGTCTTCGGTGAGGTGAACAAGCCCGGTACGCTGGAATACCGCGATGGGATGACCGTCGTCGAGGCCATTACTCGTGCGGAGGGGTTCTCGAAACACGGCGCCAAGAACTCCGTCATAATAACCAGGGTCGTCGATGGCCGTGAGCAGCGCCTTCGCATCCCGGTAGAGGATATCGGCCTTGGGCGAGCGCCTAACTTCGTTCTCAAGCCTGGAGACATAGTTTTCATCCCCGAAAGCTTCTTCTAGTCCCAAAACGAGTGCACCGCGACGAAGCGAGACACAGCCGGCCCGCTCCCGGCGAAGTCGCAGCCGGGGGGTGTGATTGATTTAGGTCTAGTAGGGTCGCCGAAGATGCGAGTATCAGGTTTTTCGGCGACTCTTCGAGGCAGGTGGTGCATCCGAGCTCGGTCCATTGCCGGGCGTTTCTTTCTTGGCCCCGTTCTTGGAAGAAAGAGGTTCCTCCGCTGAAGAGGCTGCACCATTATCGGTGGCGATGTCCTGATCGGCTGTCTCGAGGTGAGTCGGTCGCATCAAGGCCGAACTGCTTTCCTTTTTCAGCTTCTCCTTCACCATCTCCTCGATGGTAGCGGCGCGGCCTGGGTCTTCCAGCATTCTTGTAACGGCTTTCTCGCGCCCTTGGCCGAGCCTGTCCCCTTGGAAAGAGAAATGTGCTCCGTTTCGGTCGATCACCTCGTGACTGACTGCGAGGTCGAGTAGTTCACCGATGCGGTCGATGCCGCCGCCGTAACGAATGTCGAACTCCACCTGTGCAAAAGGAGGAGCAAGCTTGTTCTTGACGACCTTTACCCGCGTGCGGTTTCCGACGACATTGTCGCCTTCCTTCACCGCACCTATCCGTCTTATTTCGAGCCTTTGGCTTGCGTAGAACTTGAGAGCATTTCCTCCGGCGGTTGTCTCGGGGTTGCCGAACATGACCCCGATCTTCATTCTGATTTGATTGATGAAGATTACGGCGGCCTTGTTCTGACTGACGACACCGGTGAGCTTTCGGAGAGCCTGGCTCATGAGGCGCGCTTGCAGGCCGACATGCGAGTCTCCCATCTCGCCTTCGATCTCCGCCTTTGGGACCAGCGCGGCCACCGAGTCGATTACTACGCAGTCGACCGCCGCCGATCGCACCAGTGTTTCGCAAATCTCCAGGGCTTGCTCTCCGGTGTCGGGTTGGCTCACGAGGAGTTCATCCAGCCGGACACCCAGGCGCCGGGCGTAGATGGGATCGAAGGCATGCTCGGCGTCGATGAACGCGGCCACCCCTCCGGCTGCTTGAGCCTTTGCGATGGCATGAATTGCCAAGGTGGTTTTGCCCGAGGACTCAGGACCGTAGATCTCGCATATCCGGCCTCTCGCGAAACCTCCTGTGCCAAGTGCGGAATCGAGTGCCAGACTTCCGGATGAGATAGTTTCCACGGGCTCTGGTTCGGCGCTGCCAAGGCACATGATTGCGCCGCTGCCGAACTGCTTCACGATCGATCCGACTGCATCCTCGATAGCTTTTCGCCGCTCCACCGGCCGGCCGGTCAGATGTTTTAGAATGCCCATTCAAGTCTCCTTTGCCGGTCTAGAGCCGGCGGTTTGGGTGTTGCTTTGCGCGGTGTCCGAAGCGGGGAAGGGAAGACGTCTTCTGATTCCCTGTTTTCGAGAGGGAGGGCCTTCGGATGGAGCAGGCTTCTCCTCCTTGCCTTAGCAGCTGCTCTACCGTCCTGTAGGAGAGGGCCTCCAGAACGTCTCTACCGCGGATCTTGGAAGCGCCGTCCATGTCCGCGGCCGTGCGAGACACACGAAGGACTCGGTCTAGTCCCCTGGCCGAAAGACCGGCTCTCTCGGATTCGCGCTCCAGGATTCGGCGTGACTCCGTCTCGAGGCTGCAATGTTCCCGGGTTTCCCTGGGGGTCATCCAAGCGTTCAAGCGCGGCCGATGCCCCCTCGGCAAGCGCGTGGTTTGCCTCTTGCGAGCAGCGATGACACGCTCCCGAACGACCATGGATGGTTCTCCATCGGAGTCTCGGTGTAGCTCTTTCAGTGGTACAGGATCGAGCTCGAGCTGCAGATCTATTCGATCCAGCAGTGGGCCGGAGAGTCTGCGCAGGTAGCGCTCGGCCGCCGCGGGGGGACAAGTGCAAGTTCGGCCTCTCGCTTCTTGTCCGCGAAAACCGCATGGACACGGATTGAGCGCCAGTACCATCTGACTTCTAGCCGGAAGCTTCACGCGGTGCTCCGCGCGGCAGATATCCACCTCCCCATTTTCTATCGGCTCACGAAGGGCCTCCAGAACCGAGCGGGGGTACTCGGCTGCTTCGTCAAGGAACAGCACGCCTTTGTGGGCCAACGAAAGCTCTCCTACCCGCACCGTATGATGGCCTCCACCGATTAGCGCGGCTTCGGTGGCGGTGTGGTGTGGCGCTCGGAAAGGACGATGCTCGACGAGGGCTCGGTCGCCCAGCAGCCCGGCCGCTGAATAGATTTGCGTGATCTCCAGTGACTCCTCCAGACTCAAGGGAGGGAGGATTCCGGGCAGACGGCGTGCAAGCATCGATTTCCCCGTGCCCGGAGGGCCGAGGTAGATGAGGTGGTGGCCGCCGCCGGCCGCCAACTCCAGAGCACGACGAGCGACGGTTTGTCCTCGAACGTCCAATAGATCGAGGCCATCCGCCTGATGGCCGAGCTTCGGTGTTTGTGAAATGGTTACGGCTAGGGGCTCCGATCCGCCGAGGTGTGCAATGACCTTACCCAGGTCCGCGGCTCCGTGAACGTTGATCCCCGGGATGACGGCGGCTTCGCCCGCGTTGTCCCGAGGCACGACTATGGAATGGCATCCCTCCTCTTTCGCCAACTGAGCTTGGGCCAGGGCGCCCCTAATCGGACGGAGTTCTCCGTTGAGGGCCAGCTCTCCGGCAAAGGCCACGCCCTCGGTGGATGCCGCCTCGATTTCCTCGTTTGCGACCAGCAGACCCACCGCCATGGGAAGATCGAAAGAGCAGCCGCTTTTCCTGCGATCACAAGGGGCGAGGCTGAAGGTGACCCGCTTGTTCGGCATTTGCAGGCCGAGTGAGCGCCGAGAGGCTTCTATGCGCATGC
The DNA here is from genome assembly GCA_007130885.1 of Deltaproteobacteria bacterium. Classification (GTDB taxonomy): domain Bacteria; phylum Myxococcota; class Myxococcia; order SLRQ01; family SLRQ01; genus SLRQ01. The sequence goes on from SLRQ01000068.1 coordinate 53,848, forward strand.
GCGCTTCCCTTACCGCGCCGTCGGGAAGACCTATGACGAACAGGTTCGGCAAGCCTTGGGTCAGGCTGACCTCTACATCGACACGGTATGCTTCTATGCCCCATAGGGCGCCCGCTGTTATGCGTGCGATCATGGCGTGCTCCTCGTCGGCTGGGACGTCTGGTGCAGCACGGACCGTGCCGAAAGGCTCGCCATGTAGTTTCAAGGACTTCGGGTTGCCGCCAGCTTTTCAGTCTACCGAAGGGCGGACAAGTGGTCCGAAAATGCTACGGCTCGCCGGCCGATGTTTCGGATAGCGGGGGTCTAGGCCAGGCGCCGGCGCAGGAGGTCGAGCGCCGCATGCGCGCTGTGACGTCGAATCGCTTCCCTGTCGCCATGAAAGCGTTTCTTCATCGTCACGGTTTCGGCTTCGTTCGAGTGGGCCAGCCAGACCGTTCCGACCGGCTTCTCTTCCGTGCCTCCTGCCGGTCCGGCCACCCCAGTGACGGCCAGAGAGTGGTCGGAGGCGGCGGCGGCCCTGGCCCCCTCGGCCATGGCCCTGACGCAAGCCTCGCTGACGGCCCCTTCGGAGACCAGCAACTTGCGCGGCACCTCCAGTATTCGAACCTTCATCTCGTCGCTGTAAGTAACCAGCGAGGCGAGCAGGTACCGGCTGGCTCCGGGTGAGGCCGTGATCATCTCGCCAAGCAGTCCGCCGGTGCATGACTCCGCTAGCGCCAGTGTCTGGCAGCGATCCGCCAACATTTCACCCACGGCTGCCGCCAAGGTGTCGTTGTTACGTCCAAAGATGGCCTCGCCTAGAGTTTGTTCGAGCTCACCGGCGAGCTGCTCGCATCTTTGCCGGGCGGTCTCTTTGGTTGCTCCTTGTGCTCGAAGGCGAAGATGGATCTCGGGTTGGACGAGGTGGTAGCCGATTTTTACATCGGTAAAACGATCGGCGACAGGATCGACCAGGTCCGCGAGTGAGGCCTCGCGGTAGCCGAAGGTCTTGAGCGTAATCGTTGCGGTATTTCCGGTATGGGAGCGTGCAAGCCAGGGCAGCACATGTTTTTCCACCATTGGGCAAAACTCCGCCGGCGGACCGGGAAGAAAAAAAGCCTTGCAGTCGCCGAGCTTCAACGAGAAGCCGGGCGCTGTTCCAACCACATTCTCGAGGGCTGATGCTCCCTCCGGAAGCAAAGCTTGTCGGAGCTGACGATCGGTTACCGCCGCACCCCGAGCGGCCAATTGTCTCTCGACCAGCGCTCGGGCTCGGTGGTCGATCCCGCGGTTGACCCCGGCGGCTTTCGCGGCTGCGGCGGCTGTTATGTCGTCCTCCGTTGGTCCCAGTCCGCCGCAAATGACGAGCAGCCTTACGCCCCTTTGTAAGGCCTCCGTCAATGCTTCCGAGATGGCGTCCAGGTCGTCGCCAACGCACGTGTTTCTTGCGGCTAGAACGCCCCCTTCGTGAAGTCGGGCCATGAGCCAGGCTCCGTTGGTATCGGCCACCGCACCCGATAGTAGCTCGTCCCCGCAAGTCAGCAGCTCAACTCGCATGATGTCTCCCTCCGTGGGATGGGCCTCATCCCCTCCCGTCAAGCTAGCGCCGCTCCGATGTTTAGGAGAATGCAGGCGTAGGCACCGGCGACCACATCGTCCAGAGTCACTCCCAGACCGTTCTTCATGCGCTTGTCGAAGTAAGATGCGGGCCAGACCTTCGCGATGTCGAAGAACCTGAAAAGCAAGAAGCCGGCGACAGCGGCGACGATGCCGTGGGGTACTAGAAGAAAGGCCCACATCACGCCGGCTACCTCGTCTATGACGATGGGCGAGGCGTCTGCTTCTCCGAAGATTTCACCGGCTCTTTGAGAGACCACCACCGATATGATGGTGAGGCCGATGCATAGAGCCAGATGCCCCCATATACCGATGTACGGAAACGTGAGGTACCACAGTAGCACCCCCGGCACCGTACCGAAGGTTCCGGGAGCGACAGGAGCGTAACCCACGCCGCCCACCGTGGCGAGGCCCGTCCAGAGACGGCGAGCGCGGCGGCTGTGAGCTGTCAGGGCCAAGCCTCTTCGTCCTCCTCGGCCGGTTCCAGCCGCTCCTCGGCTTCGATCTCCTCGATCAATGCCACGTCGGGAACGGTGATCCTTTCTTGGCGGCGGCGTCGGGCAATGAAGACTGCTTCCTCCATGAGGCCCAAGGCTATGTAAGAGGAGCAGTAGACCAGCAAGGCCACCGAAGCATGAAGCCACACTGCGATGCCGGCCCCGGCGGCCAACACCAACAAAAAGACCGCAGCGCTAACGAGGGACAAACGTATGTCCTTGAAGGTTCGGTATCGTACGTTACTTACCATCAAGCCCGAGAGGAGAATCACCAGCAGCCCCACCCAGCCCGCGTTTACCGGTTCGTGTCCGGACTTGTGGTGAGCTATGACCAAGGAGACGAGTGTTACCGCGGCGAGAGGGACGGGCAGTCCGGTGAAAAACTTGGACGCATCGGAGCCGCCGCGCGAAGCGATCACCATGAAGCGAGCCAGGCGAAGAGATCCGCACACCGGGAATACGAAAGCAATCACGAGGCCGACAGGACCCAGGTTCACCAGGCCCCACTGGTATGCAAGCAAGCCGGGAGCCACCCCGAAGCTTATTACATCGGCCAGGGAGTCAAGCTGTTTGCCGAACTCGCTCTGAGTTCTGGTCATTCTTGCAACTCGGCCGTCGAAGGCGTCGAAGAACGTTGCGAAGAAGATGAGCAAGGCCGCCTTGTAAAGCTCCTGACTGGCGGGATCCACTACCGACATCAGCACGATTGCGTAGAAGCCGCAAAAGATCGAAGAGATCGTGAATAGGTTTGGAAGCACGAAAAGCAGCTTCCGTAGTTTGGGGCGCGCACGTCGAGGCATGACTTTTCCGGTTCTGCTCCAGCGGTGAACCCTACCACAACGAGAGGATTCCCAAGCGGCTTCCGGTGCTCATTCCTCCTGTTTCATGGAGTCCAGAAATGATCTCAGGTCGAAAGGTAGTGGGGCCTCGACCTCGATGAGATCGGCTCCGCCGGGATGAGGGATGGAGAGCCTCCAGGCATGGAGAGCTTGTCTGTCGAGCCGAAGCAGTCGCGAGTCCTCGTTGGTCATCTCTCCTTTGGTGAACCTGATGAAGATGTTCTCGTCCGGACCGTATATCTTGTCGCCTACGATGGGAAAACCCGCATGATGCAGATGCGCGCGGATTTGATGCTGTCGGCCGGTCTCCAGGACGCAGCGAATCAAGCTGAAAGGCGCGCCCTCGTCATTCTCGTAGCGGGCCAGCACCTCGAGGTTGGTCACGGCCTCCCTCGCTCCTGGATGCTCGGGCGGCACTACGGACACGCGAACTCTAACCGAGTGTTCGCCGGTCAGGGCCAGAGGCAGGTCGAGTCGGTGCTCTCTCCAGGGAGGTGAGCCCTCCACGATGGCCAGGTACTCCTTGGAAATGTCGGGGCCGGCCCCCTTGGATTGACTCCGGCGGCAGGTGGCGAACAGATTCTTGAGCGCGCGGGTCATTTCAGGGGAGCGGCCGCATGCCAGGGCTCCGCTGGTCTCTCTATCTATTCGATGTGCTGGGTCCGGCCTGCGCCCGTTATCATCGCGGTGCTCACGACCCAGAATCGTGGTCACGGTTCCCTGGAAGTAGCGAGCGGTTGGATGGACCGGCAAGCCGGCCGGCTTGTCTATTACCAGCAGGCCGTCCTCGTCGTGCAGAACCTGGAGCTCGTCGGGAAGACCCGAAGGCTCCGGCGTTTCCTCCCGGACCAGCACTATGCGCATCCCGGCTGAGACCGGGGTGGATGCTTTGAGGCGACGATCCCCGTTTTGAACGAGCGACTCACGTATCAGTCTCTGAACCCTGGTCCTGCTTGCGCGGCCGAGTTTTTGCTGGAGGTATCGGTCCAGACGCCACCCCTCGTAGTTGGGCTCTACGATGAAAGGAATCTCAACAAGTCGCATCGACGCGCGATCTTGCAGCAGGCGGCCGCTTGTTGCCAGCATTCGTCACGATTGCCTTCCGGAGGTAGCCGTGAGCTCGAGCCGGTGAATGGGTAGCGACCGGAGAACGGGATGCCTCTCGCGAAAAATGATTTGATGTAGGCGTTCCTGAAAGAGGCGTCAGGCGCTCGGGGACTCGGAATGAAGATCCACCCGGTTGCAGCGGAGCTTCGAGAGGTGCCGGCGCACGTTTTGCCCCACATCCGATGCGGGAATCAGATCGTCGAGCCAGTAAGCCTCTTCGTCCAGCTTGAAGATCATGAACCGCCCTCTATCCGCCGTGAACTTGGCTCGGTGGAAGCGCATGTAGAGGTGCTCTTCGTCCAGCCCCAGGATTTCAACCTTGCCGACCTCATGGCTCATGGCCATCCGAGCGCGGGCCGCGAGCCCGGACACTTGACGCCTGGCTTGTTCGAACAGCCGGAAGCCCCTGGCGATTGGAACCTCGTATGGCTCGTTGCCTTCAGCGGGGCGGCCCTGGAAGATATAGTAAGGCGGCACTCCCGCGAAGGAGAGCTTTCTGAACAGCTCGGTGAGAACCTCGACCGAGTCGTTCACGCCGCGCACCATGGGACACTGGTTCGTGCAAATCACGCCGGCCTTGATCAGGTGGTCCAGGGCTTCCAGGACCGGCCCGGTCAGCTCACGCGGATGATCGAAATGGTTCATCAAGTAGATGCGCTTCTTCGGCGTTGAAAGGCGGCTCAGCCCTTCGACGAGCGCGGGTTGGTCGAGAATGACCCATGGGTTGAACGCCGTCATCTTGGTGCCGATCCGTACGATCTGGACGTGCTCGATCTCGCGGAGCCGCTCGATGACGCTGAGTAGCTTCTTTGGGGCCATCAGCAACGGGTCGCCGCCGGTCAAGAGGACATTCGTTATCTCCGGATGCGAGCGGATGTACTCGATGCCTTCGCTGACATCGAGGCTTACTTCGTCATTGTCGTCCATGAACAGACGCTTGCGGAAACAGTACCGGCAGTACGCGCCGCAGACCTCGTTGCATAGCAGCACCGCGGTGTCCGGATACTTGTGCTGGGTTCCTCGGGCCACGGTCACCGACTTCTCGTTCGAGGCGTCGAGCCTACCCCATTCGTTGAGCTCCTCCGGACGAGGTATTACCAGTTGCCGTATGGGGTCATGGGGGTCGGACCAATCGATGAGGCTCGCGTAGTAGTCGGTCATCCGGAAGACGTACTTTTTTTCGACCTCCGCCAGTTCCTCTCGGTCCTTCTCGGGGATGCCCGTGAGCTGGTCTATGCGGGTAAGGTATCGAACTCGATTCCTCGGTCGCATTTGGGTCACGTTGGTAGCCATGTGAGCCTCCTTGTCTCGCGAAGGACCGCGAAGCCCATCGAGTGCATGCTTGGCCTCTCTTCGCGGTCCACGCCCATACAGCCCGGGGTGAAGGCCTGCCTTTGAAGACAAGCAACGAACCTTCAGAATATCAATCGGGCAGAGCCCCCGTCAATAGATGAAAACCTAGCAAACCCGGGCACTTGCGCGAATGTCAGGTGTGGCGTCTCGCTGTTTTTGTCGTTTCCGCTAATCAAGAAGGAAGGTGTAGACGTAGCGGATCTCGGTCGCCACCTTGCGCCCGTCGACCTCGGCTGGATAAAACACGAACCGGCGCAGGGCGTCCGCCGCCGCCTCTTCCAGCCCGTGGCCCGGGCCTTCGATGGGCACGGCTTTGGTGACCCTGCCATGCTCGTCTATCTCGAGCCGAAGCACCACCCGTCCCTCGATCTCGTGCTGCCGGGCCTCCTCGGGGTAAGGAGCACGGACCTCTCTGCGTACCCTCGGCATGGTCGTCACCTGGTGAGGAGAGACGAACGCGGGTGCAGGTGGCTCGACACGGTCTCCTCGCGGAACTTCTCCTCCCCGATATGATCTTGCTTCGGAGGGGTCGCTCGCGACCCTGTCCGGGCGTCCATACAAGGTGCTCCCCACTCCAACTCGCATCCCGCCTCCATCATCGCCGACAGTCGACCGCATGGAGATGCCCACGTTCAATGGAATCGGCTCGTCGCCCGCATCCGCGGCCTCGCCGTCAGGGTCGCTGGACGGTGGCAATGGTGAGGGCGATACCTCCTTCGCTCTCTCCGGTCGAGGCTCTTCGGCCGGAGGTGGCTTCACCGGCGGAGGTCGAGGAGGTTCGGGCTCTTTGACCGGCGCGGGGGGCTCCTTTGCCGGCTCCGGCGGTCTCGGCGACGGCTCCGGCGGTTCAGGCTCGGAAGGCGTTTCCACAACCTCGAGCGTGACGAGACGTTCCTCGCCATTCGAAAGCACGGAAGCCGGTGCCCGCAGCGCCCCCGATAGCAGCAACGCCGCGACGGCTCCGTGAAGCATAAGCGAGCCGCCGAAACCGATGGCCAGGCGGCTCCAGGGCCGGCTCAAGGGCGCGCTGTCCTCGCCGGTTGAAGAATGGCTGGAACTCATCAGCCGTCCTCCGGACGCATCCGTTCTTCCGTGATTCTTTCGATGTTGATCGCGAAGCTGGTTACGCCGAGCCCCTTGATTGTATCTATCAGCCGCACCACCTCGCCATGTGCCGTCGCGCGGTCAGCGGCGATTACGGCCTGGAGAGAGCCACCGTCCGCCTCTGCTTCAATCTTCAGGGCGGGAATGAGGCTGTTGAGGTCGGAGAGTAGCACCCGCTCGCCATCGAGCCACAGTGAGCCCTCCGGATCGATCACGAGGGCCAAGGTTCGATCGATCACCTCGCCTCCGTGCGCGGCCTCGGGAAGATCGACCTGAATCACCTGGTGAACGATCTGCGAGGTGGTGACCATGAAAATGATCAAGAGCACCAGCACGATGTCGACGAGCGGGACGACGTTGATGTCGCTCATTACATCATCGTCTTCGGCTTCTTGCAGCGGACCCGCGGCCATGGTCATCCCCCGGGCTGCGCGGCGACATCGGCCTTCGCGTCACCGGCGGGATCCGCCGGCGTTTCGGCCTTGAGCAACGCGAGCAGCGCCTGGCCCGCGGAAGTGGTTTGCTGCACGAGCCTTCGCTGCCAGCGGGCGAAGAAGTTGAACAGGATGACCGCGGGTATCGCCACGCCCAGGCCCACCGCTGTTGCCACCAGTGCCTCGGATATGCCCGCCATCACCACGTCGGGTCCTCCCGTGCCGCCGGCGGCGGCAAGATCCGCGAAAGCTCTTATTATCCCCAGGCAGGTGCCGAATAGGCCGATGAACGGAGCGTTTGCTCCGATGGTGGCCAGTATGGCGAGATACCGGTCGTACTCGCCTCGAGTTCTCGCAAGCTCGCTTGCAAGAACGGACTCCACTGCCTCCGGGCCCTTGCTCAAACTCTCCAGCCCGGACCTCATTACGTTGGACAGAAACCCCTTGCTCTCTCGTGCCAGGTCTAGAGCGGCGTCGCAATCGCCGGATCTAAGCAACGAGACGATCGTTCTGGAGGTGGACCCCCGGCTACCCCGGCCATAGAAGATCGCTCGTTCCACCGCGACCGCGATGGAGAGCAAGGACAGCCCCAACAGGATCCACAGAATCCATTCAGCACCGATGAGAGTGAAATCGAGTAGGATCTCGGTAAGCATGACTCGTCAGCCTTCCGTGGAGTCGACACCACTTCTTGTTATGTACAGGTCGGCCAGCTCGTCAAATGCACCCAGTGCGCGAGCCAGCGAAAGCACCGCCATGTCCAGATCGAGCCTGGCGCCCAAGACCTGGGTTTCGGCGACGAAGGCGCGGGTCGTTGCATCGGTCACATCGAGAGACGTGGCCGCTCCGACCTCGTAGCGGGCCCTGGCCAGCTCGAGCATCTCCTTGGCAAGCTCCGCGGTTCCAGAGAGTCGTTCGAGTTGGGCTGTCGCCGTTTCCAGGGACAGATAGCCTTGGAGGACCTCTTGCCTTACGCGATCTTCGAGGCTCTCCCTGGCGCGGCGGGCTTGCCTGGCGCGGACATGCGCCGACTCGAGCTGCTGCCTGCGCAGCCTTCCTTGATAGATGGGAATGTTCAGGCTGAGCACTGCTTGCCAGGTGAGCTGGTCATCGCGAAGGAATGTAGCGACCGGGCTGTAGCGCGCGCTGCCCGCTAGATCCAAGCTCGGCAGAAAAGCCATTCTGGAGGCGGTAACGAGGTGATCCGCGGCGGTTACCCGTTGATCTAGAGACGCCAGATCATCCCTTTCCTCGATTGCTGATCTGACGGCTTGCTCCGGGGCGGGCTGTTCGACGGTCAGCGGCTCCGGGCTTGCCAGATTGAACTCGCCCTCATCGCGGGGTCGTCCTATGAGAGTGGCAAGAGCGATTTTCAGGGAATCGAGCGACGATCGAGCCACGCGGACATCTTCCGCGGCGGCGCGGTGGTCCGTTTGCGCGCGAAGAAGGTCCAAGCGATTGGCGGCGTCGAACTCGACGCGTGCTCTGACCACGTCGAGGTGAGCGGCTGTGTCCTCGAGCTGCCTTTCCGCCAACCTCAGACCGTCCTGCATGGCAAGAGCCGAGTAGAACACTCCCGCCACGGCGTAGAGCACTTCCGTGCGTAGGTGGCGCTCGTCGAGCTTCGTCGCGGCGCGAACCTCCCGAACAGCGCGCAAGGTGGGCGCCGCGGAACCCTGGAAGATGTTCTGACGAAGGCTTGCGGAGATGTTCGGTTGGTACAGGCGCTGAACCAGCCGCTCGGTGCCGTCGGCCTGCATGAAGCGCACCTCCTCGTCGTGACGAGTAACCGAGGCCACCACCGAGGCCGAGGGCCTTAGGGTTGACCAGGCGCGGTCGAGGTCGATGTCCGCTTCGAACAGCCTGTCCCGTGCTGCTTCGAGATCTCGAGATCCTAGAAGCGCGGCCTGGAAGGCCTGCTCCAGTGTGAGAACATCACCTCGAGCCTTCTCCACGGGCCGGGCCGTTCCAAACGCCAGACCCGGCCTGGCCGCCGTGGTCGAAACGGACGAAACCATTGCGGTCGGCGGGCCGAGGGCGGCTGCCGCGCATTGTAGCCACACGGCAAGAAAGGCCCCCGCCGTTCTGAAGAGGATCCGTGGTCTATGGCTGTGAGCCGTCGGGTGCGTCATGGTTCTAGCTCCGGCCTAGAGCGCCGTCATGTGCTTCTGGTCTGGACATGCTCGCCTGTAAGTCTTCTCGACAACAGACCTGAAATGACCCATGACCCTTTGGGCAAACTCGAGCATCCAAGAACTTTGCCGTCAAGCTTACAGCACGGCTTCCATGGCGCTCTGGTCTCCGCTCTTCATGATGTCCGCCTTCGCCTTGCCCAATGCAACATTTCTTCGGGTGTTGAACTGGGCGACCTTGATCTTGCCGAGGAAGTACTGCGCGTCGGGGTCATCCTCCGCCAATGCTCTCACCGCCTTGGCATCGGCAGGATCGATCCCCTTGGCTTTGCATATGTCCTCCAGTTTCGGCCAGGCGATGAGAGCCTGCTCCAGCAGCAGCCAGCCCATTACGACCGACCCCATGAGGTCCAAGTACGTGGTCGCGTTGAGTATGGGCATGAGCGGGTTGTCGGCACCGTTCTTTGCAAAGTGTGTCGTGACATCCACAAGCGCCTCTCGTGCTTCGCCGAGGACGGCTATGTCGCGACCCAGGACAGGGTGGGACTCATACGGAGCCACGCTCTTCATCATTAGCCCAATCAGGTTCTTGAAGTCCGCGCCTCCGCGGCCGGCCAGCTTGCGTCCGACCAGGTCGAGCGCCTGGATCCCGTTGGTGCCTTCGTAGATCGAGGCGATCTTCATATCGCGCATGTACTGCTCGACGGGGTACTCGCTAAGATAGCCATAGCCTCCCAAGGTTTGAATCGCGAGCTCGGTCGCCTTGAACCCCTGATCGGTGGAGTAGCCCTTGGCTATGGGCGTCAACAGCCCCGCCAGCCCTTCATAGAGGGCCTTCTCATCGGGATCCGTGGAGACCTCGGCCAGGTCGAGGTAGAAGCCCGTTCGTAGCAATAGGGCTCGCGTTCCTTCCCCTATGGCCTTCTGCTGCATGAGCATCTGGCGCACGTCGGGGTGGTGATCGATGGTGACGTCTGGAGAGCCCTTCCCGGCAAGCAAATCCTTACCCTGTACCCGCTCCTTCGCGTACTCCAGCGCATACTGATAAGCGGCGTTGGCGAGAGCGGCACCCTGAAGGCCTACCTGTATCCGGGCTTCGTTCATCATTTGGAACATGGCCCGCATGCCCTTGTTCTCTTCACCGAGCAGCCAGCCGCGACACTGGCCGTTCTCACCGAAGTTGAGAGTGCAAGTCGCCGAGGCATGGATACCCATCTTGTGCTCCACGCCGGTGCAGGCCACGTCGTTGGGCTCGCCGAGGCTGCCATCGGGGTTGACGCGAATCTTGGGGACGAGGAACAGCGAGATGCCTCGTGTCCCTTCCGGGGCTCCCTCCACCCGCGCAAGGACCGCGTGAATCACGTTCTCCGTGAGATCGTGGTCACCGTAAGTGATGAAGATCTTCTCTCCCCCAATAAGGTAGTGGTCACCTTCCTTGCGGGCCCGGGCCCGAACGGCGCCTACATCCGAGCCCGCACCGCTCTCGGTCAGGCACATGGTCCCGGACCACTGGCCGGTGTACATCTTCTCGAGGTAGATCTTCTTCAGCTCGTCTGTGCCGAAGACCTCGATGAGGTGAGCTGCGCCGGTGGTGAGCAGAGGCCCAAGGCAGAAGGACAGGCAAGCCCCGAAGAAGAAGTCGTTGGCCGCCAGCCCCAGGCTGTAAGGCATGCCTTGTCCCCCGAAGTCTGGGTTGTGAACGAACCCAAGCCAGCCGTTCTCCGTGTAGAGCTTGTAGGTCTCATGGAAAACCTCCGGCACCTTGACCTCGCCGGTCTTCGGGTCGAACAGCGCACCTTCCTTGTCTCCTATGGGGTTCATCGGAGCCATCTGGTTTCGCGCGAGCTTGTAGGCTTCGTCGAGAATGGCCTCGACGGTCGCGCGATCCAGGTCCTGGTACCTCGGGTAGTCGAAGAGCTTCTCGATGCCGATGTGGTCGAGCAGGGCGAACTTCACATCGCGTGCATCGGTTTGGAACTCGGCCATGGTGTGGTCTCCTTGTTGATGATTCCGTGCTCGGATTGGTGGTGTCTACCTATCACTTTCCGGCAATCGCTGGCCAGATCGACCATTCTCCCCACTAAGCCGCGAGTTTTCCCCAACGGCCGGTGGCATCGGTTTCGCCTAACGGGCTCCGCACTTCGCCACCGCCAACTGAATCCATTTCTTCGAAACCGAAGACCCCCGGCCTCTCACAGCGGCTGAATCCATCAAGCCGCGAGTTTTCCCCAACGGCCGGTGGCATCGGTTTCGCCTAACGGGCTCCGCACTTCGCCACCGCCAACTGAATCCGTTCAGGGCCTTCAAATTGACGCTGGGCTCGTGGGTGCGCCGCGTTATTCGAAACCGAAGACCCCCGGCCTCTCACAGCGGCTGTATACATGATGTTACCGGACGCAGTGCACGGACTTCCGCGGTAGCTTGCCACGGAATGCTTTGCCCTATTTTTTTGTATTCTCGCAGCCGGGCCCTGTTTCGTTCGAAAGGTTTTGCGAAGCCTGGTAGATAGCTAGACACATGACGCGAGACCAGAATCCAGCCGTCGTTCGCAAGGGGCTCCGTACTCTCGTGCTGCCGGTCATGCTGGCCGCATGGATCGCGCCGGATGTCGTGTGGGCGATAGGCCCCGAGCAGGAGACATACGCCGACGCCGAGGTCGCTCGCCTCACCACGCTTCTCGAGGAAGAGATCCGAGAGCCCGAGGCGCTTCTACATGTGTCGAAGCTCGGTCGTCTCCTGGACGAGGCCACGGTGCTTCCCACCTTGAGTCAAGTGCTGGCCCGTGCCGCCACCGACCGAAGGGCCCACCCCGAGGTGCAAGCGTACGCGCGCCTTCAGGTCGCGAGGACGGAGTGGAGACGAGGGCGCCTCCCCATGGCAAGGCAATGGATGGACGGGCTGGGAATGCTCTCGGAGGTTTGGTTCGCCGGTCCGTTCGATAACGATGGCGGTGCCGGCTTCGATACCGTGTGGCCTCCCGAGGAAGCCTGGCTTGCCGGCCGGCCGCCTGATCCCTCCGCCGAGTTCGATGGGAAGGACGGGGTGGTCTCCTGGCGCGCTTTGCCCGACGTTTTTCCTCTCGGATACGTGGATCTCTCCGCCTTGGTGGAGCCGAGCCGAGAGGTGGTGGTCTATCTTCGGGCCGCGTTCGACAGCCGCCGCGCCAAGGAAGGCGCCGTTCGGTTCGGCGCTCCGGGGGCCGCGAAGGTCTGGTTCAACGGTGAGGAGGTGTTTTCATCGAGAGCCGATCATCCGGCTCGGTTCGATCAGCACGCGGTCGGCCTCCAGCTCCGGGAAGGAAGAAACTCCCTTCTGATCAAGCTCTCCCATCGTCAAGGCGACCTGGGCTATTACCTCCGGCTTACCGATCCTGCTGGATTGCCGCTTCGAGCCGTGAGGTCCGTTTCGCCGGACGGAGTCGAGGTGCAACGTCCCGCCGGAGGATCGCCCCCCGAGACCGAGACCGTGCTCGGCGATCTCGTCGAAGTTTGCGAGGAGAACCCCGACGACGCGGTGGCCCTCGGCAGCCTCGCGCGGGTGTTGGCTCTTCGCCACCCCTTCGATCGAACCGAGAGAGAGCACCTCGAAGCCGCGCGAAAAGCGGTCGAGGCCGCCTCCTCGAATCCTGATTCCAGCGATGCGAGCCGAAAGCTTGCGGACCTGCACCACCTGGTTGCTTCCTACGAGGTCGACTTCAACCGCCGCCGGCTGTCGCTGGAGGCGGCCATCGAAGAGTATTCCGGCCATGTGCCTTCCAAACTCGACTTGGGCCTATATTGGCGCGGGAGAGGCAAGACCAGGAAAGCCCTTCCTTACCTTCGTGGAGTCGTTGAAGGAGCTCCCGGCCACGTTTACGCCGCCTTGACGCTCGCCGACGCGGAGGCGGAGGTCGGATTCAGTGAAGACCGGCGGAGGCGGGTAGCCGCCTTGGTCGCGGATCATCCGCTGGCTCCGGATGTCATAGCGAGGGAGGCGGCCATTGAAAAAGGAGGGGGACGGCCGGAGAGAGCAGCCGAGCGACTGCGGGTCGGCGTTGGTCTCTATCCCGCGGACAGGGGGCTTCGGGGAGCGTTGACCTCCGTGGTGCTGGACCTTGGTCGATTGAAGGAAGCGGTCGAAGTGATGGAGGAGGGTCTAAGGTTCGAGCCCTTCGACGTGAGAGGTCGACTGCGTCTGGCCGATCTTCTCTCCGCCAACGGTGAGACGGTTGAGGCGGAGCGGTTCTACGCCGAAGCAGCCGAGCTCGCTCCCGACAATGCCGATGTCCATCTCCGTCGTGCCTTGCACCACCTCCGGCAAGGCGACGTCTACGTTGCCCGAGAGCATCTCGAAATTGCTTTCGAGAGGAGGCCGCAGGATCCCCGGATCGGCAATCTTCGGCTTCTACTCGAGGAGGAGGGGGAGGACTTCTCGGCGCCGTTTCTGGATGACGGGCGGGCCCTCGCCGAGGTCGCCGAGAACGAAGAGTTCGCGGACGAGGATGTCGTGGCGCTCGCACAAAATACGGTGGTCAAGGTTCACCGAAGCGGTCTTTCCACCCGCGTCCATCAAGAGGTGCACAAGGTCTTTACGCAAAGGGGTGCCGATCGGATGCGCTCTCGCTCCGTGAGATACACGCCCGGCGACCAGGTGCTTCGAATCCAGCAGGCGCGGGTCATTCGCCCTGACGGGTCGGTCCTTTCCGCCAGGACGGAACGAGAGAGGAGCCTTTCGGAGCCGTGGGCACGTTTGTACTTCGATCGGCGAGCAAGGCAGCTCTCTTTTCCGGAAGTGAATCCGGGCGACGTCGTGGAGCTCGTATGGAGGCGGGAGGACGTGTCCGCCGACAACATGTTCGGTGACTACTTTGGAGATATCGCATACTTCCAGTCCTCTTCTCCCATCGCGCGCCGGTCTTATGTCTTGCTCGCTCCAGCAGAGCGAGAGTTCTTCTATAACGACATCGAGCTTCCCGATGTTCGGCATGAAGAACAGCTTCTGGACGATGGCATAAGAGTGCTCTCCTGGACGGCGGCCGATCTGGAAAAGATCGTGTCCGAGCCGGGGATGCCCGGTTGGGCCGAGGTTGCCGCTTTCCTGCACGTGTCCACCTACGAGACCTGGCAGGAGGTGGCGGCTTGGTGGTGGCGGCTGATCGAGGAGCAGATTCGGCCGTCCTCCTCACTCGTCACGGTGGCGCACGATCTGGTGGAGGACATTCCCGAAGAAGACGTCGCCGGAAGAGTGGCGGCCATTCACAACTATGTGGTGACGCGAACGCGTTATGTGGGGCTGGAGTTCGGCATTCACGGCTACAAGCCTTATCGAGTCGATCAGGTCCACGACAGAAGATTCGGTGATTGCAAGGACAAGGCGTCGTTGATGCATGCGTTGCTCGGTGCTGTCGGCATCGACTCTCGTATGGTCATCCTTAGGATGCGCCGGCATGGGCGGGTTCCGGACTTCCCAGCTTCACTGGCCGTGTTCAACCATGCCATCCTGTACGTGCCCGAGCTCGACCTGTGGCTGGACGGGACCGCAAGGTTCGCCGGAACAGGGGAGCTGCCGAGGCAGGACCAGGACGCCGCCGTGCTGGTGGTCGACCATCAGGATCCGGAAAGCTCCGCGTTCGGTTACGCGCCGGTGTCCGGGCCGGACGAGAATACTTCAGTGACTCGCTTGATGGTCGATCTAGAGGAGGACGGCACGGCCTCGGCGGAAGGCACCTTCGAGCTGAAAGGGACCGCGGCTCCGAGCTACCGGCGCGCGTTTCGGGCAGAGGAGGATAGGCTGAGACTATACGAGCAGTCATGGGCCAGGACTCATCCTGGAGTCAAGGTGACCAGGCTCGAGATGGATGGCTTGGACGAGCTCGAAGAGCCTGTGAGAGCAGGGTTCGATCTGTTCTTGCCCCGGTTCGGCCGGAGAGAAGGTGAACGGCTCTCGCTTCGGCCCGTTGGCGAGGGGAGAGGCTACGGAGAGCGGTATGCTCCCTTGGCCAGTAGGCGGCATGATCTCGTGTTGGACTATCCATTTACCAGCGTACACGAGGTTCGAGTGCTTCCGCCGGAAGGTTGGATGGTTGCGTACCTTCCGGAGGGCCTGGCTTTCGAGTCGCCGTATGGCAGGTTCAGCGCCGCGTACGAGATCCGCGGGGGCGTGATCTCAGTGGAAATCGAGGTCGTGCTTTCCGCCTTCCGAATTGCCTCCGACGAGTATCCGGAGTTCAGAGAGTTCTTGGGAAGGGTCGATCGCGCCATTGCCCGCGAGGTGCGGCTGGTGAGAACTCCGGAAGAGGAGGACCGTTGACATGGGCTTCTTGGCGAGAGTATCGACAGTAGCCGCGGCTGCTGTCCTTGTGGCCTGCGCCGGGCGTGCGCCCGATCTGATGCGACCCATCCCGGAGCCCGAGGAGGCGGAGAAATCCTCCGAGGAGGCGCTTTCACTCGGGTGGCACCTGGCTTTGGCTGCGAGGGGAACGTCCGATGACATGGCCCTCGGCGGCTGGCTGGCCTGGATGCATGGCGGTGGAGAGGATCTGGCAATAGAGCGTTTCGAGCGCGCCCTTTCGATGGAGGCGCCGTCGGCCCTGGCTTATCTCGGGCTTGCCGAGGCGGCTAGGGGAAGGCTGGATTACGACGCCGCGGCGGCGCATTGTCTCGCTCTGTTAGAGGCTCATCCAGGTGACATACTGGCCGACGTGGCGCTCATACTGCTGGAGTCGGTTCTGGGCTCGAATGCCGAGGTCGACGAGGAAGCCGCGCGTGTCTTGAGCGGGCTGGTGGAGGCATCGGGTGTCCCGCCTGCGACTAGAATAGCCGCTCGAGAGCTGCTTTGGCGGCAGCTCGATGATCGCGGGGATCCAGGCGGTGCTCTGGACCTGGCACGTGTTGGAGCGCCGCCCGCCTGGACGGTGGCGGGGCCCTTCTCGAGGTTCTCCAGGTTGGAGACCGAAGGGTCACTATTTCGGCACCTCGAGGAAGGCGCCATTCCCCCGAGGATGAAGGGGCCGTTTGGTGAGATTGTTCCATGGGTCGAGCTTGCGCCGGAAGGACGGTTGGAGCTCCTTGGGACACCTCCAATCGGTGACGTCTTCTATGCCGCTGTGGACGTGCAGGTGCCCGAGGAAGACGTGTTTCTCCTTTCCTGGAGCAGTCGGTCCGACATCGAGGTCGTTATGTCGGGGGTCGAGGTGTTGCGGCGTGACGATATCCGAAAGCGCCCTCCTGTAATGGGGATCCAGCCGGTCAGGCTGTCCGAGGGCTCCCACCGGCTGATTGTAAGAGTCGTGCGCGCAATCGGAGGTGGAAAGTTTGCCGTTCGACTCCTTGACGATGAAGGTCGTCCCGCCGGCCTCACCTTCGAGCTTGCCGCGGGGGAACCGGAACGGTGGTGGAATGGCCGCGAGGAACGGAATCAAGGAAAGGCACCGGTGAAGGTTCTCGATTCCGATCCCGAGAAGGACGCCGAAAGAGAGATAGCGCGACGGTTCAAGGCCGATCCAAGTGGAGCTCTGGCAAGCTACTTCGCGGCGCTTCGCTTGCACGAGGTGCATCGAGACCATGCGAAGGCACACGCCGAGCTGGCTATGGCGTCGGCACCCAAGTTCGCTCCGGCCTACTATCTTTCGGCCTGGCTGGCTTACCACGATCCAGCCCTGCCGCGTGAGCTTCGAATTGGGCGCGCCGGCTCCGCCGCCGAGAAAGCGGGTAGGCTGGACCCGTCCCATGTGTCGGCCCGTATTCTGGCGGCGAGGATCGCGATCGACCAGGGACGTTACGATGACGGCCGCGCCTTGCTCGACGAGGCGTCCATCGTCTCTCCTCACGCTCCTTGGCTGGCTCGAACGCGGGCAAGACTGTTTTCGGCCAAACAGCAATATGTTCTGGCCCGGGGAGTTCTCGAGGAAGCTTACGCGGCCAATCCTGACGACTGCGGTTTGGCAGGGGAGGTCTACGGTGCCCGCCGAGCGGACGACGACATCGGGGGCGTCGATGAGATAGCAGCCGCTCTTCGGAATTGCGGGTCATCGGAGCGTCTCATGTGGGCGGACCACCTGGCCCGGCGGGGCGACAGGGCAGCCGCGATCGACGTCCTTCAGGAGTGGACGGGCGACAGGCCGACCAGAACACAGCAACGAGTGCGTTTGGCCGAGCTCTTGGCCGCCGAGGGACTGCGGTCCGAGGCCTCTGCCGAGTTGGAGGGGATTCGTGAGCTTCAGCCGGCTTCCGCGTCTCTCGTCGAGCGACTTGCCGGTCTTGCGGCACTGGATGGAGATGACGTTGCCGCCTTCGCTCTGCGAGGCAAGGCGCTCGAGCTCGACCCCGGTTCCCTTCGTTTGCGACGCGCTCTGGCTTTTCAGCAGGGAGAGGAGCTTTTGGAGTGGGCCGCGCTGGACCTGGAGGAAGCGATAAAGGCTTATCAAGCCGATGAGGGCAAGCGTAGCTGGGGAACCGACGCCGTTCTCGTTGTGGATCACGCCGGGGTGGAGGTCTTCGCCGAGGACCCGGTGCGGCCGGTCGTAGTCGAGCGGGTCCAGATGGTGACGCGGATCATGAATGAGCGGGGGCTCGAGCAGCATGGCGAGGTGTCCGTGCCGAGCGGTGCGGAGATCATCGATCTACACACCCGCAAGCCGGACGGGCGTCTTCTCGATCCGGAGATTACTCCGCAAAAGGAGACAATCACTCTTGCCGGACTGGAGGTCGGTGATTTCATCGTATTGGACTACCTCTTGTTGAGCGGCCCTCGCAGTGCTCCGGTCCCCGGCTGGACCTCCAGCCCCTTCTTCTTGCGAGTGTTCGATGTTCCGCTTCACAAGGTGACCTACGTTGCGAGAGCGCCGGTGGCGGCCGG
Source organism: Deltaproteobacteria bacterium (assembly GCA_007130885.1). Classification (GTDB taxonomy): domain Bacteria; phylum Myxococcota; class Myxococcia; order SLRQ01; family SLRQ01; genus SLRQ01. The sequence goes on from SLRQ01000068.1 coordinate 71,745, forward strand.
CTTGGAGGTGGAGGCGGGCAACATCGAGGTTTCGCAGCCGGCCGAGAAGGACGGCTACCTGGTCTTCAGCTACGAGGCCGAGAAGGTGGAGCCGCTGATGCCGGAGCACGACAGCCCCTACGCCGAGGAGCTTCTGCCATGGGTTCGTGTGGGAGCCGGCTCGGGCCCGGATGTCTACGGGGATAGCTGGGGCGACTACGAGGCCGGCAGGGCGCGCGTCGATCACGGGATATCGCGGTTCGCGGACGAAATAGCGGGCTCTCTGCCGCAGTCCGTGTTGGATGACCGGAGGGAGCTCGTCCACGTCATCGCCGAGAAGGTCAACGAGCGCGTGCGCGGCTCCGTCCCCTCGACCCGCCTGAACGATCAAGCAAGCCACGCGCTTGCAAGGGGCCGGGGGAATCGCCTGCTGGTCACCAGGGCGCTGCTCTCCGCGTTTGGCATGGACAGTCGAATAGTGCTGGTTCGGCCTTTCGACGCCGATCCGGCCCCCCGAAGGTTTCCTTCCGGTGATCTCTACAGGTACGCGGTGCTGCGGGCAGACCCCGCCGACGGTGGTCCGTTCGTCTGGATTGATCAGAATCTGCGAACCGCTCCCATCGGCTCGCTGCGGCCCGTCCATTCCGGAGCGTCGGCCATATTGCTCGCTGAACCCGGAAGGAAGACCGAGGTGGTGACGACTCCGGAGGCTCCTAAGGACCAGGAGTCCCGTTGCTCGAGCCTCCACCTCATTATCGATGAGCAAGGCAACCTCACCGCCGAGGGCCTCGATACCTACACGGGTTTTTGGGCGGCGACGGTGCGTGAAGGCATGAAAGGCGCGAGCGACGAGCGGCGCCGTCAGGCCGTCGAGGGATCGCTTGCTCAGTTCTTCGGGCCGATACATCTTCAGGATCTCGAGCTGGAGGGCGATGGGGCGGACGTGAAGCCCGGTGCCCCCTTGGTCGTGCGTTACAGGTTTACGGTGAACGGGTGGGCAAGAGTTCGTGACGATGTAATAGAGGCGCCGGGGGGGGATCTCTTTCCGGCCCTGATATCGCGCCGCCTGGTTCGGTTGGCCGAGCGGAACCTTCCCTTGCTGCTGCAGGAGGAAACGGTTCGGCTGCTCGACGCCACCTTCAGCCTGCCGGAAGGATATTCGCTGGCAGGAAGGCCCGACCCGGTTTCCCTGAACGGTCGTTTCGGCAGTTTCTTGAGGACCGTGGAGGAAGAAGAAAACGGAGCCGTCGTTCGCGAGCGTTTCGAGATGGCTCTCACGCGGGTGGACCCCGGCGAGTACGTCGATTTCGTGTCCTTCGCGGCGAAGGTGGATCGCGCCCAGGCGCGGGGGCTCAGCTTCGATGCGGAGCGGGTTGCGGCCTCCTCCGAGCCTGAAGAGGTGGAGCCCTGAGCGGCGTCTGGGTGTGAGGTGCCTTTCGATTCAACAAGTTGATTCATGCGAGGAACAGATGGCAATTACAGTTGAGCAAGCTCGCGAGCGGGTCTTGAAGCGTTGCGGCCCCCTAGAGCACGAACGTGTCCCTCTTCTGGAGGCGCTCGGCCGCGTGCTCGCAAAGGATGCGTGCTCCGACATAGACATAGCGCCGTTCGACAACTCGGCCATGGACGGCTACGCCGTCCGCGCGGCCAATGTAATCGGGGCCTCCAGCGATGCGCCGGCCACGCTTTCGGTCGTTTCGCACATCGCGGCCGGTGAATACTCGAGCGTGGAGGTGGGAGAGGGCCAGGCAGCTCGAATCATGACCGGCGCTCCCATGCCTCCCGGTGCCGACACGGTCGTAATGGTGGAGTATACCGAGCCGGGCGCCGAGGACGCGGAGGTCGGAGGGACGGTCCTGGTAAAAAGAGAGCCCTCCGCCGGCGAGAACGTGCGCCGTCGCGGCGAAGAGGTGAAGGCCGGCGAGGTGGTCGTGTCGGCCGGCGAAGTGGTGGGACCCGCCGGGGTCGGGCTGCTTGCCTCCTCGGGCCATGACATGGCGCTGGTCTACCGGCGCCCTCGCGTCGCGGTGCTCTCGACCGGAGACGAGCTGGTCGACGTGACGGAGGCCCCCGGTCCTGGAAAGATCCGGAACTCGAACTCTTACTCGCTATCCGCCCAGGTCATCGCCGCCGGAGGACTGCCTTACAGGTACCCCGTGGTCAGGGACGATCCGGACGATACGAAAAAAGCTTTACTGAAAGCCGCGGCGGAGACCGACTACATCATTGCTTCCGGTGGGGTAAGCATGGGCGAGCACGACTATGTGCGACCCGTACTGGAGGAGATTGGCGAGCTGGACTTCTTCAAGGTAGCCATGCGGCCCGGCAACCCGCAGACCATGGGAGCCGTCGACGGCGTCCCGTTCTTCGGTTTGCCCGGCAACCCCAGCTCTACGTTCGTGGGCTTCGAGGTCTTCGTGCGACCGGCTCTGCGTTTAATGCAAGGCCATCGTTTGCTCTTCCGGCCGATGAGCCGGGCCGTGCTGGCTCACGATGTGAAGAAGAAGCCCGTGCGCCGGTACTACCTGCGCGGCCGAGTCGATCTGAACGAAGCCGGCGAGATCTCCGCCTCCCTCACGGGAAGCCAGTCCTCCGCTCTGTTGACCGCGGCGCACATGGGCAACTGTCTTCTGGTGCTACCGGAGGGCGAAGCGCTGTTTCCAGCCGGAAGCAAGGTCGAGGTCATGCGCCTCGACCTCGACGAGGGAACCCCGTCTCCCGTCACCTAACCCCGCTCCTCCTCACGTCTCCCCGCCTCCCCCACGACACCCCCGCTTCCCCACGTCACCCCCAGAACAAGTGCCCAGAACAAGTGCCTGGCACCTATTCACCGAAGATCGGGCACCTATTCACCTATTCAGGCAACTCGTCTTCGTCCAACCCCATGCACTCGATGAGGGGCCGAAGATCGGCGACCAAGCCGGGGAAGTCTTCTCGCACCGTCTGCCAGAGGATGTCCAGATTGATATCGAAGTAGGCGTGCACAAGTCTGTGACGCATGCCGATGATATCCTCCCAGGGGATTTCGGGAGCCCCGCCACGAGTGGCGGGCGACAACTGATTTGCGGCTTCTCCAATGATTTCCGCTTCCTTCACAAGCGCCAACACCAGTTGACGGTCCTTGTCCAGATCGCCTCTCGTTCGTCCGCGTACGAACTCCATTGTTTCGAGTGCCGCATCAAGCATGTGTCGCAAGCGCACCAGATCAGCTTCTTGCATATTGCACCTCCGCCTCGGTCACGACCTTGTCGCGGAAATAGCGACTAAGATCTTCCGGAGTGCGAAGATCCACCTTCCGCCCGCCGAATAACTCGGAAAGCTCTCGTTCCATGCGTGCAATTCCGAGAAGGCCGGGGGTGCGCCCAGGCTCGAACTCGACGAGCAGATCGACATCGCTGTCCGGCCCGAAATCTTCACGAATGGCCGAGCCGAAAAGGGCCAATCGGCGTATGCCTCTCTCGCGACAGAACATGGCGAGAGCTTCCTTGGGAACCTGTATTCCGGCCTTCATTGGATAACCTCGAGGCAAAGACGGCAACCCATTAGTCGAACCGCCGGGAGTTGCATTCGGTGCAAATCGGCGGTGGTGTCACGTGCTCTGACCACGGTGGCCAGCTTACTACTCGTGATGCGCCGGCACCAGTACCTTCCTTGCCGTGTCGCATGCCTCGCCCGGTCTATCCGCGCCCGCCAACAGAACAGAACAACAGAACAAGTGCCTGGCACCTATACTGCAGGCACCTATACTGCACCTATACTGCCTATACTGGCAACCCGCAGACTGCCGAGTCGCCGCGCTGAATAAAGGTTACGGCGCCGGTGATCGCCTGCTTCACGCTGCGCAGGCCATGAGCCGGGGAGGCAAACGCTCGAGGGCCGCCTTCAGACCCCGAGTCGCTCCAAGGTCTGCTCCGCGCGCCTCACGGCCAGTTCCACAACCTTCCCGACGATGCCGGCGTCGTGACGCTTTGCGAGCGCGGGTGCCGCCGCTCGTACACGCTTCGCCATCTCGCTCACCAACCTCCGGACCAGCGCGGAACCCACGAGCAGCTCATCCGCGAGCCTCTTCCAGTGGCGATCCATGCGCCACTCGGGACGCTTCTCGCCACCGATCGCCATGGCGTGCCGCTCGGTCAGCCCCGGGTAGATCTCGGTGCACAGCAGGTCGTAGAAGGGAGCAAGGCGGGGGCCGCTGCCCAGCAGGAGGAGCGCGATGTTCTTTCCGTGCGCATCCGCGTTGCCGATGAGGTGGTTGAAGGCCGTCCAGGCGATGAGTGCGCGCACATCGATCGCCGGCTGAACGCTATGGCCTCGCAACAGCTCCACGCAGGACGCCAGGCTCGGCCCTCCCTCTTGCTCGTATTTCAGCTCGGGGGGTATCCCGAGCGCCTGGCAGAGATCCTCTTGGTGCAGTCGCTCGATGCGACCGGAACTCCCCACCGCCCGGTCGTAGCGACGCACGAAGTAGACGGATTTGCCGCGGACACGGCGCGCGAACGCGTCCGGCACCAACAGACCACACTCCCGGGCAAGAGCCATGCAGAATGCCTCGTTCTCCACCGTCTCGGGAACATCGCGTATCGGCACTTTCAGGATGTGGGTGCTCGGCGCGTCCCCCTTCGGAAGCGACACAGTCTCGTTGTCGAGGAAGACAGGCAGTTTGTGCTGGGCGCCCGCCAAGGAAAGGCGCAGCGCTCCCTCGCCGGCGAGAAGAGGACGGGATGGTAGTCGGCCGACGAGGTCGTGGAGACGCTCCTCATCGAGCGCCTCATAGCCACCGTGTGCCGGAGCATCATCACCGGCCGGAACTACGGCGACGGCCCCCGCGCACTCGCCGCCTATGGCTTCGAGGAGGCCCAGCTCGTTGGTCTGCGAGAGCCCCAGCCGTCTGGCCAGCGCCTCCCGCACGACGCCCTCGGGGAGGAGGCCCGCGAAGAAGGGCCGGGTTCGGGCCTCGTCGAAGCTCTCCGGCCCGAACGGAAGCGAGATCGACAGGGGGATGGCGCCAGGTCGTGCGGGAAATTCCGTGTCGTACGTGAAGCGCATGCGGGCCGCGGCTCGGCCCTCCATCCGGCCGGCTTTAACTCCGCGAAGATATACATCCAGCGCGTAGAGTTTCATGGCCCGCCGCCGTCCCATTCACGGAGCCTGATCTCCAGCACGAGGCCGAGGTTTCGCGCAACGACGAGAGCGAGGCCCAGTCGGGCGGTCGGCTTGCCCCGCTCCAGCTCTGAGACGAAGCGGGTGCCCACGCCGCATAGCCCGGCGAGATCTGCTTGAGACAGGCCCAGCTCCCTGCGCCGTGTGCGGATCATTTCGCCGAGATTCTCTGGCGACTCTATTTTCCCGATCGGTAATGCCATGCCTCTTCCCTCTTCAATTGCGGGTCTGCGTTCCCGAACGGGAATGATAGGCCGTGGTGACGGCGAAGTCCAGAGAGTTGCTCCCGATCGGGAATGGCAGCCGCTAGGTTCGCCAGGACGAACCCGCCGAACTTACACCAGCCCGTTCGTGGACAACATCCGCTCTGCGCGAGACCCTGACGGGGACGGGAACTGGGACGATGCCGCGAGACCCGAACGCGGCGGGTCGTGGCCACAGCGGCTCCCGGGGCTGGGTCCCCGCTTCCGCGGGGACGACGATGGGCTATGTCACAATCACAATCAATGGTCGGCGGTCGGTCGATCTCACGCTAGAGCTTTCTTCGAGAGCTTTCTTCGAGAGCTTTCTTCGA
>SLRQ01000040.1 GCA_007130885.1 Deltaproteobacteria bacterium
ATACCGTTCGCAGCTCGAGCAAGCCTCCGGCGCTGCTTGTCGGTGAAGCGAGGCTTGCAGCCAGCGGCGGTCAATTGCTCCCGCAGGACGGAGTTTTCTGCCTGAAGATAGGCGAGGGCACTCTGCTGATGTCGATTGAGCCAGGCAGCGGCAGTAAGGATGAGAAAATGTAGGGGGTTAGGCGGCATCCACTGTGGGTAGCGCACTCACGCTTGCGTGCCAGAATATGCCTCGATCGACTTCTGGTACAGGACGAGGACTCGGAAAATGGAGCCTCCAGAAGACTTCTACATGGTGCAGCGCGCGAGCAGGCGTCCGATGAAGCCCATGACATCAGCCTGGATCGTGTCGTCGGGACCGCCAGTGATGAACTCGGCTACCCGGCGAGGACCTGTGCCGTCGTGATGCTGGAAGTCTTCCTTCAGATAGTCGATCGCCTGCTGAGCCGACGGGTCGCCGAGCAGTGGCGTGAGCCGCGCGACGACGTCATCCACGCCCGCACCGAAATTCCGCACGAGGTAGTAAAGGTCGTAGGCGTCTTTGTTCTCTCCGCGTAAGCGAAAGGCTATCGACTTGAGGACGACGTAAGCGCCCGGGCCGCTCACCCAGACGTCGCGCTTCGCCTGTTCACCCATGATGGTCTTGCCCTCGAGCGAAACGCGCTCGTGGTCCTGGAAGGCGAGGTGCAAACCGGGGGCGATGACCGCCGCGAAGTCGAACTCGATGTCTCGCAGCTTGCCGCCCTTGTCATCGGGGAGGCTGGGTTGAATCAGGAAATCGACGGTGACCTTCTCCTGCTTCTCGATCTTCCAGCGCTGCCGGGTCGGATTGCCCTCGTCGTTGACGTCCTGCTCGAAGCCGGCGCGGCGCAACCTCTCAGTTAGAGTCTTGTAGCGGCCCTCGTCCAAGAGGGCGAGGGTGAGACCCACGTCGAGATCCATGGTGCCCACGTGGGCATCGGCGCCTTCCGGCAGCTCATCCTGTTTGATGAGCAGCGACGGCACCAACCCGCCGATGACCACCAGCTCGTCCATAATGTCGCCCAGCTTGGTGGCGACGTGGAGACAGGTGGCACGGACGAGCTCGACCTGCTCGCTCCTGTAGCCAGCGGCGGTGGTCGGTTTGTCAGGCATTGGTTCTCCAATGCAGGTGAGAGGTGCGCAGCTTGCTCGCGGCTTCGTCGGCGCGCTCGGGATGCGCCCCAAGATCGAGGTAGACCTGGACCGGGTGAACACATCGAATGCCCTCGACCTCGCAGGCACCATGAAAGACCCCTTCGTCATTGGGCACGACGAGCCAGACATTGGCGCCGCGCTCATCCTCTCGGAAAGACAGCGAAGCTAGCAGCTCGGGCGTGGGGTCCTTCGCCAGGTAGAGGGTGGTCGTGCGGAACCCGGCGAAACGATCCAAAAGCCAGGCCGCTGTCAGGCCGGTTGCCGCGAACTCGGTCGATGCCTTCTTCAGAGAACCCACCAACTGCCGCAACAACACATCCCCGGAACGAGCAGCTACGTGACCTCGCACAAGGTGGTGCTTCGAGAAGTCGTAATCCTCCCGCCAGGCGTCGAGCAAGAGGTCGGGGTCGCGCGGTTTGATAGCTCCGCTCTGGTCCTTTTCGATCAGCCCGTCGTGATCGAGCCTGCTCACAATCTTGCTCGTGTAACCCTCGTCGGTATCGGTAGCCCTGGCGATCTCTCGCTGGGTCAACGGCTCGTTGGGGTGCATGAGCAGCCAACGTGTGACGCGCGAGCTCTTGGGTGCGAAGGCCGAAGAAGGACGGCCTCGTCGCTTGAACTGGTTGGGCTTGCCCTCGACCAAGATCCGTAGTCCTGGCGCGAAGATCCGAGCATTGCCCGACAGGTCCAGCCAGGCGGCGTCTGCTTCTGCACAGCGCTCACGCCCTGCTTCGCCCATGAAGGGGACGGCCACGATGGGGACTGCTCCGTCGATGTCCGCAGCGTAGCGCTGGACCTGCTCGACGGCCGCTGCCACCTGGGCAGCCAGCCCCGAGCCCTTCCACGCGACGACAAAGGTGAAAGGTCCGACCGCAATGATTCCATCACGCTGTGGAGCACCGTGGCCTGTCTCTCGACGAATCTCGCTCTGGTCGACACCAACCAGTTCGGCAAGACGCGCGGCGATCTCTTGCATGGCCAGATGTTCGGGCGGCACCTTCATACTTGACTAAATAAGCCATCCTGAACGCAAAGTAAAGTAAGTGCATTTAGTCAAGTCAAACCTCGTCCTGTCCCATTTCTCGGACGACCGAGATTCTGCGCTAGGCTGCGGGGAAAGAGGAGCTTCTCAAGACTGTTCAACATTGTTTGCGATCGGAATCGAGGTGCAGGAAGAAACTCGGAACGTGCGGTTCGGCCGAGCCCGAGCTGGTCTCGCCTCATCCGAGCACACCAGTCTCCTGGATATGGCCTCACGAACTTGCCTGGTCCAAGAGCCTCAGGCCGCCGATCGGCGAAAGTGCTTGAGCACACCACCCAATCTTTCGGTGCAGAAGATCTCTCCGTCGTCGTTTGCTGCCCCTGATGGCTGGTCGATGAGAACGTTGTCGATCCCCTGGTGCGGTCTTTCGCTGTGATAATGCTCGACAAATTCTCTGATGGCGCAGCGCAGGTGACCCTCTCCAAGCGGGATGATCTTGGAGAGACATTCTGACTTGATGGAGAGCACGAACCTCTCGGCGAACGAATTTAGATTTGGACTACGAGCAGGAAGGCGTACTGCCTCTACACCACGCCACCTGAGGATCTGTCTAAGGTGGTCTGTGAAGATGGGGTCTCGGTCCATGATGAGATAGCGGACATCTCGAAGGAAGCCGTCGAACTCATCGGTAAGATTGCGTGCGATCTGTTCTGTCCATGCGCCGCAAGCGTTGTTCGTGATCCCGGTGATTTCCACCTGCCTCGTCGCGATGCCGATGACGAAGAGAACATGATAGCGAACGAACCCAGCGAAGGTGAGCACTTCGACCGTGAAGGTGTCGATGGCGGCGATGCATCCGAAGTGAGACTCAATGAAGGTCTTCCAGGACATGCCTTTCTCCGCTCAGGAGCCGGCTCGATACCGGCCTCTCTCAAGACTCGTGCGATCGTGCTCCTGGATACGGTGATGCCGAGGCTCTGTAGGACGCCACGGATCCTCGTGTAGCCCCAGGAGCTGCACGCGGTAGCAATCGAGACGATCAGGTTCTGCAGGTCGTTGGCGATCGGCGGCCGGCCGCGCCCGCGACGGTTGACGCTCCCATCGTATTTGGCTGCCACGAGTCGTCGGTACCATCTGAGGAGGGTGTCGGGGGTGACGATGGTGCCGAGGCGGAGGAGCACTCGCCGAGGAATACCGTTCGCAGCTCGAGCAAGCCTCCGGCGCTGCTTGTCGGTGAAGCGAGGCTTGCAGCCAGCGGCGGTCAATTGCTCCCGCAGGACGGAGTTTTCTGCCTGAAGATAGGCGAGGGCAC
>SLRQ01000031.1 GCA_007130885.1 Deltaproteobacteria bacterium
AGGGTGAACAAGGCCCGCAGGGTGAACAAGGCCCGCAGGGTGAACAAGGCCCGCAGGGTGAACAGGGCCCGCAGGGTGAGCAAGGCGAGAGAGGCGAGAAGGGAAAGAGAGGTAAGAAGGGTGAGAAGGGGGAGAAGGGAGACACCGGTCCCGAGGGACCTCCGGGCATCAAGAACTACGCCCACTTCTACGCAAGGATGACTTCCTTGTGCACCAAAAAGGTCTATCCCGGTAGTGCCGTTGACTTTCCTGGTGACGGTGTTCCGAACGAAGATTGGTGGATCAGTGGAATTACGAGGCTGGAGAACTCGGACAGTGAGTTCATCTTGCCGATGCCTGGTATCTACAAGGTGACATGGCAGGTGAGCGTCGAGAGGAAGGGGCAGCTTGTGGTCTATCTCGAGGACGGCGAATTCGAAGGGGAGGCATTGGAGACGGTCGCCGGTCATATGGGTGGCGCCGGGCAAATTGTGAACTCGGTGCTGATCAGGACCTACGAACCGAACGCTATCATTTCGATTCGCAACCCGGCCAAGAATGCGTTGGCGCTACCACTGACGCCCCGGCCTTGGAAGAGAGAAGCTTTCTCTGCGTCATTGCTGATAAAGCAGTTGGCGGAGTTGCCGGTGCAGCCTGAATAGCGCGCTGATACAGATCGTTTGCGCAAGACTCGAGGCTCATCGCGGAAGCGGTGGGCCTCATTTTACATTGAAGCTCTTTACCGGCGAGCTGTTTTGCGGCGGTTAGGGTTACGCCTTCGATGCTCCGTGGGCGGGAGGAAAGGCGTAAGTGAAGTCTATCCCCGAGGCCACGGGCAGCTCATCATCGACAATCTGCTTTAGAGGATACTTTTTCGCCAGCGATTCGAAGGCCAACAGGGCTTTGTCGAGCTGGCTTTTACAATGCGAGGCCATCGTCGTGGTTCGAATCAAAGCCTGTCCGTAAGGGACCGCGGGATAAGCAACCGGAGTGGCAAACACGCCAAGCTCCAACAGGTCCTTGCACATTCGAAATGCCAGAGATTCCGAGCCTACGAACACCGGAACAATGGGAGTTGTGCTTCCCATCGTGTAGTACCCGATTCGTCGGAGGCCTTCGCGCCACATATTCGTGTTTACCGCGAGGCGTTTGTGAATCTCCGCGTCGGTTCGCAGTACCCGCAGTGCGGCTATCGCCGCGGCCACGCTGGCCGGAGGCAGTGCCGCCGAAAAGATTATCGTTCGAGCTTTGTGGCGCAAATAATCTATGACCGCCGTTTCGCCGGCCACGAAGCCGCCCAAGCTGGCGAGAGCCTTGCTGAAGGTTCCGAACAGCAGATCGACTTCTTCGTTTACTCCCTGCGATGCGGCGGTTCCGGCTCCCCTGGGTCCCAACACTCCAAGACCGTGAGCATCGTCGACATATAAACGAAAAACATGGCGACGTTTCAGATCAACCATGCTCCGAAGGTCGGCTATGCGCCCTGTCATTGAAAACACGGCATCGGTCACCACCATCGTTCTGCCAGGTTGCTCCGTGGACAACAGCTCCTCGAGTTCCGTGAGGTTCGAAAACACATGACGCCGGCCTCGTGCCATACGGGCTCCGTCGATCAGGCTGGCATGGTTCTCTCGCTCCGAAAGAATTACCGCGCCGTCGATATTGCCCATCGCGGCGATTACCCCGGCGTTCGCAAGAAAACCCGAAGCGAAGACCAAGGCCGCATCCTTTCCGGTAAAGGCCGCCAGGTCCTCTTCAAGCTGCTCGTGCAGCTCCAGGTTTCCATTGAGAAATCGCGAGCCGGTGCAGCCGGTGCCGTACCGGTCCAAAGCCGCGTGCGCCGCCTCCCGAACCTCGGGATGGTGAGCCAGGCCGAGGTAATTGTTCGCGCCCAGCATTACGATCTCGCGACCGTTCAGTGTCACCAGCGGCCCATCGGACTCCGAGAGAACATGGAAGTACGGGTAGATGCCGGCCGCCCTCACCAAAGAGGGCTCTTGGTAGCTTCGGCAAACCTCGAAGATGTCGGCGGAGGCTTCCGGTTTCGGTGCTGCTGAGTCAACTCTCTCACGCATCTCGCGGCGCTCCTTTCCATGGCTGCGTCGGCTGCAAGCAGATGAACTAGGAACGAGGGCGGTCTACCGCAATCCCCCGGCCGGGCCCTTGCCAGGAGAGATGGGTGCAACTAGCTATGGCACCTGGGCGCAATCCAAAGGCGGGGGGACCATGGCCACGGCGGCAACGACGCGGGCAGAGGCAGAGGGGCAATCGTGCGAATCGATTTTGGCGGTAGAGCCGGTCAGATCGAAAAGGGAGTTGAGCGTCTTTCTCAACATGGACCTTTCTCTGTACGCCGACCGGCCGCTTTACGCTCCGCCGTTTCGGCACGATCTGGCGCGGCGCATTCGTAAGTGGGCTAGCTCGGCCCAGTTGTTCATAGCTCGGCGCGGGAGCCGTCCAGTTGGCCGGATAGCGGCCTCGATCGATTCCGTGAAGAACCGAGATACGAAATGCGCCACGGGCGCTTTTGGTATGTTCGAATGCCGGGATGACGCCGCCGCCGCCGGGGCACTGTTCCAGGCGGCCGAAGGATGGCTGGCGAAGCGCGGGGTCCGGCGCGTGCTCGGTCCATACGGATTCACACAAGAGGACCCATATGTCGGCTTTCTGGCCGAAGGCTTCGATTTGCCGCCGACCTTCGGTACGACTTATTCCCTCGAGTACTATCCAAGAATGGTGGAGGAGGCGGAGTACCGGCCGGTGATGGATCTATTAAGCTACGCCATCGACAGCAATAAGCTCCCCGAGCCCATAGCCGAAAAGGCGATTCCGGTGAAACAGCGGCCGGAGGTGACGGTCAGACCCATTGAGATGAAAAGAGTCTGGGATGAAGCGCGCCTCATAAAAAACATTTTCAACGGCTCGCTCAACGAGAACTGGGAGTTCGTTCCGTTTACCGACGCTCAAGTAAAGGGAATGGTCCAAGAGCTGCGGCTGGTGGCCGACCCACGCGTGGTCCTGTTCGTGGAGGTGCGCGGTGAGGCCGCCGGTTGCGTCATAAACATTCCTTGCTACAACGACGTGCTCCGGGCTTGCCGCGGACGGCTGTTTCCAACGGGCCTTCTCCGGTTGCTCTTGGCGAAAGGAAACCGCTCCAGGCTGCGTCCCTACGCGCTGGGCGTTCTCCCGCGATATAGAAGGGAGGGGCTGGCGGGTCTTCTCATTTATGAGACCTTCATTCGGGGAGCCGAGGCCGGGTACACGACGGGGGAGGTCACGTGGGTTCTGGAGAACAACACAGCCATGAACGACTTGGCGGCCCAGTTCGCGAGGCCGGAGCGGAAGGTGCACAAGATCTACGAGAAGTATCTAGCGGGGGAGTGATACGCTCCGTGCTGGTGACCGGTGCCGGCAGCGGTTTGGGAGGAGCCGTCGCGGAGTGCCTCGCCAGAAGTGGCGATCGGGTTTTCGGAACGGTGCGCCGTGCCGATCGCGCGCGTGCCCTGACAGAGGAAGCAGCCGCGAAGAGCATTTCAAGGCTCGAGTTTCTCCCTCTGGATCTGCTGCGATCCCCGCAGACTGATGCCCTGGTCGACCGACTGATTGCCGAGGGTGGAGTGGACATAGTCGTACATAATGCCGGTTTCGGTGTGTTCGGCCCTGTCGAAGAGGTCGGTGAAGAGATGGTGCACAGCCAGTTGTCAGTGAGTTTGCTTGGCCCACTGCGATTGACACAGCGGCTGTTGCCGACGTTGAGGGAGCGCCGTGGAAGAGTGCTCTGGATAGGCTCCTTGGCCGGCCGGATAGCCTTGCCGTTTCAGGCGCACTACTCCGCGTCGAAGGCGGCGGTGGCGGCACTTAGCGATGCCATGAGACTGGAGCTGGCCCCACACGGAGTGCAGGTTTGCTGCATTGAGCCCGGAGATTTCGCAACGGGCTTTCCAGATGCGCGTGTGTGTTCGCCCCTCGATGCCTCATGCTACTCGGAGGCGGCGAGAAGGTGTCTAGCAGCGGTCGAAAGGTCCGAGCGAGACGGCGCATCCCCCGAATCGATGGCGCGGGCGGTCGAGCGACTCACTCGCCGGCGCCGGATGCCGGCTCGCATGCCCGTGGGCAGATGGGCGAGAACAATCGCGTTTCTCCGGGGTGTCCTGCCTTCCGGCGTGGTTGAGCGGCTGGTCGGACGGATCTACGACCTATGAACGGCCGCCGTTCTACTCCTCCGTCTTTCCGGAGAGGCGGCGCTTTATGGCCTCCAGCTCGTCCTCGACGGTGTTTCCCGCTTTCAGCTCCTTTAGCCTCGCCTCGATATCGAGATCGACGCGGCTTTCAGGTGGGGCACCGGCTTCGGACATTTCTTCCATGGCCTCGACCTTGCCCTCGAGGTGTAGAATGTTCTCTTCCATTCTGGCGAAGGCGGCAAATGCGCTGTCGTCCTCGAGAGCCTTGTGAGTTCCCGTCGCCGCCTCTCGTGCCGCAATAAGATCCTCCTTCACCTTGGCGGCGCGCAGGCGGGCGATCAGCTCGTTCTTCTTCGCCTTGGCCTCGTCTATCTTTTTCTCCAGTGCCGCAAGAGAGGTCTTCAAGCTCTCCACGTAGTCTTTTTGAATCGAGACCTGCTCCGCCATGGCTTCGCTCTGGCTCTGCGAGGCCGCCTTGCGCCGCAGTGCTTCTCGGGCCAGGTCGTCATCTCCGACCTGTACGGCGCTGACGGCCTTGGCCTCCCAACCTTGGACCGCGTCATTCACGGCCACCAGCTTCTTCTCCAGTACTTTTTGCTGGGCAAGCGTGTCCACGACCTCTTTTCTTGCCTGCCGGAGGTTGTCCCGCATGTCCTCGATGGACTGGGACAGGATTTTCTCCGGATTCTCGGCCCGTGAGATCGCTTCGTTGAGGTTGCTCTTGACGAGCGTGCTTATGCGAGAGAGAACACCCATGTCATTGCTCCCAGTAGGGGCGGCACAGGCCGCGTGTGGCACTCATTCATAACAACACCACGCGGCACGGGGCCAGTGGTCAAGCAATCTTCAGGATTTCTAAACCCGGAAATCAAATGCCATCTCCACGGTATGCGAAGATGGCGATTGTGTGCAGCCCTAACCGGCGGGCACGCGGCGGCGGCGTAAAGATGACGTAAGGGTGAAGTTGGGCTACAAACCCATACGTGAGCACTCTTCGATCCGTATACACGAATATCGTGGCGGCCCGGACCACGTTCAGGGATGTTCGGCGCTTCAGGCAGATAGCGGCGGTGCTCATGCGGCACGGCTTCGGCTTTCTGTTCGGCCGCTTTTCCAAGAAGGATCGGGCTGTCGCCCGGGCGGTGGATGAGGCCCGGCAGGAGATGGAGGCGGAGCCGGACACGCAGCCGCCTACGCAGCTTAGCACTACCGTAATAGCGAAGAGGCTGAGGCACGCCTTCGAGGAGCTTGGGCCGACCTTCATCAAGTTCGGGCAGATCCTTTCCACGAGGCCGGATCTCGTACCGGTGGAGATATGCTCGGAGTTCCAGGGCCTGCAAGACGACGTCGAGCCGATGACGTTGGACGACGTTCGGCTGGTGTTTCAGGAGGAGCTGGGGCGGAAACCGCTGGATGTCTTCGCCGAGTTCGAAGAAGAACCTCTGGCCGCTGCCTCGGTGGCGCAGGTCCACAAGGCCAGGCTCGAGCTGGGTGACGAGGTGGCGGTAAAGGTTCAAAGACCGGGAATTCGGAAGATCATCGATGCCGATCTCGACATCTTGTACTTTCTGGCGAGGCAGCTCTTGGAGGTGGTGCCCGAAGCCAGGCTCTTCGATCCCCTCGGCATAGTGGGGGAGTTCGAGAAAGCGATACGCAAGGAGCTGGACTTCGCGCAGGAGGCTCGAAACATCGAGAGGTTCGAGCGCAACTTCAAGGACGTGGACTATCTGAAGGTGCCGAAGGTCTACCGGGAGTGCTCCAGCGGGCGGATTCTGACCATGGAGTTCATCCGCGGCACCAAGATCACCGAGGCCGTGGAGCGCGGCCTAGCGGATCCCGAGATCGTGGCCAGACGTACCTTGGCGCTCCTGTTCAGGCAGTTCTTCCAGGTGGGCTTTTTCCACGGCGATCTGCACCCGGGCAACATTCTGGTTCTTCCGGAGAACCGTATTTGCTACCTCGACTTCGGCCTGGTGGGACGCCTTACGCCGGAGATGAGAGATCGAATAGTGGATATGCTGTTCGCGGTGAGCAAGCGGGACTACGACGCGCTTGGCCGCATTCTTTTCGAGATGGGCGAGCGCGAGGGTCCTGTCGACTACGACGCCTTCATGGCGGACGTACACGAAATCGGGGAGCGCTATCTAGAGAGCGTGCCGCTTGGCGAGGTCGACGTGGGGGGCCTTTTTCAAGAGCTGGTGCAGGGCGCCATGCGATACCGAATGCGCATACAGACGGCATACACCATGTCCACCAAGGCGCTCATGACCGTCGAAGGCCTGGGTAAGAGGCTCGCGCCCGAGATGGACGTGATCGAGGAGGCGCAGCCGTTCGTACGAGAGCTGCTCAAGGAGCGTTACAGCCCCGATCGCCTACTGAAGAAGGGAGGAGATGTTCTGCACGGCCTCTCGAGGATGGCGAGGCAGGTTCCGCCGGTCGTCACCAGATTGGCGGAGGACATCGACCAGGGACGCTTCACGCTGAAGGTCGACGACATAGGAAGACAGAAGGAGGTCGAGGATAGGCGGCGGACAGATAAGATCGTAATAGTGGGGCTGTCGTGGAGCGTGTTTCTAGTTTCCGGAGTGCTGGCGCTTCCTTACGATGAGTACACGATCCTTGGTCTGCCGGCGGTGAGCGTCATCGCCTGGCTGCTGTCCCTGGCCCCCGGGACGGTTCTTTTCTGGAACTGGTGGCGGCGCTGATCACCGGCGAAATGCGAAGAACTCGATCGCCCCGGAGGCTGGATTAGACCGGGCTGACTGGGACAGCCCTGTTGTGGTAGACGGCGTCCATGGCATTTCCGGGCATTCTGGGGCACGAACGTGCTCTACTTCGGTTGCGTGAAGCACTGAACAGCGACCGGCTGCATCACGCTTACCTGCTCGCCGGTCCGGAGGGGGTGGGTAAGGAGAAGGTAGCGCTGGCTTTCGCCAAGTCCCTGGTGTGTGACACCGAGGAGCGGTCCAGCCGGCCCTGCGGGTCATGCGCTGCTTGCCGAAAGGTCGAGCACGGTGCCCATCCAGACGTGATTCTTGCCATGCCGCAGGCCGAGGCGGTGAGCAGGGGTCTCCTATCGAGCAGCGAGCTGGATGCTGCTCCCAGCCGCGAACTCCGCGTGAACGATGTGCGGGAACTCGAGCGGCGGGTGAGGCTGCCGCCGTACGAGGCTCGTCACAAGGTCGTGATACTGACTCCGGCGGACAAGATGAATCAGAGCGCTCAAAACGCGTTGCTCAAGACCCTGGAGGAACCGCCGAGGGCGACGACACTGCTTCTGGTGACGGCGGCCGCGGATATGCTTCTGCCTACTGTAAGGTCGAGATGCGCCAGGATCTCCTTCGGTCCTCTCCCCGTTGATCTCGTGGCGCGCGAGCTTGTTCGAAGGAACGGCGGAGACCAAGAAAACGCCGAGGTTCTGGCTGTCCTGTCGGGCGGCTCACTCGGACGCGCGCTGGATCTGGACGGAGATGCCGGCGAGGCGCGGCGCAAGCTCATCCTCGATCTGAGAGGTCTTGACCCATCGGATGGCGGGGCTCTGGTTTCTTTTGCCGAGGGTTTTTCAGGGAACCGCCAGGCGGCTGAAAATCGACTTGAGGTCATGTCTTTGTGGTACAGAGATGTTCTAGCGGCTGCTTCGGGGGCTAGCCCGTCGGTAATGATGAACCCGGATCTTGCGCGGGAGATAGACGCGGACGCCCGTCGCATTCCGGCGGAGGAGCTGGTGCGACGACTTGAAGCCATAGCCGGTGCTCGACGGGATATTGCGGGCAACGTGAACGCTCGACTCGTAATGGAGGGGCTTGTGGCCGGGTTCGAGGGGGCGGGATGAGAGGGCGCGGCCGAACCTCGAAGCGCGGTTCATCGCCCGGCGGCGGCGCACCAGGCCCCAGCGTTGAGTCTCTGGTCGCCGAGGCGTCCAAGAACGGCCCGAAACCCGCCTATCTTTTTTCCGGCGACGAGTTCTTGATCTCGAAGGCCGTGGATGCCCTGGTGGATGTACTTGTTCCGGCATCCAACCGGGCCCTCAACTTATCGCTGCTCGATGGAGCGACCGCCGATCCTGGGGTCATAGCCAGAGACCTGGCGCAGGCGCCCATGCTCCGTGGTTCGAAGCTCGTGGTCGTGCGCGATACCACGCTTCTTACCGCCAAGGCCGACCTTGGCGTGGAAGTCCGGCGCGCCATGCAGTCCTACAAGGACGGGCGTGAGAGGGATGCCGCGCGGAGGCTCATGACCGTGGTGGCGAAGGCGAAATGGTCCGTGCCGGATCTCACCGAAGCCCCCGCTTCGCGCTGGGAGAAGGATTTGGGAGTCGCCGCCGAGGATGTGAACCCGGAGTTTCTCGCCGCCATGCGATCTCTGATCGAGAAGGAGGAGATCAAGACCCCGGGAACGGACACGGCCGCGCTGGAGAGGCTGCTCGAGGGCGGAGCTCCGCCGGGTAATGTTCTCGTTTTAACATGCGCAAAGCCGGACCGGCGTCTGGCACTGACCAAGCTGATAGAGGGGCTGGGCGTCCATCTTCCCTGCAAGACCGAGCGGACCGGTCGAAACGTCGAGGATGTGGATGTAAGCGCGATCAGGGACGATGTGCTCGCGCGTTACGGCAAGCGCCTTCATCCCGAGGCCGAGAGAGCATTGAAGCGTCGCATCGGAGACGAGATGCGTCTCTTTGCCGGAGAGATGGAGAAGCTGTGCCTGTTCGTCGGGGATCGAGAGCTAATCACGCCGGATGATGTGAACTCGGTCGGCGTGCGCCAAGTTCGAGAGGAGGCGTTTTGGGAGCTGGGGAGCGCCGTTTGTGAACGCAATCTAGAGGGCGCCCTCTGGTTTCTTCATGACGCCTTCGAGCATAACCGTCACCCCGTACAGGCTCTGGCGGGGATAGGGGGCGCTTTGCGCAAGGCCCTCGAGGTGCGGTCGGTGGCGGAGCGTCATGGGGTGCGTACTGCAAGGCGTGATCTTCCGGCACGTGTGGTGGAGGAGGTGGCCGAGCTGCGCGGCGGTCGCAAGCCGCACCCCTTCGCTCTACGAAAAGAATACGAGCGAAGTCTCGCCTGGACTTCCACGCGGGGGCTCGCGGAGGCGCTGGCACGCTGCCGAGACGCGGACAGGGATCTCAAGACCGGCCGAGGCAATGGAAAGTTGATAGTAGAGAGACTCCTCGTGCGTCTTTGCGCCCATTAAGAACCCTACTCTGGTTTAGATCTTGCGCTGGCTCCTTGGCCGGGATAGTCGTGCGCTCCATGACCAACGAACGCAATAGCTCCGAAGACAAGGTACTTGTGACCGCCGCGTTGCCTTACGCCAACGGCAGCATTCACATAGGTCATTTGGTCGAGTACATTCAAACGGATATCTATGTTCGGTTTTTGAAGATGACCGGACGCAACGCCATCTATGTATGCGCGGATGACACTCATGGCGCTCCCATAGAGATCAATGCCCGAAGTCAGGGGGTCGAGCCCGAGGAGTTCATTGCCAGATTCCAAGAGGAGCATGAGCGAGACTTCAAGGCTTTCGATGTAGACTTCGACATCTTCTACTCGACCAACTCGGAGGAGAACCGGGCTTGGGCCTATCGAATCTACGAGGCGCTAGGCCGAAACGGCTTCCTCGAGGAGCAGTCGATAGAGCAGCTCTATTGCGAGAAGGACGAGCGTTTTCTGCCGGATCGCTTCGTGAAGGGAACCTGCCCCCGATGCGAGGCCGTCGACCAGTACGGTGACGTCTGCGAGCGCTGCAACGCGACTTACGAGCCCACCAGCCTCAAGGATCCCAAGTGCTCGCTGTGCGGAGAGCCTCCCGTCGGGAGGACATCGACACACATATTCGTTCGTCTCGATGCATTCAGTGATTTCCTGAAGGGGTGGATTACCAGCGGGACTCTCCAGCCGGAGATCCGCAACTTCGTCGAGGGCTGGCTTCGTGAAGGGCTGCGGCCTTGGTGCGTCACCCGTGACGGTCCCTACTTCGGCTTCGAGGTCCCCGACAGGCCGGGCAAGTTCTTCTACGTGTGGCTTGATGCTCCCATCGGCTACATCAGCTCCACGGAGAAGTGGGCGAAGGATCACGGTAAGGATGTCGCCGAGTACTGGGAGCGGCCCGGCGCCAAGATCGTGCACTTCATAGGTAAGGATATCGTCTATTTCCACACGTTGTTCTGGCCGGCGGTTTTGGAGGGTTCCGGATTGGCGCTGCCTTCCCGGGTGGTGGTGCACGGCATGCTTACGGTCGACGGCGAGAAAATGAGCAAGACTCGCGGCACTTTCATAAACGCCGCCGAGTATCTCCAGCACCTCGACCCTCAGTGGCTGCGCTACTACTACGCGGGCAATCTTTCCTCGCGGCCGGACGATCTGGATCTGAGCTTCGAGGATTTCAAGAACCGCATCAACAGTGAGCTCGTCAACAACGTGGCCAATCTTTGCCACCGCTCGATCAGCTTTGCCGGAAGCCGTCTCGAAGGGAAAATAGGGCGGCCCTCCGACGGAGAGCTGGAAGGAAAGGCCATGGATCTCATGAAAGAGATCCGGGAGCATTACGAAGCCCTAGAGTTCCGTAAGGCCATCAGGAGCATAAATGAGCTTGCCGACCTTGGTAACGTCTACTTCCAAGACCGCGAGCCGTGGAAGGTTGTCAAAAGCGATGTCGAGGCCGCTCGGGCCACGGTGACGGAGTGCGTGAACATCGCGGGTCTGCTCGCGGTGGCCTTGGAGCCGGTCGTGCCGCGGCTGTCCGCGGTCATCCAAGAGATTCTCGGAACCGCCGGCCGGAAGTGGGATGACGCATGTTTCGATGTAGCCGACCGAACAATAGGGTCCGCGCGCCCTCTCGTGAGTCGGGTGGATCAAGAGCAAATAGACGCCTTGCTCGCCCGTAACGCGGCCGCGCCTGTCCCTGAGGCCGGTCCCCCTCCCGCGGACGCGAAGACGAAACGAACCGAAGAGCCGGCCGCCGTTCCCGATGCGCCAACCATCGATTACGAGAAGTTCGCGGCCGTATCCCTCAAAACCGGCCGCATACTTGAAGCCACCAAGGTGGAAAACGCCGACCGCCTTTTGGAGCTGAAAGTCGATGTGGGTGAACCAAGCCCTAGAACGATTGTGGCGGGAATTGCCGAGGCCTATCCTCCGGAGGGTCTTGTCGGCCGGAATGTCGTCGTCGTAACCAACCTTGCGCCCCGCAAGCTGCGAGGCATCGTGAGCCATGGGATGGTATTGGCTGTAGGAGATGGTGGGAAGGACCTGACTTTGGTGGAGGTTGCATCCGATGTACCGCCGGGCAAACCGGTGAGGTAACGAACGAGGCAATGCCCATGCCGTTTCCCTTTCTTTCAGGAGGACTCCGCTTACCCCAGCGGCTCGATTTGCCGGATGCCGATGAGCTCACGAGTGACGAGCTTGCGGAGATGACGCGAACCGAGGCTTTGGCCGTGCGAATTGCGGCGGCCAGGGCATTGGCGCAGCGTGGCGACGGGCGTGCTTTCCCGGTGTTGCTGGAGGGACTCTCCGGTCGTCACTTTCGTTATCCCTCGCTGGAGGGACTTCGGTTCTTGCGAGATCATCGCGCCGGAGAGCCCGCGGCGAAGATTATGAATAGCGTCTTTTCCGGAGCGTTCGAGCGTACCCAAGCCGCCGGCGTGCTTGTTGCCTTGGGTGAGCCCAGGGGCGGTGAGTTCTTGATGGAACGGCTCCGGCGGCGGAAGCGGGACGACGACCGCGGTCTCGCTATTGAGCTGGCAGCCGAGGTCGGGCTGCACGATGCCGTTCCGGAGCTCGAGCGAATCGCCGAGGATAGGGCGGACATCTTTCGCGGCGCGGCGCTGAAGGCTCTGCTTGCGCTCGAGCCTCGACGGTTCGAACGAGTTCTGTGCGCCGTTGCTCGCGACGAGCAGGACGACCCGGACGTGCGCTCGGATGCGTTGGAGGCTATCTCGCGGCTGCCCGGTGAACAGCCAAGGCGCGCCATGGAGGACGCGCGAACTTCCTCGTCGGCCGAGGTCTCGGAGCTGGCGGGAAGATTGCTGGCGGATAGGGCGGACTGACGGGGCTCCCGCGAAGGGATAGCCTGCCCTTGCAAAGGATGGAAGGATGTTCGTTGATTCTCACGCGCACCTTGATGCGCACTATTACAGCCTGCCGGTCGATGCCGTCATCGAACGCGCCTTCGACGCCGGGGTTAGCCAGATGATGGTGGTGGGCTGTGGGCTCGAGGCATCGAGAAACGCGGTAGAGCTTGCCCGGAGCCATCCCGGCCGCATTTTCGCGGTTGCCGGCGTCCACCCCCATGATGCGGGTTCCGCGACGGAGGACGAGATCGAAGCGCTGGGTCGTCTGGCTCGATCTCCCGAGGTTGTGGGCATAGGGGAGACCGGGCTCGACTATCACTACGACAGATCTCCCCGGAAGCGGCAGAGAGAGGTGTTCGAGCGTTTCTTGGACATCTCCAGAGAGGTCGATAAGCCGGTGGTGATTCACACCCGTGAGGCGGAGAAAGACACATTCGAGATTCTCCGCCGCGCCGCCGCGCTCCCCGCCTCGGGGGTATTTCACTGTTTTACCGGAAGCACGGAGCTTGCTCGTTTCGCGGTGGACCAAGGTATGTTCGTCAGCTTCTCCGGCGTGCTCACCTTCAAGAACGCGGAACGGCTTCGCCGATGTGCCCGCGACCTGCCGCTGGACA
>SLRQ01000084.1 GCA_007130885.1 Deltaproteobacteria bacterium
CGTCCTCGCCGTTCTCGTCCTCGCCGTTCTCGTCCTCGCCGTTCTCGTCCTCGCCGTTCTCGTCCTCGCCGTTCTCGTCCTCGCCGTTCTCGTCCTCGCCGTTCTCGTCCTCGCCGTTCTCCGGCGCATCTTCATGGGTGCCTGTGAAGTCCTCTATGGGCTCCGAGAAGCGTACGGATACGGCGGTATGGATAGGGGCTCCGATGGTTCCGGCTCCCGGTTCGGTGGATACCACCGTGAGATCCGGGGGCGGCGTGGTGCCTACCTCGTACATGAAGTCGGCCGCCAAGTAGCCCCCTTCGTCGGTGGCTCGCGCCGATCGCAAGGAAGGCTCCTCCGGATCCGGTGAGCCCTTCAATGTGATCCGGATTGTGCGGCTGAACCCCAGCAGTTCTTCGGGAATGAAGGTGAAGCCGGCACCGTCGTCGTGGAGTACCAGGCGCTCATCCGCATCGGCGGGAAGGATTGGCTCAGGAGAGTCCGGATACGTTATGTCCTCGAACAAAACTGTCTCTTCGGTAGCTGATGCAAAATCGATCTCTTCGCTGAAGCGCACCTCGAAGCTCGTGGAGCGAAGCAGGTCCTTGCTGCCCGGGCCCGGATCCGCCGAGACAACCCGCAGGAGCGGAGGATGCGCGGTTCTGAAAGTGATATCGATCGGGTGCTCGAGGAAACCGCCTTTCGGGGTAACCACCGTCGCCGTAAGGCCCTCGGTAAGCTCCACACGCACATGACGGGAGTAGCCGAGATCCTCGGTGGGCGTGAACACGACCTCCTTTTCATCCACGGTGAAGCCGCCTTCTATAGGGTCTCCCGTGTCCGCATCCGACACGATGAAGGTTTCGTCGTGAGCTGTGTCGGCATCCACCGTACGATTGAAGACAGCACGAAGATCCGTATCGATATCGGCGCCGTTGGTGCCGGCCCCCGGAGTGAAAGATACGAGGTGGAACTCGGGAGGGTGCCGGGTTTCGAAAACCCAGATCACATCGATCGGCAAAGTCGCGTCCGGTGCTCTCTCTCTCTCGACGCCCGTGGTGACTACCGCTCGGTAACGGGTCGAGTAATCGAGCAGGCCTTCCGGCTGGAAAGTCGCCGTGAGCGTGTCGGCGTCGTAAGAGATCGAGCCATCGACTCGCTCGACCGCCTCGTCGCCGTCACCCTCATCGTCGTCGTCGGCTTCGCTGCCGGAACCGGCGGCCTCGATCCGCTCTAGATAGAAGCTTTCTTCGGTGAGCGAGTCCGCCTCCACACCTTCGGAGAAGGTAACCTTCACCAGGCTGTCTATGCGGGCTCCCTCCGATTCGCCGCTTGGCTCGACAGCCACCACGCGAAGGGGCTGGTCCAGGTTTACGGTGAAGTCCTGCTCGCTGCAGGCGGTCATGGCGATTACGAGCAACAGAGTGGCTATCGCGAGCCGGGGAGTCGTGGCATGCATCGTTTCCGTTCCCTTCCTGGATGCCGGGGCGCCTTTGTCGGTCTTTGCGCCTGCTCGGCTACGATTCTTCATTTGGTGCGTCATAGAAGTCTTTTCGAGGTCCATGGTGGTCCAGTGGTCAGTAGGTGAGCCTGTAGCCGACGAATACTTGGCTTCCGTGGATATCGCCGGCTTCAGGGTTTATCCATGGGTAGTTCATGTCCGTGTACGCAGTGGTCCAGCGGTAGAGAGCCGTTATCTCTCCGGGACCAAGCGGGTGGGCGGCGCCGGCGCCGAGGTACAATCCGAAGGCCAACCCATATCCTGGGTTGTCTTCCAGGAACACGTGACCGTTTTCGTTCATGAAGGTGCCATAGGAGATCGCCGGCACCAGCGCCATCCCAGACTCCACGAAGGGCCACAGCCCGGGAAGCAGCGGCGCGAGAAGAGCCTGCACCGGCGGCTCGTACACCAAGCCCAGGTGCACCGGGATCCCGTGAGCGCTCCAGTAGTAATCGAAAACGCCCATGGCCGGATCGATCTGACTGCCTTCGCCGGCGAGGCGGTACCATCCTACGTCCAGGCTCAACCCGAGACGCCTGTCGTGCACCGATGATCTCCACTGCAGCTCCAGCGCCACGCTTCCGGTCAGGTTTATCTGGCTCGTCGGCACGAGAAGGGCGGCTCTGATTCCAGGCAGGAGCGTCGGACGATGCGGGGCTCCGGAAGGCGCCGGCTCCGCGGCCGGAATGTGCTCCTCGAATGAAGCTCGTCCTTCTTTTTCTTCCGCCTCGGTAGGCGGCTGCTCTCCCGTGTCGCTTTCATCCTCGACGAGTGGAGTTATGGGAAGCTCCTCGTCCGATGTGTCCGCGGGCTCCTCGGGTGGGACTTCTTCGTCCACGAGGGGAGTCAGCGGGATCTCCTCGTCCTCGACCCCGTCCCCGCTCGCGGGGGCGGCGATGGCCATCGCCGCGGCAAGCAGACATGTTCGCCCGAGAATCTGCAAGGTTTTGTATTCGAATCGGCTCACTGGTGTTTCTCCTTTCCTTCGGGCGATCCTGCTCGTCTCATCGAAGCACCCGCACGCGTCCCCGGTCTCGTCCGCCCGACTCCGCCGTGGGTGAGCCTATGACAAGGTCGGCCAGCCCATCTCCATCGAGATCGGCGGAGATAATGGCACTGCCGAAGCCGTCGCCAGGGCTGGTGCCTTCGAGGACGCCGTCCTGGTGGTACGAGCCATCCTCTTGGAAGTGGATTAGTCGAACGGTGCCGCAAGCGAAACCTTTCGCGCCAAGACCGCCGGGCGAGCCGAGGGCCAAGCCGCCGGTCATGCCGTCGATTAGCGGGGCTGTGATGGCGAGGGCCGCGCCCAGTCCCTCCTCGGCTTCGTTACCGGCCCATACGGCTATCGGCTCGGCGTCATGCGCTATTGGGCCGGCAAACAGATAAGCCGCTCCGGCATCGGGCAACTCTTCCTCCTCGGGGCCGATGCCCTCCGTGAAGGGAGCACCTACCGCAAGCTCTGTTTCTCCATCTCCGGTTACGTCGCCCCAAGCCAAGGCCGTGCCCGACAGGCCGCCCTTTTGAAGCCCGTGCAGTGAGGCCACGGTGGAATCGTCCGAGGCCGAGAACACGTCTACTCTGCCGGCGGTGAAACCGTTGGGTCCGGAGGCGCCTGGTGCGCCTACCACTATGTCTCCCGTGCCGTCACCGGTTATGTCCATGCCGGCAAGCACCGCCCAGCCGAAGCGATCGCCGGCTTCACCGCCGCGTCGTTCGACAGCCGCGGCCAGGTCGGGGGCTGTGTCACCGGTGCCGGCGGCAATCCAGATGGCTCCATCATTAATAAGGCCGTCGCCGGGAGCGCCGATGACGGCGGCGGGAGAGCCGTCACCTTCGAGCTCTCCAAATGTTCCTATCGCAACCGAGGTGCCGAGTCGATCCAGAATCACGGTCCCTCGTGCCACCGAATCGGCGAGAACCGCGATGTCCCCTTCAGGCAACGTGTCGCCATCGGCAATGAGCAGATAGGCCGCTCCGCGCTCTTCATCTTCCAGCGGGGCGCCGGCGAGCACTCCCACTCCGCCGGAGCCATCCACGATGCCGGCCGCGACGGATGCCCCGAAGAAGGAGCCGGTGGGACCGGTGATTATGGCGGGATCGACCTCCAGATCCGGGCCTCCCTCGGTTCCGGGGAATACGTACACGCTGTCACGCCCAGGCGCGCCGACTATCAAGTCCTCGTAGCCGTTGCCGTTCAGGTCCGCCAGGGCGAGCGCCGTTCCCGCGAACGAGGAAGCGTCCTCGGGGCGCCATCGGTGCTCCTCGAGCTCTATCGACGCCAGAAGCGAGCTCGAATAGCTCACGTTTCCGGCTTCGTCGTGCGCGGCCACCGCGTAGTGCCAGGCCACGTTCAGCCCGGGACGAAGCTCGAAATGTTCCACCGTGCCGGCTTCGGCTGGGACCGGTGGATCCTCCGGGACCGGTTCCGCCTCACTGAAGGTCTCGGCGTCGCTTATCGGGGCCTTGCTTCGCCGCACGTCGTAGTGTGAAGCCTCGCCCTTCCCGGCGCCGTGCTCCGTGTCTCCACCGGGTGCCGTCCAGATCAACGTCAAGACCTGCCGGTCGCGCGTTTCAAAGGCTAGGTCCTCGATCGGTCCGGGAGGGTTGTTGTCCGGGTCGACGGCCGTCACGAATGACAGCGTGAACGGCTCTTCCAGCGAGTTTCCGTGTACGTCCGCTACTTCATCCGATACCGTAATGGAGTAGGTGATGTTGGATGTGAGTATCGTATCCAGGCGGACGACAATGGCCGTCTGCTCATCGTCATAGGCTACGCGGAACGGTACGTCGGGTTCTATGGAAAGGTTCCAAGGCTCGACCGTCGAATCGTCGAGAGGCTTCGAGGCCTCGAGCGTGACGATGAGATCATCGATGCCGACCCCTGTTTCCCCTTGCTCCGGGTCCGTTTGAACAATCTCGGGTGCGACGCGTCCTGTTACGAAGCTCGATTTATGAGGGCCTTCGAGTGGGATGCCTGAAAGATCCGCGCAGTAGCTATGAACCAAAACCTCGTGAACGCGCCCTTCCCGCCAAGGCTGCATGGGGGTCAGAAGCGCCTCCACGCAGTCGTCCTCGACGCAGGCCACCCGGGCCTGGATCCAGTCGTGACCGTCCCTTACGGTAATGCAGCGTTGGTCGATGGTCTCATTGTCCATGGGCTCGGAGAAGGTGACCGTCACCGGCGTTGGTGGATCCGAGGTGACGCCTTCCTCTCCTTCCTCCGGATCGATGGCGACGACTCGGGGGGGGGTGGCCTCTGTCTGGAAGGTGAAGGAGTAGTCGGTTTCCACATTGAGCCCTTGTTGTGTCAGGCCGATACCCTTGGTGTCGCGAATGGTTCTTCTGGCTATGACCCGGTGCTCGGCACCTTCGACGAGTGGGGCGGCGGGAGTCAGCACGAGTGACTCCTCGTCCGAGGAGACCTCGGCCGCGACTTGTCCGAGCGGGCCCTTCAGGAGCAGGCTCTCCTCGTGCACCGTCTCCGGATCGGCCGGCCGAGACAAGGTGACTCGGACCGTCGTGTCGACGGGGACGGCCGTTTCGCCTGCCCGCGGCTCGGTGCCGGTAACTCGAAAAGCTTCGAGCACCGCCTCTCCTTCATGGGGCATGTACGGGTCCACGCAAGCTATAGCCAAAGCAGCAACGACAAGTGCGGGCAAAAATCCACGACGCGCGCCAACAGTTCCCATTCTCGGCTGTCTCCCTTCCTTGCTCCCGGTGTCCCCGGCGAGCCCCGGCGGATGCCTGACAGGCTTTGCTTCTTTCGCTTCAAGTCCGCATACGACGCAAGAGCTGAAAAGTTACAGAGGAGCTGCAAAAAGTCACCCCCGTGATAGACACGAAAGCAATCTGTGTAGGCCCTAAACCAGAGATCGTGATTTCTGATTTAGATCTTGATGTGGGCCCAGCGGCCGGCTCGCCAAAGAACGGCCATCGTTATCGCTTGAAGAGCGCGGTAGCTCACGTTCGCGCACCAGATGGGGAGCAGGCCCAAGCCCAGGACCGGCCCCAAAAGCCACGCCACCGGCAAAAAGACGAGCCACTGCATGCCGATTACGACAGCCATCACCATGCGGGTGGCACCTGCGCCCATCAGGGAGTGCATGAGGACGAGCCCTACCCCCTCGAAGGCGATGGTCGCTCCGACCAACCGTAGCGGAAGCCGCGCCAGCTCCAGCGTGTGTGAATCGTGTATGAACAGTGACAAGACCATCTCGGGGAATAGCAGCATCGGCAAGCCTATGCAGCCGAGGGAGGCCATGCCTATTCCCGTAACCTCCCAGCCCCATTTGCGTGCATCGGAGGGTTCCTTTCTGCCTAGCGCCTGTCCGACGAGCGAGGCGGCTGAAAGGCCTAGGGCGACTCCCGGCAGAATGGCTAGGAGCGAAACATTGATCAGCACGGTTAGAGCCGCGGTCTCGGCGGTGCCGACCTGGCCGACTATCCAGAACAAAGCGGTGAAGCCGGCCGCGAAGAAGGTCTGCTGCAAGCCGGTCGGGATGGCAAGCCGAAGCAGAGAGCCAAGGAGACGTATTTCCGGCAGGGCGCGCAGGAACCCCGCCTTACGGGCGTGTCGGCTTCCAAGATAGAGGTAGTAGGCTGTCCCGAGCCAGGTGGCCAAGGCGCTGCCGATCCCCGCTCCAGCCACCCCAAGCTCGGGGGCGCCCAGTCTTCCGAAGATGAGCACCCAGTTCAAAAAAATGTTGGAGGCGCTCATTAGGACGAGTGTTCGCAGGTACAGGCTGGGGCGGTTGACTCCGTTCCAGAAGCCGCGGAACGCGAAGTTCATCCCAACCGCCGCGGCCGCCGCTAGGCGAGCTTGAAGGTAAGGGATTGCATCCGCAGCAACGGCCGGATCGTCGTTCAGAAGAGGAAAGAGCGAAGGAGTGCAGACAATCAGAACGATGCACCACGGGATGCCAAGGCCCAGGGCGATCAGGAGGCCGCCGTTCAACGGCAACGCCGTTACAGAGTCTCGGCCTTCACCGGTGCGCCTCGCGACCATGGCCTGAACGCCGACAGAAAGGCCCATCATGAAGGCAATGGCCATGAAGTTGGCGAAGCTGGCGCTTCCAACCGCGGCCAGAGCCGAATCGCCGAGTGTTCCCACCATGGCGGTGTCCACCAGGTTGAGAATGTTCTGCGAGAGCATCCCGCCCATCATGGGCAGAGCCAGCGCCAAGATCGTTTGGCGCCGGGCAGCGCGTGGGATGAGCGGAGCGAACCTGCTTTTTGCGGTGGATTGAGAAGGCACGAGTAGACGTCTGTATGCCATAAGCATGTCTTGGGTGCATGGATGGCAAAACGAAGCCGATGGATAGCCGTCAGGTGTAATGGGAGGCTGTAGGAAGCAGCTAAGAGGGGACATCCACCGACAAGGGTGATTTCGGGTTACACTCTGCCGTCAGTGAACGGTCTGGCAACAATCGACTGGGTGATAATTCTAGCCTACCTCCTGTTCGCCGTGGCGGTGGGATGCTGGGCGGCGCGCCGCGCTGGTCGAAGCACCGACAGCTACTTCATCGCGGGGCGCAGCCTCCCCTGGTGGGTGGCTGGGACCTCGATGGTGGCGACCACCTTTGCCGCGGACACGCCTCTCTGGGTGGCGGGTATCGTGGCCTCCCGAGGGATCGCCGGGAACTGGTTTTGGTGGACGCTGGCTATTCCTCACGTGCTGCTGGCTGTCTACTTTGCCCGTTTGTGGCGCCGCAGCCGGGTCGTTACTGACGCCGGCGTCACCGAGGTCCGTTATTCCGGCCGATCCGCGGCGGTGCTGCGAGGCGTGAAAGCCTTCTACTTCGCCGTGCCCATCAACTGCATCGTCATGGGGTGGGTGATCCTTGCGATGCAGAAGATTCTGGGAGTGTTCATATGCTGGGAATCCATTCTCCCAGACGGCTGGTACACGGCGGTCGAGGCGGCATGGCCTGGATGGGTGGGCCAGCTCGATCCCAACACCGGTCTTTCCCTGGCGGTGTGCATTCTGCTTGCCGTCACCTACTCGGTGCTCGGTGGGATAAGAGGCGTGGTAGTGACCGATCTGATCCAGTTCGTCATGTCCATGGCCGGTGCTCTTGCCCTGGCGTGGCTGGCGGTCGGTGCCGCGGGCGGCCTGGGCGATCTTCGCTCCAACCTGGACTTGGCCACTGGAGATGCCTCCAGCCTGCTTGCGTGGATCCCGCCCGCCGGAAGCACCTGGATGCCGCTGCACCTCTTTGCCATGTACCTGCTCGTCATGTGGTGGGCGCAGCGAAACTCCGAGGGCGGTGGTTACTTCGTGCAGAGACTGGCCGCCTGCAGGGATGCGGGACATGCAGCCAAGGCTACCCTGTGGTTCACGTTCTGCCATTATGTGCTTCGGACTTGGCCCTGGATCCTGGTCGCTCTGGCGGCCCTCGTGCTCTATCCGCCGGGCGAGTACGCGGGGATGGATCGGGAAGCCGCATACCCGTTGCTGATGCGTGACCTTCTTCCGGCGGGATTGCTTGGGATCGCCGTCGCGGCTCTCGTGGCCGCGTTCATGTCGACCATTGATACTCACGTCAACTGGGGAGCCAGCTACCTGGTGACCGATGTCTACAAGCGGTTCATCAGGCCGGATGCCTCGGAACGACACCATGTGCTGGCCTCCCGGCTGGCCGTGGTCCTGATGGCGGTTGGCGCCGCGTTCATCTCGACGCAGATGGACTCCATACACGCAGCCTGGAAGCTGTTCATCGCGCTTGGAGCCGGGCTTGGTCTTCCACATCTGGCTCGTTGGCTGTGGTGGCGCGCAAACGCATGGACGGAGCTTTCGGCCTTGATCGCCACGACCGCGATCGCCCTGATCGCGTTTCTGATCCTTCCGAAGACTTCTTCTTACGCTGCGTTGTCCGCGCCGACGCAGGAGACCTTGAGGGTTCTTCTAATCGTTACCGGCTCGACCGTGGTTTGGCTTCCAGTAACCTTGCTGACCCGTCCTGTCGATCCGGATGTCTTGGATGCTTTCTACCGCCAGGTGCGTCCATTGGGCTGGTGGGGGCCGGTGCGGGCTCGTTGCGATGGACTGCGGCCGGCAGAGAAGGGGAGGACGGTGCTTACTGCATGGGCGGCGGGTCTATGCTTCGTCTTCTGCCTGCTTTTCGGGCTCGGCGAGATGCTCATCGGCAGCCGGTTGGTGGGAGGCGTGCTGGTGGTCGCCGGCGCCGCGGCGGGGTGGTGGACATATCGTTTGATGATGCAAGGCGAGAAAGAGGACTCCGCCGCGCGGGCTTCCGGTGACGAAGAAGAGATGGCCGGCGCCTCCGAGAGGCAGGAGGCAACAGGTGGTTCAACCCGGGTAATTCACAGGGTGGCGTCACGTGGCCGTGGGGGCGGCGACAGTTCCGATGCTCACGGATCGTAGCCCGGCGCGGGTGTAGTTTAGGAATGCCGACCGTGTTTCCACCGCGGGTCCTAACGGTGGAGCTACTTGTTGTTTTTGGGCTGACAGGTCGGGCAAAGGAAGGTCGAACGCTGCGCTATTTTGACTTTCGACAGCGGGGTCTTGCAGCGAGGACAAGGACGGCCCTCTTCTCGCTTTGAAAGGAGCCAGCTTCGTGGCATTCGGTTGGGATTGGCGCCGTAGTCGATGCTCTTGTTCAGCACCTCGCGCATTGCACGAAAGAGCCTGCGAAGCTCTTTGTCCTCCAGGGCGTTGACCGGCTTTTGAGGGTGCAGTCTCGCCCGAAATAATATCTCGTCCGCGTAGACGTTGCCGACGCCGGCGAGAAGCTGCTGGTTGGTGAGGGCCGTCTTGACGGCTCCTCGCCGAGACCTAAGGAGCCCAACGAAAGCTTCTTCATCCACTGAGAGGGCGTCTGGGCCCAGGTCGTGTTCTTTTACCCAGCGGCTGGGGTCCGGCGTGAAGTTGACATCGCCCAGCATCCGTTTGGAGTCATAGGCAAGGCGCCTTCCGTTTCCAAGCTCGAGGCGGACCCGTTCGTACCGCGGCCTCTCCTCGTCCTTTTCGTAGTATCGCAGCGAACCATCCATCCCGAAGTGGAGGACCAGCCATCCCTTACCGTCGTCCAGGGCGGCAAGGAGTGTCTTGCCATGCCGCATGGTCTTTGCGACACGAGAATGCTTCAGCCGGCGCCTCAGCGTGGCCGGGCTGATGCCATGAAGGATGGTCTCGTCGTTTACGACCACCTTCTCGATGTTTCGGTCGAGAGCATGGTCCTCCAGGTAGCGGCGGAACAGCTCGACATCAGGTAGCTCAGGCATGGTCTTCCCCCCTTTTTGTCTGCAAGCCCGGCGGCTCTGCAAACGTTGGACCCACGCTCCCGTAGGCCGGCCTCGATGGCACGCCACCGAGCGGTTGGGCTTATGGCGCGAGCCGTCCATAGTCGCAAGAAACACTAGGCACTGCGACCACTTGACTCAAGCCGCGCGAACCCTGGACAGCAAATGTGGACGAGAACGAAACGACGGTGATCGAGCCTGCAGTACGATGCACTCGAATAGTTCAGGCTCGCTGCCGCTCTCGCGCTCTATGTACCGCGCCGCTCTTTATCCAGGATTGTCAGCGATTGCTTGACCTTCGACCCAAAGCGCGCATAGATACGGCGCTCCAGGCGTTTTGAAGGTCATGAGGCGATGTAGCTCAGGCGGTTAGAGCAGGGGTCTCATAAGCCCCGTGTCGGTGGTTCGAGTCCACCCATCGCCACTGATTTTGGCGGGTTAGAAGCGACTTCTCGGAAATACGGAAAATACGTGGAATGCGGGGGAAATAAGTGAGGTGTCCCCGCATTTCCAGTGAGGTGTCCCCGCATTTCCCCGCATTTCGAGGGCTGGGATCCTAAAACGCCGGTTCGATCTAGTCAGATTGACGTTGGTCGAAGCCTCCGGCCGAGATCTTCAAGGCGCGCGAGATGGTGTCGCCGAGCTCCTCGGAATCGAAGGGTTTCGCCAAACAACCGAGAAAGCCGTGCTTCCCATAGTCGGCCAGAACGGGATCGGAGGAGTACCCGCTCGCGACTATTACCTTCGCCGAAGGATCGATCGCCAGCAGCTCTCCGATGGCTTTCTTGCCGCCCATGCCACCGGGAACCGTAAGGTCCATGATCGTAAGGTCGAAGGGGGCTTTGCTATTCAGTGCCTCCGCGTACTTGTCGATGGCCTCTCTTCCATTCGAGGCGGTCTCGACGGCGTGTCCGAGTTGCTCGATCATTTGGGATGTGACGTTCAGGATCATCTCGTCGTCATCCATCAGCAGTATGCGCGCGGAACCAGGTGTGGGCGCTCTATCAGGTTGGGCCCGTTCTTGATGCGTGCCGGCAGCTTTTTCGGCGGGCAGGAATACCGTGAACGTCGTGCCGACATCGGGGGCTGATTCGATGCCGACATGCCCTTGGTGCCTGCTCACGATTCCGTGGACAATCGCGAGGCCCAGACCGGTGCCCGTCTGCTTGGTGGTGAAGTAGGGATCGAATACCCGTCTGATGACTCGCGGAGGAATCCCCTTACCTTCATCCTTGAAAGTCAGCTTTACGTAGTCGCCTCTGAGCGCCGGGGCGTCGGTTTCTTGGATGTCGGAGACGTTTTGGGCGTGTACGTGAAGAGTGCCGCCCGAAGGCATGGCCTCCTTGGCGTTGACGGTGAGGTTCGAGATGACCTCGACAATCTGTCCCTTGTCAGCCTTGGCGGGCCAAAGATCTTCCGGCATGTCGAATCGCGTCGCTACGTTACTGCCTGCAAGGTTGAAACGCACCGTGTCGTATATGCGTTGTCGAAGGTCGACCCTTTCCATGACCGGGTTGCCGCCCCTTGCAAAGGTGAGCAGCCGGGAGGTGAGCTGCCGCGCGTTCTCGAGCGCTTGATGCGCAAACTGTAAAGAGGAGAGAGCTGGATGGTCGTTCGGTAGATCGCGCTGTGCAATCTCGATGTTTCCGAATACGCCCATGAGCAGGTTGTTGAAGTCGTGCGCGATACCGCCCGCGACTGTTCCCAGGCTTTCGAGAGTGCGAACGCGGCGTTGCGCTTCCTCGGCACGCTTGCGTTCGGTTACATCGCGGACGATGGTGAGCTGCCTATCCGCATCCATTCGATTGATTCGCGCCTCGAAGTGCCGGCGACCCACCGGAAGATCCAAGCTGTAGTCGATAACCTGAGTTTCTCCCGTTTCGTGTGCTCTATCGAACTTCTCGAAGATTGTTTCCGTCATCTCATTGGAGAAAACATCGCGGATGTTTCTTTGAAGAAGCTCTTCCGGTTCGAAAGCGAGGAGTCTTGTATCTGCGGTGTGATAGTCGAGATATCGACCCTTCCTGTCATGGATGAACATCAAGTCGGGAATTGCTTGGAGAATGGTGCGGGTTCTTACTTCGCTCTCCCGAAGCGCATCCTCGGCGCGCTTTTGCTCGGTTAGGTCGGTGAACGCGCCAAGCACACAAGGTCGCCCGCCGAGGTCCAGTATGGAACACTCGATGTCGACTGGAAACACACTGCCGTCCTTACGAATGACAGGCAGGTCGCCGACGAAGAGGACCTCGCCACTCATTATCTTTTCGAACTTCTTCAAGGTTCGGGGCAAGGCATCGGGGGGATGAATGTCCTCTAGGGTCAGCCGGAGAACTTCCTCTTGCTCGTATCCGAGCATTTTGCAGATGGAGTCGTTTGCAAAAACAAAACAACGAGTTTCAGCATCCGCGGCGATGATGCCGGTGGGCACGCCCTCCAAAATGGCTCGAAACGAGAGCGCCGAACATGGCGGCGCCTCTAGACGTGCTTTCTCCCTTGCATCGCGGATGGGCTGGGAAGATGCAGAGGCATTCTCCATCTTCGGCATCCGCCTCCCCGATTTTCCCTTACGTTCCGGCATCACTTTCTCTTGGCTGATCCAGGCCAGATCAAAGGCATGTAGCTGCTTCAAGCCTTATGCGTAATGATTTCCCATCCTGCCCCATTTTCGGAGTTCATTGCAGCGGGGTCTCCCCAGTGCCTTGCTGCACGCAACCAGTGTGTCACGGCTTTGGCCAAAAGCAAGGCGAGGCGGAGCTAATCACGCACCTCGGCGGTGCCACGAATCGCGGAAAGGCTTCCCGCAAGTCGAACCAGGTCCAGCGCCACCCCGTACACATCGAGGCTATGGAAAGGGAGAGGGCGAGGGTTTCCGGTGTGGGTGCTGTGCGGAGAAATCTGCCGCGATCCGCACCCCGCC
The DNA here is from genome assembly GCA_007130885.1 of Deltaproteobacteria bacterium. Lineage (GTDB taxonomy): Bacteria > Myxococcota > Myxococcia > SLRQ01 > SLRQ01 > SLRQ01. The sequence goes on from SLRQ01000084.1 coordinate 12,660, forward strand.
CACCACTCCCCGCGCGCGCCATTCCGCGCTCCCGCACGCGGCTCGAAGAAAAGTACAAACTCGCCCGATGCCTGATTCAAACGGCCTACTTTGCACCCCGACTCTTCCTCGCCTTCAGATTGAACCCCAAGCGA
>SLRQ01000013.1 GCA_007130885.1 Deltaproteobacteria bacterium
CCGTTGAAAGAAGCGAGCAGCTGGACCTGGCCAGCGCCGGGCTGCTCGCCGTGCTTGCGGTTCCCACCCTCATCCTGGGAGTCTACTGGGCGCCGCTGGCCGGCTTGGTGGACCGCACGGCAACGCTGCTAGGCGCGTTTTAGCGGGTAAGCACCTTTTTGGGGTTCTTGGGTCAAGTAGGCCAACCCGCGAGAGGGTGCACGAGTAATCCTTCGGGTCGATATTGCTCTACGGCCGGTGGCATCGGTTTCGACTAACGGGCTCCGCACTTCGCCACCACCAACTGAATCCGTTCAGGGCCGTCAAATTGACGCTGGGCTCGTGGGTGCGCCGCGTTATTCGAAACCGAAGACCCCCGGCCTTTTGCAAGTAATTACTCCCAAAGCTTCTAGGTCGCTTTGGGAGCGGTGCGCGGTGCGCGAGACGGTCTTTTCGCGCACGAGGACGTGGACGAAACGTCGCTTGCACAGGCCCAGCTAGATTCGCCGGCCGGTGGCATTGGTTAATCTGCCGGGCCTAGCTCGTCAGCTTTTTGCTGGGCTCCTGCTTGCCCCCGTCCTCTAGGCTCTTCTCGATCTCGGTTTCGGCGGTCTTGAGGCCGTCCTTGAACGAGCGAATGCCTTGCCCAAGACCCTTCCCTAGCTCGGGAATGCGCTTGGCGCCAAAGAGTAGGAGAATTACCAAAAGAACGATTATGATCTGCCAGCCGCCGATCACGACATGCTCCATTGCCGAGGTGCGTTTTGAGAACCCAACGAATCGATGTCCAGCATAAAGCTTTTCGCGCCGTAATGCCACTGTTGTAAAATGAGCTGGGCGGGGAACATCGGAATCGTCGGTCGCCCGAACTCGGCAGAGCGGCCTATCGGATTCGGGTAGGATATGTTGGGGGTTTTGACGGGTTGTTGCGGGGTATTGGCCCCTCTGCTATCGTCTTTTCGTCGCCGACGGCCCGGATTCGGCAAGCATGCGCAGAGCAGAAGGCTTGATCCGCGAAACATCGGGCTAGGCGTGGCTGTTTGCCTCGAATGCCCAGCCGGGTGTTGACGGATGCGATTGGATAGCCCGTGGAGCTTGACGAGAAGAAGCTCGTGCAGCGTGCCCGCGAAGGTGATGACCATGCCTTCGAGGCCCTCGTGCGCCAATATCAGCGACGGGTCTTCCGGGTTGCTTTCGGCATGCTTCGGGACGAGGATGACGCGCTCGAGGTGGCTCAAGAGGCCTTCGTCAAGGCTTACCGAAGTCTAGACCGGTTCAAGGGCGACTCGGCTTTCTACACCTGGCTCCATCGCATTACCTCCAACCTGTGCATAGACCTCATAAGGAAGCGGCGGGGAGACATCGTGGAGTACGAAGACAGAGTTCTTCGGGACTCGCCGGAGGAAGACGTGGGGCAGGTGGCCCCGAGGCGTTTCACGGCTCCGGCAAAGGCCGTACTGGAGCGGGAGCTAGGGGACAAGTTGAAAGAGGCCTTGGACGACCTGTCTGACTCACACCGGCAGATTCTGGTTCTCCGAGAGATCGACGGGCTCTCCTACGAAGAGATCTCGCGGGCACTGGGGATCAAGAAGGGGACGGTCATGAGCCGTTTGTTCCACGCCCGCAAGAACATGCAATCCCGGCTTCAAGAGTATCTTTCTCCAGGAGAGCTTTCGGAGCTCACCGGTGGGGGGCCGATTCAGCCCGACGAGACGTCGGCGCGGGACGGCCTAAGGCCGGCAGCGGAAGGGGGGCGCGATGATCGACATCGGAATTGAAGATATTCCTCTTCAAGATCGTCTGATGTTGGTGGCGGGGTCCTGGTATGTTCCGGACCCGTCCAGGAGGGAACGAGCTTGATGGAAAAAGAGCAACAAATGGAGCAAAAGCTTTCCGCTTGGCTGGACGGAGAGCTGGACGCCCGTGAGGCTCGAGAGGTCGAATCTTGGCTCGCCTCCGATCCACGAGCCAAGGCTAGGCTGGAGGCGATGCGATCCGTCTCCTTCGCTGTTCGCCATGGGGTAGATGCCGCGGAGACCAGGATCGACTTTGCCGGGTTTGCCTCGCAGGTCATGGCCTCCACCGCCGAAACGGAAGGTGAGAAGGCTCCGGGGAGGTGCGCTGACGGCCTCCCAAGGGACAGCTCGTTCTGGGCCGGGGTTCGCGAGAGGCTGACCAGCCTGTCGGGGGGAAAGCGTGCACTGCTCGCGGCCGCCGCCGGCTTGCTGGTCGCTATCAGTGCCGGCTCCTACCACCTTCTGTCCTCCGACGAGGTCGAGGTTGTTCCAACCGGCCCGCTGGTCGTCCGCGGAGGAGCGACCGTCATCGAGGATCTTCGATTCGAGGAAGCCAGCGCGGTAGTCTCGTTTCGCACGGACGCGGACGTAACCGTCATCTGGGTCACCGAGGAGAGCTGACAAACCGCAGGAGCCGCCATTATGAACCGTCTCGCCGCGATTGTGCTGCCGCTGCTATCAATGCTGCTGCCAGGTTTGCTGTACGCGGAGCAGTCGGCCGTAAGAGTAGAGGTAACCGTCATTCACGCTTCCAACGACGGGGACGAGGTCGACCCTCGGCTTGAGGATCTCAAGCGGCAGCTCTCATCGTTCGACTTCTCCGCTTTCAGGCTGCTCGACACTCACGTGAGAACGCTTGCCTTGGCGGAGACCGGCGAGTTCTCTCTGCCGGGGGACCGCCTGCTTACCATCACTCCACGCAGCCGCGACCAAGAAGGAAGGCTGCGGGTGCATCTGAGCATCGGAGGCGTAATCGATACGACTTACACAATCGCCGAGGGGGCGAGCCTCATAGTGGGAGGGCCCCGTCATGACGGTGGTCACCTGATCCTTGCCGTGAACCAGACTTCCGCCAGGTGAGCCGCGGTGCCTCGGTTAACTAATCAGCACAAGTCGCGTCTAGGATTTCTTGGGGCCTTGCTTGCCGCCTGGTTCTTGGCGTTGCCGGCGGCGGCGCGGGCACACGAGACAAGCGCTGTTCACCTCCATGCGTTCGGGGAGCTCGGCTGCAGGCTCCTGGACGGTGACGCTTTTCTGGCGGTGCGGCCGGGCCTGGTGCTCGAAGGGGAAAGAGGACACTTGGTCATAGCTCCGCTGTTGCACTACTGGTTCGATTCGGCGGGGCGGGTCCGGCTCCGCGCGGAGGACCTGGAGGTCCCAAGCGACTACGGCAGGTTTCTCTACTCGGTGAAGCTTCAAGGAGCGCGCTCCAGGTGGTCGTTAAAAGCGGGGGCGCTGGCTCACCAGCGCCTCGGCAGCGGCGCGGTCGTAAATGATTTCGTTGCTTCATTGGACCCCGACGCTTGGGCGACGGCGCTTCGGTTCGATCTGGTTGCCGGTGATTTTGCATGGTTGGAGGTGCTGGCGGGGGACATATTCGCTCCGGGCCTTCTTGCCGCTCGTCTTTCGGCTGCTCCAATGGAGTGGGCGGGAGTCGGCCACTGGGCCGCTAGATCTTGGGAGGTTGGTGTGCTTGCAGCGGCGGATCCGGCCGCGCCGGTGGAGCTAACGGGTGAGCTGGAGGCGGGACGTAGGCCGGGCTCTCGCACCGGTGTTCTCGCGGTCGGTGCCGTCGATACCAAGATCGTTCTTTATCAAGGAGATCGGGTCTCGTTTTCCCCGTACGCCGATGCCGCCGTAAGGATGCTCGGCCCAAGTAAGGGGAGGGGAGGTTTGCATCTCGGCATGCTTTCGGACTTGCGGCTGGCCCCACGAGCGAGCCTTGTCGTGAGGGGAGAGGCGCGGCGTCTTGGAACCGGCTATATGGCCGAGCACTTCGATACTTGGTACTCCCTCGAACGGTGGGGGTTTCCGGCAGCCGGCAGAACTCCCAAGGCCGTGGCGGAAGAGCTGGAGGGCGGCTGGGGAGGCAAGGGTGAGATCGTTTTCGCTGGAGACGGCCTAGGGCTCGTTGCCTTTGCCGGAGACTGGCGGCCCGGCGGCCCGGTAAACAGCTCCGCGCATCTGGAGCTCGGAGGAGACACCGCACTTACGGGCGCGGTTCACCTCGCCGCGCGAGGATTCGGTTGGCTCGAGGAAGAGATGCAGTCTCTGCTTGGCCTAGGTGAGGTCCGGTACCGTCTCACCGATGCGGTGTACCTAGTTGCTCGAGGAGGGCGGGTCTTCAGGGTGGACGAGGAGAGCGCCCGTTATCGACCCGCGTGGGATGCAGCCCTTGCCGTAGGCGGCGCCATATAGCTGGAAGCTAGGCTTTCTTTGAAGCGTGGAAGCGCTGGACGAAGCCCATGATGCGCTCGTAGACCGCCGCCGCCTCGAGGTCCTGAAGCATCTCGTGGCCGCTTCGCTCGAACCAGGTGAGCTCTCTTATACGCGAGCCGATCTTCTCGTATATCGTAAGGGCCGCCTCCGGCGAGATGGACTGGTCTCGTCTCGCGGCTAGGATGAGAGCGGGCACGTGAACGTCCGGCAGCTTCTTCTCGATCTGCCGGCTGTACCGGTAGAGCGAGACGAAAGCGTCGGTGGGGAACTTGGGATAGTTCGTGCAGTGCCTTGCGAGGTCGGGATCCTGGAATGATGGAGGGCTTGGCCAGTAGCGGACGGCTCTAGCCAGCACCGGCGCGAGCGGCGCGAGGGGATCCTTGAACTTGAGGGCGGCCGCTACCGTTACCAGGGCGGCTATCTTGTCGGGATGGCGCGATGCGAGGTCTATCGCCACCAGTCCCCCCATCGAAAGGCCGACTACCGCGACTCTGTCGACTTGCTCCGAGAGCGACAGCAAGGCCTGCTCGGCGTCGTTGTACCAGTCGCGCGAGGTTACACCCCGCAGATCCTGGTATCTCGTTCCGTGCCCGCGAAGGATGGGTCGCTCGTAGGGGATGCCCGCTTGCTCCAGATGAGGCAGCAGCCCGTCCACCGCGTCCGTGGAGGAGGTGAAGCCGTGGATCAGCAGTACGCCCAAGCTCTCGTACCTTGACAAGGGCGGGGTCGGTACCTCCAGTGGTATGAAGTTGTTTCGGTGATCGACAAGTCTCGATATGCTCTCCATGACTTCTTCGGTGAGCGTCGATGCAAGATCATCGGTCAGGTCTGCTTCCTTGTATGACGACAGGATGATTGGCCGGCCGAAGCGTACCCGAACGGGTGAGCGCGACGGGAGGCGAAGTAGCTCCAGGCGAGGATAAATCTCCGGGGGGAACGCCTTGCCCGTTCCCGAGATGCCTACCGGAACTATCGGCACTTTGTGACGAATGGCGATGCGCACCACGTCTTCCTTGCCGGGCAAGAGACCGGTTCGAGGGTGCACATGATGTCTTGGTATCTCTTCTCCAGGAATAGTGCCTTCCGGGAACATCGCGACCGCACGGCCGCTCTTCAAGGCCTGAGAGATCGGCAGCGGGCCCGGATATCCGAGATCCTGCTGTGAGATTCGCACGATGCGGCGAATGAGCGGGGCGTCATGGTGCTCCGATGAACAAGAGATCTGCACGCGGCGGGGGCTGGAAGCCGCTATCACCGGGTAGTCGAGGAGGCTCTGGTGGTTCGATGCCAGGATCACCGGTCCCATGTCGGGTACGTTGCGATCTTTCTCGACCTCCAGCTCGTTTAGAAGCTTTAGCTGCAGACGTAGGATTCGCGCGACCGCTTGATATGCGGCGCTCGAGCCTTCGTTTGATGGGCCGCGCCTCGAGGCCAGCTTCAGCGCGGCGCCAAGAGCCAGGTCGGCGGGTTGAAGCAATGCGGTAGCCGCTTTTCGACGATCCATTTCCATTCCTCCACCGATGGAAGCGAAAGCCTCGCCCACGGCGGGGAGGCCCGGAGCCAACGCATCGCGTTATAGCTCACCCCGACTCTGATAACTACCTGCTTGTCAGCTCGAGAGCGCCGCTTCCACTGCTTCCTCGAGCGTTCTTACTCCACGTATGAGCATCGACGGCACCTTGCCCAGCCGCTCGCGGTTGCCTTCCGGCACCACGGCGCACGTGAAGCCCATCTTCGCCGCCTCCGCCAATCGTAGCTCGGCCTGACTGACCGAGCGCACCTCTCCGCCAAGACCCACCTCGCCAATGAGTAGCACTCCCGGCTCGCAAGGGACTCCCTTGAACGAGGATGCGATGGCCACGGATACGGCAAGATCGACCGCGGGCTCGTCGAGCGTCAGGCCGCCCGCGACGTTTACGAACATATCCTGGTCGAAAAGCGACAGGCCAAGACGTTTCTCCAGCACGGCGGCCAGGAGCGCGACCCTCACCCTGTCGACGCCCACCGAGGTACGTCTTGCCGGGGCTCCGCTGACTCCGGGGCTCACCAGGACCTGTATCTCCACCAGCACCGGCCTGGAGCCGGAAAGAGCTGATGTGACCACCGAGCCGGGCGCGGCTTCCGGCCTCTCCGAAAGAAATACGGACGAAGGGTCCGGAACCTCAACCAGCCCTTCCTCCCGCATCTCGAACACCCCTATCTCAGCCACCGATCCGAAGCGGTTCTTGTGCGCGCGAAGTATGCGGTATGCATGGTAGCGGTCCCCCTCCAGGTAGAGCACGGTGTCCACCATGTGCTCAAGGACCCGCGGGCCCGCGATGGCCCCGTCCTTGGTGACGTGTCCCACGAGGAAGGTGGGCGTGCCGGAGCGCTTGGCGTGGCCGAGCAAGGCGCCGGTCAGCTCACGGACCTGCGCCACGGAGCCGGGAGCCGAGCCTATATCGGGCAGGTACAGCGTTTGAATCGAGTCGATTACGAGGGCGGCCGGCTGCATGGAGCCGGCTTGGGCCAGCACGGCCTCTCCGTTCGTCTCGGCAAGCAGGTGAAGTCTCGATGACGCCTTTGACGGTAGGCCGAGGCGGTCGGCGCGCATCCGGGTTTGCGCCAGTGACTCCTCCCCGCTCACATACAGCACCGGGCCCAGCTCGCAGAGGCTGGCGCTTGCTGTCAGAAGCAGCGTCGATTTTCCGATGCCCGGATCTCCGCCGATGAGGGTCAGGGAGCCTGGGACGATCCCGCCGCCCAGAACCCTGTCCAGCTCTCCAATGCCGGTGCCGTGGCGAACGGCCGAATCCGCTCCCACCTGCCCCAATGGGACGGGACTCTCCCCGCCGCCGGGAGACCTACGACGGTGCCCCTCCTGGTTGACCTCCGGCTGCTCCAGTGTCTCGACGAGGCCGCCCCACGACTTGCAGCCGGGGCACCGGCCTAGCCACTTCGGCTCGATGTGACCGCAGTGGCCGCAGGTGAAAATTCGTTTGAGCTTGCTTCTTGCCATGTTCAAGCAAAAGGCCCCGGCGCGGTGTCACGCCGGGGCCTCCAAGAAAAATCCGGCCCTTTATGTGGTAGAGCCTAGGTGGCTCCTACGGAGTCCTGCAGAGCGCTTCGTACTCCACCTCGATGCTGGCGCCCTCGCCCGGAATGCTACTCGTGTCGAATATGATTGAGTTTGCTCCGGGCTCATACTCCCAGTTGCCGCCGGACGGCACGTTTTGGCCGTTTACCCTAACGATGATGGTCTCCGGTATGGGCTCGCGGGACAGGAAGAACTCCCGCCTTGCGGCGAAGGCGTCCAGCCCTATCCGGTCGGCCATCTTACCCCAATCGCCCTGGCAAACGGATTCGAAGGTTCCTCCAAGGGCCTCGGCGAACTCGATGAACCGAGGGCCGGCCATTGCGGAGCCGTACTGGGTGTCGCATCCGCCGGGGTGGTCGCCGACGATGGCGTGCGCTTCGACGAGGGCGTCGTTCCTGTACCCCTTCAGGTTACGCACGAAGTCGAGGTAGTAGTCGACCGGCCCGTCGGACTGCTCCGGCTCGTCGCTTAGGAAGATGACGACCAGCTTTGCCTCTTCCCGATAGAACCCGGCGTTCTCGTTGCTCTTCAGGGGATCGGTCAGCGCCCAGACCATGGGGTCGAACGAGAGCTCGATGTGGTGGCCGCTCGTTCCCACATCCGCGTTGTCGCGGAATGTTTGCACCGGATCGGGCAGGTTACGGTGGACGATGCGTTCCGCGCCGTTCCCGGGGTACGGCTGGAGCCGGCCGGCCTTGTTTTGATCATCCCAGTCGGTGGTGATGACGCCGAAGTGGTAGTCGGTTTTCAGGTCATCGGCCCGCGCCATGAACTCTCCGATGTTGTTTCGCAGGTTCGACTGCAGGTCGCCCATGGAGCAGGAGTCGTCGATGACCCAGAGCACGTCGACCATCGGCTCCTCGAGTTGCTCGAACAGGTCGGTTTGGTAAGGGTCGTCCGTGCTATAGCCGATGATCTCAGAGACGTGCGGGGAGTTCTCGGCGTCGCTGTCGATGGACAGCGTCGCGGTGTGGGTGGTCGGTCCGTCTCGTGGGTAGTACCGAACCGTGTAGTTGAGGTTGTCTCCCGGTTGAATCACCGTTCCTCCCGTCGGAACAGGCGGCCGAAGCTGGATCGGCCCGTCCGCCGGGGTGAGCACCGGGTCCTGAACCGTCACGGTGGCGCCGCCGGTATTCCACAGGATGAGCTCACGGTCGGGTGAGACGCAGTCGATGAGGATCTCGCCGAAGTCCAGCTCGCTTGGGACCAAGTTGGCAAGCGCTCTTACGCCGAACCCCGCCAAGGTAACGGCCTTGCATCCAGGGTCTTGAGTTGGCGGGAAGGAGAAGCCGGTTGCACACTCACTTGGCGCGGGATCGTTGGTTTGGATCTCCAGATTGGCGCAGTGGGCGTAGGCATTGACCGGCGACAATGCCAACTCTACCTCTCCCACCTCGCCGGGCGGTATGGTGTCGGTATTGGTCCCGTTGACCCTGACCTGGTTTTGCGGAGTCACGAAACTGTACCCCTCGACGGGGTTGAACGGCATGGTGGGCTTCAGGCTCATGCCTCCCACTATGCAATCATCGGAGCCCACGTTCTCGAGAAAGAGGGTTCTCGTCTCCGTGTTTCCGGTGCGAACCTCTCCAAACTCCAGGCAGCGGCCCAGCATGAACCCGCATTCGGCGTAATCCGTCATCCCGCAGCTGCCTGCCGCGGTCACGATGAGGTTGCATATGGGCTCGGCTACCGAGGTGCCGGAAAGGTTCACCACCACGTCTTGAGAGTCCGGCGTTTGGAGAGTGAATGCCCCTGTATGTGTCAGGCCCACGGCTTGCGGATCGTACTGAAGGTTGAAGACCTCCGTATCGCCTGGGTCGAGGTAGAAGGGCTGGCCGGCGAGGGAAGGATTGATGTGCTCGAACTTCGCCCCGCTGCCCTGCGTGATGACGCCCTCTAGATCGCTGCAGGGGATCTGCCCGGTGTTGGTCACGGCGAGCGTGCGCTGGGCCGGATCGTACTCGTCGCCCACCGCGGCGGAGCCGAAGGAGAGGTTATACGTCGACGGCGTGGGCTCGCATGAGGGTGGCACCTGGCCGTTGCCTGTGAGGTTGACGTAGCCCTGCGAGACGATGGGATCGTTGGTGCTGAAGTAGAACCTGCCGTTTACCGCGCCGACCTTGACAGGCGTGAAATCGACGGGGACGTCCAGCTCTTCGCCCACATCCAGCAAGATGCTGGTGGTGGCGCCGTCACCGAGGAAGTACTCCTCGCTGTCACCGTCGCCCGTAGCGTTGGTTATCCAGCCGTCCATGATCTCGAGAGGCTGCGTACCGCAGCTCTCCAGCGTAACGGTCTCTTGGGAGGTCTCTCCGACCGGCACGTCGCCGAAGTCCACCAGCGGCATGGGATCCGGGCACACCCGCGGGCCGTCGCCGATGCCGACGACATCTATTCTTACCTGGGAGTTCTCCGGATCGTTGGAGGAAAGAGTTATGGTGCCTGTTCGCTCGCCGCCGGAGACTGGACTGAAGGAGACCTCTAGCTCCACGGCCTCGCCGCCTTCCACTGACAAGCCCTCGAGATCGTCCGGGTCCAGAGAGAAGTCACCGAAGCGGTTGCCGGCGCTCCATCCCCAGCCAAGAGAGGCGAGAGGAAGCTGACCCGTGTTGCCTACGCGGACCGGGCATGTCCTGGTCTCTCCTAGCTGCGTGAGCGGGAACGCGACCTCCAGCCGCTCATCGCTGTCCGGATCCCAGCAGATCTCCTCGTCGGTGCAGTCGGAGACCGGCAGGCATATCTCGAGCTCGGATCGATCGGAGGTCGCCGTTATCGGAACTACCCGGGTTCTTGGATCGTCCGGATCCTCCTCGGCGTTGCTCTCGTCGGTGTTGCTGGTGATGCGAAGCTGGCCCGCGACCTCTCCCACCGTACGAGGAGAGAACACCACATCCACGCGCAGGCACGAGCCGACCATTACGCTGTGAGGGTTTGCAACCTCCTCGCCGGTCTCGCAGTCGCTCAAAACGTTCCGCAAGGAGAGCGTGGAAGTATCGCCGTGCTCCACCAGCACGGGATCCTCGTCCAGCGTAACGGTTGCATTTCCTTCGTTGGTGATCTCGACCTGGATGACGGCCTGCTCGCGCGCGGCCGTGACCGGGAAGGCTATGGGGATGGGCTCGACGATGAGCAGGCCCTCTACCCTGTCGTAAACCGTGCTATCTTCGCAATCACAGGCACCCGTGAAGATCAACGCAACCGCGGCGCAGAGGAAGCCGAGGCCCTGGATTCCCTTCATCCGTCCACTGGCATTAGGCTTGTTCATGAGAGTCTCCGTTTCCTTACTGTTGAATCGTTTGTCTCTTTGTAGCGCTTGGCGTTGGCCCTTGGCCGCTTTGCTTTCACGTAGTACCTAGGCCGGCTCATTGAAGTAGAGTAACCTATTAGCACTTCGAACACGACCAGAATCATCCTTTTAATGGCCGCTGTCACCTGATCTTTTCCGTGTACCAACGCCTAGAAATGGGCAGTTATGTGTGACATTATGGCACGGTTCGGTAAAGGTTTCAGCAAAAACCGTGCATATGATGGGCCTTACATCGGTAGTGGAGGTGTAGTGCTTTTGAACACCCGCGGTCTCGCGTCGGTCTATGTCGCTGCTGTGTTGGTTGCTTCTTGCACGCATGGGCCCGAGCGGCAGCCGGACGCTTTTTCTCAATGGCCCGCGCGGATCGAGCTGGTGGTCTGCGAGCCTGGAGACATCGAGCTTCCGTCGAGAGCCGGCGAGTCAGGTGACGTTACCTTGGACGGTGAGCTCTCTCGACTGGTTTTTGTGTTGGGTAAGCTTCGTGAGGCCTGCGCAAGCGAAGGCAGGCCTCCTTCCTCGGTCATGGCTCCCGGCGCCGCAAGACAGGCATGGGATAGTGCTTTGCAAGAGATCGAGAAGCAGCTTTCCTTTATGGATGACGGCGACTCGCTACCTTGCTTGCGAGAGCTTCGCGTGAGTCTGGTGACTCAAGTGGAGCTGGACCGCGCGGTTTGGCGTCTGCCGGCGGGCCTTACCGAGCGGCTGCGGCTGCTTCTTGCCGATCTGGAGCGGCGGCTGGACTCCGCCATGGAGCGCGGCGGCGATCCCGAGCCCGCGAAGCTGATTTTCGCTTGGCCCGTCCACCCGGTTTGGGTGACCTCGAGCTTCGGATGGCGGCAGGATCCCATTGACGGCCGGCGACGCTTTCATCAGGGCGTGGATCTGGTCGCGGCCCACGGCCAGCTAGTAGCCGCCTCCGGCGAGGGGGTCGTCACTTGGGCCGGCCGCCGGGCCGGCCATGGAAAGCACATCGAGATTCTACACCCTGGAGGATGGCGCACCCGTTACAGCCACCTTTCCATGCTGCTGGTTCGCCGGTGGGACCGCTTGAGCCTAGGTGATCCGGTGGGGCTGGCCGGCTCCACCGGCCGAGCCACCGGCCCGCACCTCCACTTCGAGATTTGGCTGAAAGGAACCGTTCTAAACCCGAAGGATGTTCTGGGCGAGCCGCCGTAATGATTGACGAGCCTGGTGTCGCCCCTGAATTGTCGGGTCGATTCGCCGGCCCCTTGACCGCTTTACCGCGCTCGTGCTCGCGCACGAAAAAACGACCTTGCTCCTTCTGTCCGCGACTCCCCGGGCGATTTGTGCCGGTGAGCGCCGTGGCTCAGCTCTCCTCCAGATAGCGCTCGGCGTCCAGGGCGGCGGCGCAGCCCGTTCCCGCCGCTGTGATGGCCTGGCGGTATCTGGCGTCCGCGGCGTCGCCGGCCGCGAAGACCCCGGGGACACTGGTGTAAGTGGTGCCCGGTTCGGCCAGCTTCACATAGCCCTTCTCGGTTAGAGCTAGCTGGCGCTTGAAAACGTCGGTGCTCGGCTCGTGGCCGATGGCCATGAAGACGCCATTGCATGGAAGGTCATTGATTTCACCTGTCTTCACATTCTCTAGGCGTACGCCCTCTACACCCGTGCTCTCCTCGCCGATGATGTCGAGGACCACGCTGTTCCATACCATTTCTATTTTTTGGTTCTTCTCGGCGCGTTCGCGCATGATCCTCGATGCGCGAAGCGTGTCGCGGCGATGAATTACCATGACCTTGCTGGCGAACTTCGTGAGGAACAGGGCCTCCTCGATGGCGGAGTCTCCGCCACCGACCACCGCCACCGGCACGTCCCTGAAGAAGAAGCCGTCGCAGGTGGCGCAGGCCGATACGCCCCGGCCCATCAATCTTTGCTCCGCGGGAAGTCCGAGCAGCCGGGCTCGCGCGCCCGTGGCGATGATGATCGCGTCCGCCTTGATGCTGGAACCGTCATCCAGGGTCAGCTCGCGCGGCCTTTCGGACAGATTAGCGGCCTTCACCGAGCTTCGGATGATTCGCGTCCCGAACCTTCTTGCTTGCTCCAGGCATCGTTCCATGAGCTCGGTACCCTGAATGCCTTCCGGGAAGCCGGGGAAGTTCTCGACTTCCGTGGTGATGGTGAGCTGTCCTCCAGGTTGCAGGCCCTCGATCAAGACCGGCTCGAGGCCGGCGCGGGCGGCGTAAATCGCCGCGGTGCAGCCCGCCGGTCCGGATCCGATGATGGCCAGCTTGCACTCGGTGCTTTCGTTTTTCGTCGACATGGTTTCCTTCCTCCTGTTGCTACCGGCCTTACCGCCAAATGGGGGCTGGTGCCAAGCACCCGCGGAGGTCCGCTTTTCATTCGGGGGGCGGGATTCCGGACCTTCGTGTTCGGTCCAGTGGCACGTAAAGGCTCGTTGATGCTGGCGAAGCCGCTAAGGCACGGTCGATGCAACAGGGCCCTTCCCTCACTACCCGCGGTTTGTGAAGTCCGAGCCTTCATAGTCTTGACCGAGGAGCCCAACGTGCCAGCTTCCATCGTTCCAATGCGCCGTCGCTCTGATGCCACCGTCGCTATTCGGCGGGACCCGGGCGGGAGTTCGCCGCCGCATGATCCGGGCTCAGCCGATGATCTCGGCCTCTTGGCGTTGCTGCTCGGGGGAGGGGATTCCGGCGCGGAGCTGGCTTGCGCCCTCCTTGAAAGGTTCCGTGACCTTCACGGCATCGAGCGCGCTTCCGCCTCTGATTTGACGCTGGTCGGGGGCATTGGTCCGGGCAGGGCGGCGGCGCTGCAAGCGGCCATTGCGCTTGGCAGAAGGGCGGCATGCCGCGAGCGCTCGCGTGGGGACCGCATTCGCTCATCATCCGATGCCCACCGTCGCCTCTCACCCGCGCTTCGTCACCTGGAGCGCGAGGTGTTCATGGTCTTGCTGCTGGATAACAGGCACCGGGTGTTAAGGGAGGTGCGAGTCGCCGAGGGCGGGCTCACCGCCTGCGCGGTTCAGCCGCGCGATGTTCTCCAGCCCGCCGTGCGGGAAGGCGCCGCCGCGGTGATCTTCGTCCACAACCATCCGAGCGGTGACCCCACCCCCTCCAACGAGGATCTCGCCTTGACCAGGCGGCTTTGTGTGGCAAGCGAGGCTCTCGGGATCCGGGCACTGGACCATCTCATCGTGGGTGATGGGCGCTACGTTTCGTTGTCCGACCGCGGCTTGATGGGGCGGGCCTCGTGAAGGCTTTTTTGAATGCGCGGGAGAACCTCCGGTTCGCCTTTTTGCTGCTCGTTATCGCGGGAGGCGCCACCTGCGTTACGTCGGCCCTTCGGCCGGCGGCGGCTACCAGGACATACGGCGAGACAATCCTTCCGCCCGACGGCTATGTGGATCGCGTCGAGGGCTTGGTGGCCGTAATCGTCACTGACGAGGGAGAGGTCGTCGACTGGCCGGCGGGAAGGCTCCGGGAAGGGGACGTGATACGCAACGGGCGCCGTGATTCGGCTGCTACCGCCGCTCTCGAGGCAAAGGTCGCCAATATGAGGAAGAGGCTCGAAATCGGTGACTGCTGGAAGGATCTGGATCTGTGAGAGGCACCGTTGTTGTGCGAAATGATTGCGAGCGGTCAGTCGTCGAGCTCGGCGAGCATTTGCCGCGCGGTGACGGATGCTTCGTCCTTGGAGAGAGCTTGCTCGAGGTAACGTCTCGCATGGTCGGGGTCGGCGGCGAGCCCCCGCTCCAGGTGAGCTTCGGCAAGCCCGATGAGAATGGACGGAACCTCCGGATCTCTGCGTCGCGCCTGCACGAAGGAGGCGATGGCCTCGCTCGTCTTCCCTCTCTCGAGAAGAACTCGTCCCAGCGCGTAATGCGAAAGGGACTCTTCCCGGCCGTGCTCCACCGCGGTATCCGCGTGAAACGCCGCGGCGTGGAGATCGCCGAGCCGCAGCAAAGCCAGGGCAAGCCCGCTGTTTGCGGAGGGCTCGTCGGGCCAATGGTCCAGTATGCGCCTGAACCAGGTGGCCGCACCCTCGGGCCTGTCGACAGACAGCAGCGTCTCTCCCTTGGCCAAGAGAGACTCGGTAAAATACGGGTTCACTTCGGAGGCCTTGGTCAGATGCTCCAGCGCCGCGTCGTAGTTGCCGGCGCGGGCCTCCAGTCTCGCAAGGTCGGTGAGGGTCCGGTAGCAATCGGCGTCTTGCTCGAGCGCTTTGGCAAAATGGCGCTTTGCGAGGGAAGTGTCGCCTTGCAGTGCGTACCATCTCCCAAGGCCCCAGTCGGTCAATGCGCCTCCTTGCTCATCTTCCGCCGAAACCGAGAGCTCTCGCGGGTGTCGTTGTTGTCCGGTCTTCAGCCGAGCCAGCGCGAGATAAACTTCGGCCTTGGTTTCTCTTCGCCGATCCAGCGGGTCTTCCTTGGCGCGGGACAGGGCCTCGATAGCCGTGCGGTAGTCGCCGGCATGAAAAGAACTCACGCCCCTAAGGAGGTAATCCTCGGCGCCAGGCCCATCCAGGGTATCAAGCGCTTGTATCGACTCTTTATGGCGGCCCCACGCGAGGAGAATCTCGGCCTGGACTCGGCGGGCGCCCTGGTGGTTCGCGTCACGCGCGAGAGCGTCGAGCACTGCCTCTCGCGCGGCTACCAGGTTCATTTCGTCGAGATGGACCCTTGCGAGCTGTACCGCGGGCTCGGCCGTCTCCTCGTGTATCTCAAGGGCTCCGAGCAGGCGCTCGATGGCGGACGCCGTATCTCCGGTTTCGTGAAGGATCTTGGCCAACGCCAGCTCGGCTCGAAGGCGCTCATGCTCCGAAAGGTCATTCCACTTGTATCGTTCCAGCTCGCGAATAGGCTTGAGCGACTTCTCCGGCTCGTAGCCGAGATCGAGGCGGGCAAGAGCGGCCTCTACTCGGGCGCGGCCGTGGCTGGGGTGTCGCTCTCCTACCTCGACGAAGAGACGAAGCGCTTCCTCGGGTCGGTCCAGCTTCTGAAGCCGGCGAGCAAGCACCATCGTGGCTCGGGTATAGCCCGGGCGGATTTTCAAAGCCTCCCGGAGGTGCTGCTCCGCCGCCTCGCCGTCTCCATCTTCCGCGAGATGGAGTGCCGCAATATAATGGAGCGTGCAGCTGCCCGCGCCTGTTTCTATCTTTTCGAGCACCTGACCGGCGATGTCGGAGCGGTCGGAATCGCTCGCTATGATGTAGCTGGCCAGAACAGCTTCAAGCGGTGGAGTGCCCTCGAAGGCGGGGCTGGAGAGCAACCCTTCTGCTCGCTCGCGGCGCCGGAAGTCAGGATCGATGGAGTCGTGGAGGATGGCCTCTGCCTTGGCGGACAAGGCAAGAGCCATCACATGGTCCTCTCGCCAATTCAGAACTCGCTTCAAGTCATTGAGTGCGCCTGTGTAACCGGCGTAGGTGTCACGGCTCATCTGCTCCCGCGCGGCTTCGATCCGGCTCTGGATTGCTTTCTCACGGTCGCCGATTCCCGCCAGCCACGAGACAGCCAGCACCAGGGCGACGGCGGCCAGGGTGCCGCAGGCTATCCGGTAAACTCCCGGGCGATTGCTCTGGGTGCCTGTGGAAGGCTCGATAATTTCTCGCTTTTCCTGTTGTGTCTCGGCGGGCATACGGACAACGATCGATCCTGCGCGCCACGAAAGCAAGGCGCTGGGTGGAATGTTCTGCTAAACGTCCGTCCGTGGTCGGTCACGGATCGCGAGCCTTTGATTTTTTGGGGAGGCCGCCGAGGGTGCTTTGGGTGACGGTTCTAGCCGACTTTCATTTATGGTTTTCCTGAGCGACAGTGCGAACACTTGAATCCCCCGTTTTCGTTCGGCCCGCGGCGGGGGTATACGAGTAGGCCGGAGCCGGGCTGTAGCCCGGGAGAGGACAGTCATGGCGGCGAGCGTGAACAAGGCAATAGTAGTCGGAAACCTCGGCCGGGACCCGGAGGTGAGGTACACCCAGTCCGGGCAGGCGGTGTGCAACTTCAGCGTTGCAACCAATGAACGATGGAGGGACAAGAGCGGACAGGATCAGGAGCAAACGGAGTGGCACCGTATCGTCACCTGGGGAAAGCTTGCCGAGCTTTGTGGCGAGTATCTTGCGAAGGGACGCACTGTTTACGTTGAGGGACGGTTGCAGACTCGGGAATGGACCGATCGCCAAGGCGAGAAGCGGTTCACGACCGAGATAAACGCCCGCGAGGTCCAGTTCCTAGATCGCGGCGGCCGCTCGGCCGGCGGTGACCGGGGAGGACCTCCTCCGCCCGAAGGCAACTTCGGTCCGCCTCCGTCGGGTGGGGAGCCCGGAGACGACGAAGACGTACCGTTCTAGCGCTGAGCCTCCATTTTGTTCTTGCGGGCTAATTCGGCCCCTTCTCGTGAGTCTGCACGAAACCATTGCATTTTCGGGGGGAGAAGGCTCTCCCCCCAACAGAGGGCCGTAAGGCCCGCTTGCTAGACGGGGCAGCTTGCCGCCTGGTCGCACCCCGGATAATATCCCCCGCGCTGTGACCCGATGTCCGGTTAACTGGATGACCCAAGTTATTGAACCAATTACATGGAGCCTGCCAAGAAAGAGCCTGCTCGGGCCGGCGGAGTCTTTGATGAAGAGGCGAAGTGTGTCGCCCTCTCGTCCGAGATGGTAGCGGCATTGAGCGCTGTTCTCGTAGAGATGAGCCCGCCGGTGGCTCCGACCCGGCCGCTAAGCTCTGCGGCGGACTCTCGAGCCGGCTGGAAGCTTGCGGGACGGCTCGAAGGGATTGAGAGCACGCTGGGCACCGTTGCAGGCGAGGGATAAAGAATGGATGGAAAGTACAATATCGTCGTTGACGGCGAGGACGTGGAGGTCATCGTCAGGCGGGCGGGCGATGATGGAGGCGAACGGAGGTTTCTGGTCACCGTGGGAGGCCGTGAGCACGAGGTGCGGGTGAAGAAAGAAGCAGCGCCGCGGACAACGAACGCAGCGCCCGGCCTGGACCTTGGAAGCGTCTCGATGCCGGTGCCGCGGCGGGAGGAGCGCTCGGCGCCGAAGCCTTCCGGTCCCTCGGCTCCGGCGAGCGTGGACACCTCGAGCCAGTATGTTGTTACAGCCCCGATGACAGGAAAGATAGTTTCCGCTCAGGTGGAGGCCGGCCAGCAGGTCAATGAGGGCGATCTGCTCCTGGTGCTAGAGGCCATGAAGATGGAGAACTCCATTTTGGCCACCCAAGCAGGCGTCGTGCAGAGGGTGGCCGTCAAGGCGGGTGATGGCGTGCGCAAGGGTGACGAGCTGTGCATTCTCGGCCAGGTCGGCTAAGACGCGACGTTTCCAACAACCGGCGGCCCCCGCACTGGCCCACTGCATGCGGTGTGGGCCGCCCATGAGGCGAAGAGGAAAACGACATGGGTGATAGGCAACGGGTGGGCATTACTGACACCATTTTCAGGGATGCGCATCAGTCGCTGATTGCGACGAGAATGAGTGTGGACGATATGCTGCCCATAGCGCCGGCTCTGGACGAGGTCGGCTATCACTCGCTCGAGGTGTGGGGCGGCGCGACCTTCGATGCTTGCATCCGTTTCCTAGACGAGGATCCTTGGGAGCGTCTCCGACGCATCAAGGAGGCCATACCCAACACTCCTCTGCAGATGCTCATTCGGGGCCAAAACATCGTGGGGTATCGGCATTATCCCGACGATGTCGTGATCGAGTTCGTGCGAGCCGCGCACCGCAACGGTGTGGGGGTGTTCAGGGTATTCGATGCCTTGAACGACGTGCGAAACATGAAGGTGGCCATGCAGGCCGCAAAGGATGTCGGCGCTCACGTGCAGGGGACCATCTCGTACACGATAAGCCCTGTTCATACGATCGAGTTATTCGCGGAGACGGCCGCCGAGCTCGGCGAGCTGGGGGCCGACTCGATCTGCATCAAGGACATGTCCGGCATTCTTACTCCTCATGCCGCGCAAGAGCTGACCAAGGCCATCAAGCGCAAGGTGGGGCTGCCGCTATCGCTTCACAGTCATTCGACCAGCGGCATGGCCACGGCATCCTACTTCGCGGCTTGCGAGGCGGGAGCCGACCTGCTCGACACCGCTTTGTCTCCTTTTTCGGGTGGCACCTCTCAGCCGCCCACGGAAACCATGGTCGCATCTCTGCGGGGGACGCCTTTCGACACCGGCTTGGATTTGGAGCTGCTAGTCGATATCTCCGAGCGATTCAAGGCTGTTCGAGAGAAGTACGAGGGTCTCATAAGTCCCCTTTCGGAGCGTGTTTCGACCCAGGTCTTGCTTCACCAGATCCCGGGTGGCATGTACTCCAACCTGCTCTCTCAGCTCGAGGAGCAGGGCTCGGGCGACAAGATCCACGAGGTGCTGGAGGAGGTCCCGAGGGTGCGGCGTGAACTCGGCTATCCTCCGCTGGTGACTCCCACCAGCCAGATCGTGGGCACGCAGGCGGCGTTCAACGTCATGCTCGGTGAACGCTATAAGGCCATCTCCGAAGAGGTACGGATGTACATGCGAGGCCTTTACGGGCGGCCGCCGGCACCGGTGGATCCGGAGATTCAGAAGCTCGCCATAGGAGACAAGGAGCAGGTCACCGTAAGACCGGCCGATCTTCTGGAACCGGAGATGGAAAAAGCGCGAGAGGAGATAGGTGAGCTGGCCGAATGCGACGAGGATGTTTTGACCTACATTCTCTTTCCGCAAGTCGCGCGCAAGTTCCTGGAGCGCCGGAAGTCTGGTGATTTGAAGCCGCCGATGCCGCCGCCAAAGAAGGAAATCAAGAGCGAGCCGGAGCCGGACGACGAGGCAGCCGAGGAATACGCGAACGGTCATGAGGCCGCCATGCGCCGCCTAGCCAAGATGGAGTCGGAGGCCTTGCTCGGTGGGGGTCAAAAGGCAATCGACAAGCAGCATGCCGCCGGCAAGCTTACGGCGAGGGAGAGAGTGGAGCTGCTTCTCGACCCAGGCTCTCTCGTTGAGATAGACAGGTTCAGTCGCCATCGCTGTCATGACTTCGGGATGGAGAAGAAGAGGGTTCTGGGCGACGGTGTGCTGACCGGCCATGGCACCATTGGGGGGCGGCAGGTCTTCGTTTTCGCGCATGACTTCACGGCGTTCGGGGGCGCGCTCGGAGAGGTGTTCGCCCGCAAGGTATGCAAGCTGATGGACCTTGCAATGAAGGTCGGAGCGCCGGTGATCGGGTTGAACGACAGCGGAGGGGCCCGAATTCAGGAGGGCGTGGCCAGCCTCGCCGGCTACGGGGACATTTTCCATCGCAATGTCACGGCTTCCGGTGTGATTCCGCAGATATCCGCTATCGCCGGCCCATGTGCCGGGGGAGCGGTCTACTCTCCGGCCATGACGGATTTCATCATCATGGTCGAGTCGACGAGCCACATGTTCATCACCGGACCCAACGTCATCAAGGCGGCCATCGGTGAGGAGGTGACCTTCGAGGAGCTGGGCGGAGCGGTTACCCACAACAGCGTCAGCGGAGTAGCCCACTTCGTTACCAAGACAGAGCGAGACGCCATCACCTTGATGAGATACCTGCTCTCGTTCCTGCCGCTGAACAACATGGAGGATCCGCCGAGGGAGGCGCCCCGGGATGGCTTACTCGAGTCCGGTGAGAGTCTTCTCGAGCTGCTGCCCGAGGATTCAAACCAGCCATACGACATGCTGGAGATCATTCGGCGAGTCGTCGACGGTGGCGAGATCCTCGAGGTCTCCAGGCTATACGCTCCGAACATCGTCGTAGGATTCGCTCGGCTGGATGGGCATACCGTCGGGGTAGTGGCCAATCAGCCGGCGCATTTAGCGGGCTGCCTGGACATCGACTCCTCGCGTAAGGCCTCGCGTTTCGTGCGTTTCTGCGACGCCTTCAACATCCCGCTGGTTACCTTTGTCGACGTACCCGGCTTCCTGCCCGGCACCGACCAGGAGCATGGCGGCATCATAACGCACGGTTCGAAACTTCTCTACGCGTTCTGCGAGGCCACCGTGCCCAAGATTACCGTCATCACCCGAAAGGCTTATGGAGGGGCTTACGACGTAATGTGCTCCAAGCATTCCGGTGGTGACGTCAATCTTGCTTGGCCCAACGCCGAGCTGGCGGTCATGGGCGCCGGCGGGGCCATAAGCATCATTGCTCGCAAACAGCTCAAGGCGGCGAAGGATCCCGAGGCGAAGCACGCGGAGCTGTCGCAAGAGTACAAGCAGAAGTTCTCCAACCCCTACATCGCGGCGGACCTGGGCTACATAGATGATGTGATCCATCCGAACGAGACGAGGAACAATCTCATTAGGGCGCTGGAGATGCTCATGTCCAAACGCGAGCAGCGGCCGAGAAGAAAGCACGGCAACATACCGCTGTAGAAGCCGATATCAGGCATAGCACACCTAAAGCCGGCTCGGTGACATCAATACCGGGCCTTGACGGGAGGGTGATCATGGCACAGGACAAGCCGGATAAGGCCGCCGTCTCCGAGATAGCCGCCGAGCAAGCTCGTTGGCGCAAGGAGGTCTGGGGCAAGGCCCGCGAGAAGCACGGTGAGCGCAAGGAACTTTTCGAGACCCACTCAAAGCTCGCCCTGGAGCCCATCTGCACACCCTCGGACTGGCCGCCGGAGCAGTACCTGGAGAAGGCCGGATTCCCTGGTGAGTACCCGTTTACGCGGGGGGTGCAGCCGACATCGTATAGAGGAAGACTTTGGACGATGCGGCAGTACGCCGGATTCGGGAGCGCCGAGGAGTCCAACGCTCGTTACCGCTACCTGCTCTCACAGGGTACCACCGGGCTTTCGGTCGCATTCGACCTCCCCACCCAGATGGGCCGGGACTCCGACCATGCTGTCGCCGCGGGCGAGGTCGGCAGGGTGGGCGTGGCCGTGGATACCATGGAAGACATGGCGACCTTGATGGACCGCATACCCCTCGACGAGGTGTCCACGTCCATGACCATAAACTCCACGGCGGCTGTGCTTCTGGCTCTGTACCAGGCCAGAGGAGAGGCTACGGGAGTGGCGCCGGAAAGCCTTCGCGGCACCATACAAAACGACGTGCTCAAGGAGTACATCGCTCGCGGCACCTACATTTACCCACCGGGGCCGGCGCTTCGGATAATAACCGACATCTTTGCCTACGCTACCGAGGTGCTTCCAAGGTTCAATACGATATCAATCAGCGGATACCACATTCGCGAAGCAGGCAGCACGGCGGTTCAAGAGGTGGCATTCACCTTGGCGGATGGGATTTCATACGTTCAGGCGGCCCTGGATGCCGGACTGGACATCGACAAGTTCGCCGGTCGCCTTTCCTTCTTCTTCAACGTGCACAACGACTTCATTGAAGAGATAGCCAAGTTCAGGGCGGCACGGCGCCTATGGGCGCGCATCATGAAGGAGCGATTCGGCGCCAAGAATCCCCGATCCATGATGCTGCGCTTCCATACCCAGACCGCGGGCTGCACACTGACGGCCCAGCAGCCGGAGGTGAACATCGTTCGTGTGGGGCTCCAGGCCATGGCGGCCGTCCTCGGAGGTACTCAGTCGCTGCACACGAACAGCATGGACGAGGCTATGGCGCTGCCGACCGAGAAGGCGGTGCGCATCGCTCTGCGCACCCAGCAGGTCATAGCCCATGAGTCCGGAGTGGCCGATGTGGTGGACCCGTTCGGGGGTGCGCCGCTACTCGAGGACCTCACCGATCGCATCGAGGCCGAGGCCGAGTCCTACATAAGCCGAATAGACGAGATGGGCGGCATGGTCGAAGCCATCGCCCAGGGCTTTCCTCAAAAGGAGATCCAAGACGCCTCATACCGCTACCAGCGCGAGTGTGAGTCCGGTGAGAGGCAGGTAATCGGCGTTACCGGGTTCAAAGTGGATGAAGACGAGGAACCAATCGAGCTTCTGCGGGTGGACCCGGAGATCGAGGAACGTCAGCGAGCCCGGGTAGCGGCTTTTCGCGCCGGCCGAAACGAAGCCGGGGTGTCGGCCGGCCTAAAGGCGATCGAGAAGGCGGCGAGGGGGACCGATAACCTGATGCCCTTCATAGTGGAGGCCATGAAAGCCGGCTGCACGCTGGGCGAAGTCAGTGACGCCATGCGCGACGTGTTCGGCGAGCACAAGGAAGTCCTGGTGGTCTAGTCAGTAGATCTCCGGCTTCGACTTTCGGGCCATCAGCTCCAAGACGGCTTCGGGAGCCGGCTTGTTCTCATACAGAATGCCGTGGACGGCATCCGTGATGGGCAGCTCCACTCCCAGCTTGATTCCTAGATCGTGGGCGCTCTTGGTCGTCTTGACGCCTTCGGCCACGGTCCCCAGCTCCCCAAGAATCTCGTCGAGACGGCGGCCCTTTCCAAGCTCGAACCCCACGGTGCGATTGCGCGAAAGCCCGCCCGTACAGGTAAGGATCAGATCGCCCATGCCGGATAGTCCCATGAACGTCTGTGCGTGCGCGCCTTTTGCGAGGCCAAGTCTGGTCAGCTCGGCCAGGCCACGGGTTATGAGGGCCGCCCTCGTGTTGTGGCCCAATCCGAGACCGTCGATTATTCCCGCTCCGATGGCTATGACGTTCTTCAGGGCTCCGCCTATCTCAACGCCCATCACGTCCGTGGACGTGTAGACGCGGAAGTAGGGGGCAGACAGAAGGTGTTGCGCTCTTGCCGCCACCCTCGGCCAATAGGCCGCCACCGTGACGGCCGTGGGCTGCTTTTGTGCGACCTCCCGGGCGAACGAGGGGCCGGACACGTAAGCAAGGTAGGGGTGAAGCTTCTCCGGCAATACGTCTTCCAGGATTTCGGCGCAGGTCATCAGGCTCTCGTTCTCGATGCCTTTTGAAGCCGTTATCAGAGGCACGCCGTCGGAAAGGTACGGCAAGGCCTTGGACATCACCGGTCTTATCGCGGGCGTAGGTACGACCACGAGTATTACCTCGGCACCCAGCAACGCCGCTTCGATATCCGTGGTAGCCCTAATGCGCTCCGAGAGGGCGGCTCCCGGCAGATAACGAGAGTTCTCGTGCTTGGACTCGATTTGATGTGCGACGTCCTCTTCGATGGTCCATATGGTGACCGATGCTCCCGTGTTGCCCAGCAAGTCTGCAAGCGCCGTTCCCCAAGAGCCTCCTCCAAGTACAGTTGCGTGCATGATGAACTCTCGAGGTCAGTAGCCCGCCTCCACCATGTCGAAAGCCATCTTGCGTATCAAGGTTCGGCGAAGCATGGAGCGGCAAGAGCTGACTTGCTGTGAGGCATGGGAGGCGGTGCGAGTCAGGTAGCGGAGGTCCTTGGCCGAGGCTTTGCTCGCGAGCGTCAAGACGAGGTCTACCTTTTGGTTGTCAATTCGTGTGAAGTGCTCGTCTTCTCGTTGCTCGAGGAAGAAGTCCAGCCCATGCCTACGCAGGAATATGTTCATGAGGCGGTGGGCGCGGCTGTGCAGCGCGATCTCGATTACGTTTGCCATGTGTGGGGAATGGTAGCCGACGGTCGCGGGGCGTAAAGAAAACAGACATCTCTTATTGGGTGGAAGGTGCGTGATGCCTCCCGATGCCGAGCCCCAAGGTGGGAAGCACTTGCCAATGCGTCCAGGATCGATGCGACCAACTCGCTGTCGACACGGCGGAAATGCCCGTGCCTATGCGGACTGGCCCGTAGCGCCATGCCAGGCCTCCCAGAAGTCCCGTGGGCAACAGCAGGCGGGTTTGAGCTCCACCGGTCAGGTAGAAACCGTGCTTCTCCGTGGTCGCAAGGGGCACCTCGAGAACCATGGATTGAGATCGCAGCGATGCTCCGATGTGAAGGCCGCGGTAAGGTGTTCGCCAAACAGCCTTGACCTGGCTTACCCACCGTACCGTGGTGGAGGTGGGAAAAACGCTAAAGTAGTGTACATCGTAGTTTAGCCATGTCCCTGGGTCCTCGGAGATCAGGTCGATCCTATCGAAAGCAAAGGTGGCGTCCGGCTCACGTTCGAGTGCTCCGCCCAGGATGGCGAGCGCTATCAGCGCGGCAGGCATGGTGCACGCTCCGGGAAGTCGGTGATTAGGGCGTCAATCGGCCACCGGCAGAAGCGGTCGAGATCCTTCTCCTCGTTTACGGTCCATACCATCACTTGGAGACCGGAGTCCCTCGCTGCTCTCGCGGCGTGCCAGTCGATAATCTCAAAGGGCCAGGCGATGCCGTCCGCTTCGGCACGCTTTGCCGTCCCCAGCGCGTCGCGAATGCCGAGAGATCCCAGCAGCTCGGTGCCCAGGGCGACCCGAGTGGAGTCGCTGTCCGGCGGAAAGCGCGGGTAAATGAGTATGGTGGTAATGGGGTCGCCGTCCATCCAGTCACGAAAAGCGACAAGAAGCTCGGGCAGGTTGGCGCTGACATACCAAGGGTTTTCGAGCCCGGACGTGGTCCATCTGCCCAGTATCTCTTCGGCGAAGACCTCCGGGGGCGGCGTCAGCCCCGGCTCGTACTTCACGTCGAGCTGTATCCAGGTTTCCGGGTAATCTCGCACCGCCTCGATCAGCTCATCCAGCTGCAAGAGTGGCTCGGCGAGAACCTGTGCGTCGGGGAACTCGGGATCTGGGATGCCCCCGCACTTGTAATCCAAGAGCCTCTCACTTGAGATTTCGGCTACCAAAATGCGCTCGCCGAATGGCTTCCCGTCGGAAAGAGTGCATCGGTCCGGCTCGAGCCAGGGGTCGTGGGCTATGACCGGCACGCCGTCACTAGTCAGGACGATGTCTATCTCGATGGCCGGATAGCCTCGCTCGAGCGACTCGCGTACCGCGCTTCTGGAGTTCTCCGGCCAGTGGGAGGGGGCGGCCCGGTGAGCTACGACCAGGGGGGCCGTGTCCGCCGTCCCGATTCCGCACGCCGTGGCCAGGAGCAAGTAGACGGGAATATGCCTCGAAATTGAGCCGAATGTCATGGGGCTGCATCATACTTCATCTGCGATCGCACGGGTGTTGGGTCGTTCCCGGGGGTGCGGCGGCTGACGGATTCGGGTACATGAAGGCTATGTCACTTGGCTCCGGCTTCGATGGGTGCCGCACGGGCGGTGAGGACGGCTTTCTTTCCTGGACGCGGTTTATCGGGCGAGCGCTTTTCTCCAGCTCGGCGGTAACGCCTCCAGATGGTGACCCTCCCTTGGATTTGCTGTCACGCGCGGCACTGGGACCGGCGCTTCATGTCGCGCTTAGGTCCCGAGATGATGAGCGCGCCGCGGTCCTCGAGGATGTTCACGCCGGTTCCTCGGCCCAGAGCATTGTTCTGTTTGAGCTTGCGGAACGGGTTCGAGATTGGCTGGAAGAAGCAGATGTGCCGTTCGTGGCCCTGAAGGGAGTTCAAAGCGTGGCGAGGTTCTGCGCCGATGACATGGCCGCTAGACCTTTGGCTGATGTGGACATGCTCGTTGGCCGGCGCGACTTTCCCTTTGTCCTGGATAAGCTTCTCGCAAAGGGGCTTTGTCTTTCCAAGCCGCACAAGCCATTCACCAACCGCTGGGCCTGCAGCATCTCTCTCGTCTCGAAGCAGGGCCGGATGAAGGCCATGCTCGACCTGCATCAGGCGCTCCATAACTGGCCACTGTTGTCCTCCATGTCTCGGTGGGTAATGGACACCCGCGAGGAGGTAGGAGGCTGGCCCGTTCCAAGCATCCCGGCTTCGCTGCTGATAATTGCGGCACACAGATTCCGCCACGCGTTCATGGGTGATGCGCGCGAGGTGCTGGATGCGGCGTGGCTCCTCCGGGCCGCTTCTCGAGATATTTGGTTCGATACTCTGGATGCCGCCGGACGCTACGATCTTCTGCCGGCGCTTTACGTGGTGATGTGGCAAGCGGTGCACTGGTTCGGGGGCTCGGATGAGGACAAACGGCGGGTCCTCGATTTGCGAGCCTCGGTTGGCGCCGTGAGATCCTACGCGCTCGAGAAGTTGATCTCACTTGAAGCCGGCGTTACCCGCGGTTCGAGCTTGCCCGGCGGTTTTGTTGGGCTGTACCTTCCAATGCCTCTGGCGATGACCGGGATCTTGCCTCCCTTGGTGGCCATGGCGGGATATACGGGTTCGCGCGTTATGGACGAGGTCGTCACCGGAGGTCGAAGCGGGCTGGTCAGCCGTTTGGTCGGAAGGCGCGTTGGTGAATAGCGGGGGACCATGGACATTGCTTTTTGAAATGGCCGGAACCATCGAAGTCGGCGGGAGACCACAATAATGGAAGTCAAGAACGCGTATCCACCGGACAATGCAAAAGCCGGCATTTATTTTTGACGGTAGAAATATTTTGAACGGCGATGAGATGAGAAGAATAGGTTTTTGCGTCTATCAGGTGGGGAAGGGATCCGCGGACGCGGCGATAGGTCTAGAGCCTTGGAGCGGGTGATGTAGAGACGTGCTCGAGGCAAAGCGCGGCTGCAAGTTGGTGATTCCGCGGAGAAGATGGTTCGCGGACGGCCTTGGCTTCTAAGACGTTGCGAAGGTGGTGTCAGGCGGCGTAATCTACGGATTATGAACAGTTGTGGCTCCAAGCTCGTTGGTTGGACGGTGCTCATGGCCGCATGGGCGGTTTCGGCATGCGGCACGTTGGAGCTGACGGGCATCGATCTTCGCATTCATTCCGAAGAGGCGGGGGAGATGGAGTGGATGGAAGTCGCCGTTTATGATTCCGGTGGAGAGATGATGCACTCTCCCGAGCGGCGTCCGGAGGGGGGGCGCCCCGTGAAGAGCACTGAAACGGTCTTGATTCTGTTGCCCGGAGAGCTTGATGGAGAGCTGGTTCTAGTCCACGTCATGGGCTTTTACGGGCAGCATGTGGTGGCTGAAGGCGCCGTCGAGGTGGTGGTTGAAGCGGGAGTGCTTCAAGAGGCGGAGGTAGAGCTGAACTTGCTCGGCTACTGCGAGACCGATGAGGATTGCGCCAAAGGCGAAGTTTGCTTGCCGGAGGGATGGTGTGCCTCCGGCTGCATGGTGGAGGACGTTTTTGCGGAGCCTGGGGAGCCAAGCCCCGACAACGAATGCTTGATTTGTAAGCCGGATGTCTCGACGCGCGAATGGGTCCCCTCGGATGCCGGTACTTCGTGCGGTGACGGAAAGGTCTGCGATGGGGCGGGCAAGTGCGTCATGGATGATCCGGGGCGCGTGGCGGTGCTGGTCGAGGTGGGTGGGCTCGGCGGGGGGAAGGTGCACTCGGAGCCGGGAGTGATCGACTGCGGTAGTGTTTGTAGTGCCTTGGTCGAGATAGGCAGCACCCTGAGCTTGACTGCTGTTCCCGACGAGGAAAGCATGTTCTCGGAATGGCGGGGGGATGCCTGCGTGGAAAGTGAGTCGACGTGCACCTTGACCGTCGAGGAACAGGTCGTGGTCACCGCCCGGTTCGATGTGAAGGTTCACGAGCTGGAGGTGAGCTTGGCGGGCACGGGTAGCGGCAATGTGGTCTCCACGGACGGGGTCATTGACTGCGGTGGCGGCGACTGCAGCGCCCTGTATGAGCACGGCGAGACGGTGACTCTCGTAAAATCCGTACAACCGGGCAGCGAGTTTGTGGGATGGGAAGGGGCTTGCGAAGGGAGTGAAGATACGTGCGAGCTTTCCATCACGGAGGATACGCAAGTCATAGCCGAGTTCGATTTGCACCGGCACGAGCTCACAGTAGATGTTTTTGGAGGTGGGGAAGGGCACGTCCAGTCGGACGACGGCGCGATTGACTGCCACGCCGCCGGCGGGTCGTGCCGGGCCACGTATGGGCACGGTGATGAGGTGGTGCTTACGCGTTCGGTCGCGGAAGGCAGCGTTTTTGCCGGTTGGGGAGAGGCCTGTGACTCTTCCTCGGAGACGTGCAAGCTTACGATGACGGGGGCGTTGGAGGTGACGGCGGAGATCGTAATGGAGGTGTTCGAGCTTGCGGTGACGGTTGTGGGAACCGGCTCGGGCACCGTGGAATCATCGGATGGAGCTATTCTTTGTGGAGGTGGGGACTCTGATTGCGTGGCCGAGTATGAGTTCGGGCAGGAGGTGTCCTTGACTAGAGAGAGTGGCTCGGGAAGTCGCTTCGCCGGTTGGGGCGGGGCGTGCGCGGGGTCGGATCGAAGCTGTGACTTCGTAATGAATGATGATCTAGTCGTGTTTGCGACCTTCGAGCTTCGAACTTATGAGCTCGACGTGAGCTGGACCGGCGATGGTGACGGTACGGTAAGGTCCGCGGATGGGGCAATCGAATGCGGGGTGGAAGGCTCTGATTGCTCCGCTATTTACAGCCACGGTCAAACAGTGGTTCTTACCCCCGAGTCTGTTTCGAGCAGCCACTTCGAGGGATGGGGCGGAAGCTGCCAGGGGGACGCTTCGACCTGTGAGCTGACGATGACGGCTAATCGGAGTGCGAGTGCGCGATTCCAGCTCAACTCTTACACGTTATCAGTGACGGTGACAGGGAGCGGGGAGGGGACTGTAACCTCCACCGGAGGCACAATAGAGTGTGGTTCCGGGGGAACGAAATGCGACGCCGCGTATTTGCATGGGCAGATGGTGAACCTGACCGCCACCTGGGGAACCTACAGCGAGCTTACGGCGTGGGGGGGGGCGTGCGCTCATGCGGAAGAATCTTCGTGCCTCCTGGAGGTGACCGGTACTACCGAGGTGGTGGCGGAGATCAACTTGATAACCCATGAGATCCAGGTCGATACGCTTGGTAACGGCGCCGGAACTATCACGACTGCGGACCAGGACATCGATTGCGGCGATGGAAAAGAGAGCTGTGAGGCGAGCTATGAGCATGGCTCCATGGTTACGCTGCACGCCGAGGCCAGCGAAGGTAGCACGTTCGTGGGATGGAGCGGCGACTGCGCTCATGCCGGTATGGACGAAGAATGCGCGCTCGAAGTCACCGAGAGTAGAGATGCCGCGGCTGAGTTCACGCTCAACTCATACGTGTTGACGGTCGAGACGAGGGGGGACGGCGAGGGCACGGTCTCTTCAACGCCAGAAGGCATCGACTGCGGGAACAAGTGCGAGGCCACTTACTTATATGGCCAAGTGGTTTCTCTGCAGCAGAGTTACAGTGGCCATAACGAGTTCATCGGATGGGGAGGGGACTGCTCGGGCGACGATGATACCTGCGAGCTGCTCATTTCAGGAGATCATCTAGTGACTGCTCGGTTCGAGCCTCGAAGATATATGCTTTCGGTCAGCACCGTCGGCAACGGAGAGGGAACCGTCATGACGGATGATGGAGTGATCGATTGCGGGCACGAAAGTTGGAGCTGCTCGGTGCTCATCACATACGGAGAGACGGTGGTGCTGAACCAGTCCGCCGAGCCGAGCAGCTACTTTTCGAGCTGGTACGGCGACTGCGCATCGGCGGGCGTTTCCTGTTTGGTACAGATGGAAGGACACAGGAGCGTCGATGCCGATTTCTCCTTGAAAAGCTATCCGCTGGAGGTCAGCAAGGAAGGGAGTGGTGGGGGTACGGTTATCTCCGAGCCCGGTGATATTCTGTGTGGTCTTTCATGCGAGGATGAGTTCGATCACTATACCGAGGTGACTCTGTCGGCGACGCCGGATGAGCACAGTGCATTCGTCGGGTGGTCAGGAGCCGGCTGCAGTGGTACCGGCTCGTGCATTGTTCCAATGACACAAGCTCGTAGTGTCATAGCAAGATTCGGGCGAAAGGGCAGAGTTCTTAGGGAGTACTGGCTGGGCATCTCCGGAACGGCGGTTTCGGACCTGACCAATCATTCGAATTTCCCCGACAACCCAAGCGGAGCTACTTTCCCGACGATTTTCGAGGGTCCCACCAACTGGACAAACCACTATGGCACGCGAATGCGAGGATATATTCATGCGCCATATACCGGAGATTATGTTTTCTGGATAGCGAGCGACGACAACAGCGAGCTTTGGCTCAGCACGGACCCCAACCCGGCCAACAAGGTGTTGATCGCTTACGTGCCTGTCTGGACCAATCCCAGGGAATGGAACAAGTTTTCTTCCCAGCAGTCGCAGCCCATTCACCTAAGGGCCGGTCAAACATATTACATCGAGGCATTGCATAAGGAACACGAGGGCGGGGACAATATCGCTGTTGCTTGGCAGCCGCCCGGTGAAAGCCGGCAAGTCATTCCCGGCGCCTTCTTGTCACAATATTAATCCGCACAGTATGGTGCCTCGAGTTCATAGGTCATCCCAGCATACAGGAAGCTACTCGCAAGAGAGCATGCCGGCTCAGCACTTTCTCTTCGTTTCATCAATTAAAAAAGCAGTAATTGTACCGGAGGCATCAAGATGAAGCCAGTAGGATACAGAATCATGTTTGTTTCTAGGGCGTGCCTTGCCTTGCTGATAGCCTATTCTTTGTCTTGTGGCGACGTGTCAGAAGTGTCGGATGAGAACGGTGATACCGTTGCAATGCCTGCCTTTTCGCCCTCATCTGGAACATACAATCAGCCAATTGCGGTAGAGATTACTACTGACACAGATGGAGCAAGAATCTATTACACTACAAATGGCTCGAACCCTTCGGAAGACAATGGAGACGAGTACGACGAAGCTATTGTTCTAGAAGGTGACGGACTAGAGGTGACCCTGAGAGCAATTGCAGTCAAGGAAGGCCTGCTTGACAGCGAGATAGCAGAGGCGACCTATATTTTCGAATATGATACGGAGAATGGCGGAGTCGCTACGCCGGTTTTCACTCCAGCTCCGGGAATCTATGATGGGTCCATAGATGTGGAGATAAGCACTTCTACATCTGATGCGATAATCCATTACACCATGGACGGTTCGAAACCATCCAAGACGACAGGGGAGGTGTATGATGGGCCAATCGAGCTCGAGGGTGATGGACTGGATGTGACGATACGGGCGCTTGGAGTCAAGGAGGGCATGCTCGAGAGTGAGGTCGCCGAGGCAAGTTATGCAATCGAGTACGAGACAGTCGCCACGCCGGTTTTTGACCCGGAGCCAGGAGTATATGATGAGCCAATCAGCGTGGATATCAGCACGGCTACCGGAGGCGCGACGATATACTACACCATGGATGGTTCAGAGCCCTCCGAAGCCGAGGGTACGGTGTTCCTAGAGCCGATCATTCTAGACGGCGACATTTCAGAGGTGACGATTAGATCTCTAGCGATCAAGGAAGGAATGCGCGACAGCGAGATAGCATCGGCGACCTATGAGATCGATTACCATGATGAGTTCCAATTCCTGAAAGGCGTGTGGGCAACGAAAACCGTAGCCGTTGCGGACTCGGTTACCATGGGCGTTAGCAGTCAACCCGTAACAACAGCTTACTCGCTCGTTCATATGAGCGTGGAGAAAGAGATTGCGGAGGCGCGTGCCGTTACCTGTCATATTGACGTTGATACGGACACGAATAGGGTTAAAATTTTCATCAAGGACAGCTATATCGATGCCTTGGATGAAATCGAGTATTTATATTCGATATCAGGAGATGAAGAAGGTTACACTCTGAGCATCGAGGACCATGTGCTGTTGACCGCCGTGGATCTTCAAGATCCATTGAACGATGAAATGCCTGATGATAAAAATGATCCGCGATTTTTCAATCAAGACGGCAGGCGGGGTCCGGGGATTACAATTGATGCCTGGGTAGACCCTGTTGTTGGGCAGGCCAGCGACGAGGAAATGAGCGTCGCCACGCGTCAATTTACGACGCAGCTCTTGGAGGTCAAAGGGGACGACCTCATAGTCGGGAGCTATGAGTGGGACGAGGACAGGATCGTTCTAGAGACAACACATAGCATGTTGGACTGGGAGCAGCAGGTCACTCCCAGGCACGAGGATAGCTATACCAAGCTCGTGAAGGTAGATGATTCTTATGACTGTGAGAAGATCCTGGCCGAGATAGCTGGACTCTTCGCCGACTAGACCACATAAGTAAGATAGGGATACGAGCTACTTGGGATCGAATATTTGGCTCGTTAGAAGATTTTGCATGAGAAAGGCAGCGGAGCTGAAAGAATTGCGGTTCAGACCGCATCACTTCCTCTGTACCCTGTGCCATCGGGGCAAAGGGTACTCACCGTCGTTCATCAGGAGCTACGCAAAGTTGATGAAGCGGCTGGGAAAGCCCGACACGGGTGACGAGGAGCCGATCCAGGTAGTCAGCGGGCCGGACATGATCTGCGATTTTTGCCCCAAGCTGCACGGCGAGGCGTGCGAGACGCAGGATGTGGTGGAAGCCTTGGACCGCGCGCACGCGGGAATACTCGGCCTCGAGGAGGGGCAGGTAATCACCTGGGGGGAGGCCAAGCGACTTCTTGCAGAGCATATGACGCCGCGGGCTTTCGATGAGGCCTGCAAACCTTGTGGGTGGAAGCCGCGAGGGCTTTGCGAGAAGGTCCTTCAAGAGCTGAGGGAAGAACGAAAGGCAAGCTGACGAGTCTCTATAGTCGGATTACCTTTCGTTCACCGAGCGGGACACCCTCGATTTCGATGGTTTATGTTTCAAACCAGAA
This sequence comes from Deltaproteobacteria bacterium, assembly GCA_007130885.1. Lineage (GTDB taxonomy): Bacteria > Myxococcota > Myxococcia > SLRQ01 > SLRQ01 > SLRQ01. Next base: position 33,028 of record SLRQ01000013.1, read on the forward strand.
ACGAAAGCCGAAGCCGGATTGCAGCCCCACGTCTGGAATGTCGATTCCTCCGTCGGAGATAAATGCCAGTCGCGGGGCAATCTCCAGGAAGAGCTCCAGCCATTCAGCGGGAAATGCGTTCAAACCGATAGGCACCCGGCCTCCAAGGTCCAGGCGGTCGGGCAGAGACAGGTATAGGCCTGGACCTACATACACGTTTACGAAGCTGAAGAGGTTCTCGCGTATGAGAATCCAGTCGGCGGTCATGCCGAACTGAAACTCTTCCCGAGTAAGTCTCGCTCCGACCCCGAAGGTGATAGGCAGCTCCGGAGTCTTGACGCTGAGCATGGCGTCCGAGCCCGGAAGTCCGCCAAGGGGGCTCACCTCGAGGGAAAGCCCAACGCCCCACTCCTGCCCAAGCGCGGGTGTTGCGCTCGATAGCGCGGCTAGCAGACAAAAAATATAGAAACGACGCAGCATTTCCACTCCACAAGGAAAACGGGATTCAGCTCCATCATACCGCAAGACCGGTATGCCGGCGAACAAAGCGTGGAGCGATCGCTTGGGGAACAATCTGAAGGCGGTTATCAGTGATACGGTTCGGCTAGATGTGCCCCCCAAAAAGGAACTCGTACCGGGACTAGTTGGCGCACGCCGCCTCTACTCGCTCCGGCCTCCACTCGCCTGGGAACTGTTCGGCGGCGGATAGCCCTAGCCTCTCACCATCCAAGGGAATTCGAGCCGACCCGGTTTCTAGATAGGGGGTCCGTCAGGGCCTTGTCATATTGATGCTGAACTGCTTTATTCGCAAAGCTAACCTTTCAAGGGGTGACGGATATGAAGAGGCGAAACCGAGGCTCTTGGCTTATTTCCTATTTGGGCGTTGCGGCGGCATTTCTCCTGGCAGCCGCGTGCGGAGAAAAAGACCCGGCCGATGAGCAGGTGGCCTCGCCGGTCTTCTCTCCTCCGGCGGGGACCTACGAGGAGCCCATCGATGTGGAGATCAGCACGGGGACCGAAGGGGCCACGATCTTCTACACCATGGACGGTTCAGAGCCGTCCGCGACGAATGGACAGGCGTACGACGGTCCCATCGCGCTGGCGGGGGACGGCCTGGAGGTAACCATAAAGGCTTTGGCGTTCAAGGAGGACATGCTCGATAGCGAGGTGGTCGAAGCGAGCTATACCCTCGAGTACCCGGTGGAAGAAGAGAAAGTGGCCACGCCGAGCTTCTCTCCGCCGGCGGGCACGTACAATGAGCCCATAAGTGTGGAGATCAGCACCGAGACCCAGGGGGCCGCCATCTTCTACACGATCGATGGCTCCGAGCCGTCGGCTGACTCGGGAGAGGAGTACGACAGCCCGGTCGACATCAGTGACGGCCTGGAGCTGACCATACGGGCTCTGGCGGTCAAGGAGGGAATGCTCGACAGCGACGTCGCCGAGGCCGCCTATGCGGTCGAGATAGAGCTCGAGCAGGTGGCCGCGCCCGTCTTCTCTCCACCGCCGGGGACTTACCATGAAGATATGACCGTGGAGATAAGCACCGCCACAACTGGAGCATCGATCTATTACACGATGGACGGCTCCGACCCGACGGCGGCCGATGGAGAGGAGTACGATAGCCCCATCGAGCTGGAGGGCGACGGGCTGGCGGTCACCATCAAGGCCATCGCGGTGAAGGATGAAATGGCGGACAGCGAGGTCGCCGAAGCTGATTACGTCATCGAGTACCTGGAGACGGTCGAGAAGCCTACCTTCTCGCCGGCCGCCGGCACCTACTATGAGCCCATCGACGTCGAGATCAGCACGGCCACCGATGGAGCGTCCATATACTACACCACCGACGGATCGGTCCCCTCGGCGGATGGTGGAGAGGAGTACGACGGCCCGATAACGCTGGAGCAAAACGGTCTGGAACTGACCATAAAGGCAATAGCCGTGAAAGACGGCATGTATGACAGCGACATTGCCGAAGCGGTCTACCTCGTCGACTTCGAGACGGTCGCGGCGCCCGTCTTCACGCCGGCTCCCGGTACGTATCACGATCCGGTGGACGTCGAGATCACAACGGCCACCGATGGAGCCGTCATCTACTTCACCACCGACGGCTCGGAGCCGTCTGTCGAAAACGGTACCGAGTACGTCGGTCCCATCACGCTCGACGAGTACGGGCTGCAGGTGACCATAAAGGCCCTGGCCTCGAAGGACGGCATGTACGACAGCAACGTGGTCCAGGGGGTCTATCTCGTCGACCATGAGACGGTCGCCGCGCCCACCTTCACGCCGGGCTCGGGGACATATTTCGAGCCGATCAACGTGGAGATCGAGACGGCCACCGAAGGAGCGACGATATATTTCACCTTGGACGACTCCGAGCCCTCGGCGGACAACGGAGACGAGTACGTCGATGCCATAGCGCTCGAGGACGACGGACTGGAGGTGACCATAAAGGCTATTGCGCTGAACCATGGGATGCACGACAGCGATGTGGTCTCGGCTGGGTACATTATGAACTTCACGCCCGATACGCCGTCAGTGGTCTATCCCACGCAGGGCTCCACGGTAAGAAGCCCGCTGGACGTATGGGGGACCGGCGTTGCGGGCAACACCATCGAAGCGACTTTGTTGCACGACGATGACGAGATCTCGCAAGAGACCGTCGATATCGAGCCGGACGGCTCGTTCGAGCTGACTCTCCACTACACCGACGTCGAGGGCGGGGCCGACCTTCGGCTGAACGTCGTGCAGATTGCCGGCGATTATGTCTCGGAGCCGGCCGTCATCAATCTGGTGGAGGACTCCATGCGGTTTTTGGCGGGCACCATCGAGCAGACCGGCGGCCCAAACGAGGGCGATGTGTACATCTGGCTCTACGAGGCCGAGGAGACAGGGAGCACGGTCGTCGAGGATCTTTTGGAGCCGATGAACACTTTCGCGATCGTAGGCCCGGAGCATGACTGGCTCGATGAGACTTCCTTTGCATTTAGCGTGACAGAGGGTCACTACGTCCTTCGGGTTTTCAGGGACGCGGGAGGTGGTGACGGTGGGACGCCCGACGGTTTGCCCAGTATTGGAGATGACGCCCAAAGCGTCGTTCTGGCGGTATCGGTCAGCGGGGAAGACGTTACCGATCTCGACCTAGAGCTCGTGGATACGAGTCATGCCCATAGGTACGCGGCACTGGAGGTTTTCTCCTCGAACGAGACCAGTGAGCCCGAACCTCCTTATTATGAGGACAATGGCGACTGGCTGCGGGGCGAAGGGCTTTGCCGCGGCTATCACATGCGGCTGGAGACTCATCTCTGGCATGGAGACGAAAGCTTGTCGGAGCCGAGGGTGCGCCGTCCGGACGGATCCATGGTCACCATGCTCGATGACGGAGCCTGCGGTCCGGAGGTCGCCGACAATACAAGCAGCAGCTATAACCACTGGCTGGACGATGGTTTTTACTCCTTCGGGTGGCAGGATCCCGACGATAGCGATGCCGGCGTATACACGTTCTTCTACGAAAACAGCGCCGAGGGCTTCTTTCACATCGAGGAGCGGGAGCTTGGCGAGGTAGTGAAGCTCACGCGGTCGATCCCTCTCACCTCTCCATCCGGCGCCGAGCCGAACACGGACTTGCAGCCTGAGCTTTCGTGGGAATCGCTTGGCGGCGATGTGAGCTACCATGTGTGCCTGCAAAAGAGCCACCAGTGGGACTGGAGTATCTGCGAGAGCACCGACGAGGCGTTCATTCAACTGCCCTTCGAAGATGATCTCGATGACGTTCAGGCCTATTGCGCCGATGTCAGTGCGACGAAGTCTTGCCCGTTGGGACATCGAATAGCCCAATCTGCCGGCGTTCGAAGCTGCTTTGTGACATGTACCGACCCGCAAAACGACTGCGTTACCATCTCCGGCGACATCATCGACCGGAGCGGCATGGAGAGCCGCTACCTGATAGAGGCTTTCAGCGATCAGTACGATGACATCCAGTCTACGCTGGTTCTGCCGGCCGGCACGGAGTCATATCAACTGGCCGTCTTGAAGCATGAGCCGGACGACGACGACGTTGAAGTGATCGCCGCCTTGGATGTCGACGGCAGCGGCGACTTTCGCTCGCGGGCGAATGAGGACCACGAGATATTCGTCTGGGTGGAGGCCGATGAAGACCGGCACGGAGTAGACCTGGTCTTCAACCCGATGGTGCGGGTGATCTATCCTCTTGACGGGGAAGGCGAGGTCGGTGACCAGCCGACCTTCGAGTGGGAGGCATACGAGCAGACCTACCTCGAGCAAGCGGGTGAGGCGCTTCCGCTGGCCGAGTGGATGTACCTGTTGCTGGTTACTCGAGACAATGGAGGGATGGGCCCCGATGTCGTATGGGCGCTGGACGAAAGCGTGACCAGCTTCGATATGACCGACCCGCCGGCGGATGGCTTTGACCTAAGGCCCCTTAGTCCCATGGATGGACCTTCCGCCGAGGACCTAAGTGAGAGCAACGAATGGTTCTGGGAGGTCGCGGTTTTCGACTGCCACTACGAGGACGAGGAGTGCCTGGAGGAAATGATGGGTACCTTTTCCTTCTTCGCCATAAGCGCCGAGGCCGCCTTCACAACGGACTGACCTAATCGCGGAGCAGAAACGCAACACGGTCTCGGGCGGTACTCTTTCGCGGTCATATGACGGTGAAGGATACCTCCTATCTTTGGTAGACTAGCTTTCACTTGCGAGACTAGCTTTTCCGGAGGGCTGGAATGAGACCGATGAGCCGAGGGGCACGAGTTGCGACCTATATCTGCATTGTCTTTTTCGCGTCTACTTGTAGAGGTAAGGACTCATCCGAGGAAAGGGTGGCTATGCCGACCTTTTCGCCTCCGGCGGGTGCTTACGACAAGCCTATTGCCGTCGAGATCAGTACAGAGACCGAGGGAGTCACGATCTTCTACACGATCGATGGTTCGGAGCCTTCCGCCAAACACGGAAAAAAGTACGAAGGTTCCGTCATCCTCGATGAAGATGGGCTGGAGGCCACCGTCAAGGCTATAGCGCTGAAGCAGGGTATTCCCGACAGCCATGTGGCGGAGGCCGGCTACACTTTGGATCTTACACCCCGAACTCCGTCAGTAGAATTTCCCGAGCAAGGCTCCAAGGTAGCAAGCCCTTTCACGATACGAGGCACGGCCGCTGCCGGCAACAGCATCGAGGCTACACTGGTTTACCGCTATGACGCGATCATCAGAGAGAGGGTGGAAGTAAAAGCGGATGGCACGTTTGAGCTGACGGTCAACTATACCCAGGTTGATGCTGGAGCCGACCTTGTGCTGAATGTCGTGCAGGCCAGCGGTGATTATGTATCAGAGCCGGCTATCATAAATTTGGTTGGTGACGTGACATGGGTGCTCGGTGGCAGTGTTGAGCAAACGAGTGGCCCGATCCGAGGTGATGTGCACATTTGGCTTTACGAGGCCGGGCAGGCGGGGAGCACAGTGCGGGAGCTTTCAGAGCCAATAAGTAGTCTGAGACTCGATGGACCGGAAAATTCATGGGTAAAGGAGAAGCCGTTCGAGTTTAGAGTGCCAAAAGGACAGTATGTACTTCGATCTTTTCGCGATGCTGGGGCCAGTCTGGATAGCAGGACACCGGATGGGCTTCCTACCTTGAGATCGGATGCCCAGAGCGAGATGCGGGCGGTAACAGTGGGCGATAGAGACGTTGCCGATGTTCACCTTGATTTGATATGTACGCGTGACGCAGATATGTATCACTCGTTCGAGGTATTCACTTCAAACGAAAGCTGTGAGCCCGAGCCGCCATGGTATAATGAAAATGGTGACTGGGTACGAGGGGAAGGGCTGTGCCGCGGCTACCACATGCGGTTGGAGACTAGTCGCAATACCAAATCAGACGATCTGTCAAAGCCTAAGGTGCGTCTACCGGACGGCACGATAGTAGCTTTGCTCGATGATGGAGCCTGCGGCCCGGAGGTCGCTGATAATACTAGCGGCAGCTATAACCGCACGCGTGGTGATGGCGCGTACTCGTATGGTTGGCCGGATCCCGACGAGAGCGACGTCGGCGCATATACGTTCTTCTACGAAAACAGCGCCGAGGGCTTCTTCCACATCGAGGAGCGACAGTTGAATGAGGTGGAGAGGATGCCGGGATTGATCCCGCTAACCTCTCCAACAGGTGCCAAGCCTAACACCGACCTTCAACCTAAGCTTGAATGGGAGCCGCTTGGTGATGGTGTGCGGTACCGTGTGTGTTTGCAGAAGAGCCAGCAATCTAATTGGCAGATCTGCGAGGTATCCGAGAAACCGTATATTCAATTGCCCTTCGAAGATGATCTGGATGATGCGCAAGCGTATTGCGCTACGATAAGTGCGGTGAGGTTGTGCCCCTTGGGGCGTCGTCTGGCCGCAACCCAAGGTGGTGTTCGAAGCTGCTTTGTGACGTGCAGCGATCCGGAAAGCGATTGCATGACAGTATCCGGTGACATCATCGATCACACGAGTATGGATAGCCGCTATTTGATAGAAGTAAGTAGCCTGCAGTATGGCAGCCTCCAGTCGACCGTTGTGCTGCCCCCAGACGCGGAGTCATATCGAGCAGCCGTCCTTAGGCACGATGACAAAGGTCTAAATGTTAGGGCTACATGGGATACAGATGGTAGTGGCTCATCGCGGACTACGGCAAACGAGCAGTTTGTTCAGTTTGTTAGAGTTGAGCCCCACCATTTAGAAGGCATCGATATCAGGTTTGCTTCACTGATACAGGCATCATTTCCGCGCGAAGGAAAGGATCAGGTCGGCGATCAACCTACCTTCAAGTGGGAGGGGTACGATCAGACCTACTTTGAAGCGACAGGTCAGGAGCTTCCGTTGGATGACTGGATGTATGTTCTGACGGCTTCCCAAAACATGGCTGCAGGCTTCGACATCATCTGGAGCTTGGATAAAAACGTCACCAGCTTCGATATGACCAGTCCGCCCGAGGATAGTCTTGATGTTCAAGCTCTGTTGCGTGATTCTTCGGCCGAAGACCTAACCGTCGGTAGTGATTGGCAGTGGCGACTGAGGGTTTTTGACTGCCACTTCCAGGACATGGCGTGTCTACACAACAGGAACGAGCGGGACTCTGTTTTCGCTGATAGCGGCTACATTGGTTTCACCACCGACTGACCTTGTCGGCTAGTCGACGAAGCCGGGCCATGTAGCCGCGGTGTCGAAAAGTATTGGCACCGCGCGACTCGCGCATAATAGGAATCGCCGGTGGAGCTGTGGGGTTATCTGGACTCCACAGAGGCTTTACGGCAATATTTCTCGGCGTTTAGGCCAAGCGCATCAAATGGCGCGGTCGTTGTCGTTGTGATCACTGCCTTCGAGGTTCTCGAAGTCGACCGGAGGAGACGATGTCCGTCGGTAGCAGCACAAGGAGAAAGCAGGAGCAGCCGGATTCGCGGGAAGGTCGCCCGAAGCACGTGGAAGCCGAGCCCGGCGGTGTTGGTGTTTCGCCTCGCGTTCCGCTAGTCGCGGTAATCGTGCTGGCCGTCATCGGCATAGGGGTGATGGCTCAGCTTACGCATACCCACTGGGGTGTGTCATCGGATCCCGACTTCGCCAGCTTCTGTCCCGCCATGGGAGCGGCGGGTGTCGATTGCGACGATGTCGCTCGCAGCGAGTACTCCGAACTCTTTGGGATCCCAATCTCCTTCTGGGGGCTTCTCGTCTACCTCGGAATCATTGGTGTCGCCGCGTGGACGCTTCGTTCCTTCAGGGCGAAAGCAGGCTACCCCGGCGCGGGCTTGGGGCTGCTTAGCGTTGCCGCCGTCGGCTCGATCATCACCAGCGCTGCGCTGGGCTACATCTCCCACGTGCTCATCGAGGCGTACTGTAGCTGGTGCACGGTGGGATATGTACTCAACCTCTGCATATCCGCTGCTGTCTTCACGGGCCTTTGGAAGCTGCGCCTGAACCCCGCCGAAGCTTTGAAGCGCGATTTGGGCTTCTTCCTTCAGAGGCCGGCGATGTCGGCGTCGTTCTGTGGAGGCGGTCTGGCCATCGCGGTCGCAACGCTTCTGCTTTACCCCACTCCCAGCCCCGTCGAGGATGCAAGCGAGGACGCTGGAGCCGAGGTGGTCGTGGGCGATGAAATGCCGAACCCGGTGTGGGAAGAGGCGCCCTTCAAAGGACCGGCGGATGCTCCGGTGACCATAGTCGAGTTCACCGACTACGAATGCCCCATTTGCAAACGTTCTCACGCGCATCTCTCCAGTATTCTCGAGCCATACGAGGGACAGTACCGGATAATGCATCGCCACTTCCCTCTCGATCAGGCATGCAATCCCGCAATTCCAAGGCCCTACAATCAGCACTCGTGTCGCGCTTCTCGATTCACCTTTTGCGCGGGCGAGCAAGACAAGTTCTGGGAGCTGAACAGGCTGGTGTTCGGGAGCAGGCAGCCTCTCGAGGAAGAGCACCTGCGCAGGTTAGCGGAACGGGTGGGTTGCGACATGGATGCTCTGGACGAATGCCTTGCCGGCGACCGGCCGGATGAGCACCTGCGGCGTGACATACAAGACGGAATCGATCTAGAGATCAGGGGAACACCGACGTTCTTCATAAACGGGCAACGAGTAGTGGGGCTGCCCCAGCCAGCGGTGCTAAAAAAGTTTTTCGAAGAGGAGTAGTTGGCAGCATTCGTACTGATACTGCGTATGTAAACAGCCGGCAGGAGGACCGCCTTTGAGTCTTGAACTTGAAAAGGGAAGAACTGGAGCTTTAGTCATCAGCGTAGCGGCTCTCGGTTTGCTGTTTGTGGCCGCCGGCTGCACTCGCCCGGCGGAGACGGAGGTCGCTCAGGCATCGGAGCCTTGCGCCGAGGACGAGGTCAGGTGTAACGCCGAATGTGCGAAGCTCGATGTCTCCATAGAGCACTGCGGCAAGTGCGGGAGAAGGTGCTTTCAGAGGCAGGAGTGTCAGGAGGGAGTTTGTCGAGGTCTAGGTGTCGTATCGGCGCGGGATCTCGTAAGCCAACTCGACGACAAGGACTTCCTTCTCATCAACGTGCGCTACCCCCCCGTGGGCGTCATACCGGGTACCGACGCTACCGTGCCTCATGACAGGCTCGACAAGCTGAAGGATGTCATCGGCCCAGACCCGGACACCAGGATCGTCTTGTACTGTGGGACCGCACAGCGCGTTATGACTCCCTTGCGCACGTTGCAGGAGGCGGGGTACCGGTCCATCGCATACCTTCACGGCGGCGTGACCGCGTGGCGCATGGCCGGTCTTCCCGTGGAAGACAACTGAGCCCACCATCTTTACGGTGCACCTGTCAGCGATGTCTTGACTCACACCTGCTCACCCGTACGTGAGGAGGGCGAGGGAGTAAGTGCCTGAGATGCGCGGTCAGCATGGTGGAGGCGGCTCATGGTCGTTGTGAGGAGTATGGTGACCGCGCGCCAGCACCCGCATGGCGGCGCCCATCGCCGCGGCGAACGCGCCCCCCAGCGCAAGGCCGTAAGCGATGAACGAAAGCCAAAAGGAGGGCTCGACCCATCGCACCACCATGGCGAAGAGCAGGGCTATTCCTCCGAGGCAGATCAAAAGACCGCCGATGAGCAGTTTCACTTAGCCGCTCCCTCTTCGGTCGGAGGCCGGCCTTCCTTCATTGGAAGGCTCGTCCGCTCCCGAGCCTTCTTCCTCGCCGGATTGGAGCCAGCACGCTGACAGGTGCCGTGGCCGTGGCTCAAAAGAGCGAGGCGTCTTGGTGTCGCATAGCCCCTCGATTGCGGCGGCGCACCGAGGATGAAAAGAGCAGCCGGGCGGCGGATTCAGCAGGCTCGGAGGCTCTCCGGGAGGAACCTTTCTGAAGCAATGTGCGTTCTTGGGGTCGGGATCGGCGATGGCGCCGAGCAGGGCCTTGGAGTAGGGGTGCATCGGCTCGGCGAGCAGGTCGTCTACCGGCGCCGTCTCCACCACCTTGCCCGCGTACATCACGAAGGCTCGTTCGGAAAAATGTCGTACGGTCGACAGATCGTGCGTGATGTAGATGACGGTGAGATCGTGAGTTCGCTGCAGGTTTCGGAGAAGATGGAGGATCTCGACACGTACGGATGCGTCAAGCATGGACACCGGCTCATCGGCCACCAGAAGCTTTGGTCGCATGATCATGGCGCGGGCGACGACCACCCGTTGCTGCTGGCCGCCGCTGAGCATGTGCGGGAACTTCGAGAGGAAGTCGTCCACGGGAAGTAGCTTCACCTCTCCAAGCACCTCGTGAATGCGCCTTTCTCGCTCCTTCTTGCTCCGTACACCTTGGATGATGAGCGGCTCCGCGAGGATGCGCCGAACATCTAGAAACGGAGGCAGCGCTCCATATGGATCTTGCTGGATATAGCCGATCTGCGAGCGGTAGCGCGCCATTCGCTCGGAGTTGTGGACATCCAGTGGCTCGCCGTCGAAGATGATTTCTCCGTCGTGTGGCTTGTAAAGACCCAGCACGGTCTTTGCCAGCGAGCTCTTGCCGCAGCCGCTCTCACCGACGAAAGCCGCCGCTTCTTTGCGGCGCAGGTCGAAGCTCACGTCATCAACGGCGCGGACGAAACCGACTCGAGCGAACCCGAAGCGTCGAAGCTCAAACCAGGTGCGAAGCCCGCGCACCGAAAGCATGACCTTGGCTCCATCCGCCGTCATGACTCCCCTTCCTTGGAGAACAGCCAGCAGCGTACCTTTCGGCCTCCCGCAAGCTCCACTTGCTCCGGATCCGTATCACAGGCTTCGAACCTGGAAGGGCACCGATCAGCGAAGCGACAGGTAGCGGGAAGATCAAGGAGGCTCGGCGGGTGACCGGGAATGCTCTCCGGGCTCCTTGTGTCTTGAAGCCGGGGCACGCTGGCCATGAGCATGTGCGAGTAAGGATGCGCCGGCTCGAGATAGAAGTGTTCGGCGCTGCTGGCCTCCACTATCTGTCCCGCGTACATGAGAGCTACTCTGTCGGCAAGCTCGCTGGACGTTGATACGTCATGTGTAATCAGAACGAAGCTGGTGTTGAGTTCGCTCTTGATACGCTTCAGCACGTTGAGGATGCTGGCCTGCGTTAGGACGTCCAGCGCGGATGTGGGCTCGTCCATGAGCACCAGATCCGGTTCGGTTACCAGCGCCATTGCCAGCACCGCTCTTTGGCGCATGCCTCCACTGAGTTCGAACGGATAGCGTCCGAGAAAGTCGTCCGGAAGCCCCACTAGGCTGAACACCTCCGCGGCGCGGTCCAGTGCCTTGCCGCGAGGCCAGCCGTGACCGGAGCGTAGCGGCTCGGCGACCTGTTCGCCTACTCGGATTACCGGGTTCATGGCGTTCATGGCGGCCTGCATCACCATCGAGATCCGGTTCCAGCGGATCTCCTTCCTGAAGCGCTCCTCGCCGAAGGTCATGATGTCCGAGTCGCCCAACAGCACCCGGCCGGAGTATTCGTGTATGTTTCGGGGAAGCAGGCGCAAGATGGCCCGAGTGAGAGATGTCTTGCCGCAGCCGGACTCGCCGAGCACCACCAGCGCCTCGCCCCGACGTATTTCGAGGTTCACCCCGTCCACGGCTCGCACCACGCCCTTCGTGGCGCGATAGTGGAGGCGCAGGTTCTCCATGCGAAGCAGGGTGTCGTTCGTCACATTATCCTCAAGCGCGGGTTGAAGATACGGTCCAAGGCAAAGCCGACCATGGCGAACCCAAGGCCTGTGAGCATCAGGAGGCCCGCGGGCTGCAGGACCCAGTAGTAACGGCCATGGTAGAGAGCGCTCTGCTCCTGTGCGTCGTTGAGTATCTTGCCCCAAGTGGGCAGCACGGGATCACCGAGGCCCAGAACCGCCAGCGAGGCCTCGAGGAACACGAAGGTGGGTATGAGCGTCACGAAACCGGGAATGAGCACCGGTAGTACTCGCGGAATCATGTAGCGAAGGATGATCCGCGCGTTGCTGGCCCCATACGCGCGAGCAGCCTCTATGTACGGCGCGTCTCTCAAGGGAAGCAGCATGGCGCGGTATACCTTGACCGCTGCGCTGAAGATCCCAAGCAAGATGATGACCCCGAGCATGAGCCATATGCTCGAGGAGTACAGCGTTCCTATCATCACAAGTACCGGCAGCATGGGCAGGATCATGCTTACCTCGGTGAGGCGCTGTATCGTCGCGTCTATGAAACCGCCGAACCAGACGCCGATGGCCGCTATCAGGAGAGTGGTGACGGTCGTACCCACCGCGGCCAGCAGCCCGAACGCAAGCGCCACCGGCGCGCCCCAGAGTAGCGCGACGAGCAAGCTGCGCCTTCGGTGGTCCGTGCCGGCCAGGCCGTGGACCTGACCGTATACTACCAGACGCGCTTCCAGGGCGGCATCCTCCTCGAAAAGAACCGTCTCCAGAAGCAGCTCATGTCGGCCCCTCGCGACCGCCGGGATCGCGCTCGGGTCATCTCGAGGCTCACCGAAAAGCCCTATCTCCGGAGGCAGACCGTCCAAACGCCAATCTCGCAAATGCGAGTCCTGAGAGATTGACTCCCTGTGGGATCGAGATTCGACTCTGCGTGGGCGCAGTGGGATCTCTCTTCCGTCCGGAGTCGTCCACAGCATGGACAGATGCGGGCGCACCTCCTCGTACTCCGCCTCCAGGAAGAGGTTAATCTCGGCTGGAAAGCCGTCGTAGTCGAAGTCGAAGGCGAGAGGTATCTCGACTATGCGCCCGCCGTCGAACCTCGTCTCGCGAGTCTCGACCTCGCGGGAGTCCGTTATGATGGTCGGAGGCAATGAACCTTGGCTCAGCCAGCCCGACCATATGGGGCGCGCGTTGCGCGGATGCTCCCGCCAGACATTGTCCTCGCCTCGCCAGAGATCCACCGCTTGGTTGTAGGGTATACCGATGACCGAGCCTACGGCCACCAGCAGCAGCAACGAGATTATGGTTAGCCCGGCCATGGCCGAGGGGTACTGCGCCATTCTGGAGAGTGCTTGCCGCAGCGCCCTCATTGCCTGCCTCCTCCCTCGCCGAGCTTCACTCTAGGATCCAGAAGGGCGTAGACGATATCGAGCAGGAAGACGGTCACTGCAAGTAGATATGCAAATACCACGACCAGGCCGACTATGACGTTGGTCTCTTGGTGCTGGATGGCGCTGTAAAGCGCCGTGCCCAGTCCCGGCCAGTTGAAGACGCGCTCCAGTATTATTGCTCCGCTCCACAGCGCTATGAGCATCAGGGCGAAGCTGGTCACAATGGGAGGAAGGGTGGGACGAAGTATGTAGCGGCGCTCGATTGCTCTGGAAGAGAGGCCCTTGGCCTTGGCCATCTCGACATAGTCTTCGCTGGAGTGGATGAGGAAAAAGGTTCGCCACTTGTAGATGGATATGAAGATGGCTGAAAGAAACATGGCCCCGACCGGAAGGATCATGTGTTTCAAAACGGTGCCTGCGTAGGCCAAGGTTCCCTCTGGAACCCTGTCTCCCACCATGCCGCCGTCGGGGAGGCGCATCCAGTCCGGTACTAGATAAGCGAAAATGAGGATTAGAAAAATGCCATAGAACCAACCGGGCGCCGCCGAGGAGGGTGCCATCGCGATTACGGCTCGGTCGGCAAGGCTGCCGTAACGACGGGATAGAATCAGCGCCAAGCCGAGCGCGGCGAAGAAGACCATGAAGTTGGCCGTCGCGAACAAAAGGAGCGTGGCTGGAAGATGTTCGATTATGATCCTGGAGACCTCGCGCGAATGGCTGGGGCTGGTCATGTCTCTCGCTCGGCCCAGGTCGAGGCGGACGGCGCTCCAAAGATCTCCCGGCAAACGTTGCCAGAAAGGTCGATCCAGCCCCTGACGGCGAATCTCCGTCTGTACCATCTGCTCGATGATTTCCCTTCGATCGGTATCCGGCATCATCTGCGTCTCGGGATCCATCATCATCTGCTGGGTGGCTTCGTCCTCTATCCGAGCCTTGCGGATGTCATCGAGATGACCGCCCATGTTGGCGATTATGATGGTCAGGAAGACGCCGGTGGCGGCGGTGAAGATCAGCGCGGCGAGTCTAAACGCGGAGTAGCGCGCTATACGCGTAAGGGTGCTCCAGCGGCTGCCGGCGACGCTCTTCTTTCGGCTCATCGGTCGACCTCGGGGATGGTCGCGAAGGAGATCCTGTCGAAGGCCGGCAAGGCCACGGATGTCGAGGTTGCCGCGATCTCGAGAAGATTCGAGCCGGGACGCAGCTTTTCGGTTTCCTCGCTTGACAGCTCCACCCTCCATCGCCCGTCATCGCCGGGGACGGCATCGCCTTGTTTGATGAGCTCCCTTCGCCCATCGAAGAGCATGTATCTGACCATCTCCAGCTCTTCCTCGGGGTAGGGCGCGCCCTCGAAGGTAATGCTGATTTCGAAGGATGCCTCTTCTCCGGCGTGCACGATGCCGGGGCCGTCCGTGACGACCTCCGGGATGCGCGGCCGAGTGAACCCGAGCCACTTGTCGGCCGGATCGGCGAACCTTTCGAACCGGCGGATCTCCACGTGGCCTTCTATGGGATGGAGGGCGTGCAGATAAAACGGGCCGTTGCAGACCCAGAAGTGGCCCCGAGCTTCGTACCAGTCCGCGAGATTGCTGTAACGCTCTTCGATCTCTTCCTCCGAAACGAACTCGCGCAGGGTTTCTTCGAATGGGAGGTAACTTTCCTCTCGTGCTTCCTCGAGCATCTTGGCCAGTACCTCCAGGCTGGGGCCCGTCACGTAGCTCATCCACTCGGTGCGAAGTTGATCCGCCTTGTTGGAGGAGAAGGCCAGCAGACGTTGCTCCTCGGCTCGAATACCCAGGGACGTCGAGTGCCATCCCATGATGCCCGAGCCGTCGGATACACCCGGCCAGGGAGCGGCGATGGCCGCGATCCACTCGGCGTCGGGGAAGAAGCGATCGCTGTAGGACTCAACTACCACCGGGTCTCTCGATACGATCCGGAATCCCCGGTAGTAGGTTTGAAAGGTTCGGAACATTGGCACGAAGCCCTCGTCGTACAGCGGGCTCTCGGGCTTGGCCCGGTCGAAGGTAAGAATCTGCGAGAGGACCATGTCGGCCAGGGAGACTCTCGAGCCGTCGTGCCACAGCGTCTCCAGGTAGTCGTCGGTGAAGTGAATGCGCGTGCGAGTTCGGGCGGTGAGCCCCTCAGGGTGCTTCTCAGCGACGGTGATGAATCGGCGTTCCTCCGGATCCCAGTCGATCCAAGTGTCTAAAGGCACCTCGATCTCCGGCTGTGAATCTAGTGTCACCCAGTCGAGCGTTTGGATGACCGGTGTCCCCTCTGCCACGGTGACCTCGGCCGATTCAATTCTCTGCGGGTGATAGAGTCCAGTGTGGGGATCCCCAAGCGCGGAGCGGTCGGAGGTGGCGCGCATGATCATCGTATCGAAGATCCAGTTGCTGCCGTCGACCGGGTTCCAGGGCTCGGCGAGCACGTTGGTGGCGCCGAACACCAGCCGGCCCCCCAGCTCCTCGCCGATTCGGACCGTGTATGGAAGAAGGATGGATCCCGTCATGCCTCCGGCGAGGTCGGCGGCCACCTGTACGTTATGGGCCTTGGGCCAGACGTTTATCTGATCGGTCAGCCAGACATGGTAGGACTCTTTCATGGATAGCTCGAGCGCTCGGGCCATCATCTCCTGGCGCTCCTCCCATGAGGTGAAGTCGCGTCTTTGAAGACGATCGGCCAGCTCATCGAACTCCGGGGACGGCTCGTAGGCTTGCCAAAGTGGAGCGGCTCGCCCCCGTGGCGTGTAGAAAACTCCGAAGTTGCTGGCCTGATCCCGCGAAATGATCACCGAGATCCAGCTTGCGGTATAGGCGTGCCAGCGCCCCTCACGGGGGTGGCTCGACATCCAGATTCGGGTCGCCTCCTGGGCGGTTCGGTACAGCCGAGTGACCTGAAAGCCGATCCCTTCGAGCAAGTTGGCAACATAGTCCCCTACTTCCCTGCGTGCGTCCTCCACACGGATGAGGAGGATTACCTCGACCTGCTCGCCCTCGTACATCCAGTGCCCTTCGATGCGCTGGGCGCCCAGCTTCTCCATCTCTCGAGCGATGGTTGCCTCGGCGGCGGCCGGATCGTGCTCGTAACGCAGCTCGAGCGTACGCGCGACGTCTGCTAGACGGGCGTAGTCGGGAAATACGCTGCTGATGGGGAAATAGCGAGGTACCGCCAGACCGCCGAAGATCTCCTGGGCTATGTGTTCTCGGTCGATGAGTCGGTTCATCGCCTCTCTTATTTTTGGGACACTGAAAGGGTTTAGCTTTCCGGTGGTGGGAAACGTAGGTCCCACGGGGTTGAACGAGAGCGCCCCGTAGGATCCATAGGAGATCTCGCTTCCCAGCTTTGGGGAGTTTTGTATGCGGCGGTACATTTCCGGGTCGCTTCGACCGTCGCCCATGATGTGCATGGTGCCGGCCTTGAGGCGGGAAATGGCTCGGCCATACTCAGACTCGCGAACGAAAACGATCGAGTCGACTAGGCTCCCCCTTTGCCTGCCGGCTTCCACCGCCAACCGCTTCTCGGCCTCGGGGTCGGCCGTCTCGGCATCGGTTTCGCCCGTCGTCTCTATGTCCGGCACCACGGGCGGCGCCTCTCCCCCTCCGATGAGACGGAAGGCCAGGAAGAGCCCCAGTGCCGCCGCAACTACAAGAGGGATGAGTGTTCTTCGTCGGTTTATCCCCACGGCTGACCCGAACAACGACGCGATGACCATGCTTCCAGATGTATATCAAAAATGGGGTCGTAACCGCGCCCTGTCCGCCTCCCACATCGGCGAAGAAGACTCACAACCGGGCCAGCTTCACGATGTTGGTGGCGCGGTGCTCCCCTGGGGGCACGCCGGCCACTATCACGACCGAGTCGCCTGGTGAGCACGCTCCGATCTCCAGCAGGCGATGCCCGACGACCTCGAACATCTCGTCCGTGGAATCGATGGGAGAGATGGGCCGCGGCTCCACACCCCAGTACAGCGCCATGCGAAGCAGGGTTCTCGGTAGGGACGAGAAGGCGAAGAGCCTGGCGCCCGGGCGGTACTCGCTTATCAGCGCCGCGGTGGCGCCGCTGTTGGTGAACGCCGCGATGGTCGAGACTCCCAGGTCCTCGGCGGCGTTGACCGCCGCCCTGGCGGCGGCGTTTTGAAAGGTCGGCATCTCTTTCAGGAAGGCGCGTACGACACCTCGATGATAATGGGGTGAGCGCTCGGCCTCCGTGATGATGGACGACATCATGCGCGTCGTCTCGACAGGGAAGTCCCCGACGGCGGTCTCTCCGGAAAGCATCATCGCGTCGGTGCCGTCGAGCACGGCGTTTGCTACATCCGACACCTCGGCCCTGGTCGGACGTGGGTGCCTGGTCATGGAGTCGAGCATTTGCGTTGCGATGATGACCAGCTTCCCGTGAGCGTTGGTGCGCTCCACCGCCGTCTTCTGTATCGCGGGGACGCGCTCGGCCGGCAGCTCCACGCCCAGATCGCCCCGAGCCATCATGATGCCGTCGGAAGCCGCGATTATCTCTTCGAGGTGCTCGACCGCGAGAGGGCGCTCGATCTTGGAGACTATGGGGGTGAGGTCGCCCGCCGGCATGGCGGCCCGAAGACGCTTCACGTCCGCCGGGCCCTGGACGAAAGAGAGCGCTACGAAATCGACGCCAAGCCCCAGGCCGAAGGCGAGATCCTCGAGATCCTTTTCCGTCGGCGCCGAAAGAGAGAGCCGGGTGGAGGGCAGGTTCACGCCCTTTCTCTGACGCAGCACGCCTCCGTTCAACACGCGGCAGCGTATCTCACCCTCGTCCTTGTCCACCACCTCCAGAGACAAGAGCCCGTCATCCAGCAGGATCGGTTCTCCAGCCGACACATCCGATGGGAGCCCCTCATAATCGATCTGAAACGCCTCTGGCGTGCCTTCCACATCGCGGGTCGTCAGCGTAGTAATCTGTCCGCTCTTCAGCTCGATGGCTCCGTCCCGCATCCGTCCGGTCCTGATCTTCGGACCCTGCAGGTCCTGAATCACCGCGATGGGGCGGCCCTTTTTTTCGGCGACTCTCCGGACCATCTCGTAAGTTGCGGCGTGGCTCGCGTGATCGCCGTGAGAGAAGTTGAGGCGCGCGCCGTCCATGCCCGCTTCGATCAGCGCTTCGATCATCTCGGGCGAGCTGGTGGCCGGCCCGATCGTGCAGATTATCTTGGTTTTGCGCATGTCCTCCGCCGTTGCGTCTATCTTCGCGTGTGAGATGCGACATCCCAGCTTTCCGGAAGGCTGACCATGAAGGAGAGGTCGATCTCGGTCTTCGCGCCTTCTTCCAGAGAGACATCCCAAGTGAGAATGCCTCGCTCCTCGTCCAGCTCGTATCCCTCCGTCGTCTCACTGTCCTCGATCGACACCCGCACGTCGTCCACACGGCTAACCGGTATGGTCTCCCTCACCTCGATGGTTATGGGACCTGCCGTGTCGTTTACGATCTCCGTACGATAGGCTCTCTCCATCCTTAGGTTGCGCCGAAGGAAACCCGGGTCATGGTCCATCTCGGATAGCTCGTGGCGCATGGCGCGAACAGATTCGTCCGGACCGAGTGACAGCTCCATACGTGCGCTGGGAGGCGTGTAATCGAGGTCGAGCCGGCCGGCGTAGGCGCCGTCGCGGAATACGTGCATGGGGCCTTCGAGCAAGGGGTAAGCGGCGGGGTTGCTCAGCTCGACGATACGATAGGCATATGGAGCCAGCTTGGGGATAGCCACCCGCTTTCCCGTCGCTTCGCTTTGGATGTCGTCCACTGGGAATCGGTAGGGTCGGGCGTCACGCCTCACATCGACGGTGCCTGGAATCGTGAGGCTGAAAGCGCGTCCTTTATCCTCTAGGACGACCTGGTCCGGCGAATCCGTTGTGGGCTTCATGCCGGGGGCGAGACCTCCGCGATCTTCCTCTGTTTGGACGAGGACCCGCTGCTTGCCGACCTCACGACCGTCCACGTGGATGGTCGCCGGTTGGGGAGCCTCCGCTCCTAGATCGGGTCGTGCCGTGGTGAGGGTGAGCCGAGCTCCAAGCCAATCTTCCCCGGTGCCTTGCCTGACAACTGCTCCAACACCAATCCTGGCCGTCCCAGGGCCGACGCCGTCTCCACCCTCCGAGTCGAAGCGCAGATCGTACTCGGGGGTCCAGGTCGCGCCGGGAACCAAATACGAAAGCTCCACCGCGGTTTGCCGGGCGTCATTGCAATCCACGGTGACGGTGACCTGGTGAGCACGTTCCTGTTTCCTGTAATCACCTGTCCTGAGGTAGGCGTCGAGACGCCTTTGCAGCAGTTCCTCCTCGCGATCGAGATCGATCAGTCTCGCTCTTGCATCCACCCTGCTAGAGACGAGACGCATGCTCTCCGAGCGGGTGAAGTCCAGCGCCGAGGTCCACCGGCTGATCGCCGTCTCTTCCGCCAGAGCCTCGTTCTCGAACAGGGCGCGGAAGGACTCCGCATAGGCGGCGGCCGCACGATGGCGCTCCTCGGCTGTTCTTTTCCGGTGATTCAAGGCTCGGCGTGATTCTTCGATTCTCGCCAGCTCATCGTGGATGCCGGCCAACTTCGGATCGAGAGGCACGTCTACTTGCGTGAGCCTTGCGCAAACGCCGACGGCCTCGGCGGGGCTTTCGGCTTCCGCGCGAAGCGTGGCGACGTCGAGCCGGGCCGGCAGCGGCGGGAAAGTAACTCTCACGGAGCCTTGCCCGGGGGTACAGGCAACCTGCGCCGTTCTCGTGACCTCGGCACGATCAACGAATACGGTGACGCGGTCGATGGGAGCGCTAGCCGATGCCGCCACGGCTCCTCCGCCGGATACCCCAACCAAGATTCCGGTGATGAAGATGAATGCTGGAGATCTCATGTTTGTGCCTCCTGGACCTTGAAGTGCCACCTGCATCACCGCTGGAAAAGCCGCCAGTCCGAGGGACGGCGGATTGTGTAGCGAAGCTCGAGGGTTTTCTTCTCGCCCGAAGGGATCTCCACCTCCCACTCGACGAGACCCTCCGTGTCCGTCGGACCGGCCGCGGGCGGCTCCATGGAGTCCACTTCGATGGTGATGTTCTCGTTTCGCGTCTTCGGGACTTGATCGGTGACCCGAACTCGAATGGGCCGGCCTTTGTGGTTGGCTATCTCGATACGGTGGGTGTAAGCGGTGGCTTCCTCACGACGGACGATTCCGCTGGTCACCGTCTCGGGTATTACCACCCGCCGTACCCGCACGTCCTGGTCGGCGCCGAGAGGCAGCTCAACCTCGCCTCCGGGACCTATGGTACGCAGGTCTCCCCTTCCGGCATGAGATCCCGCGACGAACATGTTCACGGGGCCGCCGAGCAGCGGCCGGTCACCTGTGTTGCGGACAGTTGCCTTCAAAAAGGCCGTCTCCATCAGGCCTGGGCTGGTCTCGTACATGACATCCGCGGTGAAGGTCTCGCGAAACAGCGGTACGAGGTGGCGGTCGCCGGTGGCGGGGACCGTGACCTCCACCGGCGAGATGTAGGCGAAGTCGAGACCGCCGGCGAGAGCCGCCGGTGAACCCGAAGGAGGTGGGGGACGTTGACGCTCGCCGGGGTCGGCTAGAAGGAAGCTTTGCGCGGGAGCCGCCTGTGGCGACGAAGCCATTGCTCGCCGGCCGCGAGGCGCTGCTTCCTCGGTGACATCCGCGAAGTCGATCACTGTCTCTTGCCTGTATCCGGCCGAACGAGGCTCGGGTCGCTCCGCCGCGCGAGGCGGCGGTTCCGAGCCGGAAAGAGCCTTTCGAGTTGATTCGGCATGACCGTAACCGGCGGACCAACCCTCGGCTGCTTCCGTACGTCCGTGCATTTTCCGTAGCCTCTCTTTGAGGGAAGCCAAGCGGATGATCGAGTCGATCTCCATGGGTTGCGCCGCTGGTTCGGGCACCGGGTTCACGTGGCGATGAGCGCGTTGCTTGGGCCTGGGGGTCGGCACGAAGTCTCGTGCTTCGCCGAGCACCCATGTGAGCATCTCCGGCATCTCGAGACCGCGGCCCGGTACCGCCGTGGACAAGGAGAGGGTGACGTCATTCCAGTCCTCTCCAGTGGCTTGTCGGACCCTGCCGGAGGCGGCGAGAAGAACTCGTCCTTCCTCCGGGGTGAAGTGAAGCTCGTGGACCGGGGTCCAGCCGGCACCAGGCACGCCGTACTCGAGCTCGACCGGTACGCCTCTTCCGCCGTTTGGAGACTCCACCACCGCCCATACCCGCAGTCCGCTCTTCGTCAGACCGCCTATGTCCAGCCGCTCCAGCCGCTCACGAGCGTCCTCACGCGCCTTGGCCGCTTCCCCCCTTTTTGTTGATCTGTCGCGGGCCCCCGCACGAACCTCGGTAAGGCGCTCCTCCAAGAAGTCGAGAACCTCCGGCCAGGCGAGAGGAGACAGAGTTCCCATGTCGTTCTCACCGGGTACTCTTGGCAGAAGCTTTCCGAGAAGATCGGCTTCCTTCTCGAATACCTCGATCTCGCCGTCCAGCTCGAAAAGCCTAGCGTCCAGCACCTCTATCTCTTCGAGGATTGCTTCCACCTCTTCGATGCCGCTGTGCGGCCGCTCCATCTCGAGCATCTCCACGCGGGCTATCCTCGTTCCATCCACCGCGACTCGAACCGTCTCGGGCCAGGTGCCTCCCGGCAGATCGGGCAAAGCGACGACGTTCTCGCCCGCCGCCAGATCCACCAGCCCGCGCCTGACGACGCGTGCCCTGTCGCCGAAAACCGTAACCTCGGCGATGGGCGCGCTCACGGATGTGTCCACCTCATCCAGGCCTGGTGGGACTTCGGGCTCCATGCCCAGAAGGCCGGCTGCAAGGACGGCTAGAGCGCACAGTGTACTATTCATGTAAACCTCCGGGAGTGGCCTCGAACGCGAGGAGGCAGGCGGAAACGACTTCGCGAATGGTAGAGCATACACGTTGAGGCCATTTTATGAAGCGACTATGCGGCTCTGAAGGATCCCCGCTATCGAGCTGCTCACGTCTGGTGCCGGGACCTGCCGGCCGCGATCCGCTTCCCCGCCGGCCCCGCTCCCGCGCGCTTTCGAAAAGCAGCGGAAACTCCTCCGATGGCGTCGTTACGAGCCGGTGGGGGATCGGGCCAGATTTTTGGCGACTGGAGGTGCCGGGTCTCGGATCTTCGAGGGTATCGCTCCCCGGCACATTAGAGAGATAAGGTTCAGCCGCCCTAATTATGGGGGGTTGCGGTGTTTTTGCCGTCTTGCTCGTCACAGGCCCGGTTCTTGCTTGATGGGAAGGGACATCATTTTTCGAAAGCAGGTCGATTAGGGAGGAAGTAATGCGACACGAGGCTTCAGGACATTCGATCAAGAAGAGAGGGACAAACGTTGCGTGCTTTTTCTGTGATGAAAGCGCGGCTGAGCATCGCCGAGGCATTGCGCGGGGGCCATGGTTGACGGTGCTTTTCGCTTGCTCACTCATGCTTCTTGGCGCGGGCGGCTGTTCCGTCGAGCACGACCCCGGCAACCCGACTGAGCGAGACATGGATCAGACGGACTTCCTATCCGCCGGATCTTCTTCGGAGGACACCAGCCTTGCGGGGACCGACGATGCCGAGCGGGCTCCCGCCGATCCGGCGTCGGACGAAGACTTCGGCGAAGGCGGCGAGGAGCGGACCGTCGAGGAGGGCGACATCTACCGCGTGCTCGCGGGCGATATGATTCTCAACCTCAACTCCTTCCGCGGGCTCCAGGTCATCGACTTCTCGAACCTCGAGGAACCGGAGATCATCGGTCGCGCGCGCGTCACCGGCACGCCGGTGGAACTCTATGTGCACGGCGACCATGCCTTCGTGCTCATGAACAACTGGCGCGGTTACCGCGGAAGCAAGTACTCGTCCGAGATAGAGCAGGTGGCCGGCGGTCTAATCCTCTCGGTTGACATCTCGGACCCCAGCGCCCCAGTCATTAGGGAGCATGTCCGCGTTCCTGGTCGAATAGAGACGAGTCGCCTGGTGCACGGCGGCGGGCAGGCCGCGCTCTATGTGGCCGCGGCCGAGTGGTCGTACGATGTGGACGAGGACGGCGTCTACAGAGAGCACCTCGAAACCTTCGTACGCAGCTTCGAGGTGACGGGGGGATCCATGAAGCAGCGCTCCGAGATCGATCTCGGCGGCTTCGTAAGCGACATTCAGGCTACTTCAACAGCGCTCTTGGTCGCCCGGAACGAGAGCTGGTGGAGGCGCGACCCCGAGCAGGCAAGCCGGGTTGCGGTAATCGATATCTCCAGCCCCGACGGCACCATGGTCGAGGGCGGTGAGGTCGAGGTCGCGGGGTTCGTGTTCACCCAGTTCAATATGGACCTCTACAACGACGTCCTCCGGGTCGTCTCGGGGAGCCGGTGGGGAAGCAGTCCCGCAAACTATATAGAGACCTTCGACGCTTCCGATTTCTCCAACCTGGAGCCCATCGACAAGGAGGAGTTCGGCGCCGGCGAGGACCTTTACGCGACGCTGTTCCTTGGCAACAAGGCGTTCTTTGTCACGTACTGGCAGGTAGACCCCTTCCACGCGTTCGAGATAACCGACGAGGGGATCGCCACGGAGATGAGCGAGTTCATCGTATCCGGCTGGAACGACTACTTCAGGGCCGTCTTCGGTGAGAGCCGCTTGATCGGGATTGGCAAGAACGACGAGCAGGGCACCCAGCAGGCCGTGAGCCTCTACGACATCACGGATCTCACCAACCCCGAGCCGCTGATAGAGCGGGCCGAGGTCGACATGCACTGGAGCTGGTCCGAAGCGGAGTGGGATCACCGCGCTTTCTCGGTGCTGGAGGGCGCTGTCGATGTACAGGCCGCCGACGGCACGCGGGAGACGGGGCTGGTGCTATTGCCGTTCTCCGGTTGGGATTACGACTCCGAGACAGGTCACGGCCGGCATCTTGCCGCGGTACAGATCTTTACCTTCTCCGAAACTACTCTTACCCGCCGAGGCGTCATGGAGCATCCGACTCGGGTCAGGCGAAGCTTCCCCGCAAGCGACGAGGCGGTGGCGAACCTGTCCGAAACGGACATCGCTTTCTTCGATCATCGCGATCCCGACGACCCCCTCTCGCTGGGCTCCGTGGAGCTTGCTCCGAACTACGCCGACTACTTCGTCTTCGGCGATTACGGTGCCCGCCGAAAGGATGAGGGCAACCACTATTGGTATTATCGGGCTGACGATGATGCGGTGACGCTAATCGAGATCGTCGATGTCGCCGAGGATCCGGATCTCGCCGAACCCAATGCTTTCTTCGAGGTGGAGAGAGGCGCTCAGCTCCATCAGGTCGGTGATCTTCTGGTCGCTGTCTCGGAGGTGTACGATGCCGTGGACATGCACGAGCCCGGCGGTACGCGGCACTACGAGTACGAGGTCTCTCGCTCGCTCACGGTCCATGATCTTTCCAACCCGCTCGAGCCAGAGAAGGTCGGCGAGATAGAGCTGGAGGAGACTTCCTCCGGCGGAAGGTATTGGGGCAGGCAGGAGGCCCACGTGGTGGGCGAGGGGCTTGTACTGGTGCAGCGCGACTACAACTATGAGGTGCTGGACCCTGAGGAGGTCTGCTACTTCGATAGCTTCGGCAGTTGTGTGAGCTCGCCTCGCGACGGCGGACCCAGCGACGGGGACCGTGAGCCCGATGAGGAAGCCACCACCGAGTGCGAAATGTGGACGGCGGACGTCTTCTGTGAGCGAAACTCCAGCGGTGAGCTCGAGTGCACTGGAACGGTCGAGATCTGTACCTGGAGCGACGGGGAGGAGAGGGAATGCGAGACCGTCGATGTAAACGACATCGAAGATCTCGAGCAGTACGTATACTGCTACGAGCAAGGAAGGCACAGGAGCTGGACCGAGCTGTCGCTACGACCGATAGATCTCTCGAACCCCGCTGATCCGGTCGTCCGCCCGGCCATTGAGCTTGGTGAAGGCGACGATTACGTATCGGTGCTGGCGGACGGCGATGATCTCTACCTGTCGTTCGGTAGGCCCGAGGAGGTGGAAGGAGACAACCGCGGCTTCGTCCGGTTCTTCTTCAAGCGCATCGGTTTTGGTAGCTACGTCGAGCCCGAGTTCGGCCCGGAGGTCAACGTGCCCGGCGTGTTGATCGCGGTCGACGACTCGTTCGTCTACACTCGCGACAGGGTCTTCAGCGGAAACAGGGTGGAGACTGCTATAGCCAGGTGCGAGGTCGACGGGGATCTCGCGTATCTTCGCGGCCTTCGGCAATTCGAGAAGAGGTATGTAGCCGAGACTGTCCTCGATGGCGCGGGCCACCTTCTGGTCACTCACGGCCCTGCTTACAGAGACGGTATTTTCGGAGGGCACGACAGCATGGAAGATCGCATGCACACGTTGTCGGTTCTCGATGCGGCATCTTCCGAGTTCGATTTGCTCTCGGAGGTGGAGGTCGACACCTGGGCCTCGCTCCGCGAGGCCCGGCCGGGACGTGCTCTCTTCCAGGTTCCGGGCGGCCTGCTCATCATGAACCTAGATAACCCGGGGAGCCCGTTCCCGCAGGCTTACTTCCCGACCATGGGCTGGCCGAGGTCGATCCGCGTGCATGACGGCACCATAGTATTGGCGGCGGGCCGTTACGGCATCTACAGCTTCCCGCTGGACGG
This sequence comes from Deltaproteobacteria bacterium, assembly GCA_007130885.1. GTDB lineage: Bacteria > Myxococcota > Myxococcia > SLRQ01 > SLRQ01 > SLRQ01. The sequence continues at coordinate 58,658 of SLRQ01000013.1, forward strand.
CTTCAACCTCCTGCCGATGTAACGGGGCGGGACCGCCTCTAAAGAAGTGTCTGGTGGGAAGTTGTTGGGTCGGCGTATTGGTGAACATGCGAGAAATGCACAGGCCCTGACATCACTACTGGTGAAGCAGCCCTGTCTGGACTAATACAAGGACCATGAATGCCGCCACCGGATCTGTCCCCCGCCTGGTGTTTCCCCGAATCAGCTTTTTCGATCTCTCGCGGTCGAGAGGCAAAGACATGGTTAAGAGCTGGGTGGTGCTCGCCGTTTTCTTCATGCTCGCCGCTCCGGCGGCCGCCGACTTCAGTCCTGAAGAGCTTGTGGAGGTGGGACGTGCCTACATGGAGCGCGGCCAAAACGAGGACGCCATCGAACCTCTGCGGATGGCGGTCGAGGCCGACGACGAGAACGTCGAAGCTCATCGTCTTCTGGGTCTGGCGCTGTCCATGACCGGGCGTTCCGCGGAGGCGGAACCTCATCTCGCACGCGCCGCCGAGCTCAAACCAAAGAGCTACGAGACGCTCCTTCTTCTCGGAATGGCAAGAGATCTCGCCGGCCGCCACGACAAAGCGGCCAAGGCATACGAGGCTGCCACCAAGATCGACGAGGACCGGCCGTGTGCCTGGCATGAGCTTGGAATGACCCATCTGTTGCGAGGTGACCCCTCGTCCGCGGTAACGGCTCTCGGACGCGCCGCTGAAGTCTCCGAAAAGCCGAGCGGTTCCCTGCTCGCGGATCTCGGTTATGCGTTGTCGGCCGCCGGAGAGTCGGAAAAGGCCCTCGAGGTATTGGGTAGGGCGGTCGAGGTCGAGCCCGGCGATGCCGGAATACGTTTCGTAAAAGGACGCGTTCATGCGGCGGCCGGTCAGGTCGACGAGGCGCTGGAGGCTTTCAACGCGGCGCTAGAGAGAAAACCCGACTGCGCAAACTCCGCCCTGCACAAAGGAATGACGCTGGTAGGGGCGGAACGCTACGAAGAGGCGCTTCCCGCCCTGAAGCTTGCGGTAGCCGAAGGTTCCTCCAGCCCAAGGGCTCGCGCGGCGTTGGGGCGAGCGCTTGCCGCTACAGGTGATCTCGACGGCGCCGAAGCGAACCTTCGGGCGGCGGTGGCGGCCGAACCACGTCTAGTTGCTTCGTGGCGTGATCTTGCTCGAGTGTATGAGGCCAAGGAAAAGCGGGACGAGGCTCTTTCAGCGCTCGAGCGCGCCGCAAGCCTCTCTCCGGATAATGAAGACATTTCCGGAGAGATCCAGCGGCTCAGGGGTTTGGCGGACGAAGACGACCCCCCCAAAGAGGATCTCGAGGACACCCCTGGAGAGGAATAGTGGATTGCTACAGCAGTTTGTGGGGAGCCGGTCTTGATTCGTGGACTCATTGGAATCGGAGTAGGGTATTCGACTCGTTCGGCGCCTCGATGTTTGTTCCCCCGCGCCTACTAACCTAGAATGTGTAAGATCTCTGGAGTGCTCATGAAGATTAAGAGCAGGCTCGGGCGACTAATCACCATGATGGCGGTGCTTGCCGCCATAGCGGGCATTGGTTTCATTCTATCGCCTGAAGGCGGGGAGCCTTCCCCGTCGACTGGCGATGATTTCCTCGATCAGGTGATGTCACTGACCACCGGGGTCGAGGCCGTGGCGCGCAGAGGAGGCGCGGGTCAGGGGACTCCTTCGAGCGAGAAGGATGACGGCGAGCACGAGCTCACCTCACTCCGCCTTCTTGGAAGGGCCATGATTTTGGTCAGTGAGAACTATGTGGATCCAGACCGCATAGATCCAAAGAGGATGCTTTTGGGCTCGCTGGACCACCTCGAGAAGAGAATCCCCGAGGTGTTGGTGGACGATCGCGACGCCGAGGAGACCGGCGAGGTCCTGCTCACCGTCAATCGTTCTACCACTACCGTCGATGTGAGCGGCATGGAGTCCGTCTTGGAGCTGATTCCGCGGTTCAGACGGCTCTTCTCGTTCATACAGGACAACCTCGTGTCCACGGAGGACACCCGCCGGATCGAGTATGCCGCGATTAACGGCATGCTCTCCACCTTGGATCCCCACTCCAACCTGCTCGATCCCGACCAATACAGCGATATGAAGCTCCATACTCGCGGGGAGTTCGGGGGGCTTGGTTTCGTGGTGTCCATGCGAGACGGCCGGCTGACGGTCATGCGTATCATCCCCAACACACCCGCGCATGACGGTGGGGTGAAGCCACGGGACGTGATTACGCGGATAGCGGGCGAGTCCACCGCCAACATGGATCTTACCGAAGCGGTCAGCCGTCTACGCGGCAAGCCGGGAACGAAGATAGAGTTCTTTGTCGACAGGCCTGGTGAGAAGCAGCAAAAACAGTTCGAACTCGAGCGCTCCATAATAGAGATTGAGTCGATAGACCCGGCGCGGCTTCTGGCTGACGATGTGGGCTATATACGGGTCACCAACTTCCAGGGGCACACCACTCGTGATTTGCGCAAGGCCTTCGAAAAACTTCAGGAGGAGGCTGAGGATGGCATGAAGGGCCTCATCCTGGACCTTCGCGCCAACCCCGGGGGGCTTCTGGAGCAGGCTATTCAGGTGGCGGACCTTTTCTTGGATAGGGGCACCATCGTCTCGACGGTCGGCATGAGCAACAGGCTGCGCGAACGAAACACGGCGACTCGTAGAGGAACGCTGAAGAGAGTTCCCTTGGTGGTGTTGGTGAGTAATACCTCGGCCTCCGCCTCCGAGATCGTGAGCGGAGCGGTGCGCTACCTCGACCGTGGCCTGGTCATCGGCAACTCCACCTTCGGTAAGGGCTCGGTGCAGGTCCTATATGATCTGGTGGATGACTCCGCTCTGAAGCTTACGATCGCGCAGTACCTCACCACCGATGACATATCGATTCAGGATCTGGGCATAGTCCCCGACATCGAGCTCCTACCCTCGCTGGTGTCCGAAAGGCGGGTCATGGTCTTTGCTCCGCGGCGCTCGCTTCGGGAGGTGGATCTAGAAGACCAGGGGGGCCCCGACGTTCCCACGGGTCCGGCTCCCGGCCTCGATCCTTTCCGTACGAAGTTGCCCTCTGACGAAGGACAGGTCGAGAACGGAAAGGAGCCGCTGGAAAGCCTCATTTTCTTGCGTGATGACGTGCCGGAGGACGAGGAGATCGACGAGTTCGAAGAGCCGGAGTGGGAGGAGGACTTCCACGTTCATTTCGCCCGAAGAATACTGGCGGAAGCGGGCGCCACTACGCGCGAAGAGATGCTTGAGCGGTCGAAGCCTGTAATAGAAGCTAGCCGCGAGAGTGAGCGCGGGCGCATTTACGAAGCAGTCAGCGAGCTTGGGGTGGACTGGAGCTCCGCTCCGGAAGGGAGCGAGCTGAACGAGGTCGATCTCGAGGCCGAGCTGTCCTTCGACGGACCATCGATGGGCGGGGAGGAGACCGGTCTTGTGCTGTCGTTGCGAAACGCCGGCGAAAAGCCGCTTTATCGGGTTCGGGCTTGGACCGAGTCGGCTAGTCCTCCCGTGGTTCGCTACAGCAGGCTATTCGATCGTCTCGAGTTCTTGTTTGGAAAGCTGGAGCCCGGCGAGACCCGAACGTGGCGCGTGCCTGTGGAGCTGCCGAGGGATCTGACGGCCCGGCGCGAGAAGCTGGATATTCGTGTGGAAGGTGACGGCGCGGGCATGCTTGCGAATATTCCGGCCATACTGGATGTGGACGAACGTCCCAGCCCCGTGCTCGCCTTTCATTGGCAGGTAAACGATGCCGGGCAACCCAAGGGCGATGGCCGGCTGAGCGTGGGCGAGGATGCCATGCTCGATGTTTTCTTGCGCAACATCGGTGAGGGTGATGCCTCCGATGTGGTCGTGACCGTAAGGCATCTAGAGGACAAAAAGGTCAACATAAACCGCGGTCGCCACCGGATCGGAGAGCTGAAGGCCGGTAATGAGGGCAAGGGCCGCATGTCGCTCCAGGTGGACGAGGGGTTCGAGGGCGATGAAGTGCGAATCAAGGTAACCGCGTATGATCTCGAGTCGGCAAGGGTTGTCTCCGACCAGGTGACGGTTCCGCTATCAAGGGAGCCCATTGAGGTCGCGGAGGCTTCCGGCACCGCTAGGCTGCGCGAGTCTACCGAAATCCTGGCTTGGGCGGGTCGAGATGCGGAGCTCTTGGCGCGAGTCACCTTGGGTACGGTGTTGCCCGTCAAGGCTCGTGTAGGCTCTTTCTACCGAGTGGCTTGGGGCGGGGACCGCGAAGGTTTCGTGCACAAAGACTCCGTTCGGCTTCTGACCGAGGAGATAGAAGGTCCGGATGGAGATATCGTGGCCGTTTACAGTCATCGTCCGCCGAGGATCGTGATTGCCGGCGATAGGGCTCCGGTGACGGAACAAGAGGAGTTCATCCTGTCCGGTATGGCCGAAGGTGAGTCCTCGCTCCGTGACGTGTATATCTTCGTCAACAATGACAAGCTCTTCTTCCGTGCTTCGCGGGCGGCGGATTTGGACTCCGATAATGGAAACGAGAGTGATGGCCCCGAGGAAAGTGACGAGCCGCCTGTCACGGATACTCGCGTTCCCTTCGAGGTGAGCGTTCCTCTCGAAAAAGGGGCCAACAGCATCATAGTATTTGCACGCAAGAATGACGATTTGATGGCCAGCCGCCGCCTGGTGGTGTTCAGGGATGCCCCTGAAAAGCCCTGAGTGCGCCTTCGGCCTGAAGGAAGCCCCCGCCTCCCATGAACCTTCGTGTTGTCCTCCTGGCCGCTCTTCTTGCAGGCTGCGGAATCGCGGTCGTTGCTTACAAGGTAAAGGCGCTGGGTTACGATCTGGTCCCGCGCGCCACCGAGGATAGGTGGTCGGTGCAGATCCAGCTTCGCTTCCGAAGCGTGGGGGAAGACGCGGGCGCTCGCGTCTTCTTGCCGGCGGACCGTCTACCGCGGCAGCGTATTTACGATGAAAGGATCCTGGCCGAGGGTGCCCGCTTCGATGTGAGTACCCACGGCGACAACCGCATCGGCACCATCTCCGGTCGTCCCGGTACCTCGGGAACTCTATCTTATCGGTTCGCCGTTCATCTTCGCGCGGAGGATGAGGAGCTTCCGTCGGAAAGGGATGTAAGTGAGGTGCCGCCGGATCCCGACTCGATATGGCTGGCACCCGAGCGTCACATACAGTCCGATGACTCTCGGGTGCTGGAGCGTTTGCGAGAGATACGCTCCCCCGATGCCGGCCCCGTTCGAACAGTGCGTTACATCTTCGACTATGTGCGCGACGAGGTAGTGGGCGTCGATCTGGGTGATGGGGCCGATGCTCTTACCGTGCTCCAGCTCGAACGCGGTGGGCCTTTAGGTAAGGCGAGGCTCGCTGTTGCGTTGGCTCGCGCGGGTGGACTGCCCGCTCGGGTCGTGGCCGGCATTGACATGGAGGACGGCACCAGGAACGAGCTTCGGCACTGGGCGGAGGTCTTGCTGGGGGAGCAGTGGCATGCGCTGGACGTCGTCTCCGGCCATATCGGTCGCCTGCCTCGAGAAAGGTTGATTTTGTACGAGGGCGACGGCCCGGCGGTGGATACCAGGGGCCTTGAAGAAGTATCTTTCCAGATAGATGCTCTCAAGGAAGAGGTTTCGCAGCACCGCTTGTATCAGAGGCGGGTGCTCGAATCCGATACCGTCCTCGACCGCGTCAGTCTGTACACCTTGCCGGTCAACACTCAGATGACCCTGCGCGTCTTGCTGCTCATTCCGTTTGGAGCGCTGATAGTATCTCTCTTTCGGAACATGGTCGGAGTGCCGACCTTCGGCACCTTCATGCCGGTCCTGCTTGCGCTTGCCTTCCTGGAGACCGGTCTCGCTCTAGGAGTGGCTCTTCTGCTCATAATCATAGGTGTGGGGTGGCTCTTTCGGGGCTTGCTGGACTGGTTGCAGCTATTGATGATCCCGCGCCTGTCTTTCCTGCTCACCGTGGTCATCGTAATCATAGTAGGCATAAGCTTGTTGAGCGACCGGGCCGGGATGACCGCGGGCCTGTACGCCGCCGCGTTCCCGATAGTCATCATAACCGCCACCATCGAGCGTTTCTCGGTGATGATCGTCGAGGAAGGACCAAGAAACGCCGCCAATACGACCGTGGGCACGCTGCTGGTTGCTCTTGCTTGTTACGGCATGCTCATAAGCGACGTCTTACAGCGAACAGTGCTGGCTTTTCCCGAGCTGCTTCTGCCGGTGCTGGGAGTGTTGCTTCTCATAGGCCGTTACACCGGCTACCGGCTGTCCGAGTGGGCCAGGTTCTCGGCTTTCAATAGGGGTTTTGGTGACGCGTGATGGTTTTCGGCCGTTTCAAGACCTACCGAAGCTTCGGAGTCCTCGGCATCAATCGGCGCAACGCCGATCTGATCCTCGGATGCAATCCCCGCCGCCTCTTTCCTCTTGTGGACGACAAGCTTGCGACCAAGTCACTCTGCGAAGCCCACGGGATAAGAACCCCCGCCCTTTACGGAACAGTGAGCGCCCACCACGAGCTGCGTGCTCTCGAAGCTATGTTGGGGGACAGAAGGGATCTGGTCGTAAAGCCCGCCAAGGGGGCGATGGGCAACGGCGTTCTGGTAATAACTGATCGGAAGGGTGATCGTTTCATTAGGGCCGGCGGGGCTTCGCTGGGCATCAAGGATCTTCGGTACCACATAAGCAGCATTCTCTCCGGCCTCTACTCGCTCGGTGGACGAACCGACAAGGCAATCATCGAGGCGAGGGTGCGGGCTCATTCGGTGTTCGATGACTTGTCCCTCGGTGTCCCCGACTGCCGGATCATCGTCTTTCGCGGCGTTCCCGTGATGTCCATGCTCCGGCTGCCTACACGGATGAGCGGCGGAAGGGCCAACCTTCATCAGGGAGCCATAGCCGTGGGGGTCGACGTGGGAACAGGCGTGACTCATCGTGCGGTGCACCTCGACCGAGTGGTGGCGCGGCACCCGGATACGGGCAGGTCCGTCAACGGCATTCATCTTCCTCACTGGGACGAGATACTTCACATCGCCGCGGTCAGCGCCGACATGACGGGCCTGGGCTATCTCGGCGTGGACGTCGTAATAGACGCCGAGGGGGGGCCCATGCTGCTGGAGCTGAATGCCAGGCCGGGCCTCTCCATACAAATAGCCAACGGGGCCGGCCTCACTCCACGGCTCGACATGCTCGAGGGCCGGGACGTATCCAGCCTTTCCCCCGAGGACCGAGCTTCCTTGGCCAAATCCATGTTCGGCTCTTCGGAGCATCGGGAGGATGAGTCTCTTGTCGCTTGAACCAAAGCCGCGCTCATCTTGGATGCGGGGGCGTATCTCCGTTTGGGTGGCCGTGCTCTCATCAGCGGCTGTCGCCTGTTCCTTGGAGCGAGATTCGTCAAATGAGATGGGCGAAGTGCTCGCGGGCGTGGAGGTGGTAAGGGAGTTGGTCTTCATCGTGCGGGTGGAGGGAAAGGGTGAGGACGTTCGTTTGGAGATCCCGCTTCCGCTTGGCGGAGACAACGTGAAGATCTTCGAGGAGGAGCTGCGCCTACGAGGGTTTTCGTTCGAGGAGAGGGTGGAGGACGGGATCCGTACCGCGATCCTGGAGTATCCCGTGCTCGAGGGCCGGCGCCGTTTCACCTACAAGGCCGTCATAGGCCTCCAAAGCATGGAGCACGAAGTCATTTCTCCGGAGCCTAAAGCCATTGTGAACCGGGATCTGCGCGTGTACACGCTTCCCACCCCCAGGATGCAGTCCCGAAGCCCCCTGGTTCGAGAGCGGCTGATAGAGCATGTGGAGCCCGGGCTCGAGGCCGGAGACGAGGATATAGTGCGCATGATATTCGGGCTCGTGGCGGGTCGGTTCGAGCGGCGAACCTCGGATGGTACCGGCAATGTGCTCCGTGCACTGCGAGAGGAGCAGGCAAGCGACCGCGGCCTCGACAGGCTGCTGATCACCTTCATGCGCGCCGCTGGTATTCCGGCGCGACCGGTGGCCGGTTTTCATCTTCGCACCGAGGGCGGTCGCAAGTTCGAGCGCTGGACCGAGATACACGTAGGTGAGGGATGGGTGCCCATGAGTGCCCCAAAGGGTTGGTACGGCGTTCAGCCTCCGGACTATTTGCGGCTGTACCATGGCGAGCGAAGATTCATCGAGCGAGAGGGTGTGGAGCGCTTGACCTTCAAGGTCCTGGTCAGCGAGCCGAACGAGGAGGAAAGTGGAAAGCAGCACCTCTTTAAAGCAGAAGAGGAGGTCCAGTGATGCAGGGTGGTCCCGCTTTCTTTTCCGGTGCCGTGAAGCAGTTGCTTGCGGCGCTCTTCGTATCGGCTCTAACTGCGACGGCCGTTGTTCGGCCTGCCGCGGCTTTCGAGAACGCTCCGGATTTGTATATGGTGGCCGGACGTGATTGGCGGGTGGTTCTTCCCGTTTCGGTCCTTGCGGCCGCGGGAGAGAAGAGCGCCCCCGTACTGCTTCCGGAGCTGGGTAAGGGACGCTGGTTCGATCATTTCATCAGCCGCTACGAGCCGACAAGACCTGCGTTGATCGTCCCGACCGATGGCGACGGCAAGCCCACCGCGTACCTCCCTTGGGAGGAAGGTCCAACATTTCCCGAGCCGGAGGGCGGTCCCATCAAGCTCGTGGATCTGTCGGCGCGGGTTAGTGAGCTGCCGCTCTTGTTGGCCGAGGAGATCGTACCCTTATCCTCGGTTGATCCCGGCCCGCCGGTGTGGATTGTCTCCGACGCCGATTACCACACCGGCCTTCTGGCGGCGGTGGCGGCGGGGGCCGAGCGGGGCATACTGGTCCCGGTCGCCGCTGATAGGGAAGACATAACGAGAGCGCTTTCGTTCGCAAGAGCCCGCCGTGCTCCGGTCCGCCTGGCCCTGTCCCATTCGGAGGAGTCTTCACCGGCCTCGTCCGCCCTGAAAGCAGCCGTGTTGGAGGCAGCGCTCGTCGGTGATGTCCCCGTGGAGGTAGTGAAAGGAGTCGATGCGTTGACCGGCCGGGCCGCCGCCGGCTTCGCCGGTCTTCGTTCGGCTGAACTCCGAGGTCACGTTGTGTTCACAAACCCAGCGGACGTAGAGGGCCGGTTCAGCCCGCCGCATTTGTCCTTGCTGGCTCCTCTGTTCGCGATATCGAGACAGGCTTCGCTGGTGCTGACGGACGGCGATCCCGAAAAGACGGAGCGTAAGCTGGAGGCCTTCGAGGAAGAGCACGGATCTGTCAGTCACGTAACGCTCATCGGTGACTACCTTACGCTGCGAATGCGCGAAATGCTCGACCCCGACGATGTTCACGAGGGCGTAGATGAACCCCGCCGTTTCAAGGTGCCGTCGCTTGCCGGAGTGATCGACCTCCAGCCCGCGGAGTATGCCACGGGGAGGCTCGCCGCCGAGGATGTGCATGATCTCTCTTTGCAGATAGGCCGCATAATGGCGCCGAGACGAGCGCTGGGTTCAAAGAAGCGACCGGCGTTGATGCTCGCCAATGCCGATGAGATCTTCGTCATCGCGGAGCTCGTTTCGATGGCCACCGTAAAAGAGATGCGGAACACCGGTTGGGACGTGACCGCCTACTATGGGGATGAGATCGACCGGGATCTCATTTTCGACGAGATGCCGGGTAAGCAAGTAATCATTTGGACCGGTCATCCCAGGGATCTGACCGTCGATTACGACATAGGAGTCGTCGATCAGATGCTGGACTCCTCCTTGGTATTCCTGCAGGGCTGCTACACCTTGGATCGCAACGATCCGTATGTGCTGGTCCAGCAGGGAGCAGGCGGCATCATAGGTACATACATGGCGGTCTACAGCGCTTCAGGCTCGGCTTTTGCCAAGACCGTCCTGGACGCGATGCTCTACTACGGGGCGGACCAGGGAGAAGCCATGGTTCATGCCCGTAACTACCAGCTCGCCTATGTCGAGATGAAGAGGCAGCGCGGGCACAGGGATTGGCGAAAGACCTGGCGCGCCGCTCTTTCATTCGATCTTTGGGGCGACCCCACGTTGCGTTCGGTGCAGCCGAGACGCGAGCCTGAAAAGCCTCCGGTGCGCCTGAAGCGTGAGGGCGAGGTCCTGAGGTTTCTGGTGCCCGCGGAGCGCTACTCGGGCCTTGCGGCGGGCAGGTACACTCTGGAGTCGGTTGCCGGCGGTCAGCTCGGAGCCATCTACACCCGCAGCGACGATTGGGGGGACGAGCGGCGATCGCAGCCCTTCTACTTTGGTTGGGTTGATTTGCCCGAGCATGACGAGCCGCCGGAGCTTGAAAGTAAGGTGCCCGATGACGAGTGGGTCACCGTTTGGGCTCCCAAGCGGCAAAGGCTTTATATCCTCGTCCACAACCGTGCCGAGAGAGCCGTCGGGCGGGAGGGGCTCGTTTTCAGGTTGAAGGGCGCCGCCTCCGAAGAGCCATGAAGAGGATGTCTGAGGTATCCCCTCTATCGTCCGAGTCGCTTGGCAGACTTCGAGAAGAAACGGCCTTTTGCGACACCCTCTATTGCTAGACCGGCGGGTACCTGCGAAGCAACGGACCACCTGGCTGGCGTGTCCTTGGTAGAGGCTACATGCGACTCCAAGACTACGTCATCGGATATTTGGTCGCTAGAGAAGTGACTAATCCTGAGTACCGGGGCGGATGTGTTTTCAGGTAGTTAGCGGGATAAGGTCGAGCCATGCCAGGTCTCTCGACCCTTGGCGGCCTTGCCATGGAGAACCCTTTTCGTGACAAGCGGGTTGAAGGTTCCGCAACATGAGGACAAACTCCTATGTCACTAGTAGTTGCGGAAAAGGGGGGTGCCGTGTGCGGTCGATACCACTTTAGATGTTTGGACGCGCGCGGCGAGGCTACCGGGCCGCTCGAGTTAGTGGGTATCGATACGTGCGCTTACGACACCGGCTGTAGCATCGTTCCGTCCATCCGGATTGCCCGCATTATCGCGTGAGGCTTGTGAGGACCGTTATGGAAGCAGAGACTCGTTTCTACTACTCGCCTTTGGGAAGCTGCCGCGCCTTGGTCGCGGTTACTTGTTCGCTGGTGCTGCTTTTCGGCGGATGCAAGTGCTCGGACGAGCCGGCCGAGGACGAGGTGCCCGGTGAGGAGATATCGGAGGTGACCTACGGCGCGGCCGGGGAAGTGATGCGGGTGCCGGTCGAGCCTGGTCGGCCACCTCGGGCGGCGCCGGACGCGCGGGTGGTGCTGCTCATGGACCTGGACTCCAGCGGCACGTTCGATGAGGCCGAAGAGCATGTGGCGGAGCTGGACGAGGACGGTCGTTTCGAGGTGTTCACGGAGAGGATCGAGTATGAAGGTGGAGCGCCTCGCGTGAGAGCGCAGCTAGTAGCGATACTCGATGGTCATGCGACGGCGTACAGGCGAGTTGATCTCGAGGCGGACACTCGGCCGTGGATAGACGCGACGCTGTTCGAGTACGAGGGGATGGAGCTTGGAGAGCGGACAAGCCTTGCCGACGGATCGCTGACGATTACGGGCCTGCCGGAGGGAATACAGAAGGCATGGGGGCGGGTGCTGCACCCGGTGCTTGATGCGGAAGGTGTTTCCGGAGGGGGGCAAGCGGTGTCCGGGGTATCGCTTTCGTTTGGTGTGGTGGGAGCCGTGCGTCTGGTTGGGGCTCAAGGAGAGGCTGTGAGGCAGCTCGAGGAGCCTGTGACGTTGCGCATGGAGCTCGTGGAGGAGACGTGGGGAGCGCTGTCGGCGATAGCGCCGGGCCGCGGCATCGACCCAAGTGATGACTTCATAGATTTAGGCGACGACTTCATCGACCCAAGTGACGACTTCATAGATCCGAGCGACGACTTTTATGATGTAGCAGCAAGCGTGCCGCTTTTCGCGTTCAGCGAGAGCGATGGCGCATGGTCGTTCCAGGCCGTGGGAAGGCTCGAGACGGCCGGGGGCGCCGCCCTTACGTACGGGCAGCTACAGGATGTTTGGAGCGGCGAGTTCGATGGGCGACTGTTCGTGCGGGGTGATGTGGAGCATTTCAGTCAGTGGGGCTATGGCTGGCCTGTTGGAGAGACGTGCATCGAGGGGGTGCTCGAGGAGGTCACTGGAGATGACGACACGAAGCAGCCCGCCGCCGGAGTGACGGTAACCGGCCGCGGAGTGGGCAGCGACGAGAGAAGCGGTCCCGTGGTGACGGACTCGGAGGGCCGTTTCTGCCTTCACGCGAGGCCGAGCGCGGGAGTGGGAGGCGGAGCCAACGTTTTGCGGCTGCATGCCAGGCTGGAAGATGGAGATGTGCGCCTTGGAGAGGTGAAGGTGGAAATGCCGGAAGACGGTCCGGTGGAGTGCGGCGAGGAAGGCTGTCAGGATGCGGGCGTGTTCTTGCTGGAAAGGCCCGATGGTGAGGAGGAGGCGAGAGTCGAGCCATGCGGGATACCGGTGAGGGTGCTGCTTCCTGGTGAAGGAGGACTTTGGGAGAGCCTGCGACCCGAGACGGCCGCCGGCGCTAGCGTGAAGGCGCATGTTCCATCATCGAGGATGCACGCGGTGAAGGAGCTTTGCGGGGCCGGTGGTGATGTTGACGACTGTCTTGTTTCGGAGGCGGATGAGGAAGGCGAAGCCGTCGTCACGGTGCCGAGGGGAGAGGAGAGAGTCGAGATAACGGGAAGGCTGCTGCACGAGGCCGGCGATGGTGGAGCACAATTCTACGATTACCGCGGGCGAGTGGTGCTGAGCGAGCCGGTTTGTGTGGAAGGCGAGGAGGAAGAGCAGGTGGAGCTGGAGCTTCGCTTGCGTAGGGGCGACGTAGAGCGAGTGGATGTGTGGGTGGACATAGAAGATGAAGGGGGAGAGGTTCCGGCGCCCATCATAGGGTGGAACTCGGTGATACCGTACGAGGCGGGGGAGGAGCCCGGCGAGCTTTCGGCCGAGCGAGTGACCATCTACTCGGGCGAAGGGGATGAGGTGCTGTGGGAGGTCGTGGCGCGTGACGATGTCGAAGGTGGAGCGGAGCCCGGAATGGCGTCTCCTTTGGAGGTGCGTGATTACGGCGACGACGACCCCGTGCTGCGCCAGCCGGTGCCGCCCGGCATGGATGCGTTGACGACGCCCGGGATGCATCCGGACGCTTATGTCGTGGTGCAGGTGCGGGGCGAGAGACTCGGCGTTCTGTGGGAAGGCCGGGGCGCCGAGGATCTTCACGCGGGAGTGGAGGTCGACCCTGAAGAAGCCAATAGTTTGAAGTATGTGTCCGGGGATAATCAGACCGGGAACCGGGGTGAGCCTCTCACCGAGCCGCTCCGGGTTCTGGTAGAGGATGCACACGGTAACCCCGTTGAAGGCCACGAGGTAACCTTTAGCTTGGGAATGAACCCGCCCGGAGATGATGCTTCGCTCAACCCTATGACTACGCATTCAAGCGCGGATGGCCTGGCGAGCACGCAGCTCACGCTAGGTAATGCGGGTGGTGCATATCACGTTGAAGCAAGTGGTGCGGGGATTGACGGGTTGGTCAAGTTCGAGGCGACCGCGTGCGATCTCGGTACGGGGTGGCATCCGGATTATCAGGCCGAGTGTTACGATGAGGTGGAGGTACTTTGCGATTCTACGGGCTTGCCTGCAGAGAACTCGAGCGTGGAATACGATGAGCGGGTAACCGTGACATGGAGTGAGGAGGACGGCTGGAGTGTCCCCGAACCATGTGTCTGGTCGTGCGATCCGGGCTATCACGAGCATGAGCAAGGTGACGCAATCGAGTGCGTGGAGTGCATCGTCGATGGTCACTGTACACCGAACCTCCTTTGCTTGAACAACACTTGCGTCGAGTGCATCGTTCACGACGATTGCCCAAATGAAGGTTTGTGCTACTCGAACGAGTGCATCGACAACCCGTGCTTTCCGAACCCATGCATCCATGGAAATCCTGTTGTAAGGCTCGATATCGAGGAGGGTACGGGCGCCAGCCTCGAGGACTCATCCGGCAACGGCAACGACGCGACTCTCGAGGGGGGCGCCTGGACCAGCGAAGGAAAGTACGGGTACGCCTTGGAGCTTGGTGGGGCTCAGAATGGATTCTCCTGGAGCTACACCAAGCCCCAAAACAACTTCACTCTGGAAGCCTGGGTCAAAGCCGAGTCGAGTCACGACATCGACAATGAGTCGACGAGTGGCACCACGGGGACGACCGGTCAAGCATATTTGTTCCGGCCAGGCAACGAGGGTTCGTCAAACGCCGGGGCCGGCGTGTCGGTGGGGACCAACGGGATATCAGTCTACGAGAACGGTGATGATTATATGCCGGCTCTCGCCGTTCATGAGGAAGAGCTTGGAACCGGATGGAACCACATCGTGGTCACCTACGAGAACAAGATTCCCCGCATCTATCTCAACGGGTCGCCGGTGCGAACCGGTCTTACATCACCAAGGAACAATGTCCTGGCTCCGAATCGGATCGGCGGCAGCGATTACGGCTCGTTCGCCGGCGCAGTGGATAGAGTGAGAGTTTATGATTACACCTTGAGTGACGAGCAGGTCCTCCAGGCTTACGCCAAGCAAGAGGATTGCTACTTGAGCGCGTCCCTCGACGAATACACCTGTGCCTGCGATCATGGCTGGGATTGGGACTCTTCAAACCTGGCGTGCATCCCCAAGGTATACACCTGCCCGGCCAAGCCCGAGGAAGGCGCCGAGTGGAATACGGTTTCGGAGTACATCCAAGAATGGGACCACGACCATGGGGACTGGATGCCTCCCGCGACCAGCACTCACTACAACGAGGAACCCGACGAGCAGTCTTGCCGCTACGTTTGCAGCCCAGGCTACCGGTTCAACGGCGAGACCTGCGAGCCGCGGACGGCCTGCCTCACCGGCTCTAAGTTCGAGAACGTGAGCCCCCTCGACCTCTTGCACGCCATGGACATATGCGACTTCTTTGACGAGGGCGAGGAGGGAAGCTTCGGCATAGTGCATGGAAGCGTGGAGCTGGGCAGAGCGAACTGGTCCGCGGACAGCAACGAGCCGGATCATCGGCAGTACGGCATAATGACCCAGTTCGGGACGGATAGCTCGAACGTGCCGAAGTTCGGCGACAACATGGCCGTCCTATCGAGCGGCAGGGCCAGGGACGCGAGTGACCCCGATGCCACAGCGACCGTATCCTACGAGTATGAGCACGGCGAACCACCAAACGACTTCGTCGCTCCTCACGGCGGAGCGCTCCCCTTGACCTACCCTAGTTGTCCGAGAGGAACGGGGGCCAACGATTCGGTGATGCTCAGAGTCAAGCTGAAGGTGCCGGAGTTCGCTCATGCCTTTTCCTTCGACTTCAGATTCTTTTCACAGGAGTACGGGGACTACACATGCAGCATCTACAACGACTTCTTTATAGCAATGCTGGACTCCGACTGGATTCCTGAGAACGGAGGGTCCGGTATTCCGGAAGATAAGAACATCAGCTTCGACTCCAACGAGAACTACATAGGCGTCAACTCCCATGAGTTCTTCACAGTCTGCGAGCCGAAGTTTTGTCAAAACAGCGGCGCGGTATACGACTGTCCGGATGGGACCTCGCCATTGTCCGGCACCGGTTACCCAGCCAGCAACGCGGGTGCAACCCAGTGGCTTACGACCACCTCGCCGGTGGTACCCGGAGAGACGATCACTCTAAGGTTCATTATCTGGGACACCACGGACCCAAACTATGACTCCCTGGTCCTCCTAGACAACTTCAGGTGGCATGGCGAGGGCACGGCCAAAGACGGCCCCGAAACACGCCCCAGCGACGTTGCGGCACCTGAAGACTAGCCGGTCCTTCGCTTCTCCTCGTAATGACCGAAAAAAGAGGTCCAATTGCGTCACTTGGTCTGAAAGCCGGTCAGGAACCTGGGTTTCGTGCCGGCGATACCGAGACCGATAAACCGAGGGCCGTCGCCGATCAGGCTTGAGCCATGAAGAGGATGTTAGTTGACCCGAAGGCCGACAGGCTGCTAACCATCTAGTATGCATCGCATGCGGCTATTCTTTTCGATGGCCGGCCTAATCGGCCTCCTTGCTGTCCCAAGCAACTCCGCGGCCCAACACATGGACCTGGAGCTGTGGAGGCTTGGTAACCCGAGGCCAATCGAACTCTCGGATGGAACCTCGGTGTCGCCGTATTTGGAGGCCGACGACCGTTTCCGGCTGTTGATGGTGGATCTTGGTCTGGCAATGCACCCTACGCCGACTCATCCCGCCAATACTCTTGGACGCGCGGGTACCGCCTTCGAGTTCTCGTTGCGCTTGCCGCAAATCCACCCGGGCGCGACCGTACAGCCGGGTGACAGGGTGGAGGAAGGCGACTGTCCGCCCGGTAATCCACAGTGCAGGATCTGGGTGATAAGGGGGACCGCGGAAGGCTACGCTCCCCAGCGCCCTCCACCAAGCAGGCTCATAGTTCCAACGATTCAGCTGCGAAAGGGACTTCCTGCTTCATTCGAGTTGAACTCGAAGATCCACTACCTCACCGGCAGCTCAATGGTCGGTCTCTCGGGCGGGCTACGATGGGCTCTGAATGAAGGCTTCGACTTTCTCCCGGACCTCTCGGTGGGAGGGCAAGGGACGAGGCTTGTAGGCACCAAGGGCTTTGGACTCACCACATTTTCGGCTGACGTGCTGCTGGGCAAGTGGTTTCCGATAGCAGGCTCCGCAACCTTCGGGCCTTACCTTGGCTGGCAGAGAGTCTGGGTGCATGCCGTCAGTAGTGTCATCGACTTCAATCCCGGCCATGAAGCAGCAGACAATCCAACCGGTGACGACAGCATCTTCGATACGGTAAACGCCGTGGACAACGGGTACGACCGGGTGGTGTTCGGTCTGCGCGTCAAGTCGTACGTCGCACAGTTCTTGCTCGAGGGAAGCTACCAGCCGGACTTCTTGGGGTTGGACCCCGCCTTCAACATAATCTTCATGGTGGGTGTCGACTTCTAAGTTGTTTGCCGAGACCGCAAGGTGTCGAGTGCGAGAGCCGGATCGTCGGTGATGACGCCGTCGGCTCCACGATCCGCGAATTCGCGAATCGTTCGAGGATGGTTCACCGTCCAGACGTTCACCCTTAGGCCTTGCTTCCGCCACTTCTTTATCGCTCGAGGGCTGGCGAGCGTGTGTTCCGGATGAATCGCGGCGACCGACAAGCCGGTGCGGTGCCAGCCGCGGCGAAGGTACCAGGCTTGACAACTTCCGAAGAGCAGGGCGCGGCCCACGCCCGGCAGCAAGCTCTTGAACCTCCAGAGCGCGGCCGGATGGAAGGAAGAAATCATGACCCGTCGTTCTTCGAGCCCGACTTTCTTTACCGCTTCCGCGACGGTCCTCTCCATGCCGGTGGCTGCGAATCCCTCGACCTTCATCTCCAAGTTGACGAGCACGTCTCGGCAGGCATCGAGCGCATCCTCGAGACTCGGAATCCGCTCGCCTTCGCCTATGTCGTACCGGCTAAGCTCACGGAGTGAGGCACCGGCCACATCTAAATGGGCACCAGCCACCCTTTTTAGATCCGGGTCGTGTATCACCACGGCTTCGCCGGTGCGGCAAAGACGCACGTCCATCTCTATGCCGTCCGCGCCCACTCGGCGCGCGTGCTCGAATGCCGCCAGGCTGTTTTCGGGGCTGTGAGCGCTCGCTCCGCGGTGGGCCCATACAAGCACTTGAACTTTGTCTCCCAAAAAGCGGTCCCGTTGTGTTACTGGGTTTTCATGCTACCCACTACCGAGGAGTGGATCGTAATCGGTTTGGTGCTGTTTCTGGTGATTGCAGCCTCTCGTCTCACCGATCTAGGCAATGCCTTGGGGCGTTTGTTCCTGGGATCTCGAGACTAAAGGGTAAACGCTCAAGCCTCTCCCTCCGGCTCTACATCGTCGAGATTGGCGGCGGCCCTAGCCGAAGTCCTTCTGCGATGTGTCTCTACGAGTCGAACTCGGGCCGAACGGCGCACCTCCAAGTGAAGCTTGGCATCCGCGGCCAGCTCACGTACGGCGGGCTCCGGCAAAAGGGGCACCAGCTTCAGTGCGATCTCGGTCGGTGTATATGGGTTGTTCGCGAGCGCCTTGCGTACCATGAGGCGGGTCGACCATCTTCGGCTTCTGTAGATCTCGATCAGAACCTCCGGACGGCAAGGACGCCTTGCCGCCATGCGTACGACTTCGGGCTCGGTGAGTTTGGGATGACGAAGCAGGTCACTGATGACCCTTGGGTTCGGATCGGTCTGCAAGCGGGACATAACTACCGGGTCGGCTGTCTTTGCCATTTGCCGTCGCATGCCCACGGTCTGTGATCGCATCTCGTGATCGATGCCCTGTTCCCTGGTTGAGTCGAAGCTGCGGGCTGGAGCGGGCCGCATCAGCAGCCTTCGCACCTCGTCTTGGCCTGAAGCCACGGCTTCAGCGTAAATGTCGGAGGCCGTGTCGAGCTCGCCCATCTCCGATAGTGCGGATATGATCGCGTCGAGAGCGGTCGCGGCACCCCTGTCTCCCCCTCGGCGGCGAGCAAGAAGTGTCTCCAGTATTTCGACGGATATTTCAGGAGAGATGCTTTCTAGAATACGGCGTGCCGTGTTCTGCCGAAACACCACATCCAAGCCGGTCAGCCTTCGAACGAGCCGGGTTGCAAGACCGGCTGCTCTAGACCCTTCATTCATCGGACCGGGCCTCTGGCTCCTTCTCCCTAGCTGAATTGCTTCGCGGCTCGTCAATGACGGCTTTCGCGGCCTCGTCCAAAAAAGCTTCTACCTCGAGCCGGCGCGGATCGCTTGGAGGAGCTTCAAGAATGGCGAAGAAAGTCATGCTCTCTCTAGAGGCGAGCGTCGGCGGTGACTTATTTGCAAGCCTCGAGCGTAGGTCCTCGATGTCCTCCGCGCTCTCTATGAGCCATAGGTCCTCGGATGAGGGCAAGGGGGCCAAAACGACTTTTACTTCTTCCAGGCTCGCGCCGGATATGTCGCGGATGGCGGCCGTTACGCCGAGCTCATTCAGTTTCTTCTCGTGAACGGAGTGGTTTGTGACCTTGCCGCGGATGAAGAACAGCTCTTTTCCGCTCCGGCTGGGATAGACTCCAACGCCGTCGAGCTTCACCACTGCGTTGTCGGAAGGACCAAAATAGAAGGCTTTGCCAAAGCGTTCGCCAGAGAACAGCGAGGCGTCGATCGGCCCCTCCGTTCGCAGAAGCACGAAGGTGCCGAACGCAACTGCCAGCACAGCCACCATGAAAAAGGTGTTCGCGGTTACGGCAATCGCCGCGCCTGCGCTCCCCAGACGAAACCGAGGTTTTTCTCGTTGCTCTTCCGAGGTGGGGCCGCCCTCCTCGGCTTTCTTGAGATTGACCCGGCCGAGCGCCGTTCGACCGCCATGCTCGGTGGTGGCTTCATCTTTCCCGAATACAGGAGGATCCTGCGTGCTGTCCTCCCGTCTCTTGGTGTAGGCGGGAGCGTAATCAGGGTCGTCCATGCCTTCGCCGAGGGAATCTTCGTATTCTTGGAGGCTTCCTCCGTCCAGCGCGCCGGGATCGAGTACATCAGCCTGGGGGTCGGCGCTTTCGTACGGATCCGGCTCCATGTCACCTGTCGCGAAGTGCCCGGCCTCATCTAGTGAGGATGTCATTGGCTGAAGCTCTTCGGGGTCGAATGCATCCGCGGCCGGATCATCGATATCCACGGCCAGTAAGTCCTCTTCCCGCCCCGTCTCATCGTTGCGGGCATTGGTCTCCATGACGTCGAGATCCAACCCTCCCACCTCGACTTCTTCATCCGCGGTAGCGGGCTCCGGCCCGTCGCTCTCCCAGCCGGTGTCTTCCTCGGCCTTGGTCCGGTCCGCCTCGGATTCACCCCAGCTCGAGATGTCGGCGTCCGGCGGCTCCCCAAGTGCAGCGTCCAGCTCCGGCAATCCGCTGGGAGCAATCCGGGATGCATCCGGCTCCTCGGTCGAGGCTTCTTCAGCCTCATCGAAGGCCTTGTCGACACTCTGTTCGAAGTACTCGGAGATTTTCCGATCCTCGGGCGGGGAAAGGCCCTCCTCCTCGTGCTGATGGTCCGGGTCTGACAACCATTCTTCCGTTGTTTCTTTTGTAAGTGTTTCAGGCTGCGCCTGCTCCTCCTGGGCTGCCTTCTTGGGCAGTCCGGAGGAAAGCAGGTCACCGGATACTCCCTGTTCGATCTCGAGGAGTGAATGGAGGTCATCGGCGAGGTCCCCGCTCAGCAAAGCGTCGAGCTCGGGGCTGGACAGGTTGTGGTCCTTGTCGGGGTCCTTTGACGAGCCGTCGTCCTCGTCGCTTGACGCGTCATGGCCGGAAGCGACGCCTTCTTCCGCTTCGGCCGATTCTTCATCGGGCCCGGATTGCGGCCTCGGCTTACCGGGAACTCCCCCAAGGTCACCCGGCACGTGAAATGCGGAGTTGCAACGTATGCATCTAATGGTGGCTCCGCCCGGACCTACCTTCTCGTCGGACACGCGGAACTGGCTGCCGCAGTCACTGCAACGAACGTTCATGGGCTATCTTCTTCCCGTGTGGTCGGAACCCGGAGTCGGGTACGCCGGCGACAATGGACTGACTGAGAGCAAACGTATTCGAGTAAGGCGTTTCGGGATGGTAATGCTCATTATCCGCTCTGACGGTTGGCGCATCAAGCCGGGGATGTTTTCATGCCGGCAGTAAGGCGATTTTCAGGGCTGCCGGGGAAAGCGTTGAGAAAGTGCTGGCGCTACCTCCGTTCGGCCCGGTAATGTTCTGCTGATGGGCAGAAAAGCAGACAGTTCGCGAAGCGAGAGATCCGTGGAAGTTTCCGGCGAAGACGTGCCGATCAAGCTGATCAAGCGCTACACCAACCGCAAGCTCTACGACACCGTCGAGAGCCGCTATGTGACGCTGGACGAGGTCGCCGAGATGATCCGAGCGGGGCAAGAGGTTCGGATCGTGGATAATCGCTCCAAGGAGGACCTCACCAGTGTCACCTTCGCGCAGATTATCTTCGAGCAGGAGAAGAAACGCGCGAGGATGCCCCTCGTCGTTCTACGAGACATAGTCCGTCACGGTGGGGTGAGCGTGCATGATTTCTTCGAGCGCGAGATCCAGCCGCGGGTGGTTTCCATCCGAGAGGGTGCCGAACAGCAGTTCGAGAAGATTTTTCGGCGCGAGCGGGAGGAGCGCATTGCGCGAGAGCAGGAGGAAGCGGCCGGCAAGGAGCAGCCTTGCTCCTCCGAGGATTCGGCGGATGGCGTGCGGGAAACCGGCTCGTCCGCCGGCAAGGAGTGCGCCGCGATGTTGCGGTTGATTACGGACCTGCGGGAGGGGATCGAGTCTTGGCAGCGCAGCTTCGACCACCGCGTCCAGGCCACCGTTCGGGATGCGGCGAGATTGCCGGTCAAAGCCATGAACATTCCCTCGCTGCGGAAAAGCCTGTCGGTTCTGCGCGAAAGGATCGAGGACCTGGACGAGAAGCTGGCCGACATGGAGGATTCCGGCTAGACCGAGTCCTCAACTTCGTCTTCCGGAGGCCGGCCCCGCCTCGATCCCGGATCTGATCTTCACGAACTGTAGGGTAGTGGCCGGAAACAGTAGTGTCGGAAATCGCGTGACCTGAAAAACCGCTCGTGTTAGTAGGCGCGCTGGGGAACCGATTCGAGCTCACTATGAACGTCTTCTTCGGCATTCTGCAGCTTATTGGTGCCCTGGCCGTGTTCCTCATCGGCATGAAGCTCATGTCCGAGGGCCTACAGAAGGTGGCGGGCTCACGTCTGAAGTCCTTGCTCGGAATGATTACCGGCAACCGGTTCACCGGAGTTCTTACAGGGCTTACGATCACGCTCCTGGTACAGTCGTCGAGCGCGACGACGGTCATGCTGGTAGGGTTCGTCTCGGCCGGCCTGCTCACCTTGACGCAATCCATCGGCGTAATAATGGGTGCCAACATCGGTACGACCTTCACCGCATGGCTCGTCTCGTTGCTCGGGTTCAAGATGAACATCACGGCCTTCGCGTTGCCGCTGGTGGGCGTCGGCTTCCCATTGACGTTCATGCACGGTGCCCGGAGGAAGCAGTGGGGGGAGACGCTCATCGGCTTCGGTCTGCTTTTTCTCGGCCTTGCGCTGATGAAGGACTCGGTGCCGGTATTGGACGATCCCGGTCAGATGCAGTTCGTGAAGAGATTGGTCGAACTCGGAGGCTGGTCGTTGGTGCTCTTTGTTTTGCTCGGCGCCGCGCTCACCGTAGTGCTTCAGTCCAGCTCCGCCGCCACGGCTCTAACGCTGACCTTGGCGGCCCTGGGCTGGATACCCTACGACATGGCTGTTGCCATGATTTTGGGTCAGAACGCAGGTACTACCGTCACCGCGAACCTGGCCGCCATAGGGGGCACGACGGACGCAAGACGCGCGGCCAGGGTCCACTTGATCTTCAACTTGGTGGGCGTCGCCGGCGCGATCTTCCTCTTGCGGCCGGTTCTCTTGCCCTTCGTCGATCTTTTGACCCCGGGCGATCCGAACGTCGATTTCGGTCTGCTTCAAGGAGATTCGGCGGCGTTGGCGGCCGCTTCTGGAGTGGTAACGATTCACTTGGCGGTGTTCCATACGCTTTTCAATGTTTCAAATACCCTCGTGCATCTGCCCTTTGTGACCCACATGGAGAGATTGGTTCGCTGGTGGGTGCCCGACGAGGAGGATGGCCAGCCGAGGCTGCTCTACCTTTCCAGCGACCTCATCGAGACTCCGGAGCTGATGGTGATTCAGGCCAGCAAGGAGATGCAGAGGATGGCCGAGGTGGTGAGGGAGATGTTCGGCGCCGCCATGTACATTCTCCTTCACCCGGACAAGAGCCTCGGCAGCCTCGTTGAGGAAACGCTTGCCAAGGAGGAGCTTTGTGACGCGCTCGAAAAGGAGATTGTGTCTCACCTTACTCTGACCGCGCGGGCGGCGACCTCGGCCAAGGCCTCGAGAAAGGTTGCCGAGCTGATACAAAACACTCACCGCCTCGAGAGAATCGCCGATCACTGCGCGGTTCTGATTCGAATCTCCCAAAGGATTCACGAGAGCGACCAGTACTTCGACGAGGTCGATGTAGCTGACCTTCAAGCTCTTGGAGACCTGGTCGATCAAGCTCTCGAGAACGTAGGCAACTACATGGTGGGACAGTCGAGCGCGGAGGCGGCGGAGATCATCGAGAACCGCATCGACGAGCTAAGGCGCAACCTCCGCTCTCGCCACATACTTCGAATGAGAGAATGCGGAGACATGCTCGAGACCGAGCTTGCCTTCCTCGACGCCATCACGCACCTGGAGGAGATTGGCGACCGAGCCGTGGGCATAGTGAGGCTGGCCGAGACGACCCGCATGATGTGATTTTTAGTCGTGACGAGAGGCTGGCGCCGAAATAGGCCCAGTTTTATACTAGCGTCCCATGGACGCTAGTGAAGCTGCTCGAGTTCTTGAGGACGAAGAGGTCGTTCCCGTTGCTCAAGCAAATCTCATCCAGGGCAAGGAACTCCTCGCGGTTTGCCTGGACGCCGACATACCCGTGGTGCTGGGAGGAGACCCGGGTTGCAAGAGCGGGGGTTGCTCACCGCGAGTTGTTCTCTACGCGCGGGAGTCCGACATACCACGCTTGCGAACCCTGCTCGAGGCTCGGTGGGCCGAGATGCTGAGGCGCGAGGGTACGGTGCCGCCTCCGGTTGAAGGTTCCGAAGCCGAGGGTGAGCCTCCCTGTCCGGCTTGCGGCACTTCGGCGCCTCTGGTGGATGGAGCATGCAGCGACTGCGGCTTGCAGCTCGCTTGAGTTTGCCCGAGGCCGCTCGCACCGCCTGACGGCGTCGCTAGATGGGGAAGTTTAGCTCGATGATTGTGCCCGGTCTATCGCCGAGACGGCCTGCTCTATCCGGGCGGTATCGATATCGCGGCTGTTTGACAAGAGTTCGTCTCGAAGGCTCTCGAGCTCGGTTACGACTTCTTCCTCCTCCAATGCGGCGGGTACGCATCGTGGATGGACATTCATGGGCCCGACTCTAGCCTGGCCTCCGAACCGAACTTCCTTGGCCAGCGCAACGCGCACGGAGCCTTTTTCTATTGGCTCTCCGCACTTCTTGCAACGGGACCGACCGGAAGGAGCAACCTCCGCGTAGGGGAGCGTTCGTTTCTGACGGCGTCTATCCTCGGCCTTGGCCTTTACCGTCCGTAGCTCTTCCAGAGATGGAACACCCTCCGGCGGACTCTTGGCGACCTTCCAGGCCTCCATCTCGTATGCTTCTTCCACTTGCTCGAACATTCTCTGTGCCGCGCACTCGATGTGATGCCACATGTAGCCGGGACCGTAGAAGCCATCCACCAGAATGCCGAGGCGTAAAGCCTCCTTGGCGATCTTATGTCGGCATGTCTTGCACTTGGATGCGCCGGACCGCGCGGGTTCGATTACGTACCGCGGTTGCTCGATTGCTCCCTCGTTTTTTTCGCTGACGTCTCCCATGGAGGTGTTCATGTCGGATTCCGCTCGGTTATGCAACCCTAATGAGCCTTAGAAAACGGGGGCAAACCAACCTATGCCGCATCGTCGTGGGGAGGAGCTATACGAAGTATGCGGGTAGGGTAAGACGCCGTTGCCCCGGCCATTTTTCGTGGCTACGAGAGCAAAAGCCGCGGGTGCGGCATCCATCGAGCATCGCGATCTTCGTGAAACTCGCGTTTGCGCGGAGCGCGGAAAGTAAGCAGGCTGCGAAGCGGCTCATCCGTTACGTGAGGCGCGAAGCGGACAACATGGCCACCTGACCGCCGCCGTCCGCGGCACCGGCGGGTGGAAGAGGGGGGATGATTATGCTTGAGAAGTATTCGGTTAGAACATCTATTGCCTGGCTTGCAATTTTGCTCCTGGCCGCGGCCGGCTGCGGCAACGGGGACAACGGCGGGAACCCCTGCGATGGAGTGGAGTGCAACTCACCGCCGAATCCCACTTGTGACGGCACCGATATAGTCACTTACGAGGATGAGGGCTACTGCGAGGATGGTGACTGTATCTACCCGGAGGAAAGGATTCCTTGTGATGACCCGCCCCCCTCTTACTGCGACGGAGACGTTGAGGTGTCATACGACGAGATGGGTGTCTGCGTCGACGCGGAGTGCGAATACACCGAGACCGAGACCGTCTGCGCCGATATAGAGCATGTGTGCGATGCGGACGCGGGGGGGTGTGTGGATCTTTGCGCCGATGTGAGCTGCCCGCCTCGCGATACCTGGTGCGATGGAGACACCTTGATGATGGAGGTCGGTCATTGCGATTGGGAAACCGGTGACTGCGAGTACGAGGAAGTCGAGACCGACCTGCCTGACTGCGCTTTTGCATACAACTTCGACTTCGAGCTTTGGACCGACGATCAGCCCGACGGTTTCTATCTGGATCCGACCAGCGGCTTCAGCGTTATTCCAGAGACCCTCGAGGTCAACAGCGGTCGTCGCTCCGCCTTGCTGGAGAGCACCGTGGCCGAGGACCGCAACTTGATGCCGTCAATTCCGTTCGAGCATCTCACGGAGGGTGAGCAGTACACCTTCCACTTCTGGTATCGCCTGGAAGGGCAGCCGGATGGCGAGTCGGCGGGCTCATTGCGGCCGATCATACGGTTGGATGAGGGATCGGTAACCGGCACCAGAATAACGGAGCCCGTGGAAACCTGGCGAGAGGCCACCTTGACGACCCCGCCGATGAGTCGGGACCGGGAGAGCCTGCGGCCGTTCCTTCGCTTGAGGCGTGCCGAGGACGCCGCGGGGGTTTGGGCGCACACGGACGATTGGGCCGTGACCGTACCTAGGCCGCGTAACCTCAACGGCAGGCGCGATCTCGACTCGCAACTCTTCCTGTTCAACGAGTCGTACTGGGTTGCGGCTGGCATAGATAACCAAGGAGTATTGTATCCCAGCGCTCGCTCCGCTGATGACGAGTACGACTACGATCAGCTTCTGTTCTCTTGGGTCGGAGAGCCGGATGACAGATTAGTGCCCGCGCCTTGGGACAAGGACGGCAGAGTCGCGGGACCGTCCGCCGGTGGGGCTCTGTTTGCTTTGGCCCAGTCGGTCACCGGCTACTGTGAGTGGCTTCGCTATGATCCGGAGGACGAGTCGTGGGGGGCCGTTGGTCACAGTGACTGCAGCAACCGCGAAGGAGATCCTACAGGGCTTCAGTACTCCTTGGAGGGAACATTGAATCTCGTCGCGCATCTCGACGGGGTCGAGCTGCCGACCGAGGTGCCGCCCTGGTTCCATTTCGCTGCTTCATACTGGGAGACCGGTGACGGCGGCTCCTTGCTGTCTCACACCCAGGTGCCCGCGAGTGCCGACGGTGACGGCAACATCAATGCCGGAGAAACGCATCGAGCTCATCGTGCCTCGTTCCTCTCCGGCAAGGTCGACTCTCCGTATGTGACCATTGTTCCGTAGGTTCGGACTAGAAGAGTCGTGTCGAAGCCGGTCTCTCGCCGAGAGGCCGGCTTCGACCGTTCAAGCAGTAAGCCGCCGGCGCGGAACTCACCTGAACCGTTCGGGCCCGCGGCGGAGGGTGTCGCGAAACCCTCTTTAGACGGGTCTTACCTCGATCGAGTCGCCCAGCTCCCTGTCCACCGCGAAGCGGCTTCTACCCATCCGAAAAACGACGGCGGGCTTCAGCTTCTCCAGGACCAGGGGCGCACCGGGAACGACGCCAATCGTACAAAGCTTGATCCGTGAGCTGGCGCTCCCGTTGAGACGGACCACTACGGCCTCGGTACCGAGCGACAACGCACCAAGAGTAAAAGTTCCGTTGGCCTCCGGCTTTTGCGCCTCACTCTTCACCACTTCATTGCGCTCCCTGAATCGTCCCTCGGCCTCCTCCGGCTGGACCTCCAGGGGAGTACTTATCACAGGGGCCGCGCCCGCAAGGCGTTCCATCTCCAGCTCGAGCCGCTTTCGTCTAGCGGAGTTCCTCTCATCTGCCGGTTGCACTGCGCTCGAGCCCACTGGAATCGCCTCCAAAGTTCCACAACGCATAATTCATACCTCCTTTGTTGTCCAATGGCGAGAGCTAAGGACGCGGGCCAACCATTGGATGAAGGCCGGGGTCTCGGGGTTTTCGTATCCGCAAGTAGTGCACTTGATCCGGCGGCAACCTTCTCGTGCCATGGGACAAGATGAGCACGACCGGCGAGCCTCGTCCTCATCGATGACGCATCCGCAAAAGCCGCAAGTCATGTCATCCCTCCAAGCAAGGTCAACGCTCCACGTACCAACAAGCCCGCGGTGAACGCTATGCACAGGACTAGGAGCACTACGATGATCGTCACCTTGGGTCCTCGCTCTCGAAGCATTACGAGCACCTGGGCTATGCACGGCATGAACAGGGTGAGAGTTACTGCTGCTATGAGGAGCTGAGACGTATCGAGCAGGCCGGCGCCCGTAAGGTCGAAGAGGCCCGCGGCTCCAAAATCCCTTCGGAAGAAGCCGTACAAGAACACATCGGAGGTCGCCTCCGGCAGACCCAGAAGGCCGACCAGCGGCGCCAGCCCGCTGATGACGAGATCGAAAACCCCGGTCAGCCTTCCCACCCATATGAGGAGGCTGGCCAGCAAAAACAGGGGTAGTACCTCAAGGAAGTACCACTTCATGCGGGCGAAGGTCTTGACCAGCACATGACCGGGCCGAGGCATCCGCATGGGAGGCAGCTCCATGTAGAAGCGGGGCGACTCTCCGGGTACGAGCTTGGAAGCCAGCAAGCCGGCCACGATGAACACCCCGGCCACTATGAAAGCCCACGCCAAGAAGGCGTAGGAGATCCCCGCAAAACCAGCACCTCGCCCGGCCAGAACCGCCACCATGACGCCATACTGCGCGGAGCATGGAACAGCCAGTGCCAGCAAGAAGGTGGTTATTATTTTTTCCCGCCTAGTTTCCTGGACTCTGGTGACGAGAGTGGCCATCGTGTCGCAGGCGAAGCCGAGCACGATGGGTATGACCGCTCGGCCATTGAGGCCGATACGCTTGAACAGGCGGTCCACCAGCAACGCCAATCGAGGGAAGTAGCCGCTATCTTCCAGCGCGGAGAAGAACAGGAAGAACAAGGAGACGATCGGCAACACGATGGCGATGGCATAGGTGAGTCCAAGCGACACCAGCCCGTAGTGTCCTCCGATGAGCTCTCTAACCCAGTATCGCCACCCGTCCTCTCCCGGCAAGGCCGAGAACAGTCCGCTGTCGACCCATGGAATGACGATGTCTCCAAAGAGATCGTCCTCCAGCCAGTGCACCACCACCCCCGCGCCGAAGAGGCCGACGAAGCCATAGAGACCCACGTATAGGACTATGAGCAGTAGGGGAATGCCGGTCAGCGGCGTGATTGCAAGCTGATGTGCTCTGTCGGCAAGCGTTCGTCCTTCGTTCCGCGGCGACTTTACGTTTTCCGCCACCCATGCCCTGGACGCGTCATGGTATCGGCGCATCACCGCGATGGTTGGATCCTCGCCGCCTTCCTCAAGGGATAGCCGGAGCGATTCGGCTTTTTCCAATGCTGCCGCTCCATCCGGCTGTAGCCCGGCGGCAACTTCCCGGTCTCCCTGGAGTAGGAGCGATGCAATGGCTCGGGCTCGGTTTTCGCAGGCCCCGGTGACGGGCGCCAGGGTCTTGGTCAGCTCCAAGAGCGCGTCTCTTACCGCATGGGGCATGGCGACCGCCGGCTCGCCACCTTTCCCGCAACACTTGGCTCCAGAACAATTGGCTGCCCCAGAAGGAAATGTGCTTGCGTTATCGAGGGAGGCAAGAGCGTCGCAGATAGGTTTCCCACACCGGAGTCGCTCGTCCGCAATCTTGCAGGAATCCGCCGCGGCGAGGGCCCTTATCTTTTGGCGGACCTCCTCGATTCCGCGCCCCTTGGTGGCGGCGGTCGCGACGATTGGAACTCCCAGCCACTCCCCTAGCGCATCCAGGTCTATTTCGATGCCCAAGGTGTCCGCCTCGTCCATCATGTTTACAACGACGAGGAGAGGCAGACCCAGCTCGAGAAGCTGGAGGGTCAACGGCAACATTCTCTCAAGTGCCTTCGCGTCGATGACGTTGACTACGATGTCCGGTGCGTCCTCCAAGAGCACCTTCTGGGTGACGCGCTCGTCGCCGCCGACGGAAAGAAGCGAGTAGGTGCCGGGGGTATCAACGATGTTGACGGCTTCCTGCTCCAGGGTCGCTCTGCCTCGGGTCACCTCGATTGTCGTGCCGGGGTAGTTGGAGACTATGACGTAACGGCCGGTAAGTGCGTTGAATAGCGCGCTTTTTCCCACGTTGGGAGGGCCCACCAAGGCAATCTTGGCTTCGTCCACTTGGGTGGACGGCGCCGGAGTTCCGACGCTCTTAGACCTAGGTTGCACGGAATCAGCTCTCCCTGCCTTGCTGGGCTTCCTTGAAAATGCGAATCGTTCTCAACAGGGTCCAGTATAGCAATCATGCTCTACCTCGGCAAGGAGTCGATGTGGCGGCGTGGAAGGAGGCCAAGGCTTGTCACCGGCCGCGAACCGGCGCGAGACGAGCCCCCGTCCTTTCATGGGGCGATGTTCACTGTGGATTCGTAGTCAAGCCTAGGCGAATATCTCATTGTCGAAGCAGGCAAGCGGTAGCAGCGTACCTACCTGCCGAAGAAACCCCGGTTGTTCTCCCGGAGCGTGTACAAGGAGCAAACTCATGAGCCAGTACCATGAACCCGTTGAACTGCTTGGAGAAAAGACCCTCGCCATAACCCGCGCTCTGATGAGTTTGAAGGAAGAGATAGAAGCCGTCGACTGGTACAACCAGCGAGTAGCCGCGTGTAAGGAGGCCGAGCTGAAAAGCGTTCTGGCACATAATCGCAACGAGGAGATCGAGCACGCGTGCATGATTCTGGAGTGGCTTCGGCGAAACATGGACGGCTGGGACGAGGAGCTTCGAACCTACCTGTTTTCCGACGCCGATATAGTCGAGGCGGAGGAGGGATCCGGAAACGACGGTAAAGCGAAGGGCGGCGCGTCGGGCAGGGGGCTTGGCATCGGAAAACTCGGGTAGCTGGATGCTCGATAACATCCATCGAAGAGGGGGAACGAGATGGACTTCTTGAAGCGCGACCTTGCCCCGCTTTCGGCCGAGGCGTGGGAAGAGATAGACACCCGGGCCGTGGAGGTATTGAGGACGCACCTCACGGCAAGGCGGGCGGTCCACGTGAAAGGACCGCTGGGATGGGAGCGGAACGTGGTCGGAGAAGGCAGGCTCACGGTTCTAGAGGAACCTAAAGGGGGAGTGCACACCGGCATCTACAAGGTGCGTCCGCTCGTGGAAACGCGAGCGAACTTCGATCTCGACCGCTGGGAGATGGATGACATTACACGTGGGGCTCGTGACCCCGATCTCGATTCTCTCGAGGACGCCATGAAGAAAATGGCTCTGTTCGAGGAGAGAACCATTTACAAAGGGTACGAAAAGGGCTGCATCGAAGGTCTTCTCTCGAGCTCCGAGCAAGAGCCCATCTCGTTCGGCACGAACCACGAGAGCATTATGGACGCAGTCTCCAAGGCAGCATTGACTCTGCGAGAGACCTTCCAGGAGGGGCCGTTTACTCTCTTGGCAGGGGTTACGGCCTGGACGAGGCTCCACGACCAGAGCCCCGGTTATCCGCTTCCACGGAGGGTGGCGGATCTCATAGGGGGCAAGATTCTCTACAGCGCCGCACTAGAGAATGCCCTGCTCATCCCTCATGAGCACGAGGATCTGGAGCTGACTATCGGCGGAGATTTCTCCATCGGATATGTCTCGCACGACAGCAAGAAGATACGCCTTTTCGCGGCCGAGTCCTTCACTTTTCGTGTGGTGGATCCGTCTTTGGTCGTTCCCTTCGAGGTTTGAACCCCAAAAGACGGCGAATGAAGAAGAGGCCGGCACGGGGCGACGCCGGACGAAAACCGGTTTACAATGTCAGGCGACCAGTTGCTCATAGGACCCCTCACCGGCCGGCGGAGGCAGCCGGAGAAAAGGCAAAGCCCCAATCATGCAAGGCAACGTAGGAAAGTTGTTGCAGGTCGACCTGACCGAAGGCTCCACCGAGGTGGTGGAGATTGAGGAAAAGACGTACCGGGACTATCTCGGCGGAAGCGGCCTTGCCGCGAAGTGGTTTTTCGACAACGAAGGTTGGAAGAAAGACCCCCTCTCGCCGGACAGCCCGCTCATGATCATGAACGGACCTTTGTCCGGGACCAACCTGCCCGGCGCCTCGCGACTCGAGATCTGTGCCCGTTCGCCGCTGACGGGGATTTGGGGTGAGGCTTCCATCGGAGGTCATTTTGCTCCCCAGCTCAAGCGTGCCGGCTTCGACGGCCTGATCGTTGAGGGTGCTTCGAAGGATCCGGTCTATCTTCTCGTCACCGATGACGGGGTCGAGATTAAGGATGCATCGGATTTGTGGGGGAAGGACACCTATGACGCCGAGAGGCTCATCAAGGAGGAGCTTGGCGAGCGGAGGGCGCAGGTCTTGAGCATCGGTCCGGCCGGGGAGAACCTGGTGCGTTACGCATGCGTAATCAACGATCGAGGCTCCGCGGCCGGCAGATGCGGTATGGGAGCCGTGATGGGCTCCAAGAAGCTGAAGGCCGTTGTTGCGAGAGGCGGGGGCAAACCACCGGTAGCCGACAAGGAGGCGCTGAAGACGGCTCGGGAAAGGGTTCTCGAGCTGCTCAAGCACAGCTTGGTGGCGGATGGCCTCAAGCACTTCGGTTCCAACGTTCACATGGAGTACGGCATGGCCATCGGCGATGTGCCTACCAAGAACTGGCGCATGGCCTACTGGGCGGACGGCCCGGAGAAGCTGGGCGGCACTGCCGTGGCGGACTCCATTCTGAAGAAGAAGCACTCGTGCCTTGGCTGCCCGATTTCCTGCAAGCGGATCGTCGAGGTCAAGGATGGGCCGTTCAAGATGGAGGAGGGACCGGGATCGGAGTACGAGGCTGCTTCTTCTCTCGGGACGCTCCTTTTCATGGACGACCGAGACGCCAACGCCAAGGCAAACGAGCTTTGCAACCGCCTTGGCATGGACGTCATCTCCGCTGGAGCGACCATCGCCTACGCAACCGAAGCGTTCGAGCAGGGGTTGATCTCCGAATCGGATACGGGCGGCATCGCCTTGGAGTGGAACAGCCCCCGCACGTTGCTGCGGTTGCTTCGCAAAACCGCCCTCCGGGAAGATTTCGGCGATGACCTGGCCGAGGGAGCCAGAGCGATGTCCGACAAGTACGGGGGCGCCGAGATGGCTCCTCACGTAAAGGGTCTCGAGTGTCCGATGCACGACCCCCGAGCCTTGTGGGGTATGGCGCTGACATACGCCACCTCCATTCGGGGCGCCTGCCACTGCGCCGACTCCAACCTGTACATCGAGCTGGGAATACTGGATCCCGCCGAGATGGGCGTGAAGAGAACCTGGCCCTTCAGCACCAAGGGCAAGGCCGCGCAGACCGTGGCCGCCCAGCAAAAAGGCGTCATCGCCAACTCCGCCGTGATTTGCGAGTACGTTTGGAACTGTATCGGCGGAGGGATGTCCGAGATGGCGATGATGCTCAACGCGGTTACCGGCCTGGGTTACACGGTGGATGATCTGGCGGCTACCGGTGATCGGATCTGGTATCTCAAGCGTGCTCTGGGCAATCTGATGGGGGCTACGCGAGAGGACGACCGGGTGCCCAGGCGCATACTGGAGCCTCACATCGAAGGTGAGACGTCTCGGCTGCATCTTGCGGTTTATCCGCAGTTCATGTCGCTGGCTCCCTTGCAGAAGTTGAAGATCGACCGTCTTACCGAGACCGCCGCGAGTCTGCTCGCGGACCATGTTTATCCCCGTATGGACGGGATTCTCGGTGTGCTGAACAAGCTGCCCGGTTTCGCCGGGTGGCGGGAGAAGCTTAGAGCGAGAGAACCTGCCGCTACCGGGCGCATGACCGTGGCCTTCGAGGAGATGATCCAGGAGTTCTATAGGCTTCGAGAGATCGATGAGATGGGTAGGCCGGCCGGACGAAGATTGAGGCAACTAGGCATGGACGATGTCGCGGAGGCGTTGGAGGAAGAGGAGATGCATCGCCTTCATGTGGCGGGCTGACACCCAGGAACGGTATGGCAAAGATCAAGTTCTTCACCCTTTTGCGTAAAGCCACCGGCGAGCAGGCCTATGAGAGCTCCGCCCGCGATGTCGGAACCTTGCTCGAAGAAGTCCGCCGGCGTTACGGAGACGAAATCACCCGTTACCTCGATAGCTGCGTAGTCTTGGTAAACGGGCAGAACGTGGGCCACCTCTCGGGCAAGCGGACCAAGCTTTCCCCTGACGATGAGGTCTCGCTCATCCCACCGGTCGCGGGGGGGTGAGGCGCGCGGAGTCATTCGCGGCGAGGCACCCGAAATGCCTTCCCTCGAGGGCTTTGGGGTGCGATTCTGTGAATCCGCGGCGGCAGTCGCGGTGAGCTGAAAACCATAGGAGGCACTTTCATGTCCGGTAACAAGGCCGACATCATTTTCGAGAGCAAGGAGATTCGCAGCTCCGAGGAGATTGGCCGCTTTCTGATAAGCGTTGGAGAGAAGCTTCTGAACACCGGCAGCTTCACCGTCGTCAGCGGCGATAGAGAGATTGAGGTCGCTCCGTCCGGCTCCACCAAGCTCGAGCTGAAGTACAAGAGCAAGGGCTACAAGGAGGAGTTCGAGATCGAGATCGAGTGGCGGCCGGGAGCCGGCGGACCGGTTGGCGTCAAGTAGGAACTTTCAGCTTCGCCATCGGTTGGGCTCGAGAGTACGCCCATGTCGGATGTCCATGAACACCAGCAAGAGGCCCCTTTGGGAGCGGCCTATGAGGACGGCCCGTCCAGCCGCTCGTCTTCACGGGTGCTTCCTCCCGGCCTCGTCAAGCTTGCCACGCTCTCGATTATTCCTTGGCTCATAGGCAGCCTCCTGTCTCCGTTCGGGCAGCCGCACCCAGTCTTGCTGGGCCTCACTTTTCTATCGCTCGTGGTGCTATTGGCGGCGACTCGACACGGGAAGAGGCCGAAGAGGGTGTGGCCGCTTTGGATACTGGGAGCCGGTCTTGGTCTGGCATCCTTTATGCGTTTCATCGTGCTGCCCGTCTACGGGCTGTTGGTAACGGGCGGGGGCGAGGCGGCGGTCGACTTCGATGCCGAGGACTTGGTCTGGCACAAAGTCATGATTGCCCATCAATCCGTGCACATTCTGTTTTACTTGGCGGCCGCCGGACTGACGCTCGGCTGCTCTTGGCTGCTAATCCCGCGAGGACTTCCTCGGTTCGATTGACAACGGGACGTTCATAATTCACGCTGGCCGGCGATGAGCACTCGGGGTCCTGGTCAAGCAGACGAGAAAAGACGGCTGGGTCGCGCGGACGTCGCCCATGCGGTGGACATGGAGATTCTGCGTACGCCCGACGAGTGCTTCGAGGGCCTCGTCGATTATCCGTTTGCCGCGCGGTACACGGATGCGGGCGGCTTGCGAATGCATCATGTGGAAGCCGGAAACGATGATGCTCCTCCGGTCGTCATGCTCCACGGTGAGCTTGCTTGGTCTTACCTCTATCGAAAGGTCATGCCTCCGGTGGCGGAGGCGGGGTATCGGGTGCTGGCGCCCGACTTGATCGGCTTCGGTCGCTCCGACAAGCCGGCTCGGCCTGATGCCCATACCTGCGCGGCGCATGTCGAGTGGGTCTCACGGTGGCTTGCCGCCCTCGAACTCGATGAGGTGACCTTGGTGTGTCAGGGGCTCGGCTCCTTGGTTGGACTCCGGCTGGTCGCGCTCATGCCAAATAGATTTTCCGCCATCGTGGTCTCGGGAGGCTTCCTTCCGACAGGGGAGCAGCGGCCGGGTCTAGCCCGGAGCGCTTGGAACCTGTTTTCTAGTTACTCGCCGGTTTTCCCCGTGGGGTGGTTGGTGCAGGCCGGCTGCAGGCGCAGCCTGACGAAGGAAGAAAAGACGGCGTATGAAGCGCCGTTTCCCACTCCCGATCACATCGCCGGCGTCCGGGAGTTCCATCGAACGCTGCCGGTGCGGCCCGACGAACCCGAGGCAGGCGACAATCGTCGAGCTTGGGCTACCCTTGCGACTTGGAGCAGGCCGCTTGTTACCGCCTGTGGGGAAGGTGACCCATTTTTCAAGGGGGCGGACAAGCTTCTTCAGCAGCGGGTGCCGGGGGCCGCCGGACAGGAGCACGCGGTCCTGCCCGCGGGCCACTTCGTGCAAGAAGACGCGCCGGAGGAGTTTGCAGAGGTGGTCACAAGGGCCGCGCGTGCCGGCTCTTCCCGCGGACTAGGATGAGGGGAAGCCGTTCGAGGATTTATCTCGGGCGCGCGGAACTCGTCACGATGCCTGGGTTCTATCCCCGGGTTTCGCAGCGGCTCGGCGACAGGTACGAAGGTGGTGCAAGGTGCGCGGAAATGAGAGAAGTAGGATGGAGTGAAATAGGCAACCGGAGTGAGTAGTTGTCGATAGCCCGGCCATCTGCTTAATGGTTCGCCGGGCGCGGCCAGCGGAACAGCGATGGGAAGAGGCTTGCGAGTGGCGCCTACGCGCCGGATATGATGAAGGAGCTGGAGACACACTAGATGCACCAGCCCCAACAAAAGGACACCGGCCGGCAAGAGGCTTCAGGCAACCCTTATGGCGTGATCTCGGACCTACTGGTCCGAACGCGCAGGCGGGCGTTTTCTGTTTATGCGGGCACCAGTATCTGCTTGATCTTGGCTATTGTCTTGGCGTTGGGACTGGCCGCAAGCATCACGGCCGGGCTCGTTCTGGGTCAGGCCACTCATCCTCCGTTGTGGCCCAGGTTGGTCTTCTTCGCGCTGCTGGCCGCTGGGTCCGTGGCTTTGGCATGGCAACTCTTCGTTCGTCCCGCTCGCCGGCTCGCATCCGACAGGCGCACCGCCGCATTCTTGGAGAGCCGCGCGAGTGAGATTGCCGGGCTGGCCACCGCCGTCGAGCTTCAGGAGGAGATGAGCGCGGGCAAGGCCCATGCAGCAGAAGACGGACTGCCTTACTCCGCGGAGCTTGCCCGAGCTCATATCGCTCGTTTGGCGAATATCGCCGGCGGGCTGGATCCCCGCCCGGTCGTGCCTACTTTGGATCTTCGGCGGGCAGCGGTGGTCGCTTCGACCGTTGCCGCGGTGCATCTCCTAGCCGTTCTCGGGTTTCCAGGGACAATCGGCGGCGGCTACCGGGCGCTAATGGGCGGCGCGGGAGCCATCCCGGGAATCAGCGGCGAGATATCGGTGGGCGTGGCCGAGCTCATTACGGGTGAGGTGGACCTCGTCTATCACTACCCGGAGTACACCGGCTTATCTTCCAGGGCGGTATCGGGAACCGGAGGAGACATCCGGGCTCTAAAGGGCACCGAGGTCGAGATTATCACCAGGGCGGACCGAGACGTGGAGGCGGCCGCGATAGTGAAGAACGACTCGGAGATCTCATTGGAGGTCGTCGGCTCCCGGGAACTTCGCGGACGGTTGCTTTTGAGCGAGGCGGGAGAGTACCGGTTTCGGTTTTTGAATTCACGAGGCCGCACAGTCGCGGAGGGGCCCTCGCACACCATCAGCATAGAGCCGGATGAGCACCCTCACGTCGAGGTCAGCCTTCCAGAGTACCCCGGCGAGGACGAGGTCGAGATACGGGAGCAGGAGCGGTTGGCGCTGGATTACCGTGCCCGGGATGACTTCGGTCTCGAGGAGATTTCCATTGTGTGGCGGGTGCGCGGCGGATCGGAGCAGCGGAAGGTCATCCAGAGAGGTCGTGGCAGGGACCGCTTGGAGGGTCGTTGGGGCTGGGACGTGTCGACCCTTGGGCTCGCGGCGGGAGACCGCGTGGCATGGTTTCTGGAAGCCACCGACAATGACAGCATTTCGGGCCCCAAGAAGAGCACGACTCGAACGCATTATCTCAAGGTGTTCTCGGCGGCCGAGCATCATAGGGCCCTTATCGCCAAGGTGGAGGCCCACTGGGAAGCCATGATCGACAACCTAGCCGATCATCTGGAGTCTCCGTTCGATCCGGCCAAAGCTCCCTCGGCTCTAGGCGGCGGTGGCGACGAGGCAGCGGAACAGTCCGATTTGGAGGATCGCCTTGGAACAGCTAGGAGGCAGGCCGAGAGCATCGAGCAGCTAACCGCCGATATAGCCGACACAGTCGCTGATCTTCGAGAGGATCCTCTATCGCCGGTCGCGCTGGTTGACACGCTGGAGAATGTCCGCTCGGGACTGGTCACCGCCAACCGGCGGTTCGAGAGCGCGTTGCGTCTTCTGTCCTCGCGAACGAGCATCTCCGAGCGGGCCGAACGCGGTCAGGTCTTGCGCGTGGGCTCCACTCAGGATCGCATCATAACCGAGCTCGAGAACGGAATTTTGTATCTCGAGACCTTGCTCGACAAGCAAAGGCTTCAGGACCTCATCGCAATGGGCGAGGAGATAAGAGAGCAGCAGCGCAGGCTGGCGGAGCTGGTCGAGAGCCTACGCGACGACCCGGACGAGGAGACCCGGGCGGCAATCAGCGAGGAGATAGGGCGAATCAAGGAGCGTATTCAGGAGCTGATGAGGCGCATGGCGGAGATGGCAAGCGACATCAGGGACGACTACCTGAACATCGAAGCAATGGAGCAGCTTCGGGAGCAGGAGGATCTGCTCACCTCCCTCGATCAAATACAGCAGATGGTGGAGGAAGGGGATCTGGATGAAGCTCTTTCGCGGCTGATGGACATGGCCAACCAGGTCGACTCCCTTCTCGAGGAGTGGCGGAGCCGGGACGATGCCTTCGGAGGAGAGCAGTACGCCGAGCTTCAGCGCGAGATCATGGAGTTCATCGACGATCTTCAGCGTGTGAAGCGCGACCAGGAAAACCTTCTCGATGAGACCGAAGAGCTTCGGGAGAGGTACAGAGACGAGATAGAAGAGCGTCTTCGGGGTCCCATCGATGATTTGGTGGAGCGCCTTGTAGAGCTTGCGCTGGAGGGCAAGGAGCGTCTGGAGCGCATCCCCGACCAGGTCATGGAGCGCGGCTTCGGCCGTATAGACAGGGACTCCGTGGAGCTTGGGATAATCCGGCTCGATGATGTATCCAAGCTGCTCCAGGCGCGCGATTTCGAGGAGGCTCGCCGAATGGCAAAAAACGCCCTCGATCAGGCCGATCGGGCGGCTTCCTCCTTCAGTGGACAGCTTCGTTACACGGAGCAGTACAGGCAGGTGCCCGGCGAAAGACGAGATGAGCTCGAGCGCGCCGCTAGCAATGCGGAGCACGCCCGCGGCAACGCGGAGCGGATCGTCGAGGAGCTGGATGAGCTGTTCCCGGATCCTTCGGAGGTGTTCTCGGAATGCGAGCAGAGCAAGATGGCCGAGATGGGCGAGCAGCAGAGGAGCTTGCAGGGGCGAAGCCGGGAGCTTGGCAGGCGCATGCGTGACATAGGAGATCAGGCGCCGCTGTTTTCACCGGATATGGAGCATGCTCTTCAAGAGGCCGGCGGTTACATGGCGGAGGCAGGCCGTCATCTCGACTCGAGCGATGCCCGGAGGGCCACCGGACGCCAAAGGGCGGCTTCGGACAGGCTGCAGGAGCTTCAGGACCAAATGGAGGAGGCCTCGCGGCAAGCAGGAGGGCAGGGCATGCCCATGCCGATGGCCGGCCAACCACAACGCCGGGGGCATGGAGGAGCCGGATTGAGCTCGGAGCCCGTTGAGATACCCGACGCCGATCAGTACGAGACTCCCGAGCAGTTTCGCCGTGAGCTGCTGGAGGCGATGCGTGAAGGAACGCCGGAGCGCTACAGGGAGCAGGTGCGGCGTTACTACGAGGAGCTCGTTCGATGACGGCCGGAAGAACAAGACTTCATGTTCATCTCTCGATCGTGTCTCTTGTCGCGGCCATGTGCCTGGTGCCGCCCTTGGCCGCGCAGGACGTGCAACGAGACGCGGAGAGGTCTACCTCGGAAATCATCGATGAGCTGCGAGGAGAACCCGGCGCGGTGCGGCGCTTGGCGGACCGCCTCGCCGCGACTCACGAGTTGCTTCGGCAGTGGCGGTACGAAGAGGCCTTTGACGAGGCCGAGGCTTTGCACTCGGAGCACCCAAAGCTGCCTGCCGTGAAGTTCCTGGCCGGCCGCGCGAGGTTCTATCAGCAGGACTACGAAGGCGCGATAGAGCTACTGGAGAAAGTGGCTGGTGAGTCCGGCGCCCGCAGCAGGTACTTGGAGTACGCCCGGGCGGCCTTCGAGGCAACCCAGGGGTACGTGAAGAAACGAAGTGAAAACTTCGAGGTGCGGGTGGCGCCCGGCGCCGACGAGATCCTGATCCCGCTAGCCCTGGAAGCACTCGAGAGCGCCCGAGCGAACATCGGCGCGGATTTTGACTATTTTCCCCCTCGCCGCGTGGTCGTGGAGGTCTACACGAACGCGGACGATCTCGGTGCCGCAAGCGGTCTACCTTCCGAGGCCATTCGCAACAGCGGCACCGTCGCCGTTTGCAAGCACAACAAGATCATGATCACCACCCCGCGCGCGCTCCTTCTGGGGTACACCTGGCTCGATACTCTCGCCCATGAGTATGTCCATTTCGTGGTCAGCCGGGTCTCGCACAACACCGTGCCGATCTGGCTGCACGAGGGTCTAGCCAGGCACCTCGAAACGAGGTGGCGAGGCGAAGGTGGGATGGCGATGTCTCCGTACGCCGAGGTGCTTCTCGCCGAAGCGGTGAGGGGCGACCGGGATTTCATAACCTTTGAAGAGATGCACCCCTCGATGGCTTATCTTCCCACGCAAGAGCACACCTCTCTTGCCTTTGCCCAGGTTTCCTCGGTTATGGAGTACTTCTTGCAGCAAGGAGGCCATGACGCATTGCGGAGGGTGATGGCCAAGATGCGGGAAGGGGAGAACGAGAAGGACGCCATCGCCGCCGCCTTGGAGACTTCCTTCGATGCGTTCATGGACAGGTGGCGCGCCTGGCTGGCTAGGAAGGCTCTTCGCGCCGATGCCGGAGCCTCGCTGCGGAAGGTCACCTATGCGGACAGTGTACGGGGAAGAGTGCCCGAGACCGCCGAGGAGGACATAGAGGTCGACGCGGAACTAGAGGACTCGACGGCCGATCGGCATGCCAGGCTCGGTGACCTTCTTCATATGCGCGAGCATGTCGCGGCGGCCCTGATTCAATACGAGAAGGCGTATGAAGCGGCCGGTCCCGCATACCCGAGGCTGCCGAACAGGCTGGCTGTCACCCACATGCGGCTCGGCAACATGGAGCGGGCGCTGGAGGTCCTGAAGGAGGCACTGGACGTGAACCCCGGCTACGTCACCACGCACGTTCATCTAGGAAGGCTGTACCGGTTGACCGAGAGCTGGGAGAAGTCAAGGGAAGCTTACGAGCGCGCGGCTCACATCAACCCCTTCGATCCGGAGATTCACATGGGCCTCATCGAGGTTTGCGGAAAGCTTGGAGACGAGGACGGCGTCGAGCGCGCCTCGGCGTCCCTCGCATTGCTGCGTCGAGAAGCCGGACGAGCCCGCTAGCCGTCCTGTAGGCCGAGTCCTAGATTTGCCTTATTCCGTGTCTTCGAGGAGGCAGCGATTCACCTGGGGATATCGGTTGTCAGGCCGGCAGGTCGACCCCGGTGGGCAGTGATGGTCGCCTTCGCAGCGGAATGAACACGCATATTCAGGACCCCAAATTGGGCCGTCATTTGCGCAGTAGGCGTCGTTGACTTCGGGAACGCCGCAGTTCTCGTGGTCTTCCTCGGCGCCGGTCATGCCGCCTCTCTCGCAGTAGCCGCCGTGGGTGCGGTGCGCGGCGCAGGTGACTCGCCCTCCATTGTCGTTGGGGAGGTAGTCGGGAGCACACTGCGTTCCTCGGCCCCCATAGAGTTCGTAGCAGGCGTAGCCGGGAGGGCAGCTCCCCGTCTCGGAGCAGTCGATGCCGCATCCGCTGTCTATGATGCCGCCGGAGCCGTCCCCGAAGCGTACGCACAAGTCTTCCGGACCGCCGCATACATCGTCGTCATCGCCGCACTCCGTACAAAGCCCGGCACCCACGACGCAAATGCCACGCCACTCGTCGCACCTCAAATCGCCTTCACAGTCATCATCGTGCGCGCAGCCGACGCAGATCTGGTCATCCGGGTGGCACATGAGCCCGCCGTCGCAATCGTCATCGTCCATGCACTCCAGGCACTGGAGCCTTACGGGGTCGCAGAACTCGTGGTCTTCACAGTCGGCGTCTGTTAGGCAGACCACGCAGGTCGCGGATTCCGTGTCGCAAAGCAGGTCGTCGCAGTGGTCCGACTCGAGACACTCGACGCAGGTGCTCGATTCCGGCTCACAGTACGGCTTGGCGTCATCCGTACAGTGCTCGTCATCCTCGCAGGCCCTGACACAGGTGAGGCTGCGCGGGTCGCATACGTGAATCTCATCCGGACAGTGCTCGTTGGCTAGACACTCCACGCACTCATGCGTCTGCTGGTTGCAGACATCAGTGCCAGGACAGTCGGTATCGTAGAGGCAGCCTTCGAGGCAGAGGCCATCGCCGCAGTAGTAACCTTCAGGGCAGTCACGAGAGGTTCGGCAGCCCTCGACGCAGGTGTTGGTATCGTCGTCGCAGATGTACCCGAGATCACACTGGTCGTCTCGGCTGCAGCCGGGCGCGCAGGTGTTGGTGTCGGTGTGGCAAACCTCGTCCTCCGGGCAGTCCGCTGATGTCCTGCAGCCCTCAATGCAGGTCTCATCGACACAGATCTCACCGGATGGACAGTCGCCGTCCTCTCGGCAGCCCTCCTCGCAAGCGCCCTCGACGCATATCTCTCCTTCCGCGCACTCATCGTCGTCGCGGCACCCTTCTTCACAAGCGCCATCGACGCATATCTCTCCGGCGAGGCAGTCTTTGTCCTCCCTGCAGCCCTCTTCACAGACGTCGTCCTCACATATCTCTCCGGCCGGGCAATCACCGTCTTCCCGGCACCCTTCCTGGCAGGCGCCATCGAGGCAGATCTCTCCGGATGAGCAGTCGCCGTCGTCGCGGCAGCCGTCAAAGCACTTGTTGCCGTGACAGATCTGTCCTTCTTCGCAGTCGTCGTCATCGGCGCATTCGATGCACACATTGTCCAGGCACGGCTGATCCTCGGGGCAGTGGTCATCCTCAAGGCACTCCACGCAGGTGCCGTGCTCGCCCATGTCCGGGGCGCAGCGCAAACCCTCCGGGCAGTCCCTGATGGACTTGCAACCCGGAACGCAGTGGCCGTGCACGCAGACGTAACCATCGTCGCAGGGGTTGTTGGCATCGCACTCCTCGCCGACAGCCGTGCACTGGCCTTCTATGCATGCACGGCCAGGCTCGCATCCCTCGTCATCCACGCAGCCGGTCCTGCAGACTCCCTCGACACAAAGGTGCTCGATGGGGCAATCGTCGTCGTCGTCGCAGAAAACGGCTTCCTCGCACACGTAGTTCTCGCAGATCTCGTCCGCTCCGCAGTGATCGTCCTCGATGCATCCAACGCACTCACCGGTGTCCTCGTGGCAGTAAGGAGTCGGATCCTCACAGTCATCGTCGCCGGTGCAGCCATCGAAGTGCACGCAGCGTCCATCCTCATCGCATCTGCCGTCCTTGCAGTCCTCGTCTTCCTCGCAAGCGATGATGCACACTTCCTCTTCGCAGAAGGCACCGTCCCCGCAGTCCTCGTCTTCCTCGCAGGCGGTGAAGCAGAGCTCCTCGATGCAGACGCCGTCCTCACCGCAGTCCTCGTCCTCCTCGCACGGAGCCGTCATGGTACAGACGCCCTCCACGCAGAAGGTCCCGGTGGAGCAGTCCTCGTGACCTTCGCACATTGCCTCCGGAGGCACGGTCTGACCGCAGGCGACCCAGAGCAGCAAGGCGGTTACCGCGACAAATGGTATGTATAAGATTCCAGCGCGCATCGTTGTCTCCTTTAATCTTCGATTGCGAATGTCCAAGGCCGCACGCACTTGGTGGGGGCAGCCGAGGCCACGCTCCAGCGTCCTGTGCTGTCCAATGGATCAGACTTTAGCATACAGGCACACCGTGGGGAACCGTGGCCCATTTCTAAAGCGTGGAGCCGGGCCGGGTGGCGGAAAAGTGTGGCCTAGGTCGAGTTTGCAAGCTGGCGTACGATTTCGGCTTTCAAAATGCAACGGCGTGATAAATTGCGCGGTCTCAAAACCATAACGATCGTCAGTAGTTCCGAGGACCGACTGCTTCATGATGCGGGAGCCTAAAACGGACGACTTTGGCGCGCTCACGCAGTCGACTATTCATGCAACGGGTGTGGCAGCGGGCGGCTTTGGAATGGCGAGAGGGCATTCAAGGAGCCTTCATAATGGATCTAGAGCTGCTTTTGCGTCGACTTCTCGTTCTTTTTCGGTCTGAACGCGAGTGTTACTGGCTGCATTCTCGCCAAGGGATCGCCGCGCTGTTTGCTTTGACGTTGTTGGCATCGTGCGGGCCGCCTTCCGATAACGACGAAAAGGAGCCCGCGAGACGGCTATATACGAACCGGGCCATCGGCGGCGCCTCGATGGGCGCGATGGGGGCCAGCATGATAGGGACGCGTCATCCCGAGCACTTCGATGCCATTGGCGCGATCGGCGGTCCCATGGACTACGCCCACTTCCTCGACAAGATGCACACCCAGTATCTGGGCGGCTTCTGCTCGCTGGAGGATCTCTTGGCTCTATTAGAGGCCAATCCCGATAACCCCGAAATCCTGAACGACCGTGAGGCCATTGCCGCTTGCGCTCCCGATCATCCATCCCAGCTCGATTGGGAGCACCCGGCGTCATTCAACAACTGGCCTTTCGACGACAGCGGGGGCTCCTTCCATCGCACCGCGTATATCGCAAAGTTCGAGGATCTCTCACTCGCTCTCGGCAACCCGGCGTCTTACAACCCGGAGAGTCCTTTCTTCCCGCCCGGCATGCATGAAGACTGGACATGCGATGAGCCCATCGTAATCAAGGGCTATGACAGCGGAGGCACGGCTCCCATATACAACGCCGAGTACAACCCCGAGGGCAGGTTCGATGTGATCTCTTTTTGCGACGGCCACCAGCGGGTCAAGGTTTGCGATGCCACCGGAGAGGTGGTGGACTTTTGCGCCGCCGGCGGTGATGCGGATGCCTACTGCGGCGAGGACGGGCCGGTGGTGAGGGCGAGCAGCTCGGTGCACCCCGACGCATACTACGCTCACTCCGGCCGCTACGATCCCTGCAGGCCGCCGACCGAACGTGTTCGCTTTGTCATGGCGGTGGATCTCAACGGCAACGGCCGGCGAGATTACGGCGAGCCGATTATAGTAAACGCCCAGGAGCGTTTTCAGGACGTGGGGGCCGGTGACGCCGAGCCCTACCACTGGCTCCACAACCCGATGGGGACCGCCGGAAACTGGGTGTACGATGAGGGAGAGCCGTTCTCGGAC
Source organism: Deltaproteobacteria bacterium (assembly GCA_007130885.1). Classification (GTDB taxonomy): domain Bacteria; phylum Myxococcota; class Myxococcia; order SLRQ01; family SLRQ01; genus SLRQ01. The sequence goes on from SLRQ01000013.1 coordinate 103,049, forward strand.
CACGGTTTGGATGGGGTCCCCGGAACAAACGATTACGGCGAGGGCACCGGCTCTTTCGTCATGTCGCCAAACATCGAGAACTACTTCGCTCACGATCCTCGAACCAACATTGCAGGTTGGTCCGAGGAGGATTTGGCCGGTACCGACATTTATCTAGACGGAGGCGTGCGGGACATACTGAACTTCGGAGTGACGTCTGCTCAGGTTTGGGGGCTGCTGGCGACTCTTACGGGCGATGGCGCCGCCTGGTTCGATGATTTTAACTCCTTGCCGCGCTTTGGTGACGGCTCGTTCGATTTTCGGGAGGTGGATTGGGATTCGATCCCCCGGAACGTATTCGTGCGCTACGGTGACATCGATGCATCATTGGAGCAGCAGCGGCGAGGCGACGGCAGCCATGTTGGAACGAACAGGCAGGCCGTGGACAGGCTGGTTACGCACCTCGCCTGGCTGGGCAGGCGGTGGCCTCATGCCTCGCGAAAGGAGTCACCACTGGAGCTGGAGGACTTGGCCTTCGTGGCAAGCTTCCACAGCGAGGCCTTGGGCTCCAAGCGCGAGTATGCCATCGCGCTGCCGCCCGGTTACCACTCCGATGAGAACGCCGAGAAGACCTATCCGGTCCTGTACTTCTTGCATGGGTATGGAATGAAGCCGGGCGATTTCCTTGGATACCAGCTATTATTCAGCGACTACATGGCGTCTGGGCTGATGCCAAAGATGATCTTGGTTTACGGTGATGGACGGTGCTGCCATGTAAACGAAGATGACGGCGAGCGGGACTGCTACCTGCCGGAAGGCAAGGAGTTCGCCGAGCCGTGGCGTCGCGAGTGCCATCGAGGGTCCTTCTACGTGAACAGAAGCGGCTACTTCCATGGTGACGACACCGCCTACGAGGACAGCATCTTCGATCTGATTCGCCACGTGGAATCGACCTATCGAACTGCGGTGCCCGACTGGGCCAGGCTCGACTGAATAGGCAGCGTCGCTAAGGTTCGGCCCGAGGCTGCACGGCCACGGGAACGGTAAAGCTGAAGGTGCTTCCCCGTCCTGGCTCGCTGTTCACCCAGATGCGGCCTCCGTGTGCCTCGACCAGAATCCGGCACAGGTAGAGACCCAGGCCGATGCCTTCCGTCTCTCTTTTTGCCCCGGCTCTGGAGAACTTCTTGAAGAGGCGAGGGATGTCGTCCGGGTCGATGCCGGGTCCCTTGTCCGCGATGGAGATAACGACTTCATCACCATGTCGCCGGGCAAGGATGTTTACGATCGTTCCTGGAAATGAATACTTGAATGCATTGCTGAGCAGGTTCGAAAAAACTCTCTCCAGTCTCTCGGGGTCGGCGTGAACGAGGGGCAGGTCCCTCGGAAGATCGACGTTCAAACGCTCGGCCGCAGGCAAAGGCTCGGCTCTCTCCAAGATGTCGCTGATGTAGCTAGTGAGCTCAACCGACTCGAGGTCGAGAGCGAGCTGGCCTCCCTCCAGGCGGGCCACGTCGACGAGATCCTGAATCATTATGTTCATCCGCCTGGTGGCCTTCTGGATGGCATGGAGATTGGAGGCGAGCTCTCCGTTCAGCTTCGCTTGCTCGATCTCATCGGCCAAGAGGTGGGTGCGTCCGTCGATGACCGCCAGCGGTGCACGCAGATCATGCGAGATGGTGTGGGTGTATGTCTCCCTTTGCTCCTCTAGCTCTCGAAGCGGCGTAATATCCGTCACCGTGGATATCGCTCCCAAGATCTCGTCACCTGATTGCACGGGAGCCGCGCTGACGGCTAGCCACAGGGTATCGGCGGAGGGGAGCTTCAGGGTCATTAGTTTAGCGCGTATGGTCTCGCCCGCGAGCGCTCTCGGAGCCGGCAACTCGTCTGGCGGGATCCGCATGCCTTCGGGTGTCGTGAGGTTTGCCGTGGTCTCCTGCCGTGTACCCGTCAAAACGGAGATGGCGTCTCCAAGCAGCTCCCGTGAGGCCCGGTTCATACGAACTATCCGGCGGTTCTCATCGTAAACGATGAGGGCGTCGGGTACCGAAGCCAGGGTGGCCTCCATTTGAGCCAGTAGCTGCTCTCGTTCGCGGCTCAGCTTCTTGAGCTCCCTGTTCCTTGCCGCCAGATCTTCGCGCTCCGTAAGAAGCTGCGACGAGGAGCGCCGTGCCCGCAATAGAACCTCTACTCTGGCGTGCAGCTCTACCTTTTCGATGGGAGAGATTATGATGTCGTCTATCCGCTTCCACAGGTGGCGCGTGGCAAACGTAATGTCGGGGCGGGTACTGACGAGCAAGAAAGGCAAGAATACAGGTAGCTCCGCCTTTTTTCGCTCCTCGACGTGTTTCCACAGCCGGTCGAGTGCCGGGCCGTCGATGATGCACATATCGTACTCGTCCTCGAGCACGTTTTCCTCAACCGCCCGTAGCAAGCCCGATGTAGTTTTTGAGATCTTGGGAGCCGAGATCTCGTAACGGGCGGTTAGCGCTTCCTCGAGCAGGCGACGGTTTTCCTTGTGGTCGAGTAGAAGCATAATCCTATGCATGCTGTTCCTCGCCTAGCAGACTCTCGATGAGCCGCAAGAGCTCTTGCTTCGAGATCGGTTTGACCAGCGTGCCCCGTTCATGGCTTTCCTGGAGCGGCATTCCCGGATATTTCTGGAACGCCTCGAAGCATTCCACGAAGCTTGAGCAGGGGCTCGCCGACCTTTACGCCATACTCCGTAATGGTGAACTCCCGTAGAGTCTTGTCGAAATCACCGGTTCTCTTCTTGAGCACGCCTATCGCCTTGCGGATTGCTCCGCCGACCTCCAAGTAGCGAAGAAATACGACGTTGTCGGAGAGGTAGCTGACTTTCGCGTCGGTGATTCGAAACTCTCCAGTGATGTGCTCAACCTCCGCGACGAGAATCATGGTGACACCCATGTTCTTCAAGTATCTGCCGATGGCGTGCAGATGGATATTGAGCTGTTCGCCGCGCAGTGAAATTCCGATGCCCGCGAGGCTGTCCAGCATTACGATCCGTGCGTTGCGCCTCTCAACCTCGTCACGCACGAGACTCGAGAACTCATCGGGAGTGTATCGTAGTGGCTCGACCTCCACGATGGCCAGATTCCCTTGCTCGATCATTGGTTCAACAGGAATGTTGATGCGTTTGGATCGGGTAAGGAAGCTCTCCTTGGTCTCGTCGAAGGCAAATACGACGGAGCGCTCCCCCCGTCCCGCGGCTTCCTTCATGAACTGGCTTCCGAAAGTGGTCTTACCTACCCCACTCGGACCGCTGATGAGAGTTATGCTCCCGCGTTCGATGCCTCCATGCAGCATCTCGTCGATCGCCGGTACTCCTGACGACACTGTTTCAACGGGAAACTCGCGACGGTGGGTCTGGGGCAGAAGTCTTGGAAAGACTTGCAGGCCTCGTTCGGTGATTCGCAAGGCATGGCGGCCTCTTTGGTAGCCGGATCCGCGGAGCTTCGAGACCGTGATGGTGCGAGCATCCGTCGAGTTGTCGAGGGTCGTGACGCCGTCAGCGAGAAACTGGAGGTCATCATCCGGCGCCACGGAGCTGCTCTCCGATGTGAACACGACGGTGGAGCCTCGTTCCATCAGAAAGCGGAGGAAGGAGAGTACTTGCTTCCTGAACTGGAAAGGTTCGGTGGCGAGGTATCGAAACTGCGTCATGGAGTCCGCGAATACGCGAACGGGCTGGAGCGAATCTACCTTCTCTACTATCCGCTGGGTGGTCGGCTCGCGCTCCACTTCCTCGGGTGAGAATATGTCGTACGCCCGCACCTCGGTGAAAAACTGGGATGTAGGGCTAAGATCCAGTATTTCCACACCATCCAGAGTGAACCCCAGGGAAGCCGCGTTCTCTCTGATGAGGTGCTCCGGCTCCGCCAGAGTGATCAGGAGCGAGGTCTCCCCCTTCATTGCTCCCGCCGATAGGAAGTGCAGCCCAAACACCGTCTTCCCGCTGCCCGGCCCTCCCCGTACAAGATGGGCGCGGCGCGGCAGCAGGCCTCCCTCGAGGATCTCGTCGTAACCGGGAATTCCGGAGGAAAGACGATCCTTCGGTTTGTCTTCCATCATGCCCCCCATCCCGGGCGGCGCAACGGAGATCACCAAGTGTCACCGCCCGGAGCAATCAAGAAGCAAATGTAGGTAGCTGTCCGACCGGAGACAACCTCGACGGCCCCCTCCATTCGCCTCGCCTCCATTCGCCTGGCAACAGTTCCAGCACCGCCATCCAGCACCGCCATCCCTTGCCAGCTCATGCGTTATGTGATGTTGGACAGACAGAGGCTGCGACAATAAGAGCAGTTTCGTTTCGAGGCACACGACCAACTCTTCGGAGGCCCATGATGGATCCAAATGTTCCACCTGAATCGCCGCCGCCACCGCCGCCCACAGTCGAGCCGCTTCAGTTGCCGGCGATGTTTCTACTGATAACAGCGGGGTTGGGCGCGCTGCTTCAGATCGCCTTGCTGCTCATGTCGGTTCTTGGGATCGGCCTCGCCGCCATGGAAGGAGAGCTGGCCCAGATCGAGGCTCTCATAGGCGGAGGCTTCAACATCTTTGGGATAATAATCGCTCTCGCGGTTGCGGGAGTGATAGCCTTCGGCGCGCTCAAGATGAAGAGCGGCGAGAGCTGGACCTGGGGCCTGGCGGCCTCCATTCTCGCGATGATCCCGTGCGTTTCGCCGTGCTGCTTTCTCGGTCTGCCCATCGGGATATGGGCGATCGTCATTTTGAACAAGCCCGAGGTGAAGGCGGCCTTCCCCAAGTAGCCTACTTGTCGCGCTGGACCTCTTCGGCGAAATCGTTGATCCAGAAGACGTCGTCCGCCCGGGCCTGCAGCTCGGTCGAGACGCCGTCCGTGAACACGGCCAGCTCGATTCTCTTTCCCTGCTCCGACAAGAACTCGACCATGTCGAGAAGATCGCCGTCTCCCGATGAGAGGAGCAAGGTGTCGTATTTCTCGCGGTGTATGAGGGACAGCGTGGCTATTCCGACGTCGATGCCTTTTTGCTGCTCGTTGATTATGGAGTGCGTGGGATCGTTCGGGCAGCGGAGCCCCACTTTGGCATGGCACTGCTCGCAGTAAGCGCGGTCGGCCCCTACCTGCTTGAGACCATAGAGCTTCGTTATGATCTGCGGGCCCCGCGGCGGCGCGGACCGAAGCCAGGTGTGAAAGCTGTCTTGAGCGTCGGTGGAGGGGTTGCGGGAGGAGTTGAGATAGTAGGCTCTCCAGACGGGCTCTTGCTCTTCCAGCTTGTTGCGAAGCTTGAGGTAGTCGAAGTGGTAGCCCGGCGCAACGCAGCGCTGGGCGTTGAATAGGTATCCGGCGTCTATCAGCCAAAGTCGCATTATAAAAAACTCCTTTTCATTTGTTACCGTCCGCGGTGCCTAGGACCTCGTACAGCTCGGGCCGCCGGTCGCGGAAAAAACCGAACGCGGCCCTGGTGCGCCGCGAATGAGCAAGGTCGAGTTCGGCAGTCGCGATGCCTTCCTCATGGGCGTCAAGCTCGGCCAGCTTCTCGCCCATGGCATCGCATATGAACGAGTGACCGTAGAACGACTGTCGAGTTTCCTCGCCTACTCTGTTGGCGGCGATTACCGGCGCTGCATTGCAGACGGCGTGACCGATCATCGCCCGTTGCCACGGATCCTTGGTATCGCGGTGCGGATCATCGGGCTCGGAGCCGATGGCGGTCGGGTAGAAGAGCACGTCCGCTCCCATCAGCACCATGGCCCGGGCCGCCTCCGGGAACCATTGATCCCAGCAGATGCCTACTCCAATCGTTCCCCACTTGGTCGGCCACACCTTGAAGCCGGTGTTGCCCGGGCGGAAGTAGTACTTCTCTTCGTAGCCGGGCCCGTCGGGTATGTGGCTTTTTCGATACACACCCAAAACGGCACCGGACTCGGAGATCATCGCCACGCTGTTGTAGTAAGCGGGTCCGGAGCGCTCGAAGAAAGAGACCGGGACGGCGACCTGAAGCTCCTTGGCAAGGGCGGAGATCCGCGAAATGGTCGGATGCCCTTCCAGGGGATTAGCAAGCTCGAATCTCTCCTCCAGCTCGAGCGTCGGAAAGTAGGGCCCCTCGAAAAGCTCCGGCGGAAGGACCACATTCGCCCCCGCCCGCGCCGCTTCGCGAATGCCGGCCTCGACTTTGGCCACGTTCTGTTCACGGTCCTCGCCAAAGGAGCACTGAAGTGCCGCGACGTTCATCAACATTTCTTTGAAAACCCCAAGCCGATTGTTCAAATAGTTTTATTGGAACTCGTTCGAGGCGAAGGCTGATGTTGCGTAATGCAGTGAAGGGAGCCTCCGCCGCCTAGAAGCGCCTTGCTTTCGATACCCACCACGCGCCGGTTTGAAAAGCAAGCGCTGAGTGCTTTCAAGGCGTGCTGGTCGGTGGCTTTTCCGAACACCGGTACCGCGACGGTTCCGTTGGCCACGTAGTAGTTCAAGTAGCTGGCGGGCAACGGTCTGCCTTCGGAGTCAAGCACCGCGCCGGGAGACGGAAGCTCCACTATCTCCAGCCGGCGTCCCGAGGCATCGACCGCTTGCTCGAGCCGGCGTCGGTTGGCCTCCAGGACGCCCCGGTTGGGATCGCCGATCGACGGCACCGCGCAGGCTACCTTTCCAGGCGCCACGAATCGGGCGAGATTGTCTATGTGGCCGTCGGTGTGATCATTGGCGAGGCCCTCGTCCAGCCAAACTACCTTTGATACGCCCAGAGCTTCTCGAAGAACTACCTCGACCTGCTCTTCGTCGAACCCCGGGTTGCGGTTCTCGTTGAGAAGACACTGCCTGGTCGTAAGGCAGGTGCCTTCCCCGTCGACCTCCAACGCTCCACCTTCGGCAATCAGTTCGTACTGTCTCGAAGGTACGCCCGCCATATCCGCCACGCGGCCCCCGAGCGCTTCGTCGCCTTCGAGGATGTACTTGCCTCCCCAGCCGTTGAACCGGAACCGAGCCGCGGCGATCCGGCCCGATGCATCCTCCACGAAAATGGGTCCGGTGTCCCGAAGCCATATGTCTCCGAACGGGCATCGATGAAGAGTGAGACCGGACAGCCCTTCCAGCGCTTCGCGGGCTTCCAGCTCACCATGCTCGTCCAGGACCAGGATTTCGAGATGTTCACCCCCGCTGGTGCCCGAAACCGGATCCGGATCGGCTATGGTGAGGCAAAGCTCCACGAAGGCGCGGCGCGCTTCGGCAAGGTCGGCGCCCCACAGATCCCGGTGGCTCGGCCAGGCCAGCCAGCACGCGTCGTGCGGGCTCCACTCCGCCGGCTGGCTGTGAGAAAGGTTCGCCATGGGCTAGTGCAATAGCACCCCGGCCCATGCTTTCACCAGCCGAAGGGCCGCGCTCCGAATCATCGGGTGTCCACCGCTCTTCCGCCTGCCGCTCTTAACCGGGCGCCGCTTCCACCCGCTCGCAGGCCCCGCACGCGCTCGCCCTCGACAATGCAGTTCCACTTTATAGGCAAAATCGCTGGACGCCTGAAGAAGCAAATCTCTCGAGTCCGATCGATCCCTTACGCGATCGTCGAAGAAATCGACCCGACGATCAGGGCCGCGCTAGAGCTATCGACTGTTGTAGGTTTTCAAGACCTCGGCCGATGATACAGTGCCCCACCCAGGTCGCCGCCGTGGCGACAAAACCATCACGACAGCAGGAGATGAAACATGAGCAGCACCGGCCGCACCGATGCCATTGCCGCTTGCCGGGATTTGTTGTCTTACCTGCAGGCCTGCCCCACGCCGTTCCACTGCGTGGAAGAGAGCTGCCGCCTTCTGGAGGAGGGTGGCTTCAGCCGCCTGAACGAGCGGGAGCAGTGGCGTCTGGAGCCCGGCAAGGCTTACTACACGGTGCGGGGAGGCGGCTCGCTGCTTGCTTTTCGTTTGGGGCTTCGGCCGCCGGCGGAGGCGGGGTTCAACATTGTCGGCGCTCATACCGACTCACCGGGCTTGAGGCTCAAGCCGAATTTGGCCAAGACCGGCGGTCCGTACCTGTTGCTGGACGTGGAGGTCTACGGCGGCCCCATACTCGCCACATGGACGGACCGCGACCTCGGCCTCGCTGGAAGGCTGCTCGTCGAGGAAGATGCCGGGGGCCTGGAGGCCCGGCTGGTCCGCATCGATCTGCCTTTGTGTCGTACATCGAACCTTGCCATCCATCTCGACAGGGAGGTCAACGAGCGCGGGCTCACAGTCGATCGTCACGTCGCGCTGCCCCCGGCGGTCGCGGAGTGGAGCGGCGGCGAGGATCCGTCACGGGTGGTTTTGAACGTCGTGGCGGAAGCGGCCGGAGTGGAGCGAGAGAGGGTTCGAGGTCACGATCTTTGCTTGTTCGACCTTCAGCCTCCGGCGATAGGTGGAATCAATGGGGAGATGATCTTTGCCGCCCGTTTGGATGACTTGGCCATGTGCCACTCGGCTTTGACGGCGCTGCTGCGTACAGGTGAGCCGGGAGATTCAACGGCGGTGGTGGCGCTGTTCGATCACGAGGAGATTGGAAGCACCACCTCCAGAGGCGCGGCCGGATCCATGCTCCGTGATGTGCTCGCTCGGCTGGTCGAGGCGCACCCGGGCGGCGGCGGGCTGCCCACGGCCATGGCGGGCAGCATGCTCGTGAGTGCCGACATGGCGCATGCCGTGCATCCGAACCGTCCCGATAAACACGACGGCAGTCACCTGCCGCTCCTCAATGGAGGTCCGGTGATCAAGACCAACGCCAATCAGCGCTATGCCACTGACGGAGAGACCGCCGCGCTCTTCAGGAACTTGTGTAGAGAGGCGAGTGTTCCAGTACAGGAGTTCGCCATGAGGGCGGATCTGCGCTGCGGAAGCTCGATCGGGCCCGCCGCGGCGGCGTCGCTCGGGGTTCGGACCGTGGATATCGGAAACCCCATCCTCTCCATGCACTCCATAAGGGAGGTTGCCGGAAGCAAGGATCCCGAAGCGCTGAACCGAGTGCTGGAGCTGTTCCTCGCGGGTTGCGGATAGGCGCCGGGAGGGGTACTTTTACGGTATCCGACCGGGTGGACCCGTGTTATTTCGGGCCGCCACGAGAAGGAGCGCCAATGCTACGCAACGTTTTTTACAGCAAGATTCACCGTGCCGTCGTAACAGACGCGAACCTGCACTACGAGGGAAGCATCACCCTCGACGCGGACCTCATGGAGGCCGCCGACATCCTGGAGAACGAGCAGGTCCACGTCTGGAACATAACCCGCGGCACCCGCGTGATCACCTACGCTCTCCGCGGAGATGCCGGCTCCGGCGTCGTCTGCATCAACGGCGCCGCGGCTCACGGTAACGAGCCGGGCGACCTCGTCATCATAGCGACATTCGCGCAGATGAGCCGCGAGGAGGCCCAGCGGTTCATCCCGAAGGTAATACGTGTCGACGATGACAACCGCATCATCGGCGACGCACCCGAGGTGCCCGGTCCCCGCCGCCTAGCCGGCTGAAAGGCACGGCCCCACCAATCGGGGGTGTCGCGAAGCCGGCAAACGGCGCCTCGGCGCCGGCGCGGACGGCCTCATTTCGCCTAACGCTCGAAGAAAGTTCAGGCCCAGCACCTTGCGGATAGCCTCCTCGTCCAGCCCACGATCGGCAAGGGACTGGGTCAGGGGCGCATAGCCTGCGCCCGACCGAAGATCCTTTGGCGGCACGATGAAGCCGTCGTAGTCGCTGCCTATGCCTACCGCGTCCCGGCCCGCGACCTTTATGGCGTGGAGGATGTGCTCGGCCACCATGCCGGAGTCCCCGGGCCCGCCCGGCCGGCGAAGGAAGCCCCGGTGGAACATGATCCCGACGACCCCGCCGGTCTCGGCCACCGCGCGAAGCTGGGCATCGCAGAGGTTGCGCCAGTGGCTTTTCACGCCACGTACGCCGGTGTGGGTGACCAGTAGCGGAAGGCGGCGGTTGTGGACGACGAACGCTTCCCAGAAGCCGTCCGGATGGATGTGCGCCAGATCCACGAAGACCCGTGCTTCGTCCAGCATTTCGATGAGGCCAGCTCCATGATCCGTGAGGTGGCGGGATGCGCCGATTGGGCTGGAGGTCCCGCCGATCCTCGAGTCCGTCAGATGAACCAGCGTTACCCTGGTTATGGCCGGGTCGGGAAGGCGACCTTCCCGAGCATCGGCGTCCAGAGCGTTGCCCCCCTGTATGGCCGGCATTGCCGCTTGCCGGCCTCGTGCTCTCGCGGCTTTGTAGCCATCGAGGCTGGAGACCTCGTCCACCTCGTCGCTGGATGCCAGGCTCGATCGCAATCGGGCGATGTTGGCCGCAAGGGCGCGCCGCCGCCCTTCTTCGCCGCGAAGAGGGTTGGTCGAGATCGACCACATCGCGCCGGTCAGCCCGGCTTCCTTCATTCGAGGCAGGTCCAGGTGGCCGAAGAGGTATCCTCCGAATCTCGAGGGCTGGTGGCGCCTCGAAGGGTCGTAGCGAAACAGTCGCATCGGTATGAACGTATCGACATGCATGTCGATAACGTCCGCGTCCTGAACCAACGCCTCGGCCCACCTGGAGGGCCGCCTATCGTCATTGCCGCCGCGTGAGCGCACCATGAGCACTTAAGCATCCTTGTCCTCTTGGTGTCCTCTTGGTGCCGCATGTCGCCTCGACTGCAAATCGCAGGTTCCAAATTCGCGGTCTTTTTTCGAAGAGACGAGAGGCTATACCGATACATAGAATCGATAAACGATAGCCTCAACAGTAAGTTTCGGTTTCTTCGCATCCCTGTATCGGTCTTGGCCATCGCATCTCGGCAATCGGATCTGGGGAGTGTCACGGGCTTGCGCTTGCGGTAGGGTGAGCGGCCATGACAGCCGCCGCCCGTATGTTCGTCACCACCGCCAAGGGCACCGAGCAAGCGCTCGAGGACGAGCTGCGCGAGATAGGCCTTGGCGGAGTGAAGGCCACGCGTGGAGGCGTACGCTTCACCGGCTCCATCCATGACGGCATGCGCGCGTGCCTCTGGTCACGGCTGGCCTCCCGCGTTCTTCTCATGCTGCGAAAGGCGCCGGCGCCGGAGGCAGAAGCTCTGTACGAAGGCGCCCTGGCGGTGGAGTGGGAGGAGCACCTCAATCCACGCGGCACCTTCGCCGTTCGCGCGACGACGAGGTCCGTAAAGCTCGCTCACTCTGGCTATGTCGCTCTCAAGGTCAAGGACGCCATTGCCGACCGGCTCCGGGATCGAAAGGGCAAAAGGCCCGACGTCGATGCGAAGCGACCGGATGTGTTGGTCTTCGTGCACCTGGCGGATGACCAGGCGTCATTTTACCTGGACCTTTCAGGCGAGCCCCTTCACCGGCGCGGCTGGCGTGGAAGGGGAGGGCAGGCTCCTCTCAAGGAGAACCTCGCCGCGGCCGTCTTGCGGATTGGCGGTTATGAACATGGACTGCCAATGTGTGATCCCATGTGCGGCTCCGGCACCCTGCCGATAGAAGCCGCCTTGGCAGCTAGAGGCATTGCGCCGGGGCTTGGGCGCGGCTTCGGCTTCGAGACCTGGCCGGCCGTGGACGAAGAAGTCCGGAGACGATGGCGGGACATACGCGAGGAGGCCAAGGCCGTGGCGCTTCCTCGGGCGCCCGCCGAAATCCTGGGTTTCGACAGATCCGGCAAGGAGCTGGACCAAGCAGGCAGGTGTGCAAGGCGAGCGGGGGTGAGCGGCGACATTCGGCTCGAGCTGCGAGACGTGAGGCACCTGCAAGAGCTGCCGGAGGGCTGCCAGGTGTTCACCAACCCCCCATATGGGGAGCGTCTTGGCCGGCGCCGGTTGCAGCTCGAAGGGTTGTACCGCCGGATGCGCGAGACGCTCCTGGAGAACGAGCAAGCAGGTAAGGTGGTCATTCTGTCCGGCAACCCCGCCATCGAGAAGACTCTCGGCGGCTCCCCCGTCATGCGACATGAGCTGTTCAACGGCCCTCTGCGCTGCCGGCTCCTTGCTTGGAGCTTACCGGGCGAACGACCGGTCCGCTAAAGTCGCCTTGCGTCTCGAGATCGACGACCCCCGGCCTACTCTGTAATCTCGTGCCTTTGAAGTTACGAGTGGACCCGGCCGGTGGTGTCGGTCTCGATCCGCGGGCTCCGCACTTCGCCACCGCCAGCTATGCCTACTCGGCATCCGCTGGTTGACGCTGGGCTCGTGGGTGCGCCTCGCGTCTCGAGACCGACGACCCCCGGCCTACTCGGTCATCTCGTGCCTTTGAAGTTACGAGTTTGACCCGGCCGGTGGTGTCGGTCTCGATCCGCTGGCTCCGCACTTCGCCACCGCCAGCTATGCCTACTCGGCATCCGCTGGTTGACGCTGGGCTCGTGGGTGCGCCTCGCGTCTCGAGACCGACGACCCCCGGCCTACTCGGTCATCTCGGGCCTTTGAAGTTACCGGTTTGACCCGGCCGGTGGTGTCGGTCTCGATCCGCGGGCTCCGCACTTCGCCACTAGTTGGTGCTGGTCAGGCCACCCGCGGAGACTCGGTCCTCGCCGATGTCTGCCTCGTCGCAGGCCTCCGATGCGTCTCTCATGAACCCGGCGGCGTCGTCGAGCACCAGCGAGTGCACCAGCACCTGGTCCATGTGGTCGACCAGAACGATCTCCAGCTTGTCCCGAATTCGTTTGGGTACATCCGGGATGTCTTTCTCGTTCTCTTTCGGGATGAGAAGCTTTTTGATGAAAGCGCGGTGTGCGGCCAGAGCCTTTTCTTTCAGGCCTCCGATAGGAAGAACGCGGCCGCGAAGGGTGATCTCACCCGTCATGGCGACCTCCCTCCGCACCGGAATCCTGGTCAGCGCGGATACCACCGAAGTAGCCATGGTTATGCCCGCGCTCGGCCCGTCCTTCGGTATCGCGCCTTCGGGGACGTGTATGTGCACATCCAGCTCTTCGTTGAAACGGGGGTCGATACCGAAGCGATCGGCGCGGGAGCGCACGTAGCTCATGGCTGCTTGTGCCGACTCCTGCATCACCTCTCCCAGCTTGCCGGTGATGATCAGCTTGCCCTTGCCGGGCATTATGGACACCTCGGTCGTCAGCAGCTCTCCGCCGGTGTCGGTCCAAGCCACTCCGTTCACCAGGCCGACTGCGTCCTCTTCCTCCGCGACACCATAGCGGAAGCGAGGAGGCCCGAGTATCTGCTGCACGCGCTTCTCGGTTACCTGGATACGGCGGTCCTTACCGCGCTTCAGCACGTCCCGCGCAACCTTGCGACAGCAGTTGGCTATCTCGCGCTCCAAATTTCGAACGCCCGCTTCCCGGGTGTAACGGTTGATTATTTGCTCCAGGGCGGGACCAGAGAAGCTCATGGATTTGACGTTCGAGAGGCCGTTGCTCTCGATTTGCTTGGGCACCAAGTAACGCTTGGCGATGAAGAGCTTCTCCCTTTCCGTGTAGCCGGCGATCCGTATGGTCTCGAGCCGATCCTGAAGGGCCGGAGGAATCCCGTGAAGCGTGTTCGCGGTGCAAAGGAACATCACCTTCGAAAGGTCGTAATCCAGGTCCAGGTAGTGGTCGCAGAAGGTGTCGTTTTGCTCTGGATCCAACACCTCCAAAAGCGCGGACGATGGATCTCCCCGAAAGTCCACCGACATCTTGTCTACCTCATCCAGCAGGAACACCGGGTTGGAAGAACCGGCCCGTTTAATCGACTGGACGATCTTGCCGGGCATGGCTCCGATGTAGGTCCTGCGGTGTCCCCTGATTTCGGCCTCGTCGCGTACTCCGCCGAGGGAGACCCGCACAAAGGGTCTGCCGGTGGCCCGGGCTATGGAGCGGCCGAGAGAGGTCTTGCCTACGCCGGGCGGCCCCACGAAGCAAAGGATTGGGCCCTTGATTTTTTCCACCAAGGACTGCACGGCGAGATGCTCCAGTATTCGGTCCTTTACTTTTCGCAGGCCGTAATGGTCTTCATCGAGTATGCGTTCGGCCTCCTCAATGTCGATGAGGTCCTCGCTGTACTCGTGCCACGGTAAGGACAATACCCATTCGATGTAGTTTCGTACGACCGTCGCCTCGGCGCTCATCGGCGACATCATCTTCAGCTTGCGCATCTCCTTCTTGCACTTGAGCTCCGCCTCCTCGCTCATATTCTTCGTTCTTATCTTTTCCTCGAGCTCTTGCAGCTCGTTCTTCATCTCGTCGCGCTCACCGAGCTCTTTCTGAATGGCTTGCATCTGCTCGTTGAGGTAGTACTCCTTCTGCGACTTCTCCATCTGGCGTTTGACGCGCGAACGAATCTTCTTCTCGACTTGAAGAATCTCGATCTCACCCTGCATCAGCTCGTAGAGCCGCTCCAGGCGGGCGGTGGGGTCGGTCAGCTCGAGAAGCTCTTGCTTGTCTCCGAGCTTGAGGGTCAGGTGGGCGACGACCGTGTCTGAAAGGCGAGAGGGGTCGTCTATGGTCGAGACGCTCATCAGCATCTCGGGAGGAATGCGCTTATTTAGCTTTACGTAGCTCTCGAAAGTCGTCTGCACCGACCGCACCAGGGCTTCGACCTCCACGGTGCGCCTACTCGTCTCCTCGATTGGCTCGGACTCGACGACGAAGTAGGGGTCCGACGACTCGAAGCGGCCTACTTTTGCTCGTGACTTGGCTTCGACCAGCACCTTTACGGTCCCGTCCGGGAGGCGAAGCATCTGTATTACGTTCGCGATGGTACCCACATCGAAGATCTCTTCCGGTGTCGGATCGTTGGTCTTGGCTCTTCGTTGCGCCGCCAGCAATACGATTTTGTCCTCCGACGTGGCCTTCTCCAGAGCCGCTATGCTCTTCTCGCGGCCCACGAACAGCGGGACGACCATGTGGGGAAAGACGACTATGTCGCGAAGGGGGAGCAGTGGGACGAGTCTTCGTCCCGGAGGACGGCTCGTGTCATCGTGGTTGCTGCCCGAACTCATGTCTTCATCAATGCCGCTCATGTAACGTAACTCGCCTACCGCGCCCGCGGTGCCAAGGTTGTACTTCCCCCAGACCCGTTAGTGTACCGCCGCTCCGGATAGGTCACAATCCCAACGCGAATCTTCCGGCCCGATTGCCGAGATGCGATGGCCTAGACCGATGCAGAGATGCGAAGAAACCGAATCTATCACCTATCTGTTCTCTGTATCGGTATCGTCCCGGCTCTGCGAGCGCGCGGAACGCGGGCATGGCGAGCACGGGCATGGCGAGCACGCGGGTTTTAGGCCACGTCGCCGTACAGGATCATCGGCTCTTCTTTTCGAAGAATGACGTCCTCGTTCAGGACGACCTCCCGTATGTTCCTGTTGCTCGGGGTCTCGTACATCAGGTCGAGCATGGCACGCTCTAGAACCGCCCGCAGGCCTCTGGCTCCGGTCTGGTTCCGAATGGCCTCTTGCGCCACGGCTATCAAAGCCTCGTCCGTGAACTTGAGGTTCACGTTGTCCATCTCCATGAGGCGCTTGTACTGCCTGATGAGAGCGTGCTTCGGCTCCGTGAGGATTCTGACCAGCATCTCCTCGTCCAGCTCTTCCAAGGTCGCAATCACGGGGAGGCGGCCCACGAACTCCGGGATGAGTCCGAACTTGAGCAGATCCTGCGGCTGAACCTCCTTCAGCAGCTCATCAGACCTGCGCTGCGTCTTGGAACGCACCTCTTGGTTGAACCCGAGTGAGTAGGTGCCGAGACGCCGCTCGATGATCTCGTCCAGTCCGTTGAAGGCTCCACCGCAGATGAACAGGATATTGGTCGTGTCCACCTGCAGGAACTCCTGCTGGGGGTGCTTTCTACCACCCTTGGGCGGGACGTTTGCCACCGTGCCCTCGATGATCTTGAGGAGAGCCTGCTGGACGCCTTCGCCGGAGACGTCGCGAGTTATGGAGGGGTTGTCGCTTTTTCGTGAGATCTTGTCTATCTCGTCGATGTAGACGATCCCTCGCTGCGCTCGCTCTATGTCGTGATCGGCCACCTGGAGAAGGTTGACGATTATGTTCTCCACGTCCTCGCCCACGTAGCCTGCTTCGGTGAGGCTCGTCGCGTCCGCGATGGTGAAGGGGACGTTGAGCATTCTGGCAAGAGTCTGCGCGATGAGGGTCTTGCCGGACCCCGTGGGACCCAGAAGCAGGATGTTGCTCTTCTGCAGCTCCACATCATCCAGCTCGATCGGATCGTTGTCTTCGTCCTTGCCTTCCGTGGGCGTGGAAGGGTTTTGCTGCTCCACCCGCTTGTAGTGGTTGTGCACGGCAACGGCCATTATCTTCTTGGCTCGTTCTTGACCGATTACGTGCTCGTCCAATACCGCCTTGATCTCGCTGGGCTTTGGAATGCGAAGTTTGCCTTCCTTCTGGTCTTCCCTGTCGATCTCCTCGGCGATTATGTCGTTGCAAAGGCCGATGCACTCGTCGCAGATGTACACTGTCGGCCCCGCGATGAGCTTCTTGACTTCCTTCTGGGACTTCCCGCAGAAGGAGCAACACAGGCTCTGTCCGTCACGTTTCTCCAAGGTTTACCTCTCTTATTGGTCAACAGCCCGGAGGCGGGCACAATGCCCAACAGCTCGGCGAAGCGATTATCACGATGCCTATTCGTTAGCTCACGGATTTGTTCGGCTCAAGCAGTTGCTAGCTCTTGTCGGGTACTGTCGGGCCCTTGGCCCCTGCTCTGCTGGTGAAAACCTCGTCAATCAGCCCATACTCTTTTGCCTCTATCGCGCTCATAAAGTAATCACGATCAGTGTCCTTGGCGATACGCTCCACGTCCTGGCCGGTATGTTTGGCCAGTCGCTCGTTCAGGTAATCCTTCATGCGGCGCATCTCCCTGGCGTGGATCTCTATGTCGGAGGCCTGGCCCTGGAAGCTGCCGAGGGGCTGATGGATCATGATCCGGCTGCTCGGCAGGCCGAAACGTTTTCCCTCCGCTCCAGCGGCGAGGAGAAATGCCCCCATCGAGGCGCATTGGCCGACGCAAATGGTGGCCACGGGTGCGTGGACGTACTGCATGGTGTCGTAGATCGCCATCCCGGACGTGACCATGCCGCCGGGGCTGTTCACGTATAGGTTTATGTCCTTGTCCGGATCCTCCGAGTCGAGAAACAGGAGCTGAGCTATCACTATGTTCGCCACGTCATCGTCGATGGGTGTGCCGATGAAGACGATCCTGTCCTTTAGAAGACGTGAGTAGATGTCGTAAGCGCGCTCACCGCGGTGAGACTGCTCGACGACGTATGGCATTGGGACGTATGGCATGAACGACCTCCGCTTGGTGACTCGTGCTTTGCGTGAAAGAAACCGCTACGGGGAGGGTGATGTCGAGGTCTCATCCTTGGGCTCGCCCTCGCCATCTTGCTCCAGCCCCCCATCTACCTCCTTGATGGTAGCCTTCTCACGCACATGCGCAAGAGCCTTCCGCTCTCTTACGCGCCGTTTGGTGTTCTCCTGCTCCTCCGGATCCTTCCGGGCCTGGGCTCTTATCTTCTCTACCGGGGCGCCTTCTTCCTTGGAGAGTTCTTCGTAGTACTCGTCCAGATCCTCGTCCTTCACCTCGATGCCTACTTTGTCCGCAACGGCCTCTAGAAGCATCGAGCTCTTGAGGGTGGCCTCCGCCCGGGGCCTGCTGGTCTCGAGCAGGCGCTTCAGCACCTTCTCCGAGCCAAGCTCGCCGGCGGCGGCGCCTGATTGGGCGAGCTGCTGGAAGAACGGCTGGACCATGGACGCCGTGGCGCGGTCTATGAGAGATGACGGAACCTCGATGGGGTTCTTCTCCACCAGCGCCTTCATCAGACTGTCCGTCAGCTTTAGATCGGCCTCCTTGTTTCGCCGCTCCGTGAGCTTCTCTCGAATGAGGCCCCGTAGCGCCAGCAGGCTGTCAACTCCTTCCTCGCCAAGGTCCCTTGCAAGCTCATCATCAATCGGAGGGACCTCGCGTTTCTTGATCTGCTGGATCTTGACTTCGAACTTTCCGGTCTTGCCGCGGAGGTGGGGCGGATACCGCTCTTCGTCCGGGAAATCGTAGCGGGTCTTGACCGTCGAGCCTATCTCGTGTCCTTCGGCCTCGGGTATGTGCCCCCCGCTTATGTCGCCCGCGCTGACCTCGAGGGTGATCGTATCCTCCTTGCCGGTTTCGAAAGGCTCGCCGTCCGCCGTCGCCGACACCTCCGCGACCACGTAATCGCCGGTCTCGACCTTTGTGCGGTCTTCAACGGGAACGAGCCTAGCGAAAGACTTCTGAATGCGCTCCAGCTCACCTTCTATGTCCTCGTTTGTCACTTCGACCTTCGGGCGTTCACCCTCCAACCCCTCGAACTCGCTGACCTTGGGCTCCGGTAGGACCTCGACCTTTGCCTTGTAGTCGAATGGTTTGTCCTTCTCGACCGTACCTACTTCCTCGATCTCCGGCATCCCGGCCGCGCGGATTTTCTCCTCGATTGCAACCTTTGGCCAGGTGTCTCGAACCAGATCCTCGGCTACCTGCATGGTCACCTGAGGGCGGTAGTGCCGCTCCAGCATCCAACGGGGCACCTTTCCGGGCCTGAAGCCGGGGATCTTGGCGTTGCGGTTCGCCTCGCGGTAGGCGCGATCGAGGGCGCGGTTCACGTCCTCTGGTGGCACCTCCACGGAAACCTTCTTCAAGATAGGGGAAAGCTCTTCGATGTTGACTTTCATTTGGGCTCCCGGCGCATGATTGAGCGCGATTGGTTTGCGAGCGGAGGGAATCGAACCCCCACGGCCTAGGGCCACCAGATTCTAAGTCTGGCGCGTCTACCAGTTCCGCCACGCTCGCTAGCTAGCCATAAAACCGATTAGCTCGCCTTCGTATGCGAGGGACGGACGGGCGTCAAGGAGGTCAGCCCTGATTGTTTCCAATACCGTCCATACGGGACAGCTCTAGAAGGCAGGCGGTGGTCATGGACAGCACGTTCGCCTTGAGCTCGCACTTCTCGCCATCGGCAAGGTCCATCAGCCCATCGGCGATGTCGGCGAGACTCCGACTCATCATCTCCGGGGCGTCGGAGCCGGCCTCGCGCATAGTCCCGTGCCACTGCACGGCCCGCCTCGCGATGGCCGAGATCTTCTCGCGCATTTCTCTAACTTGCATCTCATGGATGAGGGTGGGAGCCACTCCGCGCTGACAGCCGCAGGGGCAAGTATCGTTCGAGCTCTCGGCGGATCCCATCGTGATCTCCGATTAGTCTCACCATGTCGCCGTGGGACGTGGCTGCCGGCTCGCCAGCACCCTAGCGTACACATGGCGCCCGATTTGGGGGGTGCGGGTTTTATATCCTATTAGGATATTGGCCTGCAAGGTTCAGTCCGTTTTTTCTTTTGCTTAGTGGTGGACGTGAAGCGACCCCTTTGCTTCACTGCAATGAAATGAGCCAGCAATCTTCAGGCCTTACGGCCCTTTTGGGTGCTTCCGTGCGAAGGCTTCGACAGGAGCGCGGGCTTACCCAGGCCGAGCTGGCGCATGCCGTGGGGTTGGGCCCCGTGCAGATCTCCCGGATCGAAAGAGGCGTCCAGGAGCCTCGGTTCGCCACCATCGAACGGCTTGCCGAGGCGCTCGATACCGATGCGGCTCTCTTTTGGACGGGCCCCGCCGGGAAGGTGGGTACAACCCCCATGCCCGAGAGACGGCCGGGCGCGCACGAGCCGAAGCCGCTTTACGTCGCAATGGGCGATCGTCGGCTCAACCGGAGGCTGTCAGCCTTGAACAGGCGTCTTGCCGGCCTGGAGCCGGAGCTTGCCGCCGCGGTCATCGAGGCCTGCATGGCGCTCATAAGAGAGCTCTCCCGCCGAAAGGTATCCTCCGGGGCGGCGAGACCGCCGGAGTCCGATTGACCGACAGGGTCAATACCGCCGTAGCGGAAGCACGGTTATCTCACCCGGTCGGATCACTACGGGATGCCGGGTAGTGTGGCCTTCCCATCCAACCTCCACCACATGCTCGCCCGCTGGGAGTCGCATTCGCGCCACCTGCATCTCGGCCGGCAACGAGAGCCAGGATCGAAGATCGGGCCTGTTCGTGTGCATCAAGAGGTAAAAGGTAAGGTATCCGAGGTCTTCGCTCTTCGTCAGCGCGCCAACACCCGTGGCAAGGCCGGCCTTCATCGCGGCCCCCGCCATGCTCCGGCCGAGCATGCGAGCGATACGTCTCTCGAGGTGTTTTACGGCCACCTGCTCAACGCTGGTGACGGTTACCGTTTGGCGTGACTCATCCCCTACTCGAACGGCTGCCCGCGTTCGTGACCACCTTCGACGCTGATAGTAAGGAACAGCAAGAAGGTCCACTTCGCTTTCATGCACAGTGGCCTTCTTTTCTGGTGAAAGGCCCGCTGAAATCACCACCACCACCTGACCTTCCTTCGGACCGAGCGGTTCGTGAGGGACGTTCGGATACCTCTCGAGCAGGGAGGCGTGGACATCGGACCTTCCGGTTCGAGCAGCCAAACGCAATAGCGGCTCGACCAGGTGATCCAGATCGCCGGTTCTTTCCAGCGCGTGGCTGTAATCAATGAAGGCGGAGTCCAGCTTGCCCGCGGACTCCCAGAGAACGCCTCCCATGTAGCGAGCGATGGCGAGCTGCTCGTGGGGCTCCTCTCTGTCGGCCGCCATTAGGCGAAGCCGGTGGTTTACTCTGCGAACCTCGACCAGTGCCGCTTCGCGATCGCCGAGTGCGGCGTAATTGAGCGCCTTGAAAACATTAATGAGAAGCAGCTCGAAGTCTTCGCCCCGGTAGGCTCTTCGCCGCTGGGTGGTCGCAAGGGTCGTAGCCTCTTCGCTGACGGACACTATGTCGAGGGACGAAGCCACCCTTTCGGCCTCGTGCAAGACGGCGTTGCTCTCATCGTAGTTGCCGGCCGCGTGAAGTATCATCCCCCGATCGAGCAGGAAAAGCAGCGTGTCCGGATGGCGGCCTTCGTCCAACCGGCGCTGCTCCTCCTCCACGCGCGTGTCGAGCTCGGAGATGGCCCGCGAATGATCGTATCGCTCGTAAGCACGCCGCACGCCGGAGGTGCGGGCTACGTAATCCGTGGCGCAAGCGGACAGAAGCACGCTCGCCAGGAGCGCGATCGCCGGCGCCCGTGTCCGAGCGAACCGCGTCATGGTCGCGCCGACCCCCTTACCAGCCTACCGACCGCTTTCGGAACTTCTTGCGGAGTTCCTTCTCATCCGCCCATTCGATAACGCCGGTCTCGAGGTTGGTGAGCTGCATTGTCATTTTGTAATAGATCATCTTGTCCCGGCCCGCCTCCTGAACGATGGAGCTGATGGCGCCGGTCAGGATGTAGTCGGCGCCGTGCTGCTCGCCCGGGCCGGTGGCCTGGTCTCGTCGCACGTACCCCGACTGTTGGTACTCATACTCCTCGGCGATCTCCCTGCGGGCGTCCCGGTCGATGAAGGAGAACTTCCCGGTGTGCATGAGCTGTACCCGAACCATGTCCGCAAGCGACGACATGTCTATGTGCTCGTTGGTGCGGTTGCGCATCTCTCCGACGATGATGAGAGGCTGATCGTCGATGCGATCGATGGTCGGGGAGGATTCCAGGGAGTCCACCATGCGCCGGGCTATGAGCTGAAGGTCGTTCTCGCTGAAGTGATCCGATAATAGCTGGATGGTATGGGGGTCCGCGTACTCGCCGCGGGTATGAGCCCTGGGCCCGCTGCACGCGCCGGCGAACAGGGCCGAAATGCAAAGAGCACAGGGAAAGACGAGCTTTCGATTCATGTTTTTTTGTCCTCGATGATTATTGAGTCGGTAAGCATTACTCCCACTCGCACTCGAAACGGCTTCCCGCGAAGTGCCAAACGTGCTCCAGCACGGCGTCGCGACGGTATCCGACATGCAAGTGGCAAAGGCTGACAAGCGAGCTGGCTGGGTAGTCGAATGTGTAGCTTTGGGACCTTTCAAGCTCCTCCTCGGTTAGCTGCCCTGGGTGGGACAGCGCCGGGTTTGCGGAGGTAGCCACCAGAACATTTCGCGTGCCGTGGGTCTTCAATGGCACTACTCCAGCCAGTTGAACGCGCCTGATTTCCCTGGCGATGAGGATGTCGCTCTTGTCGATCATCTTCTCGTGGTGCCTGGGGCTTGCCAGGAACGCGCCCAAATCCGCGCTGTAGACGCGGGTGATGTCTCCGTCGTCTATGAAGACGTACAGGTAGCGGTTTCGCGCAACTCGACTGGCCCCATCGAAGTCGAAGGTGAGGAGCAAGTCCAGGTGGCGGTTGGGCCGGAGCGCGTGGGTCGACACGGAGGCGATGATGGCGGTGGATACGCCGGCGTTGCGCAAGGCAATGAGAGCCTCCGCGGAAGCATCGCCGGAGTAACGCCGCTCCTCTATCATCCTGAGTACGACCTCCTCGGGAAGCTCCGCTGAAAGCTCGACGAGCTCTTCCTCGGTGAGCGGTAGCTGATCGGAACGCTGGTACATTCTTGGGAGGGTGTTCGCGTCCCACTTGATAATGTTGACGGTGCTCACCTCTCCGGTGGGGAAGGGAAGGTCCACTTTCCGCGAGCCGCTCCTCTCCGTAGCCGAAGCCGAGATGATGAGCGCGGTGCCGGCGGCGACAACGGTTAAAGTGCGCCATGCCCTGCGGGCGGCATCTTCTGAAATCATTCTCATTCGCCTCTCCTCTAAAACCTGAACCCGAGGTTCATATAAGGCCTCTGACTTCCGCCCGGCTGGGAGCTTGGAACCCCGAAGGGAATGTCGATGGCCCAGCCCACGCCGAGCAGCAGCTTGTCTCCGAGCAGCATCTCGAGCCCGATCTGCGGGGATACGGCGAAGTAGGGTGTGCCCCGGTCAACCCACATCGGGCCGGCTTTCAGCCCGGCGCTCAAGCTGACGGGCCAGTGGCCGGTCTGAAACCTTGGTCCGGCAAGGATCACCAGGCGCTCCGCGGCCATGAGGTAATGGCCGGAGATATCCACTCTGACCCAGTCATCTCCCCAGACGGAGAAGGCCCCACCGAGTGACAACGGTGGATTATCCGCCTGTTCGACGGTGAGATCCGCTCCGAACTGCAGCTCCAGCGAGTACCGGTGGAAGCCGGCGTGATCGTACCCTCCCGCTCCGATGTGCGAGCCGGGACGACCGTCGGTTCGCCCCCGCTTTTGAGCCTCCGCGGCAAGGGGCGGCGTAAGAAAGAACATCAAAGCGAAGAGGGCGATGATCCGCCTCACTATCGAAGAGTGCGTCATGCAAGGCCTCTTTTTCTCGAGAAGACTGCTCGTATAACCTGCTCAATTCGACGGTCCGGCTGGAAATGTATTCTACGCTGGGGCAGGCGAGGAGCTTACGCCATGAGGCGCCGCCGTCAACTGGGCCCACCCTGAGCTATCCCCTCAGGGACGGGGGTTTCACCCTGATCGTCGGGTCGATTTCTTCGATTGATCGCGTAAGAGTTCGATCTGACTGAGAGATTTACCTCTTCAGGTGCGAGAGGGATTTCACCTGAAGTGGACGACGCGGCCGTGATAGACTCGCTGGAGAGCGCACGCAAACCCTCAACCGCAAAACGGACTCCGGCGAAGACGTCGAAGGAGGCACTCGTACCGGTACGGGTTGGCGTAGGCCTCCAATGAATAGCCCGCCGCGGATTGCGCGGCAACACCGCTCCTGCCTTCACAGCGACTCGACTCACATTTCGAGCACTACCGTACGGTTGCCTTCCAACTCCGATAGTTCAGGGCACCTTCCCATCCAATCGCTTTCAATTCGAACGACATATCTCTCCGTGAACTCGGCATTCCCTTTTTGACCGTGAACCTCGATCTCGTCGCGATTTCGCAAGGGCACGCTGGTCACATGGGCACTCGTCACAACACTATACATGCCATGCTCATCCGCATCGTCCTGCTCATGCTCCAGCACCTCCCCGGACTCGAGGTGGGTTACTTTGATCTCTAGTCCCTGAAAAGGATCGCCCTCTTGATCCACCACTTCGATGAAGAATACACGGAGTGGAAGCGGGCAGGATACATCTCCACAGGCGGTGCCCACGGTCGTGATCGTAATAGCAAACACGGCGCAAAGAAAAATTCGCATGATTACCACACCCCCTTGCTTGCGTGAGAGTTGCCTTTTACGAGAATGACGATGTCGTCGTTATCGATGTATATTCCAGCGAAGCCGGGCAACTCTTGAGACATCGCCTGAGGTACGGCTTCGTCGGGTCGCGGCAGATCGGAGTAGGGGACCTGTGCATCGAGGTCCGTCGGCATGGAGACGATGAAGGCAAGTGCGAACGCTGCGATTACAAAGGGTGTCTGATGACGCATGCTGGAACTTCTTATGAGCCGGGGACGTAAGTATTCTTACATCCGTTTTGTCTGACATCTTGCCGGATGGTTCGATTTAAGTACAATACCATATCGAGCTCAATTCCAGCAAGCCTAGTCGAATCAGGTTGAGGCTCTTGTAAATGCGGATGAGCGCGACTTCGTTCCAGTTGATTCTTCGTCCGCCGTCCTGTTCAGGCCGCGAATTTCGCCAAGGACCGGGACCGCGTCGAGAGCCTCTGTCGCTACCTCGCCAGGCCGCCGGTTGCACAGGACCGCCTGACCCTCGAGCCCGATGCTATGACTTCAAAGCCGCCTGGAAGGACGGGACCCGCGCGATGCGGCTTCACCCTTTGGACTTCCTGGCTCGACTTGCGGCCTTGGTGCCCCCGCCACGCTTTCACATGGTCCGATATTCAAGGATGCTTCGGGGCTCGGTCGAAGGTGCGCGCCGAGGTCGTGCCTGGGGGTTCGAGGCCTACCGAGCCACCGGTGCAATAAAATCCGGACTGTCAATCAAACGCAGACGCTTTTAACGAAAGCATACTCAAGCACGAGAAGGCCCACGCCTATGTCTGTGAACAAGCTGCTGCCAAGGTAGCTGATAGAATTAATAGCTTGGAGCCAGTTTGTGCTTCCAGCCGTGAAGAGGCTCAAGTTGCATTCGACGCGTTAATCGACAACATCTATCATGAAGTATTCGCATGGAAGAAAGAGCAAGATCGGAGGATCGATTGTGAGACCTGTGATCCCGGTGAAGAGTGGCCTTATCAAACAATCTTTTATCCCTGCGAGTAGCGCAGTCGTTGCTGCGCTTCTTCTGGCTTCCTGCTTACAAGAGGCGATCGCCGGCACAGGAGAGTCACCCGACCATTTCGCTGCGTGCGAGGGCCCAAGGCAAGTTACCGATTTGATTGATACGGAAGGTGGCACATTGAAGCTTGGAAGGTTCAAGCTCGAGGTGTATGCGGGGACACTCGAGGAGGAAACAGAGATAACTCTTCGCAGAATCCCCGGAGATTCGGAGAACCCGGATCGCTGCAGCCTACGAGACACTTACACCACCGAACCTTTTATGCTTGCTTCAGTGCCGGGGAAGCCGTTTGTCGGTAGGTGGACAGTTACCGCCGATGACGTGGCTTCAGGCAAAGAAGACAAAGTCGTCTGTCCCAAGGTGTCATGGACCGAGGATGTTTCCCGCCTTGAGTGTTACCAGGAGGCAGCGGTGCCCTCCACTCAGGATATTTGCTACGCAAGGCGTAGGTCGATCACTGGTAATAGGATCTTTACCTGCACGACGCTGGGTTCGAATTGGAGTTCCAGCACAAGAAGGAGGTTTCTCACGGACCATCTGGGTCACTTTCGGCTGCTTGACCCTATGGAAGGAGGAATGTCCGAACTCTTACAATACTCCAAACAATACTCAAATCCTCGCGGTTCGAAGCCGCCTCCCGGATGCGTTGAGATACCTGACGTCGGCTTGAGACCATCAGTGTTATTCGAACACCACGGCTCGTCGACCGAGGTTGCCTGGACGCCGTACTGTCACGATAACCACGATTGTGACGAGGACAGCTACTGCAGACGCCCCATTGGTCGTTGCACGGCACTCGGGGTTTGCACCTCCATCCGTAGCAGCGGCGACAGTTCCGTAGTACGTGATGCTCCCTGGCGGCAAGAACCCGTGTGCGGCTGCGACGGTGTCACGTACGCCGACGACTGGGAGAGGCAAGCCAACCGAGTAAGCCTTCGGAGCAAAGGTCGCTGCGCCGAACCCTCGAACACCAGCGCCGGGGCGGGCAAGGCAGGCGACTCGGAAGTGGAAACGAACGACGAATCCCCGTAGAGGTGCCAGGCGAATGGCGTAGACAGGACGTACGCGGCGGCGAGGTAGGCCAGGGCATCCTCGTGCTCGGGAAAGTGGTTGAGCCAGGCGGCGTAGTTTCGGTGAATCGAGACCTCATCGTGGACGTGGACGTCAACGTAGATCGCTTCAACGCAGGTAACTTCGCACCCTTTCCGGCGGATAGCCCTAACCTGTCACTATCCAAGGGAATTCGAACCGACCCGGTTTCTCGATAGCGGGGATCCTTCAGGGCCCACCACTGTGCATCGTGAATATGGCGGGCTGGGTAGAAGCCTGTGGACAGCGAGATCGCTGCCCCGGTAGGTGGTAGCATGCATCCATGGCGACACCCTCGATACTCCGAGTCTCGTTTCGAAGAAGCGCCGTGGTCTCGGCGGCGTTGCTCCTCATGGCTTTGTCCGGCCCGGCTTCCGCCGAGGCCCAGGGCGCCGTAACCGTCCCGGCCAACGTCGGTGTCGGACCGGCGGGCATGATGGCTTTCGGGCCCGTTGCAAGGGATCAACTCGTGCACCCGGCGCTCAAGATCTGGATTGGAGCGGTGATCGACCAGGAAACCATCCAGGACAACATCGACCGTATCGACCCTCGCTATCGCCGGCAGGCCTCGCAGATGCGCGAGCTTCGGATAGGGGCTCACATACTGATACCGGACTCCTTGGTCGTTTCTCCAAGGTTTGCGGGAACCGGCGTGGTTGGAGCTACCTGGCGTCCCGTGTCAATGGGAATGCCGCTCGCAAGAACCGACGGCTTTAGGGCCGGCCTCTCGGCGGGGCTCATTTTGACCTATGCGTTCATATGGTCCGATACACTCGTCTGCCCGGCTGGTGAAGTTGTAAGGTTCACAAACTTCCTTCGCCCCGGCCTCGATTTGAAGGCGGAAGCGGAATTTCGGTTGAGCTCCAGCCTCTACTTGAGTCTTGGATGGGCATCAATGCTACACCTTCCTCAGGAGCTTGGGCCCAACCCGTTTCAGGTGCGCCAGGAGATGATCGACGAGCTGCCGGAAAGCCTGAGTCGAACGATTTGGCACATCGGGCAGCCGTTTTTGATGCTGCACTACCGCTTTCCCTTCACTGTGAGGATGTAAGCTTCTCGTTGGGACTAATACCCATTGGTCAGGCCGAGGTGCGAAAAATGGGGCGGGAGGCACTCGTGGGAAATCCCGGCGGGAGCTTTTTCTTGAATTCCGGGCAACCCAGGCATCGATCTTTGGACGATTGCGATGTATCAAGAGACTGCCATGGCTAACGAATCTCTGGTGCTCGGCATCGACTTTGGAACCACAAACACCGCCGCGGCTTGGTGTGACCTTTCAGGTAAGATTCACCTGGTGCCGACGGGGCCCAAGAGCTTCGTGCTCCCCTCGGTGGTTTGGTACGGGAGCAAGAACCGCGTTCTGGTGGGTCAGCCTGCTCGCCAGCAGATCCTGGACGATCCGTATCACACGATTTATGGAATCAAACGGATAATGGGTCAGCGGTATGCATCCGAGCATGTCGCCAGACTGAAGGACCAGTTTCCCTTCAAGGTCGTCGAGGACAAATCCGGGCTGGCCGCGGTCCAGATCTACCAGACGGTGGTCCCTCTCACCGACATCGTCTACACGATACTCGAAAAGATTGTGAAGCTGGCCAACGAAGCGGCCAATGAGGAGTTCGAGGAGTGCGTTCTGACGGTGCCCGCGCATTTCAGCTTCAGTCAGCGCAAAGCGCTCCGCTTCGCCGCCGCCAAGCTCGGCCTACATGTGCGCGCGGTGGTAAACGAGCCGACCGCCGCGGCGCTCTACTACGCAAAGCACAAGGACGTAAGTCAAAAGGTCTTGGTGTTCGACCTTGGAGGTGGAACGTTCGACGCCACCCTGCTCGGTATCGAACGCAGAGTGGTGCAGGTGCTTGGGACGGGGGGAGAGACTTTTCTAGGAGGCACCGACTTCGACCACGCCATAGCGGAAAACCTCTGCGAGCGATTCGCGGTGGAGCAGGGGCTCGACCTGCGTCGCAACAAGATAGTGATGCAGCGCCTGCTCTCCGCCGCCGAGACGGCGAAGATCTCTCTTACGAAGGAAGAGTCCACCCGCATGAAGGTCCCCTTCGTGGCGCAGCAAGATTCCAACTTCCTCGATTTGGATCAGGATATCTCCCGGGAGTCGCTCGAGTCCATTACCGACCGGCTCATCGTCAGGACGGTCGGCATCACCGAGGATATGCTCGCCGCCGCGAATATCGCGCAAGAAGATGTGGGCGAGATCGTGTTCGTGGGTGGGCAGACCCGGATGCCGGCCATTCAGCGACGGCTGGGGCAGAAGTTCAGGCATGATCCCAAAAAGAACCTTCATCCCGAGCTGGGAGTTGCAATAGGCGCCGCAATCCTCGGACGTACCGTCAACCTTCCGCGCGGGCCGGAGCTTATCGATGTGGTCCCCATTCCCATAGGTGTGATGATGCCGGGAGTCGGAACCCTGGAGGTAATAGGCAAGAACACGGCTGTGCCGGTTACCGATCGAGTTCGTGTCGAAAAGCGTCCCGAGCCGGGAAAGCCTCTGGCTTTCGCCGTGTACGAAGCGCTCGATCCCGCAAGCGTGGACCGCGAGCTGCTCGGAACCGTTCGAGCGGAAGCGGACTGGCTCGAGGCTCATCCCGGAGAGCTGGAGATAGAGCTGCGTTTGGGGCGGGACTTCGATTTGAGCGTAACCTTGGTGCCTGAAAACGGGGACACCCTGCAGATCGATCTATTGCCTCCAAAGCAGGCTTGACCCCCAAAAGCCGCGCCAAGGAGCAGTCCCCGCTTGACGGGACGACGGGACTGGCTATTTCCTCTTAATCGCGTCGGCGCGGCTCGGCCGGGCCGGTCGCCCAACACCTCCGGAGCAGTGAAATGGCGATAGTGAATGTGCGGAACCTGGTCCGTTATTACGGGGGCTTGAGAGCCTTGGACGAGGTTGGTTTCTCTGTCGATAAGGGAGAGATAGTCGGGGTTTTGGGCCTTAACGGGGCCGGCAAGACGACCTGCCTGCGAATACTGGCCGGGCTTTTGACTCCCACCGCGGGCAAGGTGGACATCGGCGGACGGGACGTACTCGATGATCCCATTGGTGTGCGCTCGCTGGTAGGCTTCCTTCCCGAAGAGCCGCCTCTTTACAGGGAAATGACGGTCGACGCTTACCTGCGGCATACCGGGCGGCTGAAGGGGATGACGCGCGCCGAGGTGGAAGCACGCCTCCCGGAGGCCTGTGAGCGCACGGGCCTCGATGATGTTACCCGACGCCGAATCATAGGCGAGCTATCGCATGGCTATAGAAAGAGGGTCGGAATCGCCCAGGCCATACTCCACAACCCCCCTCTGGTGATACTGGACGAGCCCATCAGTGGGCTTGACCCTGCCCAGATCGTCGAGATGAGAAAGACCATCGGGGCGCTGCGGCGCGAGCACTCGGTGATGGTCTCTAGCCACATCCTCACCGAGATCTCTCAGACCTGCGATCGCATCTTGGTGTTTCACGAAGGTCGCCTCATCGCCGAGGGCACCGAGGAAGCTCTTGCCGGAAAAGCCGGCCGGTGTCTCGAGCTGACGGTTCGCGGCTCGTCCGAACGAGTGGATGCTGTCTTGGCCGGTCACGACGCGGTCACCGAGCACAGCTCGTTCATCTCGGACGAAGGGTTCGTAACGGTCTCGGTGCGGCTCTCCGAAGATGTGGGCGAGCTCGACGGGTCGCCCGAGCAGGCCGACGACGGACGAGAGGGTCTCATTGCCGCGCTGGTTGCGGCCGGGCTTGGGATAAGGCGTGTCGTGGAGTCGGACGGTGAGCTGGAGTCCGTGTTCCTCGGCATCACCGGTGCGAAGAGTGCCTCCGTGCCGGAAAGCGAGGAGGGCGAAAGCCTGGGAGAGCCCAAGGAGGCTCTTCCACGCCGCGAGACCGATGTGAGGGAGGCGAACTGATGACCCGAGCGCTTACTGGTGTTTTGGTGATCGCCCGGCGCGATCTGGCCGCCTACCTGAACTCGGCTTGGGGCTGGGTGATGGTGGCGGCGGTGCTTTTCGTGAACGGCCTCATGTTCAACGCCTACGCGCTCGGTGACAGGCCGAGGTACTCCCATGAGGTGCTCGAGTTGTTCTTCTACTTCTCCTCGGGCACCACGATGATCGCGGCTGTCCTGATCACCATGAGGCTCATCGCCGAGGAGCGGCAGACCGGTACCGACGTGCTCCTCGAGGGAGCCCCGCTGCCTGACGGCGCGATAGTGGCCGGCAAGTACCTATCGGCGATGGCTTTTCTTTCCGGCCTCATTCTCATGAGCGTCTACATGCCCGCGCTCATATTCGTAAACGGCAAGATCGGCGTCTCCCACATTCTCGCCGGCTATGCCGGTCTTTTTGCTCTCGGCTCGGCGGTCGTGGCGATAGGAACCTTTGGCAGCTCGCTGGCGAGGAGTCAGGTAGTGGCGGCGGTGCTGGGCGGAGCACTGGTGGTGGCGCTGCTGATCTGCTGGCTGCTTGCAAGGGTCACCTCTCCACCGTTCGCCGGTGTGCTCGAGTACATGAGCCTGTTTGATCGCCACTTCCGTCCGTTCATGGAGGGCCGCATCCAGACCGACGGCCTCGTCTACTACGCGACTATCACGCTGCTCATGCTGTATGCGACCACCCGTGTGATCTCATGGAGGCGCTGGAGATGAGTGCCGCCGCGATCCTCTACCTTTTGGGAATGGGCCTCCTCTTTCTGGGGGAACGCCTGCTGGGGGCCGACCCCGCGGCCCGGGGCGTTTTCGCCGTTTTGGCGCTTGCGGGTTTGGCGGCATCGGTGGCTCTTCGTGTCCGCATGCTCCGGGCATCTTCGGGATCGGCTGCCGGGGACGTCGCGTCCTCCGGCCGCCCGGGTGATGCCGAAGGCCAAGGGCCCGGACGGATCTTGGCGCTCGTAATGACCCTGGCCGGCATCGGCTCACTTGCCGGCTACGCGTTTACCTTGCCCGGCATGGTCTCTTTCCTTGGTCTGGAAGGCGAGGCGGCCGGCCGCTGGGTCGTGGTGCTTTCGGCATTGTGGCCGATAGTCTGGCTGTGCGCGGGCCTCTCCCTGCTCCTAATCGATTGGGTTCAGATGCAAATGCCGGTGGTGACGCAGCCCCGCAGAGTCGTTCAAGCGGCTTCCACCGGGTTGTGTCTCGCCCTTGCGATATCGCTGGCTTTCCCCGTCAACTTCCTGGCCAGCCGGCACTCGCGCGGGTTCGATCTTCGCGGCATAAGAACCACGGCGGCTGGAGAGGCGACGCGGGCGATGGTCGAGGCTCTTTCCGAACCGTTGGAGGTCTATCTCTTCTTTCCTCCGGCAAACGACGTGCGGCGCGAGATCGATCCCTACTTCGAGGATCTCGGGCGTGCATCCGAGCTTCTCCGGGTAGTCCATGCCGATCAGGCCGCCGCGCTCGATCTGGCCGAGAAGCTGCGGGTATCCTCGAACGGGACGGTGGTCTTGGCGCGCGGCGATGAGACGGAGCGCATCAACCTGGGCACGGATCTCGACGGCGCCAGGCGCAACCTTCGCAAGTTCGACGAGCTGTTTCAAAGACGCTTCCTGGAGCTGACCCGGGCCGCGAGGAAGGTCTACTTCACCGTCGGTCATGAAGAGATGCATTGGAGCGGCATCGACGATGAAACCCGCGCGCGCCGAATCTCGGGTGCAAAGCGGGTGCTCGAGCAGCTCAACTTCGAGGTCGCCGAGCTTGGCGTCGCCGAAGGTCTGGGACGGGAGTTACCCGGCGATGCCGCGGCGGTGGTGGTGGCCGGACCTCGCGAGCAGCTCCTCCCGGAGGCGGTGGCGGCGCTGGAACAGTACGCGGAAGACGGCGGCCGAATACTGCTTCTTCTCGAGCCTGGCGAGGAGGAGCACGAGCATCTGGCGGGTTTGCTCGGCGTGCGTTTCCACTCCGATCTCGTGCTGAACGACCGGCACTTCCTACGGCGCTCTCGTACCAACGCGGATCGCTCGTTGATAGTGACGGATCGATTCTCATCTCATCCCTCGGTGAGCACCCTTTCCCGGCATTCCAGCAGGCTGGCGCTGATACTGGACGGGACGGGCTGGCTGGAGACGGAGGGCGGAGAAGAGCTGCGCGTTAGCGCCACGGTTCGTTCGATGCCGAGAAGCTGGGCGGATGTCCTTGCCAACTACGATTTCGACGCCGAAAGCGAGGAGCGTAAAACTTGGGATCTTGGAGCGGCGGTCGAGCGTGAGGTCGAGGGCGGCACCTTCCGGGGCGCGGTCCTGGCCAACGCGTCCGCCATCTCCGACCTGTATCTCGGCAATCAAGCCAACGTTCAGTGGTTCGTTGACACCATGCGGTGGCTTACCGATGACGAGTCGTTGAGCGGGCTGGTGGAAAGCGAGGAGGATGTCAGAATCCAGCATACCAGGGACCAGGACGTCGCCTGGTTCTACGGCACCATATTCGGCGTGCCCTTGATCGTGCTGGTCGGCGGACTGTTTTACGTGCAGCGGCGCCGCAGAAGGAGCGCGACATGCTAGTTGGACTACACGGGATGAGCCGGGGCATTTTCGTCTTGGCCGGGCTGCTCGCCGTCACGCTGGTGCTTTCGTATCTTACGTGGACCGGCAAGGATACGCTGGCCCGTCAGGAGGGGATTACGCTGGTCGCCGGATCACCTGACGATCTGGGAGGCCTGGTCTGGCGCGCGGACGAGAGCGAAATAGAGCTGGTCGCGCTGGAGGACGAGCACGGCCGCTTTCTCCGGGTGCGGGTGACAGAGCAGGTGCCCGGCCAGGAAGGCTTCGTCCCACGGGAAGGTTCGGAGATTCCGGAGCCCGAAGAGGTCTTCGAGGAGCGACGGGTCACGTTTACCGGCGGCTCGCGGGCCCACACGTTGACCGAAGCACTGGTCCCGCTGATTGCCGACCGGCGCCTCGCCGGCCTTTCCGCGGAGCGGCTGGAGACGCTAGGTTTTGGGGAGGATGTCCGCGGTAGTCTCAATATGACGGTTCGCGGCACCGAGCAGGCCTTCGAGCTGGGAGGTCAAACTCATGGGGGCGCAGCCCGGTACCTGCGCTTGCCCGGCGAGCAGGACGTCTATCTGCTGAATGCCGGGCCCTTGAGGCCGCTGGAGCGTTCGGGCCGCGGGCTCATGAAGCGCGAGCTTCATGATTTCAGCCGAAGCGATATCGAGAGCGTCGTGGTGGCGAGTGATGGACGCCGGGCCGAGATTGTGCAGCGTGAGGGAGAGGATGGAGCGGCCCGTCCGTTTTTCGCCGATGCCGCCGATCCGGACAGGCGGGTGGAGCAGTACGGCAACTGGATAGGGAAGCTGCTGGCGCTTCGGGTGCGCGAGTATGTTCAGGAGGATGAGCTGCCGGAAGGCCTCGAGCAGGTGGCCTCCATGGAGTTCAAGGTAGCGGGCTCAAAGCTTCCGGTCCGAATGGAGCTGTTTCTGCTCGCCGGTGATGACGGCGAGGACCGATGGTATGCGCGCTCCGATCACACCAGGGTGCTGGTGAGCCTTCCCCGGCAACCGGCCGAGTCCGTGGCGGCTGACCTCGACGCCGTTCTTCCGTGAGCCTCGCCCGGCTACTCCGCGCTCTCCGAGTCGGCGGCTGACTCGCCGGCCAGGGGATGACTTGCGTCGGCGTAACGGGATGAGGCCGCCGCGGCCCGGACAGCCTTGACCACGTCGGGAACAGCGGTGTTGTTCGCGCGATTGACCACCGATCTTGGAATGCGGCCGCCCGGATCGGTATAGATGTAGTACTCGGCCTTGGTGGCATTGCCGTCGGATACCGGCCGCAGCAGCCAGTGGCCCTGGTTTATTTCCACCCGCACGCCCTTCGCCTCGGAGGGTGCCATATCGTTAGCGGGAACCCAGGAGCTCTTCAGCGTGCCGTCGGGCAGCCGAGACAGCGTTATCTTGATGCAGTAATCACGCCGGCTCACCAGGGGCGCATTGATCACCGTGTACATCCAGGTGGAGTTGCCCTCCCGCTTCATGACCCGCACCTTTTCGGTGTACGGCATGGTCTCGGTGTAGGCATCGACGTCGGCCAAAACGGCCAGCACTCTTCCGGGCGGGGCATCGATCCGGGCGACGGCCTTCACTTCGCGAACGGCGGTTCCTTCCACCTCACGCGCGAAGACGTCGATTCCGTCGGTCTCCGAGACCTTCTCCCAGGCTTGGCCGCCGGCCGGCGCCGGAGCTGGAAGGAGGAACAAAGTTGCCAGCAAAGCGGGGACGGTTCGTTTCAGAAGCATCGTACCACCATATTTCGTTGCGCGAGCGGCTATCGCCGCCCTGTTATCGTTATATTCGAGCTCGAGCAGCCGCCCGACGCGGCCGCCGGTAAGTTTCGACGGTTAGGCGCTCCTTCCATTCATCGCAAGGATTGGAGCTAAGATCCAGTACGCGGAGGCTTCGCACTCCCACCGCGCTTCGTTTCAGCCCGGGTTCAGTTGCCGCCTACGGCGACGTTGAGCATGAGGCCTTGAATCATCCCTATCTCGTGGTGAGTCATCCCTTCACCCGCGACGAAGCCAGTGCCTAGTCGTTCGATGTTGAGCATGTTCAAGAAAGCCATGTCACCCAGGTTTGCGGCTGCTACCTTCTCTTGAGGAATGGTGAACTTCCCATCGTCCGTTACGCGACACTCTATGGACCCGTCATCTCCCATCATCGAGGCGCCGGAGAGCGTGATTCGAAGCTCCCCGTCCTGGTCTTCTCCGGTCCACTCGAGAACGAGGTCTTGGTTCGGGTTGACCTGGATGCCCGGCATCCCGCCCATGACGTCGGTCATCGGCGGGCTGGTAAGCTGAAGCTGTGGGCCAACACGAATCTCGCCCTCGAAGGGTCCTAGCCCCTGAGCCGGGTCGCCACCGCCTTCGATGGTGTAGGTGGTGTCATAGGCGATGGTGCCCGGCGGAAGCTGGCCGTCGCCGGGGTCCGCCGTGGTGTAGGCTCCCTGCTGGCCCGGGTTGTACTGCAGCGTCTGCGGCCCTCCGTTGAATCCCGTTATGGTAAGGGGTCCGACGTCCATGAGATCCCGAGGTGTCACGCAGTGCTCGCTGTCCGGGATGGGCTGCTCATCGTTGTCGTACCTCGGCTCGCACACCTGCTCGGGGTAGCAGTCGGCGTCCGTCGTGCACTCCGGTCCGGGCCCGTCTCCCTGCGTGACCACCACGCAAGTATTCAGCGGTATCTCCTCACCGTCTTCCGGTGAATCGAAATCCTCCCGGGCCGCGGGCATGAACCCACCGGCACAAAGCTCCATGGGGTCTCCCATCATTAGGAGGGCTCCCATGTCCAGGAACATGTGGATTCCTGGATCGTCCGGATTGAACTCGCGCTCGGGCTCCTGGTCCCCGTTCGGCTCGTCGTCATCCTTGGGATCCTGATCCCCGTTATGATCTTGGTCACCGTTGGGGTCGGTCTCCCCGTTCGGGTCGGTGTCTCCGTTGGAGCCGTTTTCGATGTCGGTGCCCGTGGCCCCGCATCCAGCAAGAAACAGGATAAGGACTGGAATCGCAATTTTCATCTCTCGCCTCTGTCTTTGTGAATCAATCAATGCAACTCATTGATCAGCGCGGTTTGTGCACACGATGAACCCCAACACCTAACATTTTGTCACCGTTGTGGTCGAGTGACGGAGGCGCGAATGAGCAAACGGGCCACTACTAGTCGCAATCGCCGGGGCACTGTCCTATCTCGACGCACTTCAGGTTCGTGTTGCCGTCCAGGTCGCGTACTCTCCGGCAGCAGAAGCCATATGGACACTCGACTTGATGGTTCACGGGGCCCGAGCAGTGACCGGCGCAGCGGGGAGCGGCAAGTGTTCGCCATCCGCCGTCGCATTCGGCTTCCGACACACATATCGTGAGTGGGATACACGTCTCGTCCCAATGTGGATTGGGCCAGTCGGGCGGGTTCCCGCATTGTTTAGTGCTCTCGCACACGTTGCGCGGATCCGTCTCGTCGATGCAGCGGCAGAAATACTCGGAAGGGTCACAGGTGAGATGATCCGGGCAGTCTTCGTCCTCGAAGCAGCGCACGCACCGGTTCTCTTCCACAAGACAGTAAGGCACCCTTTCGGGACAGTCGCTGTCCTGGTTGCATCCGGCCACGCACTCTCCTTCCTCGCACTTGAAAGCATCGATCCACTCCGCCTCGCAGTGATCGTCGCCCAGGCACTCAACGCACTCTCCGTGAGGTCCACGGCCTGTGTCGCAGTATATTAGGTGCTGGCCGTCCTCGGGGGGGCAGCGCTCGTCGCCGTCACAGCCGATCTCGCACTCCCACTGCTCGGGCACGCAGACGTGGCCCATCCTACAGTCGGTGTTGTCCAGGCACCTCACGCACTCGAAGTCCTCCGGATGGCACAGCCCCAGGTTCGGATCGGTGCACTGTCCATGCTCGAAGCACTCGACGCATCTGTGCATTGATGGGTGACAACGGGGACGCCGCGGATCGGTACAGTCCTCCGTGGCCGTCTCCGGGAGGCACTCGACGCATCGGCCGGGGCCGGTCCCCTCGCGAACGCAGTGACCCTCCACGCTGCAGTCGTTGTCGTCAAGGCACCCTTCAACGCAGTGATAAAGCGTCTCCGAGCCCTCATCGAGGTCGCAGTAGTAGTTGTCGGGACAGTGGAGCGGGTCCGTGCATTCCACGCACCGGCCTTCCTCGGCCAGGCATCGCTCGCCGTCCGGATGCCCTTCGCACTGCGGATCGAAAGCGCACGGTATGCAGCCGCCCACCGCCGTATCGCATGTCAGCTCCGGCGAGCAGTCCGCGGGCGTTTCGCATTCCTGCAGGCAAAGTTCCAGTACGTTCGAGCAAAAAAAGCCCGGGCCGCAGTCGGCCTCGCTGTCGCAAGGCTTCTCCGCCGAGCCCTTGCACTCGCCGTCCGAGGCGCAGAATGAATGCTCGTCGCAGCCGGTTCCCTCGCAGCCCGAAGGTCCTTTCGGCATGCACATCCCTCCGACGCACTCTTCGTCGGTGTCGCAGTCCGCGTTGACCAGGCAAAACCTGTTCTCGCCGTTCTCTTCACCGCCGTTGCAAGCCGCGATAACCGTGGCGGCGGCAATGAGCAAGACCGCGAACAGCGCCAGGCATAGCAAGCCCGGGGTCCATCTCCGGTTGTTGACTTCCTTGGTGGAGGCGCAAGTCGTTTCACGTTCCATGGCTCTTTCATGATAGCACGGAGCCGAAGGCCGGGCAGCCGCCCTCGCGTCCCGGTTCGAGAAGAACCGGCCGTAAACCGGTGCGGGACCAAAAACGCTATGAGTGCCTGAGGAAAGCCGTTCGCGTCCACGCGCGCGTCTCGCGTCGGTCGATTCGCGTGTGGCTTTGGAGGCTTCGCGTCACCTCGGGTTGGTCGAATCGCGTTTAGAGAGTCAAGTGGACGCGGAGTGATTGAACCGTCTCGTTTGGCGGTAGCTGTTCGTGATACTAGAGTTGCCCATGGCCTTTTCCCGTTGCTCGAGGCTTGGTGGCGCCGCCCTCGTGGTGATGAGCGCGCTTTGGGTGGGCTCCGCTGAGGCTCAGATCGAGCCGCAACCGCACCGTGACGATGTGGAGCGGCGGGCCGCCGAGGAAGAGGCCGCCGCGGAGCCGGTGCTCACCAGGGCCCCCGAGCTATCGGTTTACGTGGATCCCGACTACCCGCCGGAGGTGGTAGAGGCGGGAGTGGAGGGCGAGGTGGTGCTGCTCATTACCATCTGCGCCGAGGGGACCGTGACCGACGCCGAGGTCGTCGACAGCCCCGATCGTCGCCTATCCGATGCCGCGCTCGAAGCCGCGCGCAAGCTGGAGTTCATACCCGCCGAGATAGATCACTCTCCCGCGCCGGTGCGGATCGAGTTCGGCTACTACTTCTCGCTCGAAGCACACGTCGTCGACGAGCCCCAACCGAAGGCGGACGAGCCCGAACCGAAGGCGGACGTGCCCGAACCGAAGGCGGACGAGCCCGAACCGAAGGCGGACGTGCCCGAACCGAAGGCGGACGTGCCCGAACCGAAGGCGGACGAGCGCGATCCGAAGGCGGACGAGCGTGATCCCGAGGAAGAGATAGCGGAGCCGGCTCATCCGGTTACCCTCTCCGGAAGAGCGCTCGCCCGCGGGCTCCGAGAGCCGATTGACGGCGCCATGGTGGTAAGCGGCGACGAGGCGGCC
>SLRQ01000096.1 GCA_007130885.1 Deltaproteobacteria bacterium
CACAACATGCAACCGTCACCCGCCGTGCTCAACTGGTGGTAAGGAGCCTCGAGTGCCGCGCCAGAGCCCGTACACGATCGACCTGACGAACGCCGAGCGGCGCGAGTTGCGCCGGAGAGCAGCACGATATACCGCACCGTATCGTGAGGTCGTGCGAGCCCGCATTGTGCTCATGGCGGCCGAGGGCCTGCAGAACAAGGAGATCGCCGAGCGGCTCTCCATACCCGTTCAGATCGTCACCAAATGGCGCAAGCGCTTCCACGCCGAGCGTCTCGCGGGCCTCGAGGAACGACCACGCACCGGTCGACCACCCACGAAACGCGCCACAGACGCTACAACCAGGCCGTAAGCCGCCGCTTCACGTGCCCGAAGCGGCCAGCCAGGAGCTCCCCACTCCACCAAGAGTGACGAAGAACCAAGCCTGGACGTCGTTTGACAGTTCGCCATCGAGATTCGTGAGTTCGCATCGCCTGCCGTCCGGGATGATGGCCAACATGCGGTCGCAGAGATGGGTGGGTGAGTGCCCCGTGTCCTGTGGACACGTCATGCGCTGGGTGTGGATGGCCAGAAGAAGCGGCCGTCCAGGTCATGTGCCGAGACTCCTCTTCGCGAAGGCCTGTAGGACCGCAGCGCTCGGATGGTCGGCGAGGGACACCAGCTTGTTCACGAGCGCCACGGGCAGGAGAGCACTGTCGTACATATCGCAGCGGAGTTTCTGGACGCCGTGCAGGACGACGTCGAGGTTCGCGATCTTGTCGCGCTCCGGCTCGATCATTGCCTCAGCCGTGGGAATGGTTGCAACGTAGACGCCTCCCAACTCCGCTTTGAAGATGAGCTTCACGCTGTAGTAGGTTGAACGGCCGTACGCATCCATCGCATCGGGCGTTCCCGGCAGGATGTGGCGGTAGATGTAGTCGTTGCCCAAGAGGAGTATGTCTCCAGGCTTCATGTGTCGAGCGATTTGGTCCGCGTGTTCGACGAACGCCCCGCTCTTCTCGAGGCCGACCAGGTACAGGTTTACCTTCTCCTGCAAGTAGCCGACGAGCTGGCGCATCGGTCGGAAGAGGTTGGCGGTTTGTCCGAAGTACGCCAGCGGGCCGTCCTTCACGAACAACACCTCTCCCAGTGAGCGCGGCCTCTTGTCGTGGAGAGCCTTGATCACGAACGCGAGGATGATCTGCTCCAGCGCCGTCGTGATGTAGCCGAGGATGCCTCGAGCGCCAATTTCCTCATCGATCGCTTCATGCAAGCGCAAGGTGTCGGCCAGGAAGATCGTCTCTCCGCACGTGAGGCAACGGAAGGTCCAGTCCCTTCGCATTTCGTCCGATCGCAAGGGGATGTCTCGGGCGCTACAGGCCCGATGGGGGCATGAAGCGAGATTCCAGACGCTTGGCATGCGCGGCCACCGGTAGCCTTCAAAGATCAGCCACGCAAGGGCGTCGTTGATGTTGCTCCCCCCACGATCCTTGGAGAGAAAGTCGTGGAGCGAGCGCCGGATGGAGTGGCGGAGGCCGGCCTCCCCGTTCAGCCCGATGTTCCGGATCGGCAGGACCAGCTTCATCCGGTCGATGTTCCGCAGCTTGGACATGTCCTTCGGATCGATGAAGGGCTGCCGCTCGATCGCTTCAAGATCCTCCATACCGAACACCAGGACCCCGAACTGGAAGAATGCAAGGGATGCCGACGGATAGTTCCCGTCAATGTCGACCTCGGTGAAGCCGCCATCGATGGCGACGATATGACGGATTGGGTTCGCCGGCACCGGCCGCAGACACGTGAGGCTGTCGGAAGACAGGCCCGCCTCCGGGTCACGTGGGGGTACTTCGCAGCGCGCGAGGAATGCCTGCACCTCGGTGTCATTGATGACGTGGCTGTGCGCACTCTTGCTCGCGCTCTCGTCAGGACGGCGACCGCGCCGGCTCATGTAACCCACGATGCTAGCTCTCCGCTTCGCTCGGGAAGCGATCGATCTGGACTGGAACGACGAATGGGTTCGAGTAAGTCTTCATGCGCACGAAGCCCTTATCGTTGCTAGCGCTGAAGCGCACGAGGGCGCCGGTGAAGTCGCCGAAGTCGTAGTACTTGCGGATTTCGCGAGTCTCGTCCTCGTTGTTCAGGTGCGCGATGAACCAGTTCTGCGTGTTCTTGAGAATGTTGGAGGAGATCGAGCTCACCTCCTGCGTCGCGTACAGCAGGCCGAGTTGGAGCTTCGCCCCCTCCTTCGCCACGCGATTGTAGATCTGGGCGAGATCCTTGTCGTCCCTCTTAGGAAAGAGGTTGTGAGCCTCCTCGAAGTAGAATTGGACGAAGTTGTTGGGCACATTGGCGATGAACCGGTCCATAGAGTCCCGGAAGATCTTCTGGGTGATGCGTTCCGAGTAGAGCTGCTGGATGCTCGGATCGCCCTGCGACAGATCGACGATGACGATCCTTCCCCGCCGCAGGAGCTCGGTGATCTCGATCTCGAACGGCTTCTCGGACTGCGACGTGTGGAGGTTACTGATGGAGCGGAGGCGGATGTAGCCGTCAACGTTCACCTCCTTGCCGGGTTGGCGCTTACGCGTCAGGAAGACGAGGATTGCCTTGAGGTCCTCGTCGGCCCACTCATGCCCCTTATCCCTCTTGTAGCTCGTGAAGTAATCGTTGTTGTAGTTGTCCCAGATGCCGGTGAACCAGCTCGTTGCCTCCTCGAGCGTGATTCCCTTTGACGGATCGATGCTACCGTCTTCTTTCGCGAAGGCGTTCAGGTCCTTGTTGCCCTTGAACGTGACCTTGCGGCCGCTCGGAATCTTGAAGCCCGCTCTAGCCAGACAGCACAGGTACGCTGCGACCTTCCGGTCGTGACGCGTCCGAGCCGAGAAGTTGGTGTCGTAGTCCTCGGGCCGAGTCACGTCGACGGCACGGAAGCTGTCGATGTAGTTCCCACTGGCATCTGCGAGGTGCGAGCGCACGAGTTCGAACCCGCTCTCGACGTCCTCGTAGAAGTTGACCTTCATGACGCGGAAGCCGGGCTTCTCGATGACACTGTACCGGACGGTGTCGTCCTCGAACATCTGGAAAATGGCTGTGCCCTGGTCCTGTAGGTTCGGGTTGGCGTACTCGCCGTTGACGTCGAAAACGATCTGGCCGACGGGGTACTTGGGCAGGTGGTCGCGCGTGAAGGGCTCGAGGGTCTCCGTTGG
>SLRQ01000104.1 GCA_007130885.1 Deltaproteobacteria bacterium
GCATGTCCCTGTCGCTGACGCTGCAGGGCAGAAAAGGAGGACACGTTTCGGTGCGCAATCTCATGTGAGGCAGAGCCATGGCAACATACTGGCTCGCCGTGCCGAAGACGTGGGTTGGAAGCAACAGGGATGCATCATTGGTGTGAGAGTAGGTGCTCCCGATCTTGCTGCGTAGAGGATTGAACTGGTAGGCCGTTACCGGCATGGTGCTTTCCAACCGGTACGCGATGGTTCCTTTCTGTGTCACGGCTATGCTGTTCTGCCTGGAAGGCATGGCGTTCCATGGGAGATACATGACCTTCAACTCGCCGCCAGTGACCGTTTCGCTGGCGACGACGCTCCCGCCGGCGTTGTAGACACGAACATCGGCGCTCGTGCCTTCGTTGGGGTTGGAGACGACAACTGCGAAGTCGCTGTGAAAGGTGCTGTTCACGATGTTCGCGAGAACCACCGGCCAGTACTCGCAGCCAATGTAAGAGTTGGTCCGCACGGCTTCATCGCATAGGTTGACGCATCTTCCGTTCGCGCATCCCGAGTTGTCGTGAGCGCAGTCCTCGTAGAACTCCCACGTCTCCCCACAATCGCCGCAAACCATCCGTTTGGTACCGTCACACTTGTACTGAATCCCCGGCGTGCAGCCCGTGCATTCCGCAGTCTCCTCGTCACATAGGCCGTAAATGCACGCATAGTCGTTCCAATCCGAGCCGTGATCGTTGCAGATCTCGAACCTGTACTGGTCCGCGCACCGGCGTTCGCCGCCGGGAACGCACAAAAGACACACCCCCTTGGCAGCATCGCAAGAGACGCCAAGCTCGGAGCAGTCCACCTCCTCCCAGGCGGTGCCCCGCGAGTTGCACACCCTGGATACATCTCCGACGCACTCCGCATCACCTGGAACGCAGACGGTGCATTCTCCGGCCAGGCACTCCAAATCACACTCTTCCTCCTCCCACTCCATGCCGTCCTCGCTGCAAGTCGCCCGCGTCTTCACGTCCATGCAGCGGGTATCACCCGGGAAACAGATGGTGCCCGGTTCCTGACCTCCCCGAGGCACGCATTCTCCCGCCAGGACGTCACACCTCTCGCCTGGAGGACACTCCGCGTCCCTGGTGCAGCCTTCCGTGGGCTCCTGCCGGGGCACGCAAACGCCGTCAATGCAATCTTCTCCGCTTGGGCAGTCGGCGTTGACGAAGCAGTGTTCGACGGCTCCACGGCCATCCCCGGTGCACGAGACCGCTCCAGTCATTACCAAAGCGGCAATCCCCGCGACAAAACCGAAAATGAACGGCTTGGTACACATGGAGACACTCACGCCGACATTGTTGAAACCCATGGCCAAGCCTCCGCGCGTGGCTCCTTCATCAGCCGCGCAAACCCAATTGTCCTAAGCTAATGGTACCCCAGCGCTGAAGGCGGCCACAACAGGAAACTTACTGCCGCGACTCAGAGAATCCTTTTTCCCGGAAAGGCTACCAACCCGGGTTGGCGGACACGATGGAGCGTAGGTCGAGGCCCGCCGGGTAACCGTAGGAGACGTAGTTGTCAAGGCCGTAAACGGTCAGCCCGATAGGCTCGGACGCCGTCACCGAATAGGTTCCTCCATCGAGCTCATGACGGCAAACTTCGTAGGCAGTGCCGGGAATGCTCGTCCAGCAGCCGGCCGGCAGCTCCTGGCCCTCGAGCTTTACGGTGGCTCCGGTGGGCCTAACCGCGTTGATGTAGTTTCTCGCAATGGTCTCGGTCGTAATGAAGGCGTAGTCCTTCCGATACTGCTCTGTCGGAACCGAGAGGATCATGGTGGGGTCGCCCATGCTGCCGCCATGGGCATTTTGGCCGACGAAGAACTGCGAGAGCATTATCGGATGGTCCGGTCCTTGAGAGGAGACATGAAAGTGCTGGTGCGTCTGGAACTCTATCCAGTCACCCGCACCCAAAGTGACGCTGCCGTGCACGGCCGGCTGGAAGGTGACCTGCGTGCCGTCGACAGCGGCCACGATGCGCCATAGGTCGCCGACGCTGGGGTCACCTTCCGGAGGGGGTTCGGCAATGGTTCCCACGAACGCGGAGCCCCAGTTCTGGAAAGGAAAGAGCTGCTGCTCCAGGTGATCACAAGCCCACTCGTTGAACGGCACGAAGCGGCATTCCGCTCCCGCGTAGACCGCTACCGGCTTGTCCGAGTCAATGATCGAGCCGGTCAAG
Organism: Deltaproteobacteria bacterium; assembly: GCA_007130885.1. Taxonomy (GTDB): domain Bacteria; phylum Myxococcota; class Myxococcia; order SLRQ01; family SLRQ01; genus SLRQ01. Next base: position 2,200 of record SLRQ01000104.1, read on the forward strand.
TCGGATTCGCGATACTCGGTGAAAGTCTGGAAACGAGTGATTTTCGTCATGAAATCGGGCTCATGAACTGTCTCCCTGTATTCTTCGGTGGAGGCGCCATGGGGGCGACTAGCTAACTGAAGGACTTCATGTTTATTTAGAATCACGGTCGTTTCGGCTCCCGGGCTCTGTGCTGCCAGTCCTCCTCCGGCAGCCGTGGCCCCTCGGAGACGCAGACGAACTTGCGTGTTGTCCTCCGTACCCACAACAGCCAAAATCGTGGGCTGGTCCGCATCGATAAAGTCTCTGTACATAATGCACTCTCCGAAGATGCATTCTTCCTGGTCCACATGTAGATGCATATGGGGCAGAGCCATTGCTACATATTGACTCTCAGTTCCAAACACGTGGGTAGGAAGCAAAAGAGAGGCGTCATTCGTATGAGAGTAGTCGCCCCCGATCTTGCTGCGTAGAGGATTGAACTGGTACGCGGTAACTGGGACGCTGCTCTCCATCCTATATGCGATTGCGCCTTTTTGAGTCGTCGGTGCATTGTTACTCGTTGCGGGCATCGCGTTCCAAGGCAGATATATGACCTTTAGTTCGCCGCCACTTACCGTTTCGCTTTGGACAACACTCCCACCGACGTCGTAGACCCGGACATCGGCGCTCGTACCTTCATTGGGGTTGGAGACGACAACGGCGAAGTCATTATGAAAGGTACTGCTCACGCTGTTTGCGAGCACCACCGGCCAGTACTCGCAACCGATGTAGGAGTTTGTCATGACCGCTTCGTCGCACAGGTCGACGCACCTGCCGTTTTCACAACTGGCATCGGAATCGGCGCAGTCCTCCACCAGCTCCCACGTCTCGCCGTCCTCGCCGCAGACCATCCGCTTGGTGCCCTCGCACGTGTACTGGATGCCGGGCGTGCAGCCCACGCACTCCGCGGTCTCCTCATCGCAAAGGCCGTATTTGCAAGCGTAGTCGTCCCATCCCGAACCGTGGTCGTTGCAGATCTCGAACCTGTACTGGTCCGCGCAGCGGCGGTCGCCGGGTACGCACAAGAGACATACCCCCTTGTCAGCATCGCAGGAGACGCCCAGCTCGGAGCAGTCCACCTCCTCCCAGGCGGTGCCCCGCGAGCTGCACACCCTGGATACGTCTCCTACGCACTCCGCCTCACCGGGAACGCATATCGTACACTCGCCATCTACACATGCGAGCTCGCAGGTCTCCTCCTCCCACTCCATGCCGTCCTCGCTGCAGGTCGCACGCGTGTTCTCGTCGACGCAACGGGTATCACCGGGGAAACAGATAGTGCCTGGATCCTGATGTCCTCTCGGCACGCACTCCCCCGCCAGCACATCACACCGCTCGCCTGGAGCGCACTCCGCGTCCCTGGTGCAACCTTCCGTCGGCTCCTCGCGGGGCACGCAAACGCCGTCCACGCAATCTTCTCCGCTTTGGCAGTCGACGTTCACGAAACATTCGTCTTGTCGGCCATGTCCGTCTCCGTTGCAGGCCACAAGAGCGAAAAGCAGGCCGAACATAATCACTAGGGCTAATCGTCCGTGACCGGCGGCCTCGAAGCACCGAGAATGCGGACGCCGCTGCACCGAGTTCTCGTGAAACCCCGCAAGACGCATTGGTAACCCTCCATGGGCGCGGCGGATTCTTCCACCGCGCAAAACTGGTGTTTATCTCCGTATTTTATAGCAGCAGCCGCGCAACGTACAGCACGACGGTCGACGTGGGCCTTGACCCGCGCAAGCGGCGGAGCTAGGTTGCGCCAGTCAAGTTGCTCGGAGTGTCCATGCCGCGTGAAGATCACATAGAGGTTGAAGGAACGATAACAGAGGTGTACCCGAACGGGCAGTTCCTCGTCGATATCGGCGAGGGCCGCAAAGTGAAAGCGTACGTGTCTGGTAAGATGCGTAAGTTCTTCATCCGCATCGTGCTCGGAGACAAGGTCACCGTCGCTCTTTCGCCATACGACCTCACCAAAGGCCGCATCGTATACCGCGCCCGCTAGGAGCCAGGCCTACTAGACCACGGCCGGCACGCGAGCGCCGGAGAGCAGCTCATTGCGAACCGTAACGTCCACGGCCGCCAACACGACCGCGCCTTCCTTGCTGGTCGAAGGAGTAGTCAAGGTCTACGGAAACACCGTCGCCTTGAGAAACGTGTCCTTGCAGGTTTCCGGCGGCGAGATCCTGGGCCTTCTCGGACCAAACGGCGCGGGAAAGACCAGCCTCATACGGATGCTGCTCGACCTCACCCGACCGGACCAGGGAAGGATATCGGTCTTCGGAGAGCCCCCGTCCACCCGTGCACGCGAGCACATCGGCTACCTCCCGGAGGAACGAGGGCTCTACCCCAAGCAGCGAGTAGCCGACGTTCTAACCTACCTGGGAAGCCTTGCCGGACTCTCTCCCGCGGAAGCCAGAGCGAGAGCACATAGTTGGCTGGATAGAGCCGGGCTTTCCGCCTGGAGCCGCCGGCGCGTGCGGGAGCTGTCCAAGGGAATGCAGCAGAAGGTTCAGCTTGGCGCGGCCATCCTTCACGACCCGGCGCTGGTCGTGTTGGATGAGCCCTTCACCGGGCTCGACCCCGTGAACCGGCGTCTGGTCAGCGACGTCGTCGAAGAGATGAGCAGTCGAGGAGCCGCCGTAATCGTCTCCACGCATCTGATGGACCAAGTCGAACGGCTTTGCGATAGAGTCGTTCTGTTGAGGGAAGGCGCCTTGCTTCTTCAGGGTCCGGTAGCCGAGGTACGGCAAAGCTTCGCCGGGTCATCCGTCACGCTTTCATGCACGCCTGGCTGGGAGTCAAGGCCAAACCTTCGCGACTTGGTCGTCGAAGTCCGCAGCCGAGGCACGATGCAAGAGGTTGCGCTTGCTCCAAACGTCGACGCCCAGCACCTCCTGAAGAAGCTCGTAACCGAGGGCTTCGAGGTAGATCACTTCAGCCGCAGCCTACCATCCCTGGACGACGTTTTCGTCTTGGCGGTAGCCGCCAGGGATGGCGGCGAAACGTCCCGAGCCGGCGAGGACATGGAATGAGGACTATTCGGGCCGAAAAGCTTGCTCGGGTTTTCCGGCGTGAGCTTTGGACCACGATGACCCGCGCCGGGTACATCATCTCGACGCTGGCTCTTCCCGCTCTTCCCTTGTTCATGATCGTGCTCATCGGCCTCATGCAGCCGGAACGCATCCTCTCGGGAGAACGTGCGGCGAGTGTGGGGCTAGTCGATGAAAGCGATTCGCTCGATCTTTCGGTCCTCGAGACTCACCCCGACCTACAGACCGGGAACGACTCATACCTGGCCTTCGCCGATAGGGAAAAGGCACGCCAGGCCCTGCTTCAAGGGGAGCTTACGGGCGTGGTAATCGTGCCGGAGGATTTTCTTAGTACCGGCCGGCTCGAATCGCTACGCATGCGCGAGGGATTGGCCGGCGGCTTCGTCCGGCCTTTCGGGGGCCATCTGCACTTCATCCTCCGCTCCACGCTCATTCATCACCACGTCCCGCCGGATGTCTTCGAACGCCTCGTCGAAGGTTACGACCGGGACGAAATAGTCCTCGACAGCTCCGGCGAGGAGGTGCCGGAGGAGACAGTGGACGAGGACATACGACGATTTCTAGTGCCCGTCCTCGCCGCCCTCTTCCTGGCGGTCGCCATCTTCGCCGGCGCCGGCTACCTTCTTCTAGGACTCTCCGATGAGAAGGAGAACAAGATCATGGAGTTGCTGCTCGCAAACCTTACGCCTGAAGAGCTCTTGACGGGCAAGCTCCTTGGCATTGGGGCGGCGGGACTCGTTCAGCTCCTGGTGTGGGTTCTCGTGGTAGCGGTTCCTGCCGTCGTGTTGCTCCCGGGACTCGGCATCCGGGCGGAGCAGGTCATCTGGGCGTGCGGCTTTTTTCTGTCGGGATACCTTTTCTTCGGGGCACTCATGCTGGGTATAGGAGCGGTGGCCGACACGGCGCGCCACGCACAGCAGCTCTCCGGGGTCTTCACCATGGCCGCCATGCTGCCATTCCTGTTCAACTTCCTCATCCTTCAGAACCCTGGGGGACCTCTCGCGGTGAGTCTCTCCTTCATTCCATTCACCGCCCCCATCACCGTAATGATGCGAATGGCCGCTGAACCTCCGCCGATCTGGGAGCTTGCCCTGGCCTTGGCGATACTCACGGCCTTCGGAGCGCTGACATTGAAGGGCGCTTCCCGGCTGTTTCGCGCTGCCAGCCTCCTGTACGGTAAAAACCCCACGCCGGCCGAGATCTGGCGATGGCTCGTTCGAGCCGAGTAGACGGCCAACCACTATCCACTTAACCGCCGTCCTCAGGGTACACTACGCGTACACTCTTTCTCTTGGCACCGTTCGGCGATCCGCCCGGCCCGTGAAGACTACCCGGCGCAATTTAGAATACGGAGCACCAACATGTATCGACCTAGCACCAGCCATGGCACGTCACCACGGATCGGGATCGTTTCGATTCTGGCGGCGTCGCTGGCACTCGCCGTGGGATGCGGAGAGACTCCTCCTCCATGCGACCCCTGCCCATCCATCGGCGGCACCTATGTCATCGAAACCGCCTCGACGACCGGTGAATGCGATTTCACCCCCATGCTGATCGATGGCAGCCTGGTCCTCGCGCAGGAGCCGGACGATCGGGGTTCGGAGGTTCTGACGCACATCACGGACCCCGTGACTGTAAAGCAGTTCTTTATTTCGGGCGACGTGCTCGAGCCCGCCAGCCGGGATCCGGACGACGCCATTGCCGGCCTTGCCATGAACGCCGAGACAGTGAGACAGGCAACGCAGCTCGAGCCCCGCCTAGTTACACTCCTCATTCACCTTGGTGGCACCATTCAAGAGGACGAGGAGGGTGAGATCAGGCTCTCAGGATCACTCACGACCACCGACATCAGCTCCCCGCCTCCGGGCGCCGAAGAGATGATCGCCAGCTGCAACGTCACGGTGAGCTTCAGCGCCGTTCTAGTCGACGACTGAGGTTTCCTACCTGCGTCCCACCATTAGCTCGTCGTCGGGACTGCTCGCTTTGCCACTGTTGGGTCCGCTATGGGCACCGAAGCATCCACAACCTGCGTGTCGGCCAGAACGTCACCTATTCGCAGGCCGAATCGATCGGACCATGCCATGAATAGCTCGAAGGCCAGCACGAATAGCCCCGCCACCAAAAAGAGGATCCACCCGATTACGGGTAGGAACACCAGGACCAACACTATCGCGAAAGGCAAGTTCCTTATGATGCTCTCTCTGTAGAGTGCCTTGCATCGCGTGCGCCGATTTACCACCTTCACTCCGCCCAGCCGCTTGCCCGGTGACTGGCCCTCGAGAAAACCATCGGCGAGCAAGAGGTATGCAACGCCTACAATCCAGGAAACCGTATTTGGAAGAAGAGCTACCGCCACCAGCACTATGATCACGTCGACCAGTCGAGCGACAGAGCGATGGACCATGTCCGCCTTTGGGTAATAGGTCCGCTTGTCGCCGTTCTCTTTCTCGCTGTCACTCACTCGGACTCGTCCTGTCTCGTGAACACCACGAACGCCATGGCCGGCCGTTTGGATGCTTCCCGCATGGCAAACTGGATCCCGTCGAATACCCAGCCGGCAGCCGTCCATTCGTTGAGAACATCTTCCAGAGCCTCGTCGGTAACCGTCGGCACTTCGATCACCTTGTAGCGCATCGCCATCGCGAATCACCGTCTCTCGATCAGCCGCGCCGCATCCGGCGCGAAGTAGGTCATGATTAGATCGGCCCCCGCCCGCTTAATCGATAGCAAGGATTCCAAAATCGCTCGCTCCTCGTCAATCCATCCTTTGGAAGCAGCGGCCTTGATCATCGCATACTCCCCCGATACCTGGTAAGCGGCGACCGGGACCAAGAACTCGTCGCGCACCATGCGGATCACATCGAGGTATAGGGCCGCCGGCTTGACCATGACTATGTCGGCGCCTTCTTCCACATCGAGCCGTACCTCCCGCAAAGCCTCTCGCGCGTTGCCGGGATCCATTTGGTAGCTCTTTCTGTCCCCCATTTTTGGAGCGCTGGCGGCTGCTGCCCTAAATGGCCCGTAGAAAGCGCTGGCGTACTTCGCCGAATAGCTCATTATCGGTAGCTGGTCATAGCCCGCGTCATCCAGCGCGGCGCGAATGCGTCCGACCCGGCCATCCATCATGTCACTCGGTGCGACCATATTCGCTCCGGCGCGCGCATGACTGACAGCCTGCCGGGCAAGAAGTTCCAAGGTGGGGTCATTCGCGACCTCCCCGTCTTCGATGATGCCGCAATGACCGTGGTCGGTGTACTCACAGAGGCACACGTCGGTGATAACGCACAAGCCCGGGATCGCCCCTGCAACAGACCTCACCGCCTCCTGTACAACACCGTCGTCGGTCCAGGCGCCTGAGCCCTCGGGATCCTTTTGCTCGGGCACCCCAAAAAGCAAGACGCCGCCTATGCCGAGCTCATGGATCCGGGCAGCCTCTCGAGCAACCTCATCGGCCGAGAGATGACAGACGCCGGGCATGGAATCTATCGGCCGCCTTACACCGCGGCCCGGTACGACGAACATCGGGTAGACGAGATCGCCGGCATCGAGACTCGTCTCCCTGACGAAAGCTCGAATCGCCCTTGTTCTCCTCAATCTTCGCGGACGCTCTATAGGAAACATCGTAGCGAGCATACCCCTCCTGGCCGCCAACGAAAAGCGGGACCGGCAACGCCTCGCTAAGGACCATCCAGCAGACGCGCTACCTCTTCGGCATAGCCACCGTCAGAGTCATGCACCACCAGGTCGGGCTCAACCACCGGGGCATCGGCCATTGCGGGATCCTCTAGAACGGCCCGAAGCAGAATGCGAGCCGGAGGCCGGCGCGGATGCGGCACAACCCGCCGAAGTCGCACAGGCGACAAACCGTGCTTCTCGGCTGACTCGAGCAACTCACCCTCACGATCCGCGCGGTGAATGAGATCCAAGCGACCTCCGGTCATTAGAAGACGCGCCGCCGCAGCCATCAGATCGTCAAGCTCCATCGCAATCTCGTGCTTGGCCAAGGCCCTTTGCCGGTTCGAGTCAACCCGGCCCTTTCCAAAGGGAGCGAACGGGGGGTTGCTCACCACCTGATTGAAGCTTGCGGACCTGGAGCCGGAACCGAACAGCCGGAGATCGTCCCGCACCACCTCGAACCGATCAGCCAGATCGTTGTCCTCTGCGTTGGCCCGAGCAAGCTCGGCGAGCTCCGGTTGAAGCTCGAGACCCACCACGTGCTCGGCCCCTTCCAGAGCCAGCCATAAACCCAGTATTCCCGTGCCCGTACCCAGATCGCATACCCTTGGCTCGGGAGGACAGGCAAAACCCGCGAGGATCACCGAGTCCACGTTGAACCGGTAACCGTGACGCGGCTGGCTTATCAAGAGCCTACCACGCCTAATCGCATTGCGGGTCACATCTCCTTGCATTTCATGTCCCTGTCAGCAAACACTTGACTCCCCCCCCTTCGAGAATATATTGCTGCCCGGCCATCACCAAGGCACCACAAAGTCTCTTCTGAAGCATCTGGTCAGCACATCTGGTCTTATCACTGCTAGGTGTGGACTTAAGAGAAAAGCCACGGGATGAAAAAAGTCCTTGGAGGCTTCTCCCACCATGATCCCTGAAGGGGAGTGTGTGTCCTATTGGAGAGTTGCAACCTAATTTTCAAATAGGCCGTCATCGAGTCCACAAAAAAGGAGTTCAGAAGAGCATGTCAGGCAATGTCAATCGAGGATGGACTGTAACCCTGGCGGGAACCGGCGTAAACCTCGCTTTGGGTCTTCTCTACGCCTGGAGCATCATGGCCGTCTACTTGCGGGATAATTTAGGGTGGACCGCAATGGAGACGCAAATTCCCTACATGATCGCCTGCGGCGTGTTCGCCCTCCTCATGGTCCCGGGCGGCCGTATTCAAGACAAGATAGGGCCCAAAGCGGTAATAATGGCGTCAGGGGTCTTCGCCGGCATCGGCTTGATAGCCTCCAGCTTCTTCATGACGGTTGTCGGGCTATCCATCTTCTTCGGCATTTTCTTCGGAACCGCCATGGGGTTGGGGTACGCCTCCGCAACCCCGCCCGCGATTAAATGGTTCAGCCCGAAGAAGCGCGGCATGATTGCCGGAATCGTGGTCGCGGGGTTCGGATTAGCAGCTATTTATGCGGCTCCTGCAGCGGAGTTCATGATCGCTGCCTACGGCATCTCGAACACTTTTCTTATCATCGGCATCGCGTTTTTCATCGTGATAACTCTTTTGGCGCAGCTCATCCGCAACCCTCCTCCCGGCTATGTTCCGGCGGATATGCCGGTTCTTGATAAGAGCGAGCAAGAAGCGCAAAAGAAGAAAGCCGTAAAGGTCGACTTCACCTGGAACGAGATGGTGAGAACACCGAGATTCTATCTCATATGGCTGATGTTCTGTTTTGGCTCTCTCTCGGGACTGATGATCATCGGCCAGCTATCCGGCATCGCCGTGGAGCAGGCGGGAGTAACACTGGGGTTCATCTTGGTGGCGTTGCTCGCCGGCTTCAACGCGGGCGGCAGAGTTGCCGGCGGCGTCCTTTCGGACAAGCTTGGGCGGGCCAACACTTTGCTGTTCATCTTCCTGCTCCAAGCAGTGACGTTCCTCCTGTTCGGCACCTTTACCTCGCTTGTACCGCTAATCATAGGAACCGCCATAGCCGGCTTCTGCTACGGTGCTTTCCTCGCGGTATTCCCGGCCACAACGGCGGATTTCTTCGGCACCAAGAACCTTGGCGTGAACTACGGTCTAGTCTTTACATCCTGGGGTGCCGGCGGCGTGTTCGGCGGTTTGATCGGCGGGATGGTCAGGGACACCACCGGCTCCTACGTCATGGCCTACATCATTGCGGCCTCTCTGTGCCTAATTGGAGCCATACTGAGCTTCTTCATCAGGCCGAAAAAGCAGGCGGAGATAGACTCCCCAAAAGAACTTGAGGTTCCGGCCGGCTCAGTCCCCGGAGCCGGTGAGTGCGGCAAGAAAGCCGCGTAAACGATAAAGGTTAGCTTGCCTTCAGCCGAGCCCTTGGGCAGGATTGGGTATTATCCCAGCCGTTCAAGACCCTCCTTCGGCATGGCTCGACGCCAAAAACGCCGAGACGATTTGCGTTGCGCGTCCCAGCCACTGGCCCGGTTTCTAGGAGCATTTTATGGGCAAGCTAACCCGCTTCAGCGTTTCAATCGACTCCGACCTACTAGAACGATTTCTTCGCATGGCCAGGAGCAAGGGCTGGAAGAATCGATCCCTGGCACTGCGGAATGTCATGCGTGAGTCATTGGTGCGGGAAGAGTGGCGTAGTAATGACGAAGTGGTCGGCACGATCACCATTGTGTACGACCACCACAAGCGTGAGCTCACCGAGAGGCTTACCAGCCTGCAACATGACCATCACAACGCCGTCATGGCCGCTACCCACATTCATTTGGACCATGACAACTGCATGGAGATGATCGCGGTAGGGGGCAAAGCTTCACAGGTCAAGAAGATCGCCGACTCACTAATCGGGATGCGAGGCGTGAAGCATGGAACCCTGTCGGCAACAACCTCCGGCAAGAAGCTGAAGTAAGCACCCACCAGAAACAAGGTGGTGTTCCCCCGCGCGCACTATCTCGAGACTGTTTCTGAGTCGCTTTGGGAGGAAGCAGTTATAAGAGGCCGGGGGTCTTCGGTTTCGAATAACGCGGCGCACCCACGAGCCCAGCGTCAATTTGACGGCCCTGAACGGATTCAGTTGGCGGTGGCGAAGTGCGGAGCCCGTTAGTCGAAACCGATGCCACCGGCCGTAGAGCAATATCGGCCCGAAGGATTACTCGTGCACCCTCTCGCGGGTTGGCCCACCC